>DASXLA010000107.1:0-1723 GCA_036496505.1 Candidatus Acidiferrum sp. | reverse complement strand
GAGCGAATAAACCGCAGGGAACTCCGGACCGGCTGGATCGGCGGAGCCTGCCCTTGGGCGAGGATGGCTTGATGCATCGTGGGCACAGCCGAATACCAGCTCGGCTTCCACTGTTCCAGCCAGCCGGGAAATCTCTCCGCGCCAAACGCCCGCGTGCAAACCGTGCTGCCGCCCGCACCCAGCGATGCCAGCACACACGCGACGAGCCCGTGAATGTGAAACAACGGCATCACATTGAGGCATCGGTCGGTCGGTTGGAGTTGGAGCGTCGCGCCGATGTGACGGGCGGAGGCGAGCAAATTGGCGTGCGTGAGCGGCACCATCTTCGGACGGGAGGTCGTCCCCGAGGTGTGGAGCACCAGCGCGACATCGTCTGCTTCCGCGAATCCCGCAGAGGCCGCGAGCGAGCGGGAAACGCAGGACAAATGGAACCGCCCCACGCCGTTTTCTCCCGGAATCAACTCGATCACCGGCACCCCAAGCGAATCCGCCACCGCCCGCGCCGGCAAGTCACTGTCCCGCGGAACAATCAGCGCCCGCGCCTGCAAGTCCTCCAGGTAAAACAGAAACTCTTTTTCGACATAAGCCGGATTGAGCGGCGCTGCCGTCGCGCCCGCCGCAACCGCGAGAAAGGTCACGGCTAGGTCCTGTCCCTGCGGCAACACAATCGCCACGCGGTCACCGCGCCCCACTCCCAGGGAATTGAGCGCCGTCACCGTCACCGCCACCTGATTCCACAACTGCTGGTGCGAGAGGGGCTCATCCCCATCACTGAGCAGCGCGGCGCGCGCGCCGAAGTTCGAGGCATTCTGTTCCAGCATCGCCGAAAGGGCCGGCCAGTCAGATGGACGCGAATTTGTCATCACAAATGGTCATTGGAGCCCGATGAAGAACTTTGCGTACTTGATTGCATTATTGATTGCGTTTGGCCCGGCATACCACAGCGGACCTAAGAGAAGCACATCACCGGTTAGATCAACACCACGTTTATCGGTCCGTGGCCGAATCTCGTAAACGTGTATGGAGGTCGTCGTATGTTTGTCAAGCGTCATTGACCGGTTTTTTGATTTCATGTTCGATAGTTCGTTAGGGTTAAAGAACGGATTAGTACTGCATGAAAGCTTGTTGAAGCTCTGTCGTGTGGCGGGTGGTGTTCTGCGAAAAAAATTCAACGACCGCACTGCCAGCGGCAAAGAACAAGAGCGCGGCTCAAAAAGTCCGGGTCTGCACACCGACGAAAGGACAGACGGCTCCTATTCTTAGAACAGAAATGCTTGTCGAGTGTTTGCTGAATGAATAATTTTGAGACTCGGCACGGAGTTCTGTTTTTTAGGAAGTCCCGCTCGCGGGGGGATTCCGGCGGAAATAACTTACCGCCCGTTTGTTCGCGCGTCTCGATCACGCTGCCCGCGTCCGATACCGAAGGGCCGCTTTCTGGGCGCGGCCTTCCCTTTTCCGGCCGCCATTTTTCAAACGCTACGCGCGAAGAGGCGCGAGTATGATTGCGCCGCCATTGCCAATCGCTTCGACGGGGCAACCTTCCATCGCTTCTTTGCAGAGCGCTTCCTCCTCAGGGGTCTCTGGTTGCTTGTAAACGTAGGTATGACCCCCGTCGTCGTTGCGTTTGAAACTGGCCGGTGCCGTTTCGCGACACAAATCGCAGTCGATGCATTGATCATCGACGTAGAATGCCCCCGCTACGTTTTCGGCGTATTTGTTTGCG
>DASXLA010000106.1:0-18697 GCA_036496505.1 Candidatus Acidiferrum sp. | reverse complement strand
CTGGGCAGCCGGATTTCCCAGCAAACGGGGTTCCCTCCGCACCCTAGTCAGCGTTCCTACTTGGATGATTTCGCTGTACCGCAGATTTGGTCACCTCGTCACAATTCCGCGTAACCGCCGCGTAGCCGCGAAACACGTTTTTGGCGGTTCTGAGGTTTCTGGCTGTTCCTAGAATCAATAACTTACGTGGATTCAACGTGGGCCGTGGGTTCGATTCCCCCCGCCGGCACCAATCGCTACAAAATTTTTGCGGTCTTTTCGCGTGCATCGATTGCCGCGTTACTTCGCAAAGATCCTCTCCGAACAATCCAAGTGTGGATGCGCTGAAAAAATCGGAATGGCATCGGACATTTCATGTTGCTGGTTACGGGGTTCTCCGGATAGGCACGCTCAACCAGGCGGATAAAATTATCAGCCCCGGTTGTGTTCTCTCCGATGTGTTCCAACGCCGGGAACCGAGGAGATATGATCAAGCCGTCTTTCACCCTGATTCTTGGTCTGCTCTTGTCGCAGGCCGCCCACGCTTTGCCGCAATCTTCACGCTCCTCGCAGAATCCGCAATCCACGTCGCTTATCAATATTCACGTCGCGCGAACGACGCAGGCGGTCAATTATCGCGATCGTACTTCTACTAAAATTAATTTTCAGGGCACCGCGCTGATGCCCCGAGCCGACGGACGGGCAGATATCGAAGCGAAAAACGGGAGAATCTCCATCAAGGCGGAGTTCGACCACCTGGAACCGGCAACTACGTTCGGATCCGCATACCTGACCTATGTTCTGTGGGCCATTTCTCCGGAAGGAAATCCCAATAATCTGGGCGAATTGATTGTGGATGGCGGGAAGAGCCGTCTGCAAGTCACCACCAGCCTCCAGACCTTCGCCATGATTGTGACCGCCGAGCCATACTTCGCGGTGAGTTTTCCGAGCGAAGTGGTGGTGATGGAAAACGTGGTGCGGGGCGACACGAAGGGCACCTTCAGCACGGTGGACGCCAAATTTGAACTCTTGCAGCGGGGCACCTACGACAATATGCATCTCGAGCGCTACCTAAGCGATTCGAAAGTGCCGCTTTCGTTGTACGAGGCGCGCAACGCCGTGCGTATCGCCAAGGCCCAGGGCGCGGCGGAGTACGCTCCGGAATCGTGGAGCAAAGCGCGAGACGCGCTGAATCGCGCCGAAGACGATCAATTACGCAAGCAGCACAAGACGGTCATCACCGCCGCCAGAGACGCCGTGCAAGCCGCGGAAGATGCGCGAAACATTGCCGTCAGGCGCCAGGAAGATGAGCGTATCGCCGAGCAGCAACGCGCGGCCAATGCGGCCGCGAGGCGCGCCAGGGAAGCTCAGGAAGAAGAAGCGCGGCGGCGCGCCGACGCGGACCGTCAAAGAATGCAAGCGGAAGTGGCCGCAGCCGAAGCGGCCAAAGCCCGCGCCGAAGCCGATGCACAGCGTCAGGCCGCCATGCTTCAGGAGCAACAAGCTCGTGACCAGGCGGCACAGGCGGCTCAACAAGCAGTTTTATCGGCGCAGCAAGCACAGGACGCACAGACGCAGGCCCTGCACGCGCAGCAGCTCGCCGCACAGTCTGAGCGGGACAAACAGGAGCTACGCGCCAAGCTGCTGCAGCAATTCAATCGCATCCTGGAAACCCGCGACACGGTGCGCGGCCTGGTCGTGAATCTCGGCGACGTGCTCTTTGACACCGGAAAATATACGTTGCGCAATCCCGCGCGGGAGGCTCTGGCTAAGCTCTCCGGGATCGTGCTGGCCTATCCGGAACTCAAACTACAAGTGGAAGGACATACCGATTCCACCGGCAGCGAGGCTTTCAACCAGAAGCTGTCGGAGCAGCGGGCCGAAAGCGTTCGTGATTATCTGGTGCAGCAGGGCCTGGACATGAATTCCATAACAGCGGCGGGGCTAGGCGAGAGTTCGCCGATCGCGGACAATTCCACGGCGGCAGGCCGTCAAAAAAATCGCCGCGTGGAAATTATTGTGAGCGGCGAAGTCATCGGCACGCAGATCGGATCTCAGGCGCCAGCGCAACCGCAATCTCAGCCGCAGCAATAGCGTTGACAGCCAAATTGAAATGAAAAAACGCGCCAAATCTCCGGCGCGTTTCCTTTTTTATGGCGAAATTTCTAAGAGCAAATGCTCAGATTGCTTTCTGGTCCCGTGCTCAACCCTTCTTGGCATCGATTTTCAGGTTCACCACGATTTCCTTGCGACTTTCAAAGCTCGAAATGGTGCGTGTCGGTGATTTGGCGCCGTCTTTTTCGGCGTGCAGTTCATAGTCCGCGTTAGGATCCAGCCCGCTGAATTTATAATTGCCGGCCTCGTCCGAGATGTAGCTGCGCACGGCGTTGGTACGGGTGTTCTTGAGAAAGACGACTCCCGAGGGTATGGGGGTGTCGGCTTTGTCGCTCACAATGCCATGCACGCTGCGCAATTGCGACTCGTGCTTGGCATCCTGCGCGGACACGGCAGCGATACAGAAGAGCAGGACGGCGACTAAGACGCCGATCTGTCGCACGTATTTCATGGCTTGCCTCCCTTTACCGGCTCCAGATGAAAAATCACACTGTCTTCGGAAATTCCGCTTTTTCCTTTGATCCCGTGGGATTGTTTCGCGAATCCTTTGTCCTCAGCGACGATCTCATAGTCCGCACCCTGCGGTACGCGCACCGCGAATTCACCACGAGAGTTGGAGTACGTTTCCCAGCGATTTTTCTTTTCTTCGGCTCGATGGATACGCAGCTTTACGCCGGGCACGGACAGTCCGCGTTGGTCGAATACCGTGCCGCGAATCAACAAATCATTCGCATGGCTCTTTTTGCTTTTGTGCGTTGAAGAACTTTCCGTGGCCGGGGCCTTGGGCTCTGCGGGCGGCGCCGGCTCCTGGCCGGCGAATACCGGTGTGGTCGAAACAATCATTGCAATCGTGAGAACCATGATCCATCGCATGCTCTGCACCAGAGCGTTCCCTCGATTGCTTAGATGCCGTTTTCCGGGATGGCGGCCGAATCTCTCCCGCTTCCCTGCAGCCAGGCTACCCATCACTCCTCGTCTAGCTCTTCCTCTTCTTCTTCTTCGTCCAACAGGTCGCCATTTTCGGCAACTCCCACTTCTTCTTCATCGTCTTCGTCATCATCTTCCTCTTCGTCGTCGGAGATGATGTTGAGGTGAACCGGGTGTGTTTGTGAGACCTCCAGCTCCGATTCGCATTCCGGACAACTGAGAATCTCGCCTTCTTCCACTTCATCTTCGTCGACGTCAATTTCGGTGGCACACTCAGGGCAGCGAATCACGGCTCCATCCTCCACTTCGATTCGGCAGCGTCGCGAAGCCCGCTGGGCTGCCGTCAAGCGTATTATATACTCCGCCGCACGAAGTCAACCTGTGCAGGTATAGCGGTGTGCGAAAAGAATGGCTGGCATAAAGGGTGCCAGCGCCGCGCCTTAAACCATGGCTTCTTCCCGCGAATACCCGGAGCGCCCACTCGTTGGCGTAGGCGGCGTTGTCATTGTAGACGGCCGCGCGCTGCTCATCCGCCGTGCCAGTGAACCGCTTCGCGGGGAATGGTCGATACCGGGAGGGATGCTGGAATTGGGTGAATCCCTGGAAGAGGGCGTTGCCAGGGAACTGTTGGAAGAAACCGGGCTGCAGGTGCGTGTCGGCGAGCTCATCGAGGTCTTCGATCGCATCGTCTACGCCAACGACGAACCACGCAGCGACGACGGGCCTGCCAAGCCACGGTACCATTATGTGATCGCCGATTATCTTTGCGAGCGCATCGGCGGAGATCACGCCGCCGCCAGTGACGTTACGGATTTGGAATTTGCTTGCGAGGACGATTTAACGCGTTTTCATCTATCAGAAACCGCTCTGCGCATCCTGCGTAAAGCTTTTGCCATGTACCGCGAGAACCGCGCCGCCGAAACACCACGCTAACTCCCATTCTTCCAACGCTCATTTGTGCTTATGAGGCTTTGCATTCAGCCAGCGATGGCCGACGGCAGCCTCCCTCGGGTGCGTTCGCGTTTGCCAAATTCGTGCACCGCCATTTGCAGATCGGCCGCGGTAAAGTCCGGCCAGCGTTTCTGCAAGAAAACAAATTCTGCGAACGCGCATTCCCACAACAGAAAGTCCGAAAGGCGCTGCTCACCGCCCGTTCGAATCACCAGGTCCACATCCCTGGACCCGCCACGATGAAACTCTTCCAATACCTTCGCAAAAGACTCGGTGGACAGCTCCGTGGCTTTGTAAAAGCGGCAAGCCGCGAGGAAGATGGCTTCGCGCGCGGAATAATCAATCGCCAAGCGGAGGTGTAACCGCGTGCCTCCCATGGTGGCGGCCTCGGCATCCAGAATCACCTGGCGCAGATTCGCCGACAGACGGTCGCGCCGGCCGATCACATTCAGGCGCACGCCCTCTTCCATGCAGCGGGAAGTTTCGGCCAGGAGGTATTCATGCAGGACGCGGAGGATCGCGGTAACTTCCGGCGCGGGCCGCTGCCAGTTCGCGGAAGACAACGCGAATAACGTCAGGGTGTGGATCCCCAGGCAGGGTGCGGCGGAGATAATTTCTCGCGCCGTTTCCGCCCCGGCGCGATGTCCGGCAGAACGCGGCAGCCCCCTGGAGGTGGCCCATCGGCCGTTGCCGTCGGAAATGATGGCGACGTGGATTCGCGGGGCGGGCGGCCGGGTGTTGGCGGCGGATTGAATGGAGGTCAGGGAGGGCATGGCAAACCTGCTTTTGAGTGGAATCTTACAAACTACTCTGTATTACAAAGTACATGCATCAAAAAAATAATACCGGCCGCCTCCCCCGCGTTCACCTCTCGCGCGTGGCCCGGATCAACGCTTCCATGTGATTCAGATACCGCTCCAGCGCTTTGCGTCCCGCACCCGCCAGCCGGTATTCGGTCTTGGGCAAACGTCCATCAAAGGACTTGGAGCACACGATATAATTGGCCTCTTCCAGCTTTCGCGCGTGCACGCTCAAATTTCCGTCGGTGGTCTTCAAAAGCGCTTTCAACTCGTTGAAGGTCAGCGAGCGGTTCACTGCGAGCGCGCTCACGATGCCGAGGCGTATGCGTTCATGAATCAACCGATCGAGATCCGGCGAAACCGCCTCGCGAGTGTGCTCCCGCACGGCTGCCAGCGATTCCTCACGTTGTTTCGAACGCGGCACGCGATCCTGCTGAACTGCAGAAGACTTGGCCATTTCATTACCCTCCGTAGCGCCGTGCGATCCAGATGCCAAATGCGATTTGCACCAGGCCAAATCCCGCTGCCATGAAGTAATTTCCCCATGCTGCCGGCGCAAACAACGCACATCCGCCCAGCGCCATCAGGCACAAACCCATGACCGGAACGACGCGCACAGAAAATGCTCCGCCGGTCACCACCGCCGCGCCGTACAGCAGGAGCCACACGCCGGGTAACACGGCAATCGCGCCCGCACTGTAAAAGGCGAAGGTCAGCAAGCCGCCGGCCATGATGGGCGGCGCGAAACTGAAAAGAAACTTGCGCCCGGGACCCGAAAATAATTTGGAGTTGGCGCGATGCGCTTTGGTGGCCGCCGCCGGCGCGGCAATGGCCACGGCGATGAAGGCTTCGACGAGCCACACGCCAAACCAGGCGCGGGGCGTACTCTGCTGCGAAGCTGCGGCCGCAGCGGCCAAGGCGGTGATGCCCATGGCCACGCCGCCCCATCCGGGCACGGCGGTAAATTCCGCGGCGGACTCCATGGTTTCGCGGATATAACGGAGATGGTCGGCGGCGCGGGCGTCGATGGGAATGGGGCCGTGGCGGGGAGCCGGCACAGAACTGATCTTCGGCATGGGCGGTAAACTAGCAGAGGGGGATGTGAGCTGTCAAGTACTTTGTGAGACAAAGTTAATTGGGTTGCCCTAGGAAACCGCGGCGCTTGCGCCCTCCCGCGCGTATCGCCCGCTCAAGGCATTCCAGCGAATCACAAAAATATCCGCAAACATTTTCAGGCTGTCGCGCAGCATGCTCACTTTAGTGGCCGGTGAATGCCCCCAGCGCACCGGAATTTCGATGGCCCGCAGCCCGTGATGCCGCGCCAGGTAAAGTAATTCCGGATCGAACCCGAATCCCTCGATGCGTTGCTGTTCAAAAATAATCCGGCAGCGCTCACGCCGGAAGGCCTTGAACCCGCATTGGGTGTCCACGAAAGGCAGCCGCAAAATAATGCGCACAATCTTGTTGAAAATAATTCCCGCAAACTCGCGGAAAACCGATTCGTGGGTGCTGATCAGGCTGCGGTCCATGGCGCGCGAACCAATGGCCACGTCGTAACCTTCGTTGAGAGCTTTGAGGAGTTTGCCCGATTCCTCGATGGGAGCGGACAGGTCGGCATCGGTAAAAAGCAGCATCTCGCCTTCAGCTTCCAGGCTTCCGTGGCGCACGCTGTAACCCTTTCCGCGATTTGTGCCATTCGAAAGCACGCGGAGCGTGGAAATTTTTCCGCGAAATGATTCCGCCACCGCCGCAGTGCGATCGTTCGAACCGTCGTCGACGACCAGCACTTCGGTTCGCAGGCCCAGTGTGGGCAGATATTCTGCCAGCCGTTCGAGCGTGCCCGGCAAGCGCAGTTCTTCGTTGTAGGAGGGAATTACGATGGAAAGGTCGAAATTGGATGGACTCATTCCGTCCCGCTCCCCGGGACCGCTGCGCCATGAGTTTGTCTTTCCATCGTTTCTACAATCTCTTCCATCTGGGCCAAAGTAAAATCGCACTCGCTTTCACTATTATAAAAGTGCGGAGAGATTCGCACACCGGCCTTGGGCCGGTAGTCGACAAGAATATTCCGCGCCACCAGTTCCCGGCAGACCTCGGCGGCGTGCGGACAATCCACCGATACCGTTCCGGCGCGCTCGGCCGGATTTTCCGGCGTATTGACTCGCCAGCCTCGGGACTTTGCTCCCTCCAGCAGTTGCGATGTGAGACGCACCGATTTTTCGCGGATCGCGGCCACGCCCACCTGATTGATGATGTCCAGCCCTGGTTGGCACGAGTACATTGCGGGAATATGCGGCGTGCCATTTAGAAATCCGAAGGAGTCCTGGCGCCGGTCGAGCGCTCCCGTTTCAAAGCCAAAAGGCCGCCGGTGCGCCAGCCATCCGGTGAGCGCGGGTCGCAGCTTCGCCCGCAAGTCTTCACGTACATATAGATAAGCGACGCCGGGCCCGCCGCACAGCCATTTCAAGACACCGCCCACGGCGAAATCCACACCCGAGGCCCGGACGTCGAGCGGTATGGTTCCCGTAGCTTGAAAAACGTCCAGGATGACGTTTGCGCCCACACGGTGAGCGCGTTCGATAATGGCGCTAGCGTTCACAATGTACGAACTGCGAAAGAGCACTTGCGAGATGGGCACCAGCAAAGTGGTTTCATCGATGGCCGCGAGGAACTTATCCAGATCAATGCGCACGGGATCCGCGCTCGGCACGATCTCGATGCGTGCACCCAGGCGGCGCTGCTCGTGGTAAAAATACTGCACCGACGGGAATTCCTGCTCGACCATCACAATCTTGTTTCGCGCGCCCTTGAAATCGAAGCACGAACTGACAATCGCCTGGGTAATCGTAACGTTCTGATGCAGCGATATTTCTCCGGCCGCCGCACCGATCAGCGGAGCGATTTTGTCGCCCACGCCCACGGCCATTTCCCACCAGCCTTCTTCCCAGGCGCGAATTCCGCGACTGCCCCACGAGTCCGCATAGGCGCGCACGCTGTCGTAAACTGCGCGCGGCATGGCTCCCAGCGAATTGCTGATCATGTAGGTGGAATGATTCAGGATCGGAAACTCGCCGCGCCACTCGAGCAGGTCAGTCATAGGTTTTCCAGGCAACCAAATCGCGTACATTACCGCTTGGTCTCGATCATGCCGCGATTCAGCGGCTGCGGGCAAACGATATGTCCGCCGTCGTACAGCGATTCCGCTGAACATGCGAGACGCGGACTGCTACTTGCTCTGTCCTTCGCGGGCCACCCGCGACCAGATCGAATAGCACACGGTAATCAGGATCAGCCAAACCGGCCCGGCTACCATGGTGACGCGGAATCCCGGAACCCACCATGTGGAAATCAGCACCGCAGTCAACGCGGCGAGTCCGAACAGCGAACTCCACGGTCCCGCGGGCGCGAAACGCAACACTTTTTTGCCGGCGCGGTCGTTGGCACGGCGGAAAGCCAGGTGCGTGACGAGGATCATGATCCAGATGAACGGTCCGCCGAAAAACGCTACGCCAATCATGAACACAAAGGCGGCCGATTCGAGGAAGCGGGACAACAGGAGGGCCACCACCAGCCCGATGCCCGAAGCCATCACCGCGGCTACCGGCATCCCACGCTTGTTCAATTTTCCCAGGCTCGCCGGCGCGTATCCGCCGCGCGCCAGCGAAAAGAGCAGCCGCGCCGTAAAATATAAATTGCACATCGCGCTTGAAAGCGCCGCGGTGAGCACCACGAAGTTCATCACATGGCCGGCTCCCGGAATTCCGACCGAGCGGAACACGCGAACAAACGGGCTTTCACTCAGCTCCAGCTGATTCCACGGAACAATTCCCACCACGATGGCCAGGCCGCCAAGATAAAAAAGCACTAGGACGGAGAGCGTGCGGCGCAGCGCGCGCGGCACCGCTACTTGCGGATTGGCCGCTTCGCCGGCCGTGGCGCCCACAATCTCCAGCCCCAGGAAGCTGAATATCGCCATGGTCACGCCTAATCCCACACCGCGCCAGCCGTGCGGAAAAAATCCGCCATGCGCCGTGTAGTTCGCGCCGCCGATGCGCGGAAATCCCAGGCCGAACAAAAGGGCCGCGCCCAAAATCAGGAAGGCCACGATGGTCACGACCTTGATCATCGCGAACCAGAATTCAAACGCGCCAAAACTTTTGATGCTGATGGTATTTACATAAACCAGCCCAATGGAAAAACCCGCGATCCAAACCCACGCGGGCATCGAGGGCATCCAGTACTTGCAGTAAATGGAAGCCGCCACCACTTCGCTGCCAATCACAAAAACCAAGCTCAACCAGTAGGTATAGCGAATCGCGAATCCTGCCCATGGGTGCACGTACATCTCCGCGTACAGTCCAAAAGATCCCGCGGCGGGATGTTCGGCAGCCATTTCGGCCAGCGCCCACATCACGGTGACGGCGATGATCGCTCCCAGCAGAAAACTGATAATGACTGCCGGCCCAGCCAGTTTCACAGAGATGGCGCTTCCCAAGAAAAGTCCTGTGCCGATGGTGCATCCCAGCCCAATCATGGCCACCTGGCGCGATGTCAGGCTCCGATGCAGCCCGGCTTCCCGATCGAGGACCGCCTCGACCTGCGCAATCTCGCTCGGTGTTTCCAGATTTGCCCGCGATTCATTCATGAGGCGGCATCGTAACAGAGTCCCTTCCGGCAACCATCGTTTCTTTCTCGTCCTTCTCCGCTTTTTCCACGGCCTGAATTACTTGCCCGATGCTTTGACACTGGGACTTATGGCCAGTGCACAACCCTGAACGAAACGGCGGTAAAGCTCGCGTCACGACTGGCCCTGGCGTTCTATGGTCAAATCGCGCGCATTTTCTACAATTGTTTTCGTGGCAAGGAAGAAGGCTGAGCCACGGAGGAAGTCATGAAGGCGGTTCTGGCACTTATCGCAATTTACGTCGCGGCGTTCATCATTGCCACGCAGGGCGCATCGCAGAATCCTGTGCAGGCCTCCACTCCTCTGACGGATATCTCCGCGACCTCAAAATCCATCGACCCGGTCAAAGCAGGGGACCTGCGTTCCTTACTGGAATTTGTCGGCGCCAAAGAGCAACTGCAGGCCGAGGCGAACGAGTCGGCCGCGCAGTATCGTGAGAAATTGCACGCCAGCGTGCCGAATGCATCCATGGATTCCCTAAGCGAAGCGGAGCGCCAGGCCCTTATCGCCACCGCCTCAGCCACTTTTCAGAAAAACTTCAACCAGCAGCACGCCATGCAGCAAATCGTCGATATTTATGACAAGCACTACTCCGAGGACGAAGTCAGAGGCCTGCTGGACTTCTTCTCTTCGCCGCTCGGGCAGAAATTCGCGGCCGAATCACCCAAAATTGCCAGGGAGATTTCCGCGGTGCAGGGAGCGGCAGTCGCCAGCGCGACGCGCGAGTCGCTACAGGCTTTGCAGGCACAAGAATCCGTCAGCGAAAAATCGGTTGTGTTAAACAGCGACGGCAAAACGCAAAGGGAAATTACTCTCCAGGACCAGATGAAGCAGGTTTCTCAGCGGCCCTGATCTTCGTCGCCCCGTTGGGGCCAAACTACGGCTATTTGAATCGCTTCTTGATGACGAGGTCGATTCCAAACGTGCCGTTCTGATCGCGTAAGGCCACGATCGAAATGCTGCGGTTCACGGTGTATTCCACCTGGATGACTTGTTCCTGGGTCGACCCCACATTGGAAACGTAAGTGATGGCCAAGTTGCGCGTTACCTGTTGTTCCACGGTAATGCGCGCTCCGGCGTTTTGATCGGAAGCGCTGGAGGCCACGGTGGTAAGACCGGGATCCACGCGCAAACGCGTAATTCCAAACAGGCGCTCGAGCCGACCTCCGAATTCTGTGTTGACGGCCTCGGAGAGCAGTGCCGTGGCCCCGGAGGTGGCGTTTTGCGAAGTACCGCCACTGCGTGCGGTTCCCTCCGCGCTGGGCTGCCCCAGCGCCAGCAAGGTCACAATGTCATTCCCGGGCAGCGGGGGATCGGAGCGGTACGCCAGTGAGAGTTTGCTGGCTGGGCCGCTGAAATTCAGCGTAATTTCATATTGCTGAACGGTCGTGGACGCTTCCACGTTTAACACCGGATCCAGGCGAAAGGGATTCGCGAAATTTATGTCGCCGCGGGCCACGCGGTAACGGTTGCCGGCAAAATACAAATTCCCCGACAGCAGATGGATGTGCCCCAGGATAATCGGATGCTCCCAGGTTCCGCGCACGCGCAAACTCGCATCCGCTTCCAACTCCGCGCCGGGCCACTCCATGCGCGCATCTGGGCTGGACGCTGCTTCAATATCGAATTGCAGATTGCGCAGGAACGACGAGCTTGTAGACGGACCGGAAATGCCTTCCTTGGAAGAGACCAGCACGCTCGCGGTCTCGAGCCCTTGCGTCAGCGTCACGCGCTGCACGGTAACTTTCCCGGAAAGCACACCGGAGTTGGTGGTTCCCGTGAGCCGTAAAGCGCCGCCTACCAACCAACTCATGCCTTCCGGATAGCGAATGCGCACGCGATCGGAGTTCGTGCTCAAGTCATAGCGCAACGGCCCCTCGCCGTAGTTCACGCTGCCAGAAAGTTGCAGCGTGCCGCCCCCGACTTCGGCGGTCAGTCCGCTGAAAAAAAGCCGCGTAGTATCGAAAACCAAGTCGCCCTTGATCCCGCTAAGGCCGGTAGGAAAATCGGCGGCGCGCAGCGAAGCGTTGGCGAGGTGCACTCGCCCGGTGATGCGCGGCCGCTCCAGCGTACCTTCCACTCCCGCGTTGATTTGTGCCGAGCCATGAACGTCCACATCCGGGACGGACGCGCTCAACAATCGTAGATCGACGGCGCCATCCACACGCAAAGCCACGCTGCGCCGTCCGTTGAACTGAATGGAGCCTTCCACCTTGATGTTTGTATCTGTACCGTGCATCGTGACGGGTTCAATCTTCAGGCTTTCGCGCGAAGAGCGAAAGCGCACGGGCCCGGTATTTTCCAGCCGCACGTTCGCGTAGTTCAGCACCAGTCGCGAGAAATCCGCTTCCACCACAATTCCCTTGGGCTCCTTCAAGGAGCCTTTCAACGAAACGTCTCCTTCCGCCAAGCCATGTCCACTGAATTGCTTCAGGTGAAGCGCAGCCAGCAGAAATGGATCCAGATTTATATCTTTGATGGTGACTTTTCCCTCGACGGGGAACGGGCTCGCCAGTCCCATCGTGTACCCGCCCGAGATTTCTCCGGTGCTCATCGCCGAACCAAGCGTCAACCGCGCTACTTTGCCGTCGGATACGACTCCTGCGTCGAAACTTCCGATTACTTCCTGGCCTACGCGCAAATCGGTCACGCGAAATGTCCCGTTGCCCGATGGCGCCTCGACCGGCCCGTCCACCTTCAATCGAAAACTCACCTGTCCGCCCAAGGGAATTTTTGATTGCAGCTTTTCGAAACTCTCCAGCGGCAGCGCTGCGCCGACCAAGTCTGCAGAGATACTCCTGTCCGCGAAGCGGAATGCCGCCGTACCGGTCACAATGCCGGCCCCGCGGCCCTGCTCTTTGCCCTTTTGAAAAAAGCGCAGTTCCGCATCGGCGATGCGAACTTCCTGCATGCTGGCGTTCAGTTGTCCGCGCAGGCTGTCGAACGAAGACCCGTAAACATTTCCGTTCGCCAGGTCAAAGAGGCCGGTAACGGTCGGGTCATTTCTGGTGCCGCGCCCGTGAAACTCGCCGGTTAAGATTCCGCGCACGGGATAGGACCATCCGGCGAGTTGCTGTAACCCTTCGAGCGGTGTTTTTTCCAGGCTGGTGTCGGCGGACCACGAATTGTCTTCCAGAAAACTCCAGTCGGTGAGTTCCAGATATAACTCCATCGAACTGGCCGTGTCGCCTCGACGCAAATGGCCTCGCGTCAGTGACAGTTCCATCGGTGAATAGACCAGGTCGCCATCCAGCGAATCCAGAATGATGGAGCTGTACTGTACATTCTCCCCACGCACGTGCCCGGAAAAGGTCGGCTTGCCTGAGGGTCCGTTGATTTTTCCGTCCCAGCTCACTTTTCCCGACAAGGGCTGATTGGCGTCCGGGGAGCCCGGCGGCGCATCGCGCAGGGCATTGATGAAGTCCTTATATTTTTCGAGTGTGGTGGTTTCAAACTTAAGATCCATGCCGGAATTTCGCGGCGCCAGCACGCCGGAAATGGTGCCGTTCGTCGTGGGAGTCTGAAACATTCCGGACACTACAGTGAAAAGGCTGGGGTCGTACTTGTAGATAAATTGCCAGTCGGCGGTAACCGCTTCGTGTCCTGAGGCGGTCTGTGTTTCGGGCGTCCACTGCATCTTTCCCGAGATGGCGAAATGTTGGAACGCACCGGTCCACACTTCCTGGGTGTCGGCCACCAGCCGCGCATCCCAATGCAATTCGTCGATGGGAAATCCGTGATGCTCGATGGACGGAAGCAGCGCGGCCAGGCTGATGTTTTCCACGTGCGTCTCGGCCTGAAACTGCAATCCGGCGAATCGCAGTGTGACGCGCCCTTTCACTGTGCCACCCAAGGCACCGGCCTCAAAATCGGGGACCACCAGCCCGACATTATTGATGCGCACTGTTCCGCGGCTGGTCAGGCCGCTAGCATGGAAGTCGTCGTACGGTAGGGCAATGTCTCTGCCTGAATAGGTGGCGGTCCCGTGAAATTGGCCACCGGCGAAAGTTCCTTCGCCACGCACGTCGGCGCGCCCCGTCGGCACGAGGGGCTGTCGAAGCGTTTCGCGCAGGTCCACCAACTCAAGCCATCCGCGGTAGCGCAGGCTCCACCGCGGATTCGCGAAGTCCGTCATGGTCGCCTGGGCGTCCAGATGCGAGCGCGCCGCGTTGAATACGCCTTGCTCGAGCGTGAAGCCATCCCGTGAAACAGTGAATTTCGCCGCGACACTGACCGGCACGGGAACGAACTTCTTGCTGGTGAAGGTGATGTTCTTCCATGCAAGACTCCCGCCGTAAATCAAATTCTCGAGCGGCCCGCTGGCGTCGACAGCCAGATTCAAATCGTCTCCCTCCAGAGCTAAGGGAGTCTTTACATCGTTGTATAAAACCCAACCATCCTCGAGCTTCAGGTGCTTGATATGTAGGTCCAGAACGGTTTGCAGGAGCGGTCTGGAAGATGGCTTCCGGTGGGGTTTCGGCACGTTGGTGGAGCCATTTTTTTCTATTCTTAGGTGTATACGTGGCTGGCTGATGTAAACGCCATCCAGCGATACCTTACGCCCCCAGAAGGAATCGATTCGCAAGCCAGCCAGCACGGTTTCCGCGACAAACAGCGGCTCCGTTCCCTTCGGTTCCAGGCCATGAATGACCAGACCTTTCACCGTGACGCGCAAAGACAACCACTTGATGGAAAGCGTGCGCAACTCCACTCGTCCGCCCGTGAGCGCTTCCAGGCGGCGCACCGCCAGGCGGCGAATCAAAGGATTTCCCAGCCCACTGCCAAAAAAGAAAATCGTCGCCGCCACCACCAAAAATATGTTTACGGCCACCAACCATGCCAGGTGGCGCAGCCAGCGAAATTTTCGCTTGCGGCTGGCTTCCGTCATTTGGTTCCTTCGTCCAGCATGCGCTCAACGTGAATGCGCGCCCGGCTTTCCTTTAACCATTGGTCCGCCTGGGCGTTGATGCTCTGCTGAACCAACGCTTCCTGAATAATTTCACGCGAAGCTTCCAGTGTGGGAGGCTCCTGGCCGCGTGCCTTGGCTCGCGGTAACACCGCGGTCTTGTAGAAATCTTCGATGGACTTGGCGTCCACCTGTACCGAGGGGCGAAACCTGGAATCGAGGTAGTTCGTCAGGTACAACTGTGTGGCCATCTTGTCGCGCACTTGCAGGTCCGTCAAACCGCTTTGTTTTTTTCGCTCTTCGTACTGCTGCGGCGACGCAAAGGATTTTTTGAGCTGCTCCAAGCCTTGGTTGATCTCGGCATCGGCAGGCCGTGGAAACCGTGACGCGTCCGCTTCGTTTTGTACCACCCATTGATCGATCAGGCGATCGAGGAGTTGTTGCTCGCTTTCAGATTTTCCGTCCACCAGAAACTGATACCGTCCCAATTGCTTCACGTCGCTCAGTAGAATGACGTCATTTTCGATTCGCGCGGCGATGCGGTCGATGACTCGTTGCGCAAAAAGCGGCGACGCAAGAATCGCCAGCAGCGCGCACAAAAACTTGAATCGCGCCGGAAATGTTCTCGCAGGCATCAGAAACTGGATCCCAAATTGAAGAAAATCTGAAAGCCTGGCAGCCGCCCGGCCTTATGGCAGGTAGGCACCGCTCCGGTAAGCGTAGTGCACGGCACCACAAAGTAGGGCCGATTGATTTGATAGCCCAGATCCACGCGGATTGGTCCGACAGGCGTGGCGTAGCGGATACCAAAGCCCACGGTATGCGCAAAATAGTTTAATTCGTTGCTGCAGTTCGTGAGGCACGTGGCGGCCGCAGGATCGCTGGCGTCGAACGTCGGCTTCGGCGTGGAGGTGCGAAAGCTGATGCGGCTCAACCGGCTGTAAACGTTTCCGCCGTCATAAAAAATTGCTCCGCCCAGCGCGGTTCCAAAATATGGCAAGCGCATGGGGAAGCGAAATTCCTGGTTCAATACCAGCAGCGCCTGGCCGCCCACAGGAAAGCCCGTGACGGCATCGCGCGGCCCGGCCTGATTCAGCGCGAAGCCGCGCAGCGAAGTGCCTCCCCCGGCAAAAAAACGTTCCGGCAAAGGGATGACGGTTGGCAGCGGCGGCATCGTGGGCGGAGGAAAAGTCAGCGAAACGGTGTCGCGGTAAGGAATCAGTCCGCCGATGCGGATGGAGCGCGCAAAGCTGAAACGCCGCTTGATCGGATAATACGTCGAATTCTGGTAGTAAAATCGCAGGAAGCTGGCGCTCGAACCGATGGAACTGTCGGCCACAGCGAAATCGGCGCTGTTGAAACTGCCTCGCGTCGCATCGGCAGGATTATCGCGGCGGTCCAGCACCCAGGTGACGCCGAATTGCGAAACCAGCGTGGGCTGCTGAAATAAGGGAATTGCCAGTGGATTGATGGTTTCGTTGATATTGGAAACTTCCACTCTGCGAAACACATAACGGTACAGCAGCGTCGCGCGTGGCGTGACCTGGTCGGTCAACTGCAGCGAGCCTTCGTAACGCATTTCCGTAAAGGTGTTGATGTCCTGAGTCTTTTCCGTGTACAGGTTGGCCTGAAAACTTAAATTCCTATGTCCAAAGGTATTCGGATCGGAATAGGTCAGCAGCGCGCGGTCTTCGATCGTACTGCCCCGCAATTTGAGCGAGAGCGAATCGGCGCGCCCGGTCAGGTTCAACTTTGAAATTTCCAGAATTCCTCGTGGCGCCGCTTGCACCTCGCCGCCAACGGGGTTCGACGTGCTCGCTAGGCGTTGCACCTCAAATCCGCCGCCGTAGGCCAGCGTGTAACGCTTTGCTTCTTCAACCAGCACCACGATGTCTTTATCGCGATCCGTCCCTGTGGGATTTTGCGGCTCGATGGTGACACGATTGAAAATTCCCAAGTTATAGAGCCGCCGTTGCGATTCCACGACTTGCCCCTGCCGCAGCGGGGCGTCCGGTTTCACCTCCACCTCGCGCCGAATTACTCCCAGCCGGGTGTGCGCGTAGCCGGAGTAAAGAATCTTGCGCACCGTGGTCTGCGGACCTTCGGCGATGTGGTAAGTGAGCCGCACCGGCTCAGCCTGTTCAATCGCGTTGGCCCCTTTTTCCGCGGCTTGCGTTTTCTTTTCACCGGGCTGTCCATTTGAGCGTGGCGTGCCGGTTGGCGGCGCAGGCACGCGCTCCGCGGTGGAGGTAAAACTCGCTTCCGGAAAACCATCGTTAAAATACAGCGCCAGGATTACATCGCGATCCGTGGCCACGTTGAAATCCGAGTAAGGCTGCCCCGGCGTGGATGCTAGGTCTCCAAGTATTTCGTCCTGCTTGAACGCGTGCAGGCCCTCGATCTTCAGCGAAGTCACCCGGGTTTGCTTGCCTTCCTGAATCTTGAACTGTATGGCCAGATCGCCGGTCTTGCCTTTGTAATTGTCGATGGTGTTCGCTTCGACTTTAGCGTCGAGAAATCCGTTTGCAAGGTACAGATTACGGATGGATTGCGCATCGGATTCCACCAGCCGCCTGCTGAATCTACCGGGAGTCGCGAACGCTCCTTTGGCAATCTGCAGGCGGCCGCGCAGCAATTCCGATCCGAAGTAATGATTGCCAGACAGATCGATGTCCACTAGCTTGTGCTTGTCTCCCCGCTCCACGTGATAGGTAATCAGCTCTTCCGTGCCCTTCCAGCCATTCGGGTTGGCCGGCGTCTCCTTGGTGATCGTGGTGTAATCGACGGTCGCATCGAAATATCCTTCGCGCTCCAGTCGCTCGCGAAGATTACGCTTACCTTCCTCTAGAAGGTCTGCATCCACGGCACCCTCCTGGTACACGGGAACCAATTTCTTCAATTCGCCCTTTGAAAATTTGGCTCCGGTTACCAGCAATTTCACGCGTGGTCCCTGCGACACGTCGAGGTAAAGCGGAATGGTGTTCTTGGCCGGGTCGTAATCGCCTCTGCGCACTACCGCACGCGCCAGCAGATCGCCCTTTTTCACCAGGAATTTCCGTATTTTGTCCGTGCCATTCTGCAATCGCGCAGAAGTAATGTCGCGTCCATTCTTCATCTTGAATCGCTTCAGTATTTCGGCGTCGGAATATTCCGTCTGATTGGTAAGTTTCACGCCATCGACTTTGGCGCGCGGCCCGGGCTTTACATGAAAAATCAGGTCCATTTCATGGGTTTCTTCGTGCGGCACGGTTTGTGCCGTAACGACCGCGGTGTATAGCCCTTCCTGGTGGAGGGTGTCGCGCAAACGCTCCGCGGCCTCATCCACCAGATCTTGCTGGAAGGTTTGACCCAGGTTCAGTTGCGTGGCCGCGGATGCGGAAGCCTCGCTCGGCGGCGGCTGCAGGCCGTCGATCAGCACCTGGTTGAAAAAAAAATTTTCGCGAGCAACGAAATCCAGCCGCACTCCGCCCGGCACATCTGTTATGGTCGCGAATATATCGGCGTAATCGCCGGTGTGGTAGAGCAACCTTAAACTCTGGGCTACTTTGGCGGGTTCCAGGGGCTTGCCGATCTCGACGTTCACTTCTCTAGCGGGCTCCTGCAGCACCTGCCCGTCTGTTTTTACGATCCGCGTGCCAAGTACCACCGGTTCTTTGGACGCGTCATTGTTGGATGCGCCGGGAGACACGCCATTCTTTGGGCTTTGCGGGTACGCTGTCGCAGCTCCACTGAGGAGCGCGAGCGCCAGAATACCTCGCAACCCATTGGCCCAGCACAATTTCATGTCCTATTTGTCTCAGACGAAGCGTAGCACAGCGGCGTTGCCCGTTCTGTGGACTTTGGCGCTATCATCGCTGCAGCGGGCTCCTCTGCAAATCCCGTCAAGGCCGATGATTCGTGCAAGATTTTCTCCAGGAAAAATACTCGCGTCAGATTCTCTTTGAGGGCCTCGGCATCCACGGTCAGGAGCGCCTGCTGGCCTCCAGCGCGGTCATCGCCGGTTGCGGCGCGATCGGCGCGGCCTCGGCAAATCTTCTCGCGCGGGCGGGCGTCGGCCGCATTCGAATCGTGGACCGCGATTACGTGGAGCCGTCGAATCTCCAGCGCCAGACTCTATTCGATGAGGCCGATGCCGCTCAAGCCCTGCCCAAGGCCGTTGCCGCAGAGCGTAAATTAAGAGCCATAAACTCGACTCTCTCCGTTGAAGGCCTGGTAGCGGATATCAACCCCCGAAATGTAGTTGAGTTGCTGAAGGATTTCGACCTCATTCTCGACGGCACCGATAACTTCGAGACTCGTTTCCTCATCAACGATTTCGCCGTGAGTTCGCAGCGA
>DASXLA010000105.1:0-4213 GCA_036496505.1 Candidatus Acidiferrum sp. | reverse complement strand
GATAATCGCTGAAGGCATCTAAGCGAGAAACCCACCTCGAAACGAGTTCTCCCTTGAGAGCCGTGGTAGACCACCACGTTGATAGGCCGGGTGTGTAAGTGCGGCAACGCATTGAGCTTACCGGTACTAATAGCTCGATTGTCTTGATTGCTCTCATTTCCAATGCCCATTCGCTTTCCTCGGGAGGCGTTTGGCGCACACTGAAAATAGAAAGACCTTTGCTGGCTGGATCGACATCCGCGCTTTCGCGGGGATGTTCGTTCCGCTCGCACTTGCTTCATTCCCGTCCTTGGCCGGCCTGGTGGTATTCGCGGAGAGACTGAACCCGATCCCATCTCGAACTCGGCCGTTAAACTTTCCTGCGCCGATGGTACTAAGCCTCAAGGCTTGGAAGAGTAGGTCGCTGCCAGGCCTGCCAAGGACGGATGCTTCTCCTCAACACGATGATCGATATTAAAACGGCCGCCAGAGATGGCGGCCGTTTCATTTTTATCTTGCCCGCAATTTCAGTGATTCAATGATTCAATGATTCAATGATTCTTGGGATCGCGCGCCGACCATAGCGCTGCGATCCGACGGCGGAATGCCTTCGGTTTTTCGGCAAACAGCCGGCCGGCAAGTCGCGCTGCCGTTTTCAAATGCGCGTTGCGGCGCGCCTCGATCAGCGGCGTCAATCGTGACCGCCATGGCGCCAGCGGCTGGTGCGGCGCCGCGAAGCTCGTGAGCACGGCGAGGTCCTGACAGCAGCCGAGCTGGTTGCGCAGACGCTGCGCTTCTTCCGCCCACACCCTTCCAAGGCGCGGCCAAAGCGGTTCGATGAGGTCCATCTGATGGCGGTGCTCGACGACACGGCGGCGCAAGTCGTGCAGGTGTTCAGCTTCTGCAGCCGGCCACCCATCGGGCACCAGTTGCCTTGCGCGGCGGTAGGTGGACGTGAGTCCGTCGGTTACGGTGTCGAAGTCGATTGCCTTGAGCGGCCAGCGCTCAAGCGAAAGCGTTGCGTAGTCGAGGTAGCGCGAAATCCGGTCCCGCAAACTTTTTGTAAAACTGGTCGCTCCCGCTGCGTCCCGCACTTCGGTCAGCCGCGCGCGAATTGTTTCTGTCGACGCCGCCGAGAAGGGTAACTCCGCCTTGCGGAGATCGGCCAGGGCGTCCAGCGCCGATTGAGCATCGCGGGCGCCCGCCACCGCTCGCATCAGCTCCCGCGCTTCTGTCCGCAGCTGGTCGGCCTGTTCGCCAAGTGGGCGAGCCAGCAGCCGGAGCAGCGCACGCCAGCGCTTGAGAGCCTTGCGCACCTCGTGAACGGCCTCGGGCCCGGTCAGTTCTGGATCGGTGAGCGCGTGGCGGCCATCGGCAATGATCGCACGCGCGGCGGCGGCCAGGCCGTCGCCGAAGCTGGCGTCAGCTGCCCCAGCACCCCCCGTCATTCTCACTTTTTGCCGCTGTTTCATGACATGTAGATGAAGTGCAACGCTTTTCGCCCTTCCACTGCTATGCGCCGTTGCTGCATAGCCCCCGAACGGCGCGGGTATTGCCCCGCGCTTCGCATTTTGACGCCGGGTGGAGCGGCCCGGTAGCTCGTCAGGCTCATAATCTGAAGGTCGTAGGTTCAAATCCTACCCCCGCAATCAAGTGCCAGCGTATTTAGGCCCGGTATACGCCGGGCCTAATTTTTCCCGTGGCGATGGCGTCTGTTTGACCGGAGCGAGACTGTTACCTAGCCCACAACGACGTGGGTACTGCTTCAAAACATCAAGCCAAAGGCACGATGACAATACGGCGAATTACAAACCGACAACAAGGCCTTGGTGTGATGTGCATGACAGTGGGCCCAGTGAAACATGGGTATTGGGTAATGAAAGCCAAAAGTGGCCGATCCCGTCGGACCATATAAGTCGGCACAACTAATATTCGAGAAAATTGCAATGCCTGGCCCAGTTGGTGATGCACGTGGTGGTGATGCACGTGGTGGGGATGTCGAACCGCTATTTCCACAGGAACAAAAAGCTTCGGGACGAGAAGAATCTTCGGCAACAACGTCTGGACCACGTCAGCCCACGTCTGGCGTGGCCGGCTTGTCCTGCCCTCCTGTGCGCACGCTGCCCGACGTGCAGCCCGCTGCTACCTTTTTTTTCGCGAATGCTCAGAACCAGGACGGTGTGTGTTCTGCGCCGCCGCCTCGGTCTGACGCCCAGACTCTTCCAGCAGTGCAAAACACCAATGCCGCGCCGTCTCTTTCTGCCGCAACTCCTGCAGCACTTATTGCCAACTGCCACGATGTTGATGATGTCGTCAAAGTCCTGAAAGGAGTAACGGGTCGCGACCAGCAACATGACGCGGTCGACGTGGTCAATCTTGCGCTCCGGCGTTTCGGGGACGTTGATCACATCAATAATCTTGTTGAGGCCGTCCAAAATAATCCGGCCCTTCGCCCGATCGTTGTCGAACAGCTTGTGCACCGGGCGGCGGAGCTGGAATCGAAAAGCACGCCGGAAAACCGCGACACGCTGGATGGTCCGCACCATCAAGCCTGCGCCTATGTCCTGGCTGCGCTGAAGGCAATGCACGGTGAGGAACTAGGCGCGCTGATCGCCCAGAAGCTGTCGGCAAAGGAGGGCGAGTGGCTTGCCAAGACGCTTGATGCCCAGAATCCATCGGGTGTCAATGGCTTTCTGTCGAAGGCACGTCATCAACTCCTGTCTGCGCTGAACAGCGTGCCGCGCACCGACACGACCAGCGCGTTTGTGAAAACGCTCTATCTGCTGATGTCGCCGGAAGACACAATTATTTATTGCCCTCCGCTCGCCGCGAGTCTGGCGATGGCGCTGGGGCGCGAGTTCTATCCTCAGCCTCAGTTGGGCAGAACGGCCGCCGCCGAAAAAGAGCGCCTGCAAGCCTTTCTGCACAGGCCTGAAGGCGCCGCACTCATGTTGACCGGCACGCAAGAAAGAAGGCAGCGCGTCCTCGGCACACTTCAAAAGAATCCCGCGTTCAATGTGAAAACCTTTGAACGTCACGATGGGCCCTGGGTGATCGATCCAACATTTGCCCGCGCGCTGGCGGGAGGGATCGTCCCCGCCAACGCACCCAATCGCGAGGCCCTGGCCCAGCACATCGGGGAAATTCTTGCGACCGAACAAGGCCAGGAAATCAGGTTCGGATGGTATGGGTTCGATAAAAAAATCGACCTTGAGATCAGAGTAGAGGCGATGCAGGCCATCCTCGACAGTGGGATTACGGCCAAAGACCTGCAACAGACGACGAACCCATGGGAAAATTCCGCACTTGTCAAAGCCATCGCTGCCAAGAGAATGGCCTTGGCCGGCATCAACGCCGACGTGCCCATCAAGTTCAGAAGCCGTGAGGAGTTGATCAAGTTTGTCTCTTTTACCTCGGGCATGAAACCGGATCATCCGAAGGTGAAGCTGATTGTGGATCAGCTTGTTGCCCAAGGCGGTTCCGAGCCGGTTGTCTCGTTCCGACCCGTGTTTTTTTCCAGCAGAACGACCGGAGTCGTGCAATTTCCGTTGTACCGCACTGACGTTCTTTACAGCTTCGGCCAGAACAGGTCTGGCCAGAACCAGTTGCTTCCAGATCAGACCTTTGTCGATGACGTGGGGCGTGCCTATAAAACCGAACCGCACAAGAGCGCGTTCGAAATATGGAAAGGAACGAACTGGCGGCCTTCCGGGGTGGTCGTCTTCCCCAAAGGCGGTCGTATCTCCCGGGATGAAACCGGCGCTCTCGCACTTGAAGTAAGGGATACACCGGAAAAGGGCCGCGGCGCCGAAAAAGCCGTGACGGCCGCAATGATGGTCGGAGGCATTTACGCGGGCGGCCTGACGCTTGTAGGCGAGGGCAGCTGGATTGTATCGGTGATTGGTGGAGCGTCCTCTCTCCACGGGGGCGACAGTGCCCTCGCAGAGTTGGACGATCGTACCACCCATGGCGAGAGCAACGCGTGGTCAAACCCGGAAGGGCGTGCGGCGAAATTAAGCCTGGCCGCGAGTGTGGCGGGTCTGGGCCTGTTTGGCGTCGGCCCGGCCTTGAAAGACACCATCTATGCCGACGGGCTGACCCACGAAATGGCGCTGGCCGTCAGCGTGGTGAACACGGTCGGGGCTGTCACGGATGCCGCGGCCTCAGTGAACGGGGCCGTTTACCTGATCAACAATTACAAACAAATGTCTGGCGACGACATTGGCCTTGCCCT
>DASXLA010000104.1:0-5024 GCA_036496505.1 Candidatus Acidiferrum sp. | reverse complement strand
CCGTAGCCAGCGCGGCGAACAGCCGCGTGCTGCGTCGCGAGCAAACGCCGTATAAATGTAACGGTCGGCAAGAACCAGATAGCCGCCGTGCAGCAAGGGCAGGATTTGTCTTTCGCAACGATCGGCAAAATCGGCCGCATGCAACATCGAAAACGTGGTGGGCGTCAACAACCGCCGCTGCTTGCCGCGCCGTGTAGCCGATTTCACGAGCGGCGACGAATTCCATTCCGTGAAATGAATCCGGTAGCCGCCGATCTCCAGCCAGCGCTTCAGCAGGTAAAGCTGGGTGCTCTTTCCAGACCCGTCAATCCCCTCCACTACCACGAGCGCGCCGGGATATGGACGCTTCGCCGCCGATAACTTTTCCGGTACCGGCTGCGGAGCCGCAGGCCGTTCCGCAATTTCAGGGGTGATTGTCGCCATCTAAGACACACCTAGCCGCAGTAATTATGATACGTCCGAACCTTTAACAGCGGATGAAAAAAGGGTGACTTCCGCATGATTTGCCTCGCTCGTAAATACTCGCTCTTCAATGGGAAGGACGCGCTCCCCGCTTCTTTTCCACAGCTGCCGCGCCGCGTTGGGCTGCTTCGTTTACCAGAAAACCCATTTTGGGGTGTTCCGGCTCAAAGTCGACGGAAAGCCCGTGTTCGCGCAGTTCTTCCGAGGTGATCGGCCCAATAGAGCCGACCACAACCCGCTCGAAACCTTGGCGAAGCCGCGATTCGAGATTCATTTCTTCGGCCACACGCAAGAGATGTGACACCTGAACCGACGTGGTGAATAGCGCCATGTCGATCTCGCCGCTTGCAATTGCGTGTATCGCGTTTCGCAATGGTCCCGTGTCCTCCGGTAATGCCCACTGGTAGACCGGTACGGGCGTGATCGCCGCGCCGCGCTCTTGCAGCCCGGCAATCAGTTCGGTATTCGACGAGCCATATTCCTGCACCGCTACTCGCCGCCCCGCAACCGGCAGCGCATCGCGCTTTTCATCCAGCGCCCGCAACAGATCGCGCCACGTGTTCGGCTCAGGCACCGCAAGCGTCACCGGTACGCCCAACTCCTTAAGCGCCGCCACTGGTTTTGGACCTCGCGCCACAATCGCCGCCCGCCGAAGTCCCGCCACAAATTGTTCTCGCAAATCAATCGACTCAGCCACTTTCACCAGAAAGCGCGCGCCCACGCCGGTGAGAAAGATCACCACGTCGAAATCTTGCTTGGATAACGCCCGCACGAACTCTATCGCTTCGGTGTTCGATTCGAGAGGCACTTCGCGCATCGCAGGTGCGACGATTGCGCGCCCGCCGTAATTCTCGATCAGCTTCGCCATTTCCGCGGCGCGCCGGCTCTCCAGCGCGAGCACCCGCAGCCCCGTCAGGCCGCCCGATTTGGCTGGCGTTCCCATTTTCATCAATGGCGGAAGTGGCGCACGCCGGTGAGCAACATCGCCATGCCCAGCTTATTCCCGGCGTCGATTACATCTTGGTCGCGCACGGATCCGCCCGGCTGAATCACCGCAGTCGCCCCAGCCTTCCCCGCTTCCTCGACGCCGTCCGCAAATGGAAAAAATGCGTCGGACGCGACCACGCTCCCTGCAAGCGAAAGTCCGGACGTCGCTGCCTTGATCACCGCGATTTTCACGGAGTCCACGCGGCTCATCTGTCCGGCGCCGATTCCCAAAGTTCGGCCTTCTCCCGCAAATACAATGGCGTTTGATTTCACGTGCTTCGCTACTTTCCACGCGAAAAGAAGCGCGCGGCGTTCCGCGTCGGTTGGGCTGCGCTGGCTTGCAACCTTCAGGTCTGCTTCGGCAAGCTCGATCCTATCCGCCTCTTGCACCAGTACCCCGCCAGAGATTCGTTTGAGTTCAAGGCCCCCAGGCGTCGGCTCGGACGGCATCTCCAGAAGCCGCAGATTCCTTTTAGACGTGAATCTCTCGAGAGCCGCAGGTTCGTATCCCGGCGCTACAATGCACTCAACGAACAATTTTGCTATCTCTTCGGCCGCCGCCGCGTCGAGGATTTTGTTGAACGCCAGCACGCCGCCAAACGCCGAAACCGGATCGCACGCCAGAGCCTTCAAATACGCATCCAGCAGCGATTCCTGCTCCGCCGCGCCGCACGGAGTGTTGTGTTTGATGATCGCCGCGGCTGGCCGGCGAAATTCCGTGACCAAATTCCACGCGGCATCGAGGTCCACCAAATTGTTGTAGGAAAGCTCCCTGCCTTGAAGCTGCTTCGCGCCTGCCAGGCCTGCAGCCGGCCATCCCGCGGAAATGTAGAGGGCCGCCGCTTGGTGCGGGTTCTCACCGTAGCGCATGGCCTGTCGGCGTTCCAGTGCCACGTGAATCCGCTCCGGCAATTTTTCCGCGGAATGTATTGACACATCGCCATTCGCGGCCAGGCGTTCCATTTCCGTGGCGATCTCGCCGTCGTAGCGAGCAGTGCGCGCAAACGCTTTTCGTGCAAGTGCGAGCCGCCTTCCCAGGCTAAGCCCGAGCTTTTCGCGCAACTCCGTTGCGATCGCCTGGTAGTCTTCCGGATCCGTGATCACTCCCACGCTCTGAAAATTTTTGGCCGCCGACCGGATCATCGCCGGTCCGCCGATGTCGATATTTTCGATCAGCTCCTCCGGCGTCACGCCGGCCTTCGCCGCCGTGGCCGAAAACGGATACAGATTCACCACCACCAAATCGATCGCAACGATGGAATGATCCGCGGCTTGCTTGCGGTCTTCCGCTTTCGTCCGTTGAAATAAAATACCGCCGTGTACTTTTGGATGTAGCGTTTTCACGCGGCCGCCCAGCATTTCCGGCCAGCCGGTGAGTTCCGCGACATCGCGCACCGCAATCCCCGCGTCTCGCAGCAGCTTCGACGTCCCGCCCGTCGAGACCACTTCGATTCCGAGCGACGCGAGTTCGCGCGCGAAATCCACAATCCCGGTCTTATCGTAAACGCTGATCAGGGCGCGCTGGACCAATGAACATCCTCCCGAAGGCACGAAAACGGCGAGCTGCCAGTTTAAGCATTTCTAGAAAATTTCGGAAGAGGTATCAGCCTAACGCCGCGTCCGAATTTACGTCGGGGCCAGCGGAGCGCGGCCCGCGGATTCGAGTTCGATTCGCAACAGCCAGTCAAAATGAAATTTCTCCGTCGCCAGCCATTTCTCGAGTTCCTCGCGCCCCGGGGCGTCGAATTCCACCAGCATCTTGCCCTCGTGCATGTTCACTAGGACGCGGCGCGCCGAAACCAGCCCCTCTTTTTGTAGCCGCGAAGAAAGTTGCTCCGCGCCCTGGCGTGTGAGGCACGCGAGCGTGTGTTGCGAAATATAGCGCGGCATCCCGTCTCCTCTTCCATTCCGGCGAATGAGTGTGAATCGTAACAGAGCGGGAAAGCGTTGCGTCCGCGAAAAAATAGGTCGTCCCGCACATCCCCGCCGGCGAATCTTCAAAAAAGCATACTGAACCAACGGACAGGTGACCGAGCTGAAAACCGGCCCTTGAAATCAGCCCTTGAAACTCCAACTCCTCCATAAAATGGATCGCGGCAATCTCGAAGTCCAGAGGCAGACATGACCAAACCTCGCATAGTCGCGATGCTTTTGTTCCTGGCGGCGATTCTCGGAACTGCAGGGATCGGACAAGCCAGAGTAGCGATCGGCACCATGGAGGGAACGGTGGTTGACTCGCACGGCAACCCTGTGGCCGACGCGACTGTCACCATGCAGACCTCCGACGGCTCACGTCCCTATGCAACTCACACCGATGCCCACGGCCATTTCGAGTTTTTGCGGTTCGAAACAGGCCAATACGATTTGCAGGCTTATTCGCACGGCATGTTTTCCACCTGGACGAAGCGCATCTCAATCCACCGAGGCAAAAAGACGGCCGTCACGTTGCGCCTCCCACCCGTGGCAGACATTTCAGTTACTGTGAGCAATTAAAGGATCCGCGGTCCCGACAAACCGGCCGTAAATTGCGCTAGTACTAATACTCCCGTACTGCCGGAATGTGCCGACTGACCTATGGTTTGCTCACGCGCTGCTTCGTAACCTAAGTCAGCGGGTTGGGAGCTGCGTTGCGGGGACAACGGCTCTAAATAGAGCCGTAGCACGCTAACCAACCCGTCTTCTTTCCCACCTTTCCCTAAGCCCTGAGCATCCGCCTATTTGGGCGATATGCCGCGAATCGCGCCAGAAGTGGATCCGAAACAAATCCTGCTAGTGGAAAGTAGCGGTGGCGGTGTTGTCCTGAATCTCGGAGAAAGTGCAAGTTCCGCTCGTGGTCGTGCCCGTGGTGACGCTGCAGCTTGCATCGGTCACGCTCGTAGCGCTGCCGCCCCAGGCCGTGAAGGTTGACGAAGCCCCAGCCGTGGCGGTCAGGCTAACCGAGGTTCCGCTCGAGTACCGCGCCATACACGTGCCGGATTCTGTGAGCGGCGTGGTGGATGTTGCCGCGATCTGTGTACAGCTGATTTGGCCCGTTCCGTCCGTCACCGTTCCCGATCCCGTTCCATTCAAGGTCACCGTGAGATTGAAGGTGAGATTCGCGCCGGCCAGGAAAACATCCTGAAGGGCGTTCGTGTCGCGCGCCACCAGGTTATCGGCAAACGAGATAAAGCTCACGGTTGCGCCGTCGCCGCTGATAGCAGGAACGATGCTGTTGCCATCGGCGGGGGGAGGCGCCGCCCCACCCGCCTGGCTGGCCAGGAACGTATACGGCACGCAGAGCGTCGTAGTAGTCGGCAGGACCTCGCAGGTATCCCGCACAAAAACGTTCTCGATGCCATTTGCAGTATTGGCGCCGAAATTGGATCCAAGGGAAGCGAAGGCCACATACAGGCCGGAGGAACAACTGGTGGTGGCCCCTTCGCACTGATTGATGGTGGGATGTTCGCTCAACGCGTTTGCGGGCGTCGTGCCGTTCGGCGTGGAAATAAGATGCGTTGAGGGGACGCAAGCGGGCGTCGTAGCAACTCCGGTGCACGCGTCCCGCACGTAAACCTCTTGCGTGGGTCCAACGCCCG
>DASXLA010000103.1:0-88101 GCA_036496505.1 Candidatus Acidiferrum sp. | reverse complement strand
AGGGAATTGCCCTGGTACTTCTTTGCGTAGCTATAGGGCAAATACCTTATGGGCAGGAAGGTGCGGGCGCGCCTATCGTAAAACTGCGGGTGAAATATTCATACGTATCAACTTTCCACTCGCCCCCGGTCCCCCCGGCCTGATGACAACAAATCTGTGTCAAAGGCGGTGACTGCGTGAGTACCCTTCAAACTTTCTTCCGTGGTTGTTACAACCTGCTCCGAAGAGGCCTGACTCTTGGATCCCGTGAAATCGAAGTGTATCGGCAAAATACTCCACCGGACGAGAGAGATGTAGACGTGGAGGAAGAGCGCGCCGAGCGCGAAAGCACACCGGGCAGTCGCGTCGAAATTCACGACTGGAGACTAGCTGGTAATTAGGCTGGCTCTGCTGATCACCCATAAACAAGGCCCCTGTTTTGTCGAGCAGGGCCCTTGTCCACTTTCTGCGATTTGCGAAACTAGTATTAATGTAATTCCCTCGTCAAAGCCGAAGCGGACTAACTCGGCACAGAAATAAAATCTCCGTAAAAAATACTTCTCTCGCATTTCGTGCGGCGAATCCCAACTCTCAAATTGATCCTGCGGCACGCATGTTTGCGCGTAGCAGTGCGCCTCAATCTGGGTCTTATAACGGATATAAAGCTGCCGTTACGTAAGTCGGAGTTGGCGGGGATTCGCTTGGGGGGATGGATGAGGCGCTGGGATTTTGACGTGGACGACGGTGGCTTAGGGCGCTGGCGATGCGGTGGAAACGGCTTGGAGCGGCGAAGTTTGGCGCGCGGGTCGGCGAGCGAAGCATGGGGGTTCTCCTGGAGACAGGTTTCAGTGCAACTTTCGAGCGCAGCGCGGCGCGAAGGCGTGGCCGAAGCCTGCAGCGACGACTTGCGCGAAACGCGGTGCGACCGAGAGCAAAAGCGCGCGGAAGTGTCAGGAAACTCCGCTGGTAGCCGGCGGCGGGAAGCCCGAATCCGCGAGGAGATTATCGGACACGGAATGTGCGCCGTTCTGGCGGCCAGAGGGAGACAGATCGCTTGCGGCCCGCTTGGCAGAACGCTCGCGTTGTTCCAGCAGCCAGCGCGCGAGCATCGCGCAGGCGTTTTCATCAAGCCATTGATCCAGCAAAGCGCCAATTTCCTTTCGAAGGTTGGCGGCATGACTGAGCCTGTTCAGTTCGTAGGATTGCAGAGAGTTCTGGGAAGCAGACAACAAAAAATCCCAAGGAGGCTGAGATTTGTAACGGGTCACCGGGGTAGCTCCTGGGGGACAGGAATTCAACATTAGCATATTGGTAACAGTAGTTAGTAGTGCCGTATGGGTTAACGGGCTGTGGAAAAATGTGGAAATCTTTTGAGCGCACGAAGGGATCCTTTTATGGCCGGTGCAAACGGGGAGATGCCCATCGCGGCAGAAAGCCCGAATGAGCGGAGCTCCCTCCGAGTGAGCGCATGCAGCGCCTGCCCAGGAGATTACGAGGACCCGGATCGAACTGCGGGAGAAGAGTTTGAGGTTCTGCTCGCAGAGGAGGAAGAGGCGGCAGAGCCGCAAGCAGAAGAGCCCGAGGCGGAAGAGCCAGAAACGGAAAAGCCAGAAGGCTCGGAGTAGCGACACACGAATTTGCCGCTGACCGGCGGCAGGAAAGAGAGCAGGAGGAAACGATGCGAAAAGTTCGAAGGAAAGACCCGCGGCCACGCTCATTGAAAAGGCAGCGGGACGTGTTGTGCGACGTAATGCTGTCAGCCGGGAGTTGCGAAACCTGGCTGACCCTCGAGGAGCTGTCGCGGGTTACGAAATACGGAGAGGCCAGCATTTCTGCGCAGCTGCGGCACTTGCGGAAGCCGTGCTATGGCGGGTTCGTGGTGGAGAAGCGGCGGCGCGAAGTGGCCGAGGTGATCTGCAGAGTGGAGCATGGGCCGGTGTGGGAGTACCGCCTGACCCGGGGCGTGCGGAAATTTCCGTTCACGACGTTGGCGGCGACATCAGGAAGCGGCGGCGCGTTGGCCGGCGCGACCACACCGGGATCGCGACCACACCGGGATACTGACCGGGAAGTTCGCTGAAAACGATTCGGTGGAAAAGATTCGCGATGGTCGTTGGAACGGGGGAGACGCGATGAGTGTGAAACCGGAACTGGCATTTGATGTGTGCTGGGAAGTGTATCGCGGGGCGCGGGAGGTGCTGGAAGAGAAACGGGGCATTTCCGCGCTGAACTGGAAAGACACCGGGAAATTTTTGTGGAAGCCGGATTACCGGCCGCGGCTGAACGAGTGGGTGGCGGATTTTGCGCTGGCCGGGCGCGCGGCCCTGGAAGGGCCCGAATGGGCTTCGCGGATGGTGCTGTTTCGCACCTACTACCTGGGGCTGGCGCCGTACGAAGCGGCGCGGCGTTTCGTGGGATTGAGCGAGCGGAGCTGGCTGAACTGGACTGACGAAATCCGCAGGCGGTGCGGAGAACAGCTTTTGCAGCGGGGGATGTTTCCACCCAAACAATATTTCAGCGCCGAGATGACCGATTGGCGCGCACCCGCCGCCGATTAGCAAATCAGAGAAGCAGAGCATCGCCGACGCGCAACGGCTTGCCGGACTCACTGGAGGCGATGCGGGTGTTGGTGGCGAGGCAATAGAAATGCTCGAAGCGATCGGCGTGCGACCAGGGTGGAAGCTGCGCGCGGCGCTGCTGGACGAAGCGCTTCTGGAAGCCGATGTCCTCTGCGCCGGTGTGAGCATCGCGCGCGGGGATCGGGCAGCGGATGCACGGGTAGCTGCCCTCGAAGGCGACCTCACCAAGTTGGAAGCGCACCACGCTGCGGAGCTCGGCGCCGAAGAGCCGGTCCTCCCAGAAAGCGGGAACGCCCTCGACCTCCAGAGTGGCGCGGAATCGCAGGCGCGCTTCGTCTATGGCCATGCCCGGGTACCAGGAGCAGACAGTGTCGAGCGAGGCGGTGGAGAGAATAGTTGGCCCGTTGGCGATGAGATCGTCGGGGATGCCGTTGGGGTCGTGGCGGATCATGACCTCAAAGTTGAGAAATTTGCTGAACCATTTGGCGGCGGGCCCGGTTTCGCTGGGGAAGCGGAAGGTGGCGGGTGGCAAGTCGCGCCGATGTGGAGGCGCGGTGAGCGTGACGGTCTCGAAATTGGGTGCGTACGTAGCGCGGATGAGGTGCAGCGCCGGCGTACGGCTGAAGGCCACCAGACGCCCATCGAGCGTGTGGAGGGCCCAGGCACGGTCGAATTGCAGGCTGCCGGCAGGGCCGATGGTGGTGGCTTGGACCTGGACAGGGTCGAGAGACTTGATGGGGTGAATCTGGATGCGCGCGAGCCGCGGGGTGGAAGGCGAGGCTGGGGAATGCACCAAAGGATTTTAGCAGTGAAGCAGGATGGCCCAGATGGGCAAATTGGCGAGCGCGAAAAAAGTTTTAAATCGCGCGATATTTATGTTGACAATACTTGGTTGTGTGGTATACTCACCCTCGTAAAGAAGTACGCCTCGGCGATGCCGGGGCGTTTTGCATTTTAGGGCCTATTTGTAGCCCCAAGTTCCCTCGGACATTTTATTGCGGAGTGATCGCTTAAAGGGACGGGTGTGTTTGAACGGCTCTATTTGGGCACGACGGGGAACGACGTAATGAGGGGAAGGAGCTGAGATGCCGAGTTATCAGAATTTGAATCCGCCGATTTCGCTGGCCCCTGGGGATGTGGGGTTCAGCTTTAGCAACGAGGCGTTTCCGGGCGGCGCGCAAGCGGGCAGCCAGTTTGCGATTTCCAGTTTTGCGGGGCAGCCGGACACCGGCACAGCGGTGCGCTGGCAGACCATTTTCGGATCGGCGCCATCCGCCGTAAATATCGTGCTGCAGAGCGCCATGGCGGATATCGACGCGGAATACCAGACCATCGACACCACCACGGTGGTGGGTGGCGAGGCGCGCACCGTGACGGGTGTACAGGGGAAATTTTTGCGGATCAAGTTTGTGTCCGCAACGGGCGGATCGGGATTGACGGCGAAATTGCTGGTGTGAGCTTCGGGCTGGAGTCTCGGCCCTGAGTTGATAGAAAACTTTGGAAAGGGTGGTATATGCGCAAGACGATGGCGTATTTAGGACTGATGCTTTTGCTGGTGGCGGCGGCGCGAGCGACTGCCGGCCAGCATACCGTGACGGCCACGCTGAACTACGACTTCACGGTCGATGCCGCGTGCAGTTCTTCGGTAACCACGAATTGCCTCAAGCAATTCAATATTTATGACATCACCACGGGAACGCCGGTGAAATTGTTTTCAGTGGCAGCGCCCTCCGGAGCGACGGCCGCGGTGACCGGCATTACCGGCACGAGCGCGCTGCTCACGCTACACAGTGGCGTACACATCTTTGCCGCCACCGCGCAGATGGCCGACGGCACGGAGTCAAACCCAAACGCATCTACTGCTACTGTAACAACGCCCCCAGGTTCGCCTGCAAGCTTTAGCGTCACGGTGAATTGAACGCGGGCAGTTGCGGGACGGGCGTCCCGGCGCGGTAGCAGAACCAAACCTTGCTCCAGTTCCCAATGATGACAAAGTGCATCGCCTTTACGGCCGTTCCCGGGTCGACGCAGGCGTGGATACCGTGTGTGCGTCGAGCGCAGGGGAAATACCTGTTGTGCCGGCGACACTCCGACATTGTTGCGGGCGTGATGTTGGGGTTGTACGTGGGCGGCTACGTTGAGGATGTATGGAAGAAGCTGGAGCAGGAACGTCGAGCGGAAAAACCGGACCGCGGCCACAGCAAGCGAAAAGCGACCGGGAAGCCGGTGAGCCGCATCGGTAACCAGGCGAGACGCGAAGCGTCGCAAGCGCTGGGAAACGGCCTCGAGGTTGAGATGCTTCCGGGAATACTTCCGCGAGGATTACAGACGTAGGGAAGTAAAGGCGAAGCGCAGCGCCGGAATAAAACACCGCGCGCCGCAAAGCCCGGCAAGCGGCCGGAGAGAGACGGACACGGTTGATCAGCGAAAAAAAGTTCGCCGGACGCACGGTTCGGTTTCTGGAAGGCGCTGCACGGTTGCGATCGATATCGACGGGGAGCTGCGGAAATACCGTCAGGTGGCCGGGGCGATGAACCGCCTGGCCGCGAGCGTAACGGCAGTGTCGGCGGGTCGCGATCATTACGCTGCGTCTGACGACGCAAGTGGAACCTCCGTTGCTAGGGCCGCAGTCTCTCCCGCGGACGGCACGGCCCATTCTGCGTGCGCTGAGGCGGCTGGTGAACGAAACCTGGAGGAAGCGATGCCGTGCGTCCCAAGCGAACGTGAAAAGCTGCCACCCGGCAAGGGTGAGATGCCCGAGGGTCGCGTGGCCTTCGCCGAGGCCGTGTTTGCGCGAGTGGATCTGGTGGAAGCGTGGACCAGGCTGGTGAACAGCGACGACGGAAAGATTGCGCAAAGAGCGCTCGAAAAATTGGACGAGATGAAATACCAGCGCGATGACGGACGCGACGAAGAGTCACGCGACGACCAGCCGGTTCTGCCGCGCCGCAGAGATTAGGCACGAAATCAGTTTCTTCAACACCCAGGAGATAGAGCCATGGCCACGACGCTGACAACGACTGCACGTTTGCAATTTATCGGGATCGTGCTGGAAATCGCCGGCATAGCCTCACTGGCTGGTGGATTGATACTCAGCTTGCACCACTGGCCCACGGCGGCGGCGCTAATCGGCGGAGGCACTGCGTTTTTCGTGGGGAAGAAGTTTCGCGCGGCGCAATAACTCTCGCTGCTGAACTTGCACGCCGTTTCACGACTCCACTGAAGAAGAGCCCGCGCATGGCGCCTAATAGCAGGTCGCTGGATGACATTTATCACGCGTTCGACAAGCAAAAGCAATTTCACGATTCGACTGCAAAGTACCGGCTCTTCGGCGGCGCCGCTGGACCAGGCAAAAGCAAGGCGCTGCTGTTTGAAGCCTTCGACCAGGCGCTCAAGGTAAAAGGAAGTGACACGCTCCTGCTGCGGCGCACCTATCCGGAGCTGGAGGCCTCGCTCATCGCGCAGTTCCGTCGCGATGTGCCGCGCTCCTTTTACAAGAGCTACAACGAAGCGAAGCGCGTAATCACGTGGGCGAATGGCTCGACCACGCGCTTCGGATATTGCCGCAACGAGAGCGACGTTTATCAATACCAGGGCGCGGAATTTCTTTTTATCGGCGTCGACGAGCTGACGCATTTCACGCTGAAGCAGTGGCAATTTCTGACTTCTCGCAACCGCTGTCCGGTGCCGGGCAGCGTTTGCAGCATGGCCGGCGCGACCAACCCGGGAAATGTCGGGCACGCGTGGGTCAAGGCGTTGTGGGTGGACAAGGTGCCGCCTGCGGGATTCGACCGGCCGGAAGAGTACGACGCCGGCGATTACGACTTCATTCGCGCGCGGCTGGATGACAATCCCATCTATGCCAAGGACAAACAGTACCGGCGCACGCTGGCCGCGCTGCCGGAGCATTTGCGGCGAGCGTTTCTGGATGGCGACTGGAATGTTTTTGCCGGGCAATACTTCGACATTTTTGACGTGGGGCGGCACACCGGCAGGCCCGAAGAACTGAAACTGGAGCCGTGGTGGCCGCGATGGATTTCCATCGACTGGGGATTTCAGCATCCCAGCGCGGTGTACTGGCATTGCGCGGTGCCGGTTGCGGGCGCGGTCAGAGCGCCATGGGCGGCGCCAAGATGGCGGGCGAACGGCGAAGTCACCGAGGCGGGTGGCGACGCCGATCGCAACAATGCTCCGCGGATTGTCACCTACCGGGAATTTGTGCAGAACGGCCTTTCGCCGCGGATGCTGGCGCAGGCCATTGCCGAACGCAGCGGCCGAGAGCGCATCACCGAAGTATTTTTGTCGCCGGATGCCTTTGCGCACCGCACCGCGGAAGCGTCTATCGCGGAGCAATTGAGCGACGTGCTCGTGGCAAGTGGATTGCCGCGCGCGGTTGCCGCGGACGACGACCGCGTCGGCGGCTGGCAACTGATGTACCAGTTGATGGAGTCGGATTCCTGGTTAATCACGGAAAATTGCGCGAAGTTGATCGAGTGTCTGCCGCTGCTGATTCGCGATGACCGGCGTGTGGAAGATATTCGCAAGGTGGACGGAGACGATCCGGCCGACGCAGCGCGTTATGGATTGGTCTCCGGCGGAAGATTCGCCGGTGTTGGGGCAGGGCTTGCCCCGCCCGGGGCGGCCTCAAGGTCGCCCCATATAAACGGCCCGCATTTTGTGACGGGCATGCCGCTGGGAGAGCAGATTGAGCGCCAGGTGAGCGCGACGGATCCGAGTTCGCGCGCCATTCATTACGAGAGATTGCAGGGCGAGGCGCAGAAACATTTCAAGCCGAAGAAGCTGAGGCGGCGGTGAGGTTGCCAGCTTCCGGCGGATAGTCGTCGACGAGATCGAAGAGAGCTGATGAAAGAGTTTGTGCAAAAGATGCTGCGAGGACGGTATGTGGCGCTGCTCGAGGAAGAAGTGGTGCGCCTGCGCGGCGAAAACCGCGCGCTGACAAATTCGCTGCTGGGGACGGCGGGGTTTCCGCCGGTGGATTTTCCCGAGGCGCTAAAGCCGCAGGGATTTTCGCGATTGCGGAAACGCTCCTGGCACCAGATTCAGATGCAGCGGGAAAAGGGCGCGGCGCGAGAAGCGCAACTGGACGGCGATGAGAGGAAGCATGGACTCGTATCCCACAACTAATTTGCCGGGCAGTATCGCGCCAGCCGATGGAAACGTGGCGCCGCTGGGGCAGGCGAGAAGCGCAAGCGCTGCGCAACACGGAATGGTAGGCGCGCAGGCTGAAAACGACGGCGACGAGTTTGATTGGACAGATGGCGAGAAGCAGAAGAGCGCTGGTCGCGTCAACGCGAGTGGCGGAGCGGACGAGGCGCTTGCCGATTTAGGCGCCAATTACGAGCGCCTCGCGGAGGTAAAGCCGAAGCTGGTGAACGCGCTGCGCGAGCTGGTCCGCCAGTATCGCGAAGAGGGCATTGCGGCGCGGCGGCATGAGATTCGGCGGATTCGGCAGGCGCGGCTTTTCTGGCAGGGGCTGCAATACGCCTGGTGGAATCCCAATGACATGAACTGGCACCTGCCGTTCGAGCAAAAGTTCAGCGATGACCGCGCGCTCGAAGAAATGCCGCGCTACCAGTTTGTGACCAATTTTTATCAGGGATTTGGATTGTCGTTTATTGCCGTGCTTTCGCAGGATGTGCCGAGTGTGCGGTTTTATCCGCAATCGGCGCAGTCGCTCGAGGATATTTCCGCGGCGCGCGCCGCCAGCGACGTGGCCGAGCTGATCGAGCAGAACAATCACATCGAACAGTTGCTCACTTCCGTCGGCTATTTTCTGTGGACCGACGGGAAGCTGGGCGCGTACGTGCGCTATGTGGCGGACGGACAGCGATTTGGCTTTCATGACGAAAATATTCTCGAGGAGCTGCAGATTCCGCTGGGGCAGGATGCGTTTGTCTGTTCCGGTTGTGGGAAGGAAACAGCGGTCGATTCTTCCGAGGAGTCAGAGGCCCCAGATACACAGAAATCAGATAGCGCGTGTCCCGGGTGCGGCGCAATTCTGGCTGAGAAAGATTTGCGCAGGGCCGAGCGCGTTTCCGTGCCGCGCGTGGCGGGAACACGCCGCGTGCCCAACGGGCAGGAAGTGATTTCCATTGCCGGCGGCCTCGAGCTGAACACGCCGGTGTGGGCCAACGAAATGCATGAGTATCCGTACCTGCAATGGCAGGCGGGAGTGCATCGCGCGAAATTGAAGGCCGCTTACCCTCACGCCGCGGACAAAATCGAAACATCGCCGGCGCAGGGTGCGGAAGATGTTTACGCGCGCGTTTCACGTTTGAGCGTCGAGCAAGGCCTGCCGTCGATTCATCCCGGCGACGCGCTGATGAACCTGATCACTTTTGATCGCACCTGGCTCCGGCCGTGGGCGTTTTACGGCGTTGAAGATCTGGAAGTGCGCGCCGAATTGTTGGCGCTGTTCCCGGATGGTTGTTACGTGGCCTTCGCGGGCGACGCATACTGCGAAGCGCGCAGCGAATCGATGGACGATCATTGGCGGGTGCTGCATGCGCTCCCGGGCGACGGCCAGAACCGGCCGAGCGTGGGCGATTCGCTCGTGCAGGTGCAGGAACGCTACAACGTGCTCTCCAATATGCAGGCGGAAACTTACGAGTATGGGATTCCGCCGATTTACGCCGATCCGCAGGTGCTGGATTTCGACGCGCTGGCCAATCAGGTGGCGGAACCGGCAGCGCATTTCCCGGCGCGTGCTCGGCCGGGGCAGCCTCTCTCCGCGGGATTTTTTCAGCCGGCTCCCGCGCAGGTTCCTCCGGACATGCTGCGCCACCAGCAGGATCTCATCGGCCCGGTGTCGCAATTTTTGACAGGATTATTTCCCGCGGTGTTTGGCGGGAACATGGAAGACGTGAAGACCGCTTCGGGCTACGCACTGGCGCGGGACCAGGCCATGGGTCGCCTCGGGCTGGTGTGGCGGCGCACCAAACAATTTTATGCCGACGTAATTCTGCTGGCGGTGGACTGCTTCCGCAAGAACCGGCCGGAGGATGCGGAGATTCCGCTGCTGGGGCCGGACGGCGTTTTCGATTCGCACCTGATTCGCATCGCGGACCTCAAGGGAAATATCTGCGTGCACCCCGAGGCGGATGAAACGTTTCCGCGGTTGAAATCGCAGCAGCGCGGCGTGATTCAGCAATTGTTTGCCGTGAACGATCCGGTGATTCAGAAAGCGCTCACCGAGCCGGCCAACATGGGCTACATCAAGAATGTTCTGGGGCTGACGGAGCTGGTCATTCCCGGAGAGGACTCGCGCAATAAACAGCTGCGGGAGATTCAGCAGTTGCTCGCGAGCGCGCCGATTGTCATTTCGTTGCACCCCTCCGGCGCGATGCACATTGAGCCGGCTGCCGGCGATGGCTCGGTCGCGACTCAGGGCGTGGGCGTGCCGCTGGTGTTGCCGTCGGTGCCTGTCGATGAATTGCTGGATGATCACGCCGTGGAATTTGAGGAATGCAAGCGCTGGGCCAATTCTGAAGCGGGCCAGGCGGCGCATATGACGAATCCCGCGGGGTTTGCGAATGTTCGCGCTCACGCGGAAGCGCACTTGCGCGCGATGAAACAGCAGCCGGTGAGCTGACCTCAGCACTCGAGTTCAAAAACAACATGGATCACTTGAATCACAGCGGCCACGGCGTGGCTGAAGCGGCGGCCTCTACTCACGACAAAGGTTCGAGCGCCGGGCGCGATTTGTTTGCGTTGACGGACGAGCAGATTTTGGAGCTTGAGCCGGAAACGCGGGCCGAAGCCAGCGACGCGGCGGCAACGCCTCTGGCTGCGGAAACTGGGCCGGCGCAGGGCTCCGCTGCTTCTGGTACGACTGCTGCCACGGCACCGAATAACGCGGCAACCGCGGCAACCGCAGCTGCAAATGGAGTTGAGCCGCCGCGCTGGTTAGCGGAAATGATGACCGATCCGCGGAACGGCGCGGAAGCGCGAGATTTCTGGCAAGGCGTTGCGCAGGCGAAGCAAGAAGCGGCCGCGTATCGCGAGGTATTTGCGGAGCCGTCGGAGGCGCGCGCGGCTGCGGAGCATGCGCGGGCACTAGACGAGATCGATCGCGCGTATTTCGCCGGCGATGCCAGTGAACGGTCGAAGCTGGCCGCGACCATGATGCGCGAAGATCCCGCGGCGTTTCGCGAAATGGTTTTCGAGGGACTGCGCGCGCTGGAGGCGGCGGAGAAAAATGGCACGGCGAGCGCGGGCGCTGCGGATTCCAGATTGGCGCGAGTGTTTGGCGGCGCGCGAGCAGCGGGCACCGCGGCTGCCGAACCTGCCGCCACGTCAAACGCAGCGGCACAAAGCGGCGAGACGGGCGTGGCCGGGCATCACGGTGGAGCGGAACGCGATGCACGCATGGCGGCCTACGCGTCGTTTGAAAAAGCCGCGAACGAAGAATTGGAGCGTGGCGTTGGTGGAGCGATTGAGCGCGCGCTCACCCAGGCGCTTCCGAATAGCGAGCGTGGAAGTGACAGCGGGCTGAAAGCGCGCCTGGTGGGCGCGATCCGGCAGGATGTGGAGAAGGCGCTGCAGGGCGACAGGCAGCTTGGTGAACAGGTAGCGCAGGTTCTGTCCGCGAAGCAACTGAACAACGCGACACGCGCGCAGGTGGTGCGGTTGATTGCCGGCCGCGCGGAGCAACTGGTGCCGGGCGCAGCGAAACGGATTCTGAGTGATTGGACGCGGACGACTCTTGCCGCGCATCGGGAGCGGGCAGGGCGCGGAGCGGCAGCAGCCTCGCGGCAAGAAGTCGCGACGGTTTCGGCGGGCAGCGGCGATGCGGGGAACAAGGCGTCGCGCGGACCTGCGGGCAATGGACGCGCCGTTGACTATCGCATGTTGAGCGACGAGCAGATTTTGGCGATGTAGGTTCTCGACCCTGGAAATTGAGAAGTTCGAGGTTCGAGAAAACCGGTTCGCAGAAGTTTAATTCGCAATATTTCGCAAAACGATAAGGAGAAAAAGAGATGCCAGCACAAGCAAACGCGAACGTCATCGCGCTGCAGTTAGAGAAGGTGCGCGACAAGGTGCCCCTGCTCTATGAACGCGACGATATTCTGCTCACCATGATTCAGCAGCGCGGCGACGTCGAGAAAATTTCCAGCCGCAACATGCGCCTGCCGTTGCAGCTCAATCCCGGAGGCAAAGCCGGTTCCTACAACGCCGACGGCGGAGACCTGGGGCGCGGCTCAGGAACGTCCTACGACGTCGCGCAGGTCTCGCCGATTTTCTTTCGCTTCGCCATTGAAATTACCAAGCTGGTGGAATACGCCACGAACGGCCGCGAGCGCGCGGTGGAAAATGCCGCCAAGCGCGAAGTGTCCAACGGCATGAAGCAGTTTCGCGCGTTTCTCGACAAGTTGATGCAGACCGCCGGCAACGGCGTGCTGGGAACCATCGGCTCGTTTTCCAGCACCACCTGGACGATGTCCACGCCGCCGGGCGCGGCGCTGGTTTACGTCGGGCAGACCATTCAGGTTTACGATTCGACGCTGACCACCAATCGCGGAACGTGCAACGTGGTGGCCGCCGATCCCATCAGCCCCACGCAGACGATTACCGTGGACGCCAATCCTGGCGGACTCACCGCCGGCGACGTGATTGTGCATGACGGCTTGTCCGGCGCGAACCCCGTTTCGCTTTTCGGAATCAAATATCACCAGAACAACGCCACCACCGGCACCTGGCTCAACCTCAACCGCGCAACCTATCCAGTGCAACTGGCCACGCCGCGCGTCAATGCCGGCAACGCCGCGCTCACTCCTTCCAACGTGCGCCTGGCGATCAACAAGGTGCGCAAGGCGCTGGGCATCAACCACGTGAGCAAACTGATCGCTTACATGGCCGTCGAGCAGGAGCACGCCTGGGAGAACCTGGGCATCACCGTGAGCCAGATCATCAAGGAAGGCGGCGGTGGTGACGGCAACGACCTGGACCTGCTGTTCAGCGGGCGCAAAACCATGAGCGGCGTGCCCATCAAGTCCAGCGTAAACGCCGATCAGACGCGCGTGGATTTTCTGGACCTGGCGCACTGGGGACGCGCGGTGTTGAAAGACATTGATTTTTACGAGGTCAATGGCAACACCGTGTTTCCGATTTATGGCGCGAGCGGCGGGCTGGCCTCGAGCTACATCTTCTATTTCGACACCGCGTTTCAGGTGTGGGATGACGCCCCGCGAACCGGCGCGTACATCGACACCCTGGCGCGCCCCAGCGGCTATTAGAACAATAGCGACGTGATGGAGGGCAACCGGTTCGCTGGTTGCCCTTTTCCTTTTACGAGCGGTTTTTCACGATTGGCGAAAGTAACGAGCCGAATACACGACGTGACCAACAAACATAAGTGTGCGCGCGTTGAAATTGTGCGCGAAATCCACTTCACGCCGGAAGCTGTGGAACAACGGCTGAAATTGGCTGGTGGAGTGAATCGCTTCGGCGAAGCGAATTACCGGGCGGTGTGGGGCTGGAATCGCCTGGCGTGGATTGGCGGCAAGTTTGAGGAACACGACCCTGGCACCGGGGCGCTGCTGCGAGAGGTCGTGGAGCTGCGGCAGGAGCCAAAGTATCCCGCGGTGAATCGCTGGCACCTGGAGCGCTGGATGGCCCCCGAGTCTTACGGATCGGAGCGCGCCTGGTACGCGCAAACATTGGAAATTGCCAATGGACGCAACTTGCCGGCGCTGGGTCCGTACCCGGAGCGCGGCGACTACGAGCACTGCTTCACGCTCGAAGGGCCGCACGGCGAATTTGTGCAATTGACGGCCACCGTCGCCGAGCACATCGCGCGCGCCATCGAATGGTCTCGCAATAAACCGCGCGCGGCTCGACGCGCCGCGATGGCCGCCCGCACGCAACGAGAAGAACACGCCTACGACGAGCACGCTTATTCGGTGCTGGACGAGGCCGTGCCGGCGTTTCATTCGCAGCCGTTCGTTTGCGTGGCGTGATTTGCCTGAAACAGGGCAGCAAGGCCGGCGCTGGCGCGGAGCGCGGCGCAGTCGCACAAAGGTACATATGACCAAACTCGAAATCTGGCTGAAGGGCATGCTGGCCGCGGCGGTCAGCGGTGGCGCCGGCGGGGTGATGACCGGCCTCGCCGCCGTGGGCATCGATCCGCAGCACTTCAATCTGCAATCGGGCGCGGGCCAGACGCTGCGCATTGGTTTCGCCGCCGCGTGCATCAACGGCATCATTGGAGTTTCCGCGTACCTGCAGAAGTCGCCGCTGCCGGGGACTCTCGAACAGCCCGAGAGGCGACGGTTTCCAGAGTAGCCGAAAAAACGCAGTCGTTGCGACGCAAACAAATTCACAAACACTGGAATAACGCCACGAGAGGACAGCAGCCTCTCACAGAGACAAGACTATGCCGGTCGTAGGATCAAGCGCATACAACACCGCGGGGCAGATCACCGCGCTGGTACGCTCGCTGCTGAACGATGCGCAGGGAAACCTCTTCACCGACACGGTGCTGCTGCCGTATACGAACTCCGCATATCGCAAGCTGCAGCGCGCGCTAGGAAACGCTGGCGGAGGCGGATTCATCCAGGACGATGTCTTGCTGGTAGTGGCCGCGGTTTCAGAGGCCGACACATCGCTGCAGGTTTCCATGACCGACGCCACCGCGCCGCCCAATCAATTGCCAACGGACTTACTGGTGCCGCTGAAAATCTGGGAACGCGCGAATGGATCCACCGATGAATTTGCGGAGATGGTGGACCTGACGCGCCATGGCGGCCTCCCCTCGCGCGCACAGGACGTGGTTCTGAGCGTGTGGGAATGGCGTGCCGACGGATTGTATTTTCTCGGCGCGACGCAGGACACGCAGATTCGCCTGCGGTATGCCAAGGCCTATCCGGACTTTACGGATGCCACTTCGCCGGTGCTAATTCGCAACGCGCAGGAGGCCATCGCCTATGGCACGGCCGCGCTGGCAGGCTGGGCGCGCGGGAGTCCACTGGCGCAGAAATGGGACGCCGCCGCCAGCGACGCGATTGAGGATTTGATCATCGCGGCGGTAAAGCGGGAACAGCAGAGTTCTCACCGAAGAAGGCCGTTTTCATCACGCAGCGGCTATACGCCGTTTTAGTGACCCGTGATCCGCGGCGCGTGGCACGGCGCAACATCTGGCAGCTCGCGGCTTGAGCGAACCATCCACCAACGATTGCAAGGAGAGCACGATGGCTATTCAGATTTCAGTTTTGCCGGGGAATATCGATGGGTCGGGGAGCAATTTACTGTACGCCATCGGAACGCTGACCTTCTCGGGCAATTACGCGACAGGCGGCGACACGCTGGATTTCACCACGGTAGCGGACAAGCTGGGCAGCACGCAGATTATCCAGGTTTTTGCCGACAGCCAGAATGGCAACGCCGGCTATTACGTGCCGGTCGCCAGTGCGGCGCTCAACGGGTGGAAGTTGAAAGCTTTTACCGGCGGCGGCACGGAGCTGACCGCAGGCGAGTATCCCGGGAGTGTGACCAGCGACGTGGTGCAGGTCACCATCACCGCGAAGAAGCTGCAATAGTCACTGAATTTTAAGCCCGCTACCTGTGAGCAGCGCCCGAAAACGCGCGATTTCCATTTCGTTGGCAAAGGCGCGTTTCGGAATGACGTTCGCAAAGTTTCTTTGCGGGTACAGCAGAAACGCCGTTTTCGTTTCGCGCACCAGAAAATACGTGCTCCAGTTCAGCTCGCTGGCTCCTCCAGGTCCCCAGGTGGAAATGCCGCGAGCCGAAAATATCCAGCGCGTCGGTCCGCGCAGGGATGGATTGTCGCTGAGCGCTTTCGCGGCGGCATAAGCGCTGGCGAAAATGGTGGCGACAAACAGCAGCGGCGCCAGGATGCTCATGAAGACTACGCCCGGAGTGAAACGGTCCAAGGCCGGCGCGCCGGAGCTGATTTCTCCCACGAGCATCACCGAGATAATCACGGCGAAGGCTCCCAGGAACCTGATGAGGTTGCGGTAGCGCCGCAGCGCAATGGAAACATTGGCGGCATAAATTTCCTGCTGGGTGAGCTGGAAACTGATTTGAATTGCGCCCGGTTCATCCATCGTAAATGCGCAGAGGCTACCACACGTCACCAGGGCGCTCAATTTATTCCGCTCTGTCCGGAGATTTCGAGAAGCAAAGGCGAGTGATGATACGATCAAAAATTGCGATGGGTTCTTTGTGGATAACGCTCATGCTCGCGTTACACGTGTGGCCGGGAGCGGTCGGGCCGGTGCACGCGCAGGGCACGCGCAAGGACGACATCGTTTTCAACTCCCGGGGCGTGCCCCTGGCTGGAGCCGCGATAAGAATTTGCGCCATGCCCGCCTCCGGCCAGCCGTGCACGCCGCTGGCGCCCATCTACTCGGATGCCGCAATGACGCAGGCGATGGCCAATCCCACCACCACCGATGGGATGGGCAACTACTTCTTTTACGCCGCGCCGGGGCGCTACGAAATTGAAATTTCCGGCCCGGGCATCACCAGCAAGCAACTGCCCAACGTACTCCTGCCCAGCGATCCGTCATCGCCAACCTTTACGGGAGCGGTCAGCGCCTTCTCGCTGAACCTGAGCGGGAACCTGGCGGTAAACGGAAACACTACCGTGGTGGGCTCGCTCGCCAGCGGCACGCTGAACCTGACGAACCAGTCCGCTGCGCCAGGCGCCGCCAGCTCCGGCACCGTAAATCTCTACACCAAAAGCGCCGACAAGAAGCTCTACTACAAGGATGACACCGGCGCCGAAATCGGCCCCATCGCCAGCGGCAGCGGCGCTCAGACCAACATCACCAACACCTTTACCGCCTCGCAGAATTTCGACGGCGATCTGCACACCAAAGGGCCGAATCCTTATTACGATTTAGCGCGCTTCGGCTTATACGCGGGGAACGGCGCGGCCATTACCTGCAGCACCACCGCGAGCAGCACTTCAGCGCCGTGCAGCAGCGTGGGCGATTTTGCGGTCGGGCAGGGAATCGCTATCCCGCAGGCAGGCGCAGCGCCAACCTTCGCGCCCTGGGGCGTCGCCAACATCACCGCGTATTCGCGTTCGTCCAACGTGGCCACGCTCACCTATACCGGCCCCACCTTTGGCGCCGCGCAAACCATCACCGTGACAGGGCTGGCCGACTCTACCTTCAACGGAACCTTCACGGTCATCGCCAACGACGGCGATTTCGGCCACATCACCATGGCCAATACCGGTGCGAACCTCGGACTCACCGCAGGCACCGGCACAGCGACGCTGACCTCCGCGCAAGTGGTCGTAACGCCCCAAGGAATTTTGAACGGGTCGCAGACCTACGCCTACAAAGTCGTTCTGCGCGGCTACCATGGAGAATTAAGCGTGGCCAGCAGCGCGGGTAGCACCGCCACGGGCGCGGCAACGCTGGGCGTCAACACCGTCAGCACGTCGGGTTGTACCAGAACGGCCGGCGTGGCCACCTGCACCACCAGCGCAACGCACAATTTTCAGGTGGGCGCGCAGGTCGACGTGGAAGGCGTGGCCGGCGGAAATTTCAACGGCGCCCACATGATCAGCACCACGCCGACGTCCACCACCTTTACTTTTTCGCAGACCGGCGCGGCGGAGTCCACCGGCGCAACCGGCGGCACCGCAAAAGTGGTGGCGAAAAACCTGGTGCAGTGGAACATGCAGCAGTACGCCAACCTTCAAGCCATCGTCTACCGCTCGATCAATGGAGGCGCGTATTCCATCGCCGGAATCACCGAGGGCATGGATGGGTCCTTCATCGATTGGGGGCTGGGGGCGCCGCACGCGCCGCCAGGTGTGCCCTCCACGCCGCCCGGCTCGACCACCAACGGAATTCTTTCCACCACGATTACCGCCATCAATGGAAATATTCTGACGCTGGCAGACGCGGCCACCGCCACGGTCAGCAATCAAAGTTCGCTGCACGACAATGTGCCGGCAGTGCTCGCAGGATGCGCGGCCTTGGGCGCCAGCGGAAATGGCACGCTGTATATTCCGGTGACCAATCCGCCGGCCATCATTCCATTCAACTCGCCGCTCGATCTGTATCACAGTTGCAATGTGAACCAGGTGGTGATCGCCACGGGCTCGTCGTTGAGCGTCAACGATCCCATCGTCATGCGGCACGCGGGCACCACCATCAAGGGCGCCTCTCCCACCAGCGCGGTGCCCAGCTTCGGAATCAATTTTTCCACGCTGGTCAACGGCTTCGGTTATCCGTTCGTCTATTTCGTGCCGGGAAGCTTTGGGCCCAACACGCTTGAGAATCTCTACTTCCAGCCGACGCAGCCGTACCAGAGCGCTTTTGTGGAGGACTCCGACGCGGGCGGCGGCGCGGTAGTCAGCACGCAATACAGCAACGACTACTTTGTGGGCAACAGCGGAACCATGCCCGGAATCATCCGCGGCGGCTTCTTCAAATATTTTGACAAGGGCGTGTTTTCCTCCAATGGCGCCTGGGGCGTTCCCGAATCGCTGGAAAGCACCGTGCCCAACAGCCTGGGCATTTGCGCGGTGTGCAATTCGCTGGCGTACATCATGAAGTTTGACCGCGTGGCCTTCGTGGGCCACGGCATGGAGTGGGACGACTGGGGTTTGACCACGCCGGGCATCGCCGGTTACATGACCATGAACGACGTGCTGATGGAAAGCGCGTATATGCCGCTGGTGACTTTCAATCTGCGTTCCAGCACCGCCACGGAAATCATCATGAACGGGGCCATCTACGCCGATTTTCTGAGCGGCGGCGCGACTCCATTTTTTCAGGTGGGCATCGGCGGCGTGGGCAGCTTCGTTTCCCGTTTCAGTTATTGCGGAAACGGTTCGCAGCCATTGTTTGAAGGCACCATCAAAGGTGTCGAGGTGATGGGCGGCGGTTCGGCGGGATGCAGCTTGCTTGGAACCTCGACCTCCATCGTCACGAATCTGAGCGGATCCAACCCGACTCGCCAGTACAACAATGTTCCCGTACAGGCCAGCGGAACGGGGCAGTTTTATTACCTCATGACGCCGCCCGCGGCGCCGGGCGCGGCTGTTTCGGCGGGAGGAGCCGTTCCCGTCGGAGCCCACAATTACGTCATTGCCGCGGTGGACGCCAACGGCAATCTGACCACCGCCGGCAGCGCCACCGCGATCACCACCACCACCGGAAACCAGACCGTCACCATCACGCCGGCATCGTTGCCAAGCGGCGCGGTCGGCTACGTAACCTATCGCGATGGGCAAAAGGCCGACTACCTCGGCGCCGGCTGTTTGTCCTACACCGCGGGCAGCACGCCGTTCGTGGATATTTCCGGAACCATCTGCGGCGACTCTGTTCCCAGCAGCAACACCGCCGCCACGGCCTCGCTGACCCAGACGGGCATCTCCGCGCCGCAGTTGAAGATTGTTGGCGGCGGGCTTGTGGACACCCTCACCGGGAATTTCACCGCAAATCGCACACAGACGCTGGCGGACGTCAGCGGAATTATTCCCGTCACGGGTTATCTGAACACCGCGTACGACAATTTCAATCGCGCCAACGGAGCCATTGGCGGCAACTGGACGGCCACTAACGGCGGCTTCAACGTGTCCGGGAACACGGTGGTGGGCACGGGCGGAACAAACCTGGCGTTCTGGTCTGCGAATACTTTTTCCAACTCGCAATTCGCGCAGGTCACCGTAAACACCCTGAACGGCGCCACGGATTTTGTGGGCGTGGATGTGCTGCTCTCCGCGGGCAACAACGGTTACACCTGCGTGGAAAACAATGCGTCGCTGCTGCTGCAAAAATTGGTAGCGGGCACGGGAACCACGCTGGTTTCCTCGGCGACCGCGGGAGCGCCCGGCGACGTGCTGCGCCTCGAGGCCGCGCCAGGCGGAGTGCTGACCTGCTCGCGCAACGGCGTGACCTCCATCACCGCGACGGACACCACTTTTACCAGCGGCTCGCCGGGCATCGAACAGTTTGGCAGCGCCGCCACCATGGACAATTGGAGCGGCGGCAATCTGCATCCCATCGGGCAGCTCGACATTGAGCAGGATTGGGCTAGGACGCAGCATTTCCCGCAAGGCCTCGCGATTGGAACGGAACCCTTAAGCGCCAGCCCGCGCGCCGAGCAGAACATTTTTCTGCCGGGAGCGTTGACCTCCACCTGGACGGCAAGCACCTGGACCACCGACAAAGCCATTACCGTGACGCGCATCCAGGTGCAGGCCAAGACCGCGCCCGCGGCCTGCAGCCCCAATGCGGTGGTGCGCTTGACCGACGGAACCACGCCGGTCAACGTGACCGTCTCGGCCGCCGCCAATGACAGCGGCGGCATCGCGCAAAATTATGCCGCGGGCTCCGCCTTGCAGGTCCAGGTGCAGACCGCCGCGGCCGGCTGCGGAACCAGTCCGGCAGACGCCAACGTGGTGGTGCAGTACCGCATGCAGTAGCGGCGGCAGCAGCACCCGTAAGCCGAGTGCGCGTCACGATTTTGCTTCGCAGTTCTTCTTTGAAAAGTCAAGCAGTGGAAATTTAGAGATGTGGGAAAGGTGTATCTCCATGAGCCCGGCATTGGCCCCAGAAAACGAAACCGTGTGGCTGGTAAATATTTCGCCGGAGAAATGGCCGCCGCGCAACCGCACCTATTTCGGCTCGCTGGAAGTGCGCTCGCCAGAAGTGGGCGAGGATTACGCGGTCACGCCGATACGCGGTTGCATGGGCGTCATGGATCTGGGTGACCGCCGCACCATGGAATATCGCATCACCGCCCGGGAAGTTGCTGAAGACATCGCGCGCGAAATTAATAGCGATTCGGGGGAGGGAAGTTTTCACGGAGTATTCGTGGCTCCAGCGTCGACGCCAAGCGAAGCGGAGCTGGCCGAAGCGCGTCGAAAATTGCAGGAATTTCACCAGCGCCTGGTGGCCAACGCGGACCTCGAATGGGAGCGCAGCAAGAATCCCATGTTCATCACCGACCTGGAGCGACGCGCCGCGCGGCATTTAGGCCAGGAAAAACCGTGGCTGTACGATGCCAAGCCGCTGGCGGAATGCCCGGTGTGCGCGGAGAAAATCAAGCACGGGGTGGCGGTGTGCCGCACGTGTGGCGCGATTCTGGATCGCGAGAAGGCCGCGCGGTACGGATTGGTCGGCAAAGACGGCTCGCTGAGCGCCGAGATGTCGCGGCCCAAGCAATAAAGACTTAGCGCATCCGTGACGGCGCAAAATCGCACGCGGCAATCGCCACGCGACAATCGTCACGCAACAATCGTCCGCAAATGTCGCGAGCAACGAACTTCTGAATTACAACTTTTATGACTACTGCCGGATCAATCGACGCGCCCCTTGAGATTTTTGGCGGCCTGGTGACGGACATGTCGCCAGCGGACCTGCCGCAAGGAGTGTCGCCCGATTGCCAGGACGTGCTCTTCAGCAATGGCGGCGTGGCCACGCGGCCGGGATTGCTGCCGCTGTTCGGGCCGCTCGCTGAGAATCCAACCGTCAATTACCTGAAAACTTACGAAACGCTCAACGCCACGCTGCGCGCCATGCTGCTGGACTCGAACGGCGTGCTTTACAAGGAGAGTTCGCCAGGAATCCTCAGCACCGTGGCGGCCGGGCTGGCGCCCAATGCCTACGCGCAATCGACGACGCTGTTTGGCCGCGAATACTTCGCCATCAGCGACGGACGCACCGGGCTGGATTTGCCGCGGCAATTCGACGACACAAATTTCGATCGCGTCAGCCAAAGCGGACCCGGAGCAGGTCCCGCAGTGGTCGACGAAAATATCGTGGTGGCCATTGCGGCCAGCCCCAACGGCGCCACGCAACCCTCCGCCGTGGCCATCGCGGCGAGTCCCACGGGCGCCACGCAAAATGGATTTCTCGTCACCATCACCACCAACGTCGCGCACGGCCTGTCCCTCGGCCAGTCGGCAACCATTTCCGGAGTGGGCATCGCCGCCTACAACGGCACCTTCGCGGTAACCGGAACGCCCGGCGCAACACAGTTCACCTACGTGGCCGGCGCATCCGGCCTCGCGGCATCAGGCGGCGGCACCAGCGCCTCGGCCACTGCAACGATTCAGACCAGCATCGCTCACGGATTCGTCGCTCAACAGGTAGTCAACATCACCGGCGTCGGCCTGGCCGGCTACAACGGCACCTTCACCATCGCCAGCGTCCCGGACTCCACGCACTTCACCTACACTGCGCCCACCGGTGGCTTGACGGCCTCCGGAGCAGGTTCGGCCGCGGCCGCGGGCAACGTCGCCGCCGGTGTGCATCAAGTGTGCGTAATTTTTCAGACGCGGCAGGGATACCTGACGCAGCCGGGTCCCGCGATGAGCTGGACCGCCAGCGGCAGCCGCCGCGCCGTAGTCACAAATATTCCGGTGGGGCCGGCCAACGTGGTGGCGAGGATTCTCTGCTTCACCGGCGCGGGCGGAGCAAGTTTTTTCTACACCGGCGCAGGCGGCACGCTCTTCAGCGGCAACATGGTCATCGGCGATAACACCAGCACCTCCGCGGTGATCGATTTTTCCGATGCCACGCTGTTGGCGGGCACGAATGTCGATGATTTGTTCCGCCTCATCGAGCTCAGCGAATGCGCCGGCGTCATCGACTACGCCCAGCGCCTTTTCTGGTGGGGCGAGCGCAACAAGCAAAATAACTGGGCGAATCTCGGCTTCGACGGCGGTTTTACCGGCCCTTCGCTGCCACATTATCCGCTCGGCTGGACGCCCGATGCGGTCTTCGCGCCCGGCGGCACCGACGAACAAACATTTGTGGTGTGGGGCGCGGCTTATTCGATCGTGGGCGATGGCGCCACGCCGACGCGCGGATTGATGATGCAAAGCGCGGTGAAGGATGCGCTGGGCGCGACGCTCATCGCCGCCAACACCGATTACACCGTGCGCGCGCGCTGCGCGAAAAACGGCGCCCTGGCGCAAGGCACGCTGCACCTTCATCTCTTCAGCGCCCTCGGCGGCATAAACACCACAGGACTGCAGCTTACCGCCGCGCAACTCGCCACCAGCTACGTGGAATACACCGCGCAACTGACCGCGCCGCTCACCACCATTCCCGGCGACCTGCTGCTGCGCGTGTATGCGGATGGCACGCCGACGTCGAGCGGGCAATTTTATATCGATGCCATCGAAATATTCCCGACGGCGCAACCGGTCAATCCCTCGCTGGTGCGCGCCAGCCGCGTGGAAGACCCGGAAAGCTATGACGGCATCAATGGATTGCTGAGCGTGGCGGAAAACAACGGCCAAGCCATCCGCTGCGCCTTCAAATTGCGCGAGCGCCTCTATTTCGTGAAGGAACGCTCGCTGCACGTAACCCAGGATGACGGCACCAACGAGCCATCGCTCTGGACCATTTCGGAAGTTTCGCGGCGCGTGGGAACGCCATCGGTGCGCGGCATCGGCATCGGCGAAGACTGGGTCGTGATCGCGGACCGCACCGGCTTGTACATTTTCAGCGGCGGCGAGCCGGTAAAAATCTCGCAGGAGATCCAGCCGACCTGGAACCAGATTAACTGGCAGTACGGGCACACTCTCTGGATCACCGTGGACACGAAGGAGCGAAAAATATTCGTGGGAGTGCCCATGGGCGCGGCGACCTCGCCGAACACCGTCTTGATGCTCGACTACCGCGACCTGGACACCGCCGAGGATATCGCCGGACGCCCGCCGGTCACCATCTCCTATGCGGGGCGCAAAACGGCGACGGATAAAACGCGTAAGTGGTCGCCATGGACGATCGCGGCGAATGCCTGCGCGCTGCTCGAGCGCAGCGACGGCACCGCGGTGGTGGCGCTGGGCGGAGGCCATCCCGGCGTGGGCGGCGCAGGAGCCACAGGCAAGGTCTATCAGTTGAGTGCAGCACAACTTTCCGACGACGGCTACGCTATTCCCAGTTACTACACCACGCATTATTTCCCGGAGCGCGCCGTAGAGCAGGCGCTGAACCTCGGCGCGCATCGAAAACTTTTCAGCTATCTGACCATGTTCGTGGAAGGGGCAGGGAATTTGTCGCTCACGAGCTTCGCAAATTCCCCGAGCGCTCCGCAGGCCCAGCAGCCGTTGCCGCTGAGCGCGCCTTCGACCAAGGACCTCGAGCTGCCCATCAATATTCTTGGCGAGCGGGTGGCGTTTCAGGTGAGCACCAACCAGTCCGGGGCATGGTTTCGCCTGCAGAAATTTAATCCGTCGCTGCGCATCGATCCGTGGGCGCCGGTGCGGGGATTGAATTGATTTCAATGATGCATTTGACTTGGAGTGCGCCCGGAAACCGATGCTGACCGTTGCTCAACTGGCTCCGCTGCGCGATCGCGACCCGTATCTTTACGAGACGCTCACCAAAGTTGTGGCCGCCGTGAATGCCACCAGCCAGCGCGCGGGCGTCGATCCGAGCACGCCGGCACCCGCGCCGGCGCCGATCGCTTCGCTCAACGTGCAGGCCGCCAACGGATGGTTTGATATTTCCATCAGCGACCCTTCGGATGCGCGCCCGGGTTTATTTTATTTCGCGGAATCCGACACCACTCCCGCGTTCAGTGCGCCGCGCGTCTATTTCTTGGGCGCGTCACGGAATTTTTATTCGCAGCTCGGAAACCAGACGCTGTACTGGCGGGCCTACTCGCAATATGTGGGCTCGCTGCCATCCGCGCCGGTCACTTTTGGCTCTCCTCCGACGGGCGTGGTCGGCGGAGGTTCGACCGGGCCCGCGCCACTGCCTTCGAGCGGCAGCGGCGCGCTGCAGAACGGCAGCGTGCGCGGCGGAAATGGATTTGGAACGCATGCGGGTGCGCGCGTGACGCGCATCAACACGCTGTAGCCGCCAGCCACAGAAAATTCCGTGCCGATTCGTGAGTACAAAGAGCAGGACCTCCAGACTCTGCGCGCCATCCATGCGAGACAGGGATTTGATTACGCGCTGCCCGATCTGAATCACCCGCTGTTCGTCAGCAAGACCGTTCTTTCGGCAACGCCCTCCGCGGGCGAAGCGGAAACCATCGTTGGCGCGGCCTTGCTGCGCCTTACGGCGGAAGCCTATCTGCTGCTCGATCCGAAACTGGGCACGCCCCGGCAACGCTGGGACGCCTTGCTGGCGCTGCATGCCGCAGCCGAGCGCGACGCCTGGCGTCGCGGGCTCGAAGATGTGCACGCCTGGCTGCCGCCGGGCCTCGAAAAGCGCTTCGGCAAGCGCATCGAGCGCCTCGGATGGGTGCGCGACGATAAGTGGACTCCCTATTGCCGGCGCTTGACAGGTGATTTGTAGCGCCTCTCGTGATGTAAGGGGCGAAGCGCGAATTTATTTCGATGATGTGATGGAAATCGTGGAGGAAATGTATGGGACGTGGAGCGCAGGCACAGACGCGGCAACTGACCGACCAGCAACTGGCGAATACCAATGCGTTGAATCAGCAATTCACCGGACAGCAGCAGCAACTCGGCAACCTGCTGCTGCCGCAGTACCAGAACATTGTGAATAATCCGGGGCTCAGCCCGGCGGACCAGGCCGCCGTCACCGGCCAGTCCCAAGGCGCGCTGGCAAGTTCCTTCGACGCGCTGCAGCAAGCGGCACAAAATCGCGTGGCGCGCACCGGCAATTCCGCGGGCTTCTCCGAATTAACGGATGACCTGGCGCGTCAGAAGGGAATTGCCCAGGCAGGCCAGGCGGCGCAGAACCAGCTCAACTTCTCCAATACCGCCTTTCAGCGCCAGATGGCCGCGCTGCAGGGATTGTCCGGCTTGTTTGGCGTGGACTCCAACCTGTTGGGGCGCACGCTGGGAATTCCTTCGGAGCTGCTCAACGCGCGCGCCAACGCTTCGCGGGGCGGGAACGGATTCTTTTCTTCGCTGGCTTCGGGACTGGGCTCGACGGTAGGGGGATTGCCGGGCGCGTTGTTTTAGTCATTTCTAAAAATGCCTATTTTTTGTGCCGCAGATGTTGCCGGACGAGATCTCGGTCTCTCAATCGTCGTAAGGATCCCCCATGCCCAGCCATCTTTTCGGTCTTATCGGCACCATCGTTCCGGTCGCGGTGCAATTTATTTTGTTTCTGCGCTGGCTGCACCGCCGCATGCGCGCGGATGAAATTGCCCGCGCGTTTGTGCGCGACCTCGCGGTGGCCCACCTGCCGCACATTTATTCGGCCCTGCGGCAGATGGCCCGCCGGCAGGGAATTGAGCTGCAAGACGCTCCCCCGGTGAGATTCAATGACGTGCATGTCTACCGGCGGCACTGGTGAGTGCCCCGCCGCAACTCGTGCTGCTGGCGCGCAAGGCGGCCGCGGCGCAATCGCTGGACGCCGCGCTGGTCTGCGCCGTGGCCGAGCAGGAGTCCGCGTGGAATCCCTGGGCGCTGCGCTTTGAGCCGGCGTTTTTTGCGAAGTACGTTGCGCCCTTATACACAAATTTCAAAGTCACCGCTTCCGAAGCCTACGCGCGCGGATTTTCCTGGGGCCTGATGCAGGTCATGGGCCAGGTGGCGCGCGAAGCGGGTTTCGACGACCCGTTCCTCTCGGCGCTGTGCGATCCGGAGCGCAGCCTGGCGCTGGGTTGCCGCGTGCTGCGCAGGAAATTCGACGCTTCGGGCGGCGATGCCACGCGAGCGCTGCTCGCATGGAACGGCGGCGCGAACGCCGAATATGCAGCGCAGGTGCTGGCGCGCCGCGTGCGTTACTTGTAATCGCTGTTGGCCCGGCGTGCGCGTTATCTGTCGCTGAGTCCGGCGTGGCCGCTACGCGAGCGCACTTCGCCATGCAGCGCGGATCACAAGGCTTCAACGCGGTTTACATAATGCGCTGCTTACATAACCGGATTTCCCCGGGGCACGAAACAAAAATTTCTCAGGGCAGTGGTGGCGATATGAGCTTGCGAATCTGGATATGGCTGACGGCAGCAATCGTGGTCATCGCAGCCGCTGTGGCGATTTGTGTTTCCTGGCAAGCAGAAATGCGCAGCCGCGCCACGCTGGCCGCGGAGTTAGCAGCCACAAAGGAAACGCTGGCGCAGAACGAAGCGCGCCAGAAGGATCGCGACGCCAAGCTGGCCGATACGCTCGCGGCCATCGAAGCACAAAAGCGCAAGGTGCAATCCCCCGCACAAATCATCAAGGACCTGCCGAATCAGCTTCCGCTGCCAGTTCCCATCGTGCTGGAAGATGCCGGGACCCAGGATGCCGAGACCGACGCTGCCAGGCAGTATGACCAATCCGGCGTCGCGGCAAACGTAGCCGGGCAGGTTAAGGATACGAACCCAACGAGCCAGCAACCTCCGAGTGCCACCGACCAGAATTCCTCGAAGACGAAGAATGCCTCAAAGCAACAGGACGCCTCAAATCAGCAGAACGCCTCAAATCAGCAGAACGCCTCGAAGCAACTGGACCCCTCGAAGGTTCAGGGCGTGCTGGCCGGCGCAGACCTGAAGCCCTTGTATGACTTCGCGCTGGAGTGCAAAGAATGCCAGGCCAAGATGTCCGCTTCACAGGCCGATCTGGCCGACGAGCAGGCCAAGACCAAAGCCCTCACCAAGGAACGCGATGACGCCCTGCGTGTCGCCAACGGCGGCAGCATCTGGCGCCGCATGGCCCGTGCCACAAAATGGCTCCTGATAGGAGCAGCCGCCGGCGCAGTGGCAGGCGCCGCCGCAACACAAGCAGCCCATTAGCAGCAGGACACCAGGAGCAGCGCACACCGGCGGAGCGTTCGCAGCCCGCACATCCCATTACTTCCCCCGCCGCGAATATCCGTCAGTCGCAGCGGCGCGCCTGCCAAACTAACTATGATGGTCGCGTGACCAGTGGCGCCGAGAACAGTGCGAGCTGTTTTGGCCCGCGCAGCCGCGAGAGCAAGTGGCGGCGCACAGCGAACGAATTGCATTGCCGCAGCTGTCGGTGTGCCGCACGAGCGATGCTCAGGTTTGGCCGGACTGGCGCACCCCCCGCGCCAGCCCGATGAGCAGCCCAGAGAAAGCCCTGATGAGACCTACGAGGAGCCCGGAAGCGGACGCCCATAGAACCTGCACCAGCGCATCTATCCAAACAAAAGGCTTAAGAAAGGACTTGACACCGAGTCCTATAAGTTATATTATGTTAACTAATAAATAAGGAACTGTCATTGAACTCCGCGGCTGACGGCTAACGACTTTCCCGCTTCTCTTCCGTGCCGCAGTGCCCGCCGTGATTCCCGCGAAGCGAGCCGCGCCCGCGTCAATCAATGTTTGGCGGTTTGCTGGCGCGCCAATTCATATTTTATGTTTTGTTCAATCACGTGAGGATCGGCGCCGATGACGCGGCGCCCATTGATGAAGATCGTCGGCGTGCTGGAGACATCGAGCGCCAGGCCGTTGGCACGGCTGGCGTCTACAGCCGCGGCGGCCTCCGGGCTGGCCATACAGGACTTGAAGGTATCCCCGTTGAGGCCCATCTGCGAGGCGTAGTCGACCATCTTGTTGAAGGCATTTTCCGCCGAGATGATCTCCTGGTTGTCATAAATCAAGTCGTAGAGCTTCCAGAACGCCTTGGGATCCTGATTGTAGGCGCAGCGCCCGGCGATGGCCGCCGTGCGCGCCCAGGGATGCATCTCAAGAGGGAAATCTTTGAAGACCAGCTTTACCTGCGGATACGTCGTGAGCAGGCCCTGCAGCACGTCGTGAAGGCTCCGGCACACAGGGCACTCGAAATCCGAAAATTCCACCATGGTGATGGGCGCGTTGGGGTCGCCAAAGACCGGAGCATCCTTAAGCTGGAGCTTGCCGCGGTTGATTTCCAGCGGGTCCTGCGTCAGGTCAGACAGTTCCCCTCTCAAGAGATATTTGCCGTCCTTGCTGACATAAAAAGTCACGGTCTGCGGGTTGCCATCAATTTTCACGTCGATCTTGGTCTGCAGCAAACCAGGAATATTGGTTTCCTTCGGCGGACCAACGGTGACTTCCACGTCGGGACCAAACGCATAGACGTTGCGGAGATACGCTTCCACGGATTTCTGGATCGCAGCGGGAGAGGCATTGTCCTTGGGCGCCGCTGATGTTTGCGCTTGCTGGGCGCAAAGCAGCAGCGGTGCCAGAAAAGTGGCGGCGACCACCAGGGTTAGTTTCGATATAGTGTTCACGCGTCTCCTAGATTGATGCCGCGGTTTGCATGCGCCGCAGCTCAGGGAATAAACCGCTGGGCAATCGGGAACGGACGGCCAAAACCAAATGCCCGCGAAGTAATCTTAAGGCCGGGCGCGGCTTGTTTGCGCTTGTACTCATTGCGATCAACGAGCAGCGCAATGTCGCGAACGAGTTTCAAATCGTACCCGCAGCGGTCGGCAATTTCCTGCGGGCTGCGCAGGTCCTCGATGTAGGCCTTGAGAATGCGGTCGAGCACGTCGTAAGGAGGGAGGACGTCTTCGTCCTTCTGGTCGGCGCGCAGCTCGGCGGAGGGCGCCTTGTCTATCGTCGACTGGGGAATCACTTCCCTTTCGCGATTAATCCATTTGGCCAGTTCGTAGACCATCAACTTGGGCACGTCGCTGAGCACCGCCAGGCCGCCGGCCATGTCGCCATACAGAGTGCAGTAACCGACTGCGAGTTCCGATTTGTTTCCGGTGCTGAGCACCATCGAGCCGAATTTATTGGACAGCGCCATCAAATAATTCCCGCGGATGCGCGCCTGAATATTTTCTTCCGTGACGTCGGGCGCCAGCGTGCCAAAAGTCGGCGCCAGGGATTGCAAATATGCGTCAAAGACTTCCCCGATGGGCAACGTAATCATATCGATGCCCAGATTCCTGGTCACTGCGGCGGCATCGCTCTTGCTGCCCTCTGAAGAGAACGGGCCGGGCATGGAGACGCCCAGAACATTTTCAGGGCCCAGAGCGTCGGCGGCGATGGCCGCAACAACGGCAGAGTCAATTCCCCCGCTGAGCCCGACAAGAACTTTCTTGAACCCGCATTTTTGCACGTAGTCGGAAGTGCCGGTCAAGATGGCTTGATACGCGTAGGCAATTTCCTCGTGCGGCTGATCGTGGATTTCGCCTTTACCGGTGACGGTGTCGAAGAAAACCAGATCTTCCTCGAACGCGCGAGCCTGCGCGGCCACCTGGCCATCGGCGGTGAGGGCCATGCTGGCGCCGTCGAAAATCAGGCTATCGTCTCCGCCAACCTGGTTGACATAAACAATCGGCCGGCGGTGATGGACGGCGATGGAGCGCAGCATCTCCAGACGCAGGCCGCGTTTGTCGATGGTGTAGGGCGAGGCGGAGATGTTCAGGAGGATGGTAGTTCCCTGCGCGATGATTTCCGTCACGGGATCGCGATCGTAGCGGCAGTTGGTCCAGAAATTTTTGTCGTTCCAGACATCTTCGCAGATGGTGATGCCCAGCTGCTCGTTGCCGAGTCCGTAGACCGATTGTCTGTCCGCAGGCTGAAAATAGCGGGACTCGTCAAATACGTCATAGGTGGGCAGCAGCATTTTACTTTGTTCAAACACGACGCGGCCTTCGCAGATAAGCGCGGCTTTATTGGCGATGGTTTTTCCGTGGCCATTTTTCACCCGGCCGGCATAGCCCACGATGGCGGGCAGCGGCAGCCTGGATGCCAGCTCTTTCAATTCCTTGTGATTACGATCGATAAAAGCGGGGCGTTCCAGAAGGTCCTGGGGAAGGTATCCGCAGAGGCAAAGCTCGGAAAAAACAGCAAGATCGGCGCCCCGCTGATGAGCGGTGGTCGCCAGGCTCAGGATGCGAGCAGCGTTGCCTGCAAAATCGCCAACAGTGGGATTAAACTGCGCGAGCGCTATCTTCATGCCCGGATTTCAGGATACGGTTCGCTGGGCATGAAAGCAAATGGCGCGATGAATGAGTTTCGCGTGGAAAACGAGGCGCGGATTTGCGTTATTCCGAAGGCTCGAGCGAGAGGCCTTCGGTTCTAGATTCAGTTCCAGATTCAATTTCCTGGGAGCAGGACCGCTTCGGAGGCTCGTCCAGGCGCATGATGGCCGGCAGGAGCTGCGAGTACAGGGTCATTTTGTCCAGCAGAGCGACGGCGCCGTAACTGGCCGCGAGGGATTTAGCCTCTTCGTCATTGGCGAAGGAAATGGCCAGGGTATATTCGACGCAATGGAGTTGGGACTTTACCAGCGGTGCCGCCAAATCGCGTTTTTGCGGCATGTGCAAATCCAGGAGCAGAACGTCAGGCTTGAAGTCCGCGACCATTTGCATCGCGGCCGCAAAAGTCGCGGCTTCACCCACAATCTCGATACGCGGTTCCTCTTCCAGCAGTTTGCGGATGGCTTCCCGCATGATGCTGCTGTCATCAGCCAACAAAAGCCTGATAGGCTTTCCAGACTGAATAAGCATGTTCCTTCTCCTTAACGCGCGGAGACGCCCAATTTATAGCAGATACCGGGAATCGTGGCTAGCTGGGGGCCCAACGTAGGGCAGCACACGAAGTATAAAGAAAAGCTCCTAAACCGTGGTTCAGGAGCCGTAATGCTTAAATTTGCCGGAGCAATTCCGCGGTTATACGCTGAAAGAACTGCCGCAACCACAGGTGCTTTTCACGTTGGGATTGTTGAACTTGAAACCGGCGCCTTCGACGGTCTCAATGTAGTCAATTTCAATCCCTTCCAGATACATGGAGCTCATCTGGTCCACGGCGACTTTCAGGCCGTCAAATTCGAAAATCTGATCGTTCTCGCTGGTCTGGTTCTCAAACGCCATGTGGTATTGGAAGCCGGAGCAACCTCCGCCGACCACCGCGACGCGCAGGGCGACGGGCGAGGGGTTCTGCATAGTCATGATTTCTTTGACCTTGGTGCTGGCAACGGGCGTCAGATTAATCATAATTCCTTTGGCCTCCGGTCGCAGGCTGAAAACCGCGATCCTGATACAGAGTATAGCAAACCTTGCGATGTGCTGCGCAAGTGCGATGTTCCTCACCACAAAGGTAACGGAAACAACGCACCTCAGACTACTGCTAAAGGCGGCGAGGTTCGCTTACAATATGATGCATCTATGAGACATAAAGTCACGTTGATCCCCGGCGAAGGCATTGGACCGGAGGTAGCTGGAGCGGTGCGCCGCATCCTCGAAGCGGCAGGCGTGAAAATCGACTGGGAAGAACTGGAAGGCCGCACGGACAAGAACACGGAAAAGGGTCAACTGGTGAGCCAGACGGCCGTCGAGTCCGTGAGGCACAACCACGTGGCGCTGAAAGGGCCCATGGCCACGGCAATCGCGGGTGGCGCGCGAAGCGTGAACGTGGCGCTGCGTCAAACTCTGGATTTGTACGCCAATCTGCGCCCGGTGAAAAACCTTCCAGGAGTCAAATCACGGTTCGAGGGCGTGGATGTCGTACTGGTGCGGGAAAATACCGAGGATTTGTATTCGGGGCTGGAACACGAGGTGGTTCCGGGCGTGGTGGAAAGCCTGAAAATTATCACGGAGAGAGCGTCGACGAGGATCGCAAGATTCGCGTTTCAGTACGCGAAGAAGAACGGGCGCAAAAAAATTCACGCCATTCATAAAGCAAACATCATGAAGTTGTCCGACGGATTGTTTCTGAAATCGATTCGCACCGTGGCGCAGGAGTATCCGGAAATTGAGTACCTGGAGATGATCGTCGATAACGCGTGCATGCAAATCGTGCTGAACCCGCAGCAGTTTGATGTGCTGCTGCTGCCGAATCTGTATGGGGATGTGATGAGCGACCTGGCGGCCGGCCTGGTTGGCGGGCTGGGCGTGGTCGGCAGCGCGAATATCGGCGACGACGCGGCTATGTTTGAGGCCGTGCACGGTACCGCTCCGGACATCGCGGGGAAAGGCCTGGCGAATCCCACTGCCCTGCTCTTAAGCAGCATTCTGATGCTGGATCATATTGGGGAGCGCTCGGCGGCGCGGAAGATTGAAGCAGCGCTCGAAAAAGTTTATCGCGAGGGCGTGCATACCACGCGAGATGTGGGCGGCGAGGCGGGCACCGAGGAGTTCACCGAGGCGGTGATTGGAGCATTGGCGGGGAGCTAGAGTTTGAAGGTCGAGGTACGAAGTTCAAAGATTTTTGGGCGCGTAGATCTGGTACACCATCAGGTAGACAATCACCCCGGTTACGCAAACATAAAACCATAAAGGAAGCGTCCAGCGCGCGATGATGCGATGGCGGTCGAACTTTGCCAGCAGCGCGCGCCGCAGGGTGATGAGAATCAAGGGCACGATGACGATGGCCAGAATGGTGTGCGAAGTCAGCAAAACAAAATAGACCGGGCGGATCCATCCCTGACCTTGAAAAGGCACGTGGCCGACGCGGTAGTGGTACAGCAGGTAGGAGATCAGAAAAACGGTAGAGACCACGAAAGCCGAAATCATGAAGCGTTTGTGAATCTGGACCTTGCCGTTACGAATGGCGATGTAGCCGCAGGCCAGAAGTATGCCGCTGGTTCCGTTCAAGAGCGCGTTCAGTGCGGCATGAGAGATCATCGGTGAGAGGTGTTGCGTCTATGACTCGTGTGCGCGCTTGGCGTGCGACGTTCTTCGCGCGTACATCGTGAATCCCGCAACAACTACAGGGTCAGGGTCTCGGCCTAACGCGGAATTTTGTCGTAGGCCATGAGAGCGAGCAGCAACGGGATATGTAACACGGTGGCGTGCATCAGCCACTTGGCGCGCGCGTTGCTCTTGGTGCTGGCAGCCCAGATGGCTACCTGAACGAGAGCGGTGCTGACGATCAACGCGCCAAAGAGGTAAACGACACCGGCAAGACCCATCAGCGCGGGAAGCAAGCTCACCACCACGAGAGCCGCGGCAAACCAGACAATCTGGCGAAAAGTGCGGACGCCTTCACGGTCGACCACCGGAAGCATCAGAATACCGGCGCGCGCGTAGTCTTCGCGGTACATCCAGGAGATGGCGTGGAAGTGCGGAAATTGCCAGAAGAAAAGTATGGCGAAGAGGAGCCAGGCGCCGCGATCGAGCGAGCCCGAGGCCGCTACCCAGCCGATCATGGGCGGAATCGCGCCGGGGAAAGCGCCGACGAAGGTGGCCCAGACGGTGCGTTTCTTCAGTGGAGTGTAAGCGAGGAGATAACTCAGGCAGGTGGCCACGCCGAGGGCGGAGGGCAGCAGGCCGCCGACGATGTACAGGTCAACCGCGCCGGCAATTGACAGGAGCACGCCGAAAAGCAACGCCTCATGAGGTTGCAGGACGCCAGTGGGAAGCGGGCGACCTGCCGTGCGGCGCATGAAGCGATCAGAATCGCGTTCGATGTAGTGATTCAGCGCCGCGGTGCCGGCGGCGATCAGCATGGTGGCAAAAACGGTGTGCAGCATGTGCAGCCAATTGAGCGGCCCGCGGGAACCCATGTAATAGCCCGCGGCCGTGGTCATCAGGACCAGGAACGATACGTCAGGCTTGGTCAGAGCGATAAAGGCGTTGGCGCGGGAGGTCAACGTCAGTTCTGCGGCGCGCGCTGTGCTCATTAAATAGCCACCGGCCGATGACTCGCAGCCGGAACTTCCCTTCTGCGTGGGATGAGTCGATAGCAGAGTAAAACAAGAAATACGGAAACGCCAAACAATAGCGCCCCAACCACGGTATGCAGGACGGTGAGAGTAACCATCACGGGCATGGGTTGCGGCGCGTCGGCGGTGGTCAAGCGGGACCAGTAGGCTCCCAGGCCGAGCAGCAATTGCGTGCCGAGAATGGCATGGAGCAGGATGCGTGTCTTTGAAATGGCCGCGGACTTTTCAAATCGCCTGCGCAGCAGCGCAGCGGTCCAGATAATCATGCCCAGAACCACCAAAGCGCCGACCATGTGAGGCCAGATGGGTATTTCCTTGTGGCGGAACCCCGCCCCGAGGATCACCTGAAAATAGATGACGACGGAGTTGACGATGGCCAGGGTGTGAATGGAGGGCGAGCCGGGATCTTCGAGTTGCGGTTGGTCGGCAATCCACCAGCGGCTGGTGAAGACGGCGATGCTCAAGAGTGCCGCGAAAACGATTTGCGCGAAACAGGCATGCATGACCGGCAACCAATAGTGAAGCAACTGGCGCACCACTTCCCCACCGAGAATGGCCTGCGCAACGATACCGAGCACGGCAATGACACTGAACCACCGCAGCCAGCGGCGCTCATCTTTCGCCCAGACCCATACAGCCAGGGCAATCGAGAGCAAGCCCAGGACACCGGCGATGACGCGATGAGAGTGCTCATAACGAATCCCGCCGACCATTGGGGGAGTCAGCGAGCCGTAGGAAAGCGGCCAGTCTGGAACGGACAGCGCGGCGTCATTGGAAGTTACTAATGCTCCCGCTACGAGCAGAAGAATCGTCCAGCAGACCACAAAAATGGCGAAGCGGTGGACGGACGGATGGTAAGTGGCGGTCATAGCCCGGGTCCCAATGGCGGATTATACATGAGTGCAATTGGTTCTGTGGTGGAGAAAGGCGCGGGTGAACCGTTTGAATCTTTTGCAAATGCCGAAATGAGATGGGTATGGCGAAACGCCGATGTTCAGGGAGAGAGCTGGGTGGCCGCCGCGGAGATTCCCGCGGGAGGGACGGCGGGAGCGGCAGGGTCGAGCCCGACAGCGCGCAAAACCAGGTCTTTCAGCGCGGCGATGAAGTAGGGTGAGTCGCCCAGCGCAGGCATCATGCGGAAGGTTTCCACGCCGAGTTTTTTGGCTTCGTCGCGAGCCTCGATATTGATTTCGTGAAGCGTTTCGATGTGCTCGGTGACGAAGGAGATGGGCACGACCAGCATTTCCTTGACGCCCTCGTGAGCGAGGCGCTCGATGGTGGCGGTGAGCGGCGGCTGCAGCCACTTGGCGGGGCCGACGCGGCTTTGATAGCAAAGAATGTGCGTGCGCGGCCAGTCGGGAAATTCCTGCGGGCCCTGCTGGCAAGTGAGGCGAACGGTTTCTTCAATCTGGCGGGGGTAGGGGTCGCCCTTTTCAACGAGGCTCATCGGCAGGCCGTGCGCGCTGAAGATCAGATGGATGCGTGAGCTGTCCGGGAACTGGCGCAGGATGCGCCCGATGTTTTCCACCAGGCCGCGAATGTAGAGGGGATGATTATAGAAATTTTCAACGACGCGCTCGCGAGGCGCGCCGTTGGCGGCGGTCCATTGCGCGCGGTTCACCACGCGATGCCAATCCTTCATGCTGCTGAGCGTGGTGGCGTAGGAATAATGGGGATAGAGCGGGAGCAGCACGACTTCATCTAGCGGGCCGGCCCCGCGAAGGGTGTCCAGCGCTTCGCCGCTCATGGGATGCCAGTAGCGCATGGCCACGACCGCGACAGCGTCGACGTACGGAGCGAGGGCACGGAGCAGGCGGACGCGCTGGCGTTCGGTGAGCGTGGCAATGGGAGAGCGGCGGCCGATTTGCGCGTAACGTCCGATGACCGGCGTGGAGCGGCGCGAAGAAATCATCTTCGCGATGGGCTTGCGAAGCAGGCCGAGAGGGCCGAGCGGAATAATATCCGGGTCGAGAAACAGGTTGAGCAGAAATGGTTCGACGGCGTCGAGCGAATCTGGCCCGCCTAATTGAAACAACACAATCCCGACGCGCTTCTTCCCTGCCACGCTACTGGCCCCGGCGCAGAGAATTCTTGAGTCGTTCGATCTCGTCGTGGAGCGCGGCGGCCCGGCGAGCGACGGTGAGATAATAGGCAAAGAAAATTCCCCACGCGAACAGATAGGCGGCAAAGATGCTGTCGAGATTTTTCACACGGCCTCCGCTTCACGACGGATTTGTTTGAACTGGTCGCGAGCCGCTTCCATGAGATAGCGGGCGCGCATCAACAGCGCCATCAATGCGAGCATGGCCAACCAGGAGAACAAAAGAACCTTCCACATAGTGGCGTCCAGGCCCGAGCCTGAACCGCCCATGACCACCGGCTGAGGATGTTGCGTGCGCCACCAACGGATGGAGCCGAAGACCAGCGGTACATCGAGAAAGGCGAAGATGCCAAACAGGGCGCTGAACAGCGCGCGGCGGTCGGGCTCTTCGACGAGCGTACGCAGCAGGAGAAAGCAGACGTACAACAGCCAAAGAATAAAGGTGGAGGTGAGGCGCGCATCCCAGGTCCACCAGATGCCCCACACCGGGTGCGCCCAGATGGGGCCGGTGACGAGCACCACGGTGGTAAAAACGAGCCCGACTTCGGCCGCGGAAACGCCGAGCCAATCCCATTGCGGCTGGCGCCGAAAAACATAAGCAATATTGGCAAGGAAGCAGATGAAAAAGGCGGTGAGGCCGGTCCACGCGCTGGAAACGTGGAGATAAAAGATGCGCTGGATGGGGCCCATGGTGCGCTCGGTGGGGGCGATGAAAAATGCGCCATAGGCCGCCGCGCCTACCAGCAAGAAAACGACAGCAGCCGCGAGGGCCTCTTTCTTCATGCGAGCTACTCCTCCAGAAGATATTCGCCGAAAAGCCATAGCGCGGTCAAAAAGACCACGTCGAAAACGATCAGAAAGCCAATGCCCTTCCACTCCACAAACGGTGACGGATCCAGCAAACCGACGGTGACCTGCGTGCTTGAAACGAGCACGGGAGTGAGCAAGGGCAACAACAACAGCGGGAGAAGCAGCTCGCGCATGCGCGCCTGGGCGGAGATGGCGGAGAGCGCCGTCCCGGCGATGGAAACGCCGAGACTGCCGAGAAAGAATACCAGGATCAGCTGGCCAAGAACGCGGAGCACCGGGACGTTGTAGAGGATGGCGAAGATGGGCAGCATCAGCAGCTCGGTGAAGAGAAGAAACATGGTATTGGCGATGAGCTTGGCGAGAAAAATCGCGAAGGGATCGCTGACCGACAAGCGCAGCGCGCTGAGCGTGTCGTTGGTCTGCTCCCGCAAAAAACACGGCTGCAGCATCAGTGAAGCAGCGAAAAGAAATGCCAGCCAGAGAAGGCCGGGGCCGAAACGGCGCGATTCGGTGTAGCTGGGGTCAAAGGTAAAACTGAAAAGCACGATGACCATGAGAATGAAAACCACGGTGGTGGTCAGAAGCTCGCGCGAACGAAACTCCGTGCGGAGTTCCTTGCCAAGCAGCGCGCTCGTGCTGGAGAGCAGGCTCATTCAGGCGTCGGCAAAGGTAAGGATGGAGCGCACTTCGGCTCCGGTGCGGGTGTCGGCCACAAGAAGGCCGGCGTCAAGGCGAATGGCCCGCGTGGCGAGCATGGAAATTTCCGATTCGCCGTGTAGGCTCATCAGAATGGTGCAGCCCGCGTCACGCAACTGGCGCAGCGTCGCGGCGAGCCAGGCGAGACCCTGAGGATCGAGGCCGGTGCCGGGTTCGTCGAGGAGCAGGATGGACGGCTCATGGAGTAACGCGCGCGCGATGGCTACACGCTGGCGCATGCCCCGGGAGAAGGTGCGCACCAGGGAGTCGCGGCGATCGAACAAGCCGACTTCCCGAAGGAGTTTTTCGACGCGCGCAACGACGTTCGGAGTTTGCTGGAGGCGCGCGAAGAGCAGCAGATTTTCTTCCGCGGTGAGTTCGTCGTAGACCATGGTGGCATGGGCAACGAAACCTGCATCGACTTTGACGCGGGAGTTGGAAGGTGCGGTTGGAGCCGCGGCTTTCGAGCCTGGGCTCGGGAACGTCAATTCACCCGAAGATGGGCGGGCCAGGCCCGCGGCGATTCTCAACAGAGTGGTTTTTCCGGAGCCGTTGCGCCCGGCGAGAGCCACGCACTCCCCGGGGGCGACTTCCAAACGGATGCGGCGCAAGGCCGCGAGACCGCCATAACGCTTTTCAATATTCTCGAAGCGGATACCGGTAGGAGAAAAACCGGATGATGTCACCAGAAAGCCTCTGTCGCGTTGGCGCTGAGCGATGAGCCAGTATCGGGCAGTGTGCTACGCGGCGTCAAAGCTCAACCCCGAACGAGGTCGCGCAAGACTTTTTCGGCACGCGCGCGCTCCTCAGCGTAGTCATTGTCGGAAATGGTACCGGCTTGATGGCGAAGCTCCAGGCGAAACAACTGCTCTTTCAGATAGTCGAGGCTGGTGGCCACGGCAGAATTGACGCTTTCCAGAGGCGTGGCGGGTTGATTGGCTGCTGGAGCCGACGAGGTTCTGCCGCGTGATTGCGGAGCCGGCGTGCCGGAGGAATCCATGGGAGATTCGACCGATGCAACGGTTATCGCCACGGGCTTGCGCGCCAGGAGGATTGCGCCGACGGCAAATACTCCAACGAATCCGAGGACCAAGGGCCATTTGAGAACATCGAGACGGCCGGGCACCTGCTGGATATTCACGGGAGCAGCGCCGCTTTGCGTTTCCTGACCGGGCTGCCCCTGATCGGCAGTATTGGCGGTGCTTGGGGGCGGCGCGGTGCCGGATACGCTGACGGCAACTGTGGCGTTTGCCGGCAAATTCTCACGGCCGTAGATGCTCATGCCCTGCTCCTGCCCGCCCGCCAGCAAACCTTCTCCTGAAATCTGGACGGTGGGCGGGGCCACGACCAGAAGACGGCGGGCGAGATATGAGGAAGGCGGAATTTTTATGGACGCGGCGTTGTTGGGATAAGGAATCTCGTAAGAATAGCGGACGGTATTCTCGCCGGGGCGAAAGGCGTAGGCGATAGCAAAGTGACCTTTGCTTTTGTCGATGGGAGCTTGTACCACGGGCATGCCGGCAGGGCCGGAGGCAGCGACCTGTTGCAGTTGAGCATTTTCCGGCAGGGAAAATTCGAAATTGCCGTCGGGACGAAAATAGGCTTGCGGAGGACGGGTGTCATTCTGGAGTGAATATTCTTCGCCAACAATCAGCGAGGTTCCGTTGGGCTGAAAAAAAACCACGCGGGTGGTGACTTCGAGAGCCTTGGCGTCTTTAGTGGGTTCGAAGACCGCGACTTCGACGTCGCTTTTGCCGGGCGGCACGGGCTGGTGGAAATTGATGCCGTGGTAAACGGCGCGGATGAGCATGGGCTGGACGCCCAAATTCGGATTTACAAAGGTGAAGTGGCCTTGCGCGTCCGATTGCGTGGTGCCCACAGGCTGCATTCCGCCCTGAAGCTGGATGAGCAGTACGGTTACACCGGCAGCGGGCTTTGCGGTCGTGCCGTTGGTTACGGTGCCGTGAACGGTTCCAGCACGCGCTACGGTGGACAAAAGCGCGCACAACGAAATCGCTAGAAAGAATATTTTTGGCAAGCGAGTGGCCGCGCGCTTCATTGCGGCCCTCCACCGGCGGAGGCGGGGCGCACGCCGCGCGGCCGGCGCACCTGCGATTCCGTGACCTGATCGATTTCGGCGAGCACCAGCGCGGCTTCACTTTCGAGCGAAGTCTTCATGGCTTCGAAATCGCTTTCGGCGTATTTGCCGGAGCGGAATTCAAAGCGCAGGTCGCGCAAATTGTCGTAGATAGTGTCGCGGCGCTCGAGCAATTGATCGAGTTTGGTGCGATGCGGCGCGAGGTCGGAAGCGTCGGGTTGAATGTAGAAAATGAAAATCAGGGTGGCCGCAGCCAGCGCGAAACATGCGCCCAGCACGGCCCAATCCGTGGGCGTTACGGAATCAAAAATAAAGGCTGCGAAGTGACTCATCTAATCCTGGGTCTCCCGGGCGGCCTGCGCACGCGCCCGTTCGAGCACTTCCGCAGAGATGCCACGCGGGCGCGCAACATCGGCCACGGAGTGAGCCGGGCGTTTGCGCCAGCGGCTGATTACAAACAGCACCAGGGCGAGACCCACGGCAAGATAAACCGCAGGCATGCTCCAGGCAATCAAGCTGAAACCGGAATGCGGCGGTTCGGCGTAAACCTTGGTACCAAATTGCTGCACGAAAGCCTGGGTGATCGCGTCTTCGGAATCGCCCTGGGCAAGGCTCTGGTCAATTTGCTTCAGCATCGCCGTGGAAGTGGTGCAGCCGACGTGATTGCACTGGGTTAAAACCTGGTTGCAAGAGCACATGCACATGAACTTGCCGCCAATCTGGCGGGCGCGATCATTCTGCTGCTGGGCGGACAAGGGAGAAAACAAGAACGGCAAGGAGGCCGCGAGAGAAAAAACCATGGTGGCAACGAAGAGGCGGCGTTTAGTCATGACCTTCCCGAAGCGTGGGAGCAGGCGTCAGAGCGCCGGCGAAAGACTTCACGGGAGCGGGTTGCTGCACGGCAGCCAGAACCAGGACCGCCCGGCGATTGGGTAGCAGCGCGACCAAAGTACCGAGAACCACGATGACGCCGCCGAACCAGATGCACTTCACGAGAGGGTTCAGGTAGACATGGATGACGGGCGTCTGGGTTTCGGGATTTTGGCCGGCGTAAACCACGTAAAGGTCTTGCCTGAGTGTGGAATAGATGGCCACCATGGTGCCGGAAGCCTGATTGGCGGGGAAAACACGGCGCTCCGGATAAAGCATCATGACCGGTTTATTGTCTCGTGAAACTTCGATGATCATGCGCTCGGCGGTATAGTTCTTTTCCTGCTTGGTGTCAAAATTCTGGAGCAGCAGGTTGTACGGCCCGATTTTTATCGTGGAACCAATCTGCATGTCCTTTTGCACGTCACGGTTGAAAGCGGCGCCGGCGAGGCCAATGAAGATCAAGACCATGCCCATATGCACGATGTAGCCACCGTAGCGGCGGGTGTTGCGCATGGTGAGGTCGACGGCTGAAGCGAGAAACGACGCGCCGGAGCGCGCGCGAATGACCCGCGCTCCGCGATAAAACTCCATGGTGATGGTAGAGGTCACGAAAACGCAGAGGATCAAACAGATCAAGGAATAGAAATAGCGCACGCCGAGCGGAAAGGCGATGGCTCCCGCGGCCAATCCTGTCAGTAGCGGCCAGCCGAAATTGCGTTTCAAACTGTCGACCGAGGTTTTACGCCAGGCGAGCAGCGGACCGACTCCGGTGAGGAACAGCAACAGCAGGCCGATCGGAATATTCACTTTGTTGAAGAAGGGTGTGCCCACGCTGATGCGGTCGCCCGTAAACCATTCAGAGAAGACCGGGAAAAGCGTTCCGGATAACACCGCGACGCAGGAGACCAGCAGGATCAAATTGTTAAACAGGAAGCTGGACTCGCGCGAAACCATGGAATCCAACTGATTCTCGCTCTTCAGGTAGTCGCGATTCTTGAAATAGGCCGCGAGGCACACGGCGAGAATGATGGCGAGAAATCCCACGAACCAATTTCCTATGTTGGAGCTGGCGAAAGCGTGAACGGAGCTGACCACGCCGCTGCGCGTGAGGAACGTCCCCAAAATACAGAGAAGGAAGGTGATGAACACCAGCCAAACATTCCACACCTTCATCATGCCGCGCTTTTCCTGCATCATCACGGAGTGCAGAAAAGCCGTGCCGGTGAGCCAGGGGAGCAGTGACGCATTTTCAACGGGATCCCAGGCCCAATATCCGCCCCAGCCGAGAACCGCGTAGGCCCAGTGTGCGCCCAGCAGAATTCCGGCGGTCTGAAAGCCCCAGGCAATCATGGTCCACTTGCGGGTGAGGTGAATCCACTTCTCGCCGGGATAACGCGCCAATAAAGCGCCGAGGGCGAAGGCAAACGGAATGGTGAACCCGGTGTAGCCGGAATAGAGATTGGGCGGGTGAATCACCATTTCCGGGTATTGCAGCAAGGGATTCAAACCGTTGCCGTCGCCGCGCGCCACAAGATTCATGGCGCCGTGCAGGCCCGGAACCCCCAGGGCTTTAAACGGGCTGGCAACGAAATTATTGAGAGTCAGAAAAAAAATCTGCACGCCGGCGAGGACCACGCCGACATAGGGCATCAACTCGCCATTCTTGTTGCGGTAGACCATCAGCGCGGAAAAGACGTAGATGGCGAGCAGGAAACTCCAGAAGAGCAGCGAGCCTTCCTGGCCGGACCACAACGCGGCGACTTTGTAGAAAGCGGAAAGATTACGATTGCTGTGAGCTACGACGTAGGCAACGGAAAAATTGTCGCTGAAGAAAAGATATTCGAGACTGAAGGTGGCGAGGAAAATCAGGCCGCAAGTGGCCAGACCGGCCTGCCTGCTGCTTTTGATGAGCAACGGGTGCCGGGTGCGGATGGCCGCGATTCCGCCGATAAAAGCGTACGCGGCGCAGACGAAAGCCAGCAGCAACGCAAAAGAACCGAAGACATCCACGCAGTCCCCACTTCCTCCTCCGCGAACGGAGGAGTCTTACATAGTGCTGGCGCTCGAAGCGCCAGCCGCCGGAGCGACAGTACCCGGAGCGGCTTCATACTTCGACGCGCACTTGGCTTGCACGTGCTCGGCCACAAAACGGCCGTCCGGAGCGGGGCGGCCTTCGACCAATGCCTGGGCTTTATCGGCGAAAGTGTCGGGCAACGGCTCGCTGCCCACGTAGCTTACGGGAAGCGACTTCCCTTCCCCTTGCAACACGAAATCGACGCGACCCGAGAGGCGACGGATGCTGCCTGGTTCGACAGTGCCGCCGACACGCATGCGATGGGATAAGGCAGCACCTTGAAGGGTTTGCATCTCCGCGATGGTGTGGTAGTAAGTCTTGCTCTCACCGTATCCAAGCCAGGCGAGAACCGCGAGCGAGATCACAATCACGCCGATGCCAACGCCGAACTTCGCGCGCTTCTGCACAGCCCCACCTCGCGGCTAAAGCATGCCCCGAACCACGTCGATTCTATCACAGCTAAAATATCGAGTTTTGATGGCCGTGTAAGAAAAAAGGACAGGCTACAAGTACAAGGTGGGAGGACAGGTTAGGGCCGCAAGGTTTGAGGTTGGAGCTAGCGGGGCGCCGGCACGGCAAGGAGTTGACACAAGTTTGTGATGGATCGAGCCGCGACGGAGGCATCCGCGGCGTCTACCGAGTACGGATGGCCATCGTCAAGGAGCAACTCACAACCTAACTGGGCCGCGGCAAATCTTTCGACCAGCGCGGAAAGCGATGCGGAAATCAGAACGAGGCGCTTGGGTTTCAGGGAGCGGCGGATCCTGGTGAACATTGCCGGCAGCCTGGCAAGCAGCAAAGCATCGGGAGACGTTGCGGTATCGCTGCTACTGTCCCCGTTTGACTGGGGAGTTTCGAGCGGGCATTCGAGCACGTGGGTCAGAAAAAGCCCGTGCCGGTGAAACTCAGAATGAATGGCGTCGGCGGTTTTGCCGGGCGCGAGAATACCCACTGCCGAGAGTACCTGGGCCGCTTCACCGCCCTGAGCTTCCTCCGGCGAATAAAGAAAATCCGACTGGTTCGCCGGGGAAACGGCTCCAAGCAATAACGTGTGCAGATGAATGGGGCGGTAGCGCGTGGCCCATTCGAGACGCTGAAAGCGGCGCACGAGGTGCGCCGACGAAGCGGCCTGGCCGCAACCGTCGCAAACAATCAGTGAGGAAGCTGGCGCTGCAGGATCAGGCATGGCTGGTTAGCAATGTAATGCAGGAGCAGAAGGAGAGCAAACGCCGGTCAGAATCAGGAGGAAACCGGAGAATCCGAAGGCAACTTGGCGCGCAGGCACCACTTGAGTTCCTGGCTGATTTCGGTGATGTCCATGCCGTTGGAGACGATGAACTTGCAACTCAGCATTTCGCGAGCTTCGTCGTCGTCGGGTAGCTGGCAGGAAACACGGCAGTACTGACAATCCTGGTTCCAGCAGAAACGGCCGTAGGGGATGGTTTCGGGGCTGATGAACTGGAAGCAACGCAGGAGGGAGTTCCGTTCTGGGACTTGGAACTTCTTTCCAAGGAGGGTGATCTCGACCAGTTTCTCGTAAGGGCGGAACGGCTCTGACATGGTGCAGACTCCTCCGCGCGCGGGCCCAGGTTCCAACGAGCCGAACACTCATTCAGCTTAGACTGGCGGCCGGGAGGCAACAACTGAAGGAATTGGCAGGGTTGCGAATGTGCTACCGGGGCGGGAGACGACTAATTCCCTAAATCGAAGAACTGACCCATCTTACGGAATTTTTCGTAGCGGGCCTCAAGCAATTCTTTCCGGGGCTGCTGCACCAGCATCAGCAACTGGCGGTCGAGCACGGCATCAAGCAAGCGGCCGGCGCCATCGGGATCAGTGTGGGCGCCACCCTCCGGCTCGGGAATGATTTCGTCGATGATGCCGAACTCCTTCAAGTCGGAAGCGGTGATTTTGAGCGCGGCGGCGGCAGTTTCGGCCTTGGTGGAATCGCGCCACATGATGGCGGCGCAGCCCTCCGGTGAGATGACCGAATAGAAGCTGTTTTCGAAAATGTTGACGCAGTCGCCGACGGCGATGGCCAAGGCACCGCCGGAACCTCCTTCGCCGGTGACGGTAACAATGATGGGAACCGGCAGGCGGGACATTTCGCGCAGATTGCGGGCGATGGCTTCCGCCTGGCCGCGCTCTTCGGCATCGATGCCGGGATATGCGCCGGGTGTGTCGATGAACGTCAAGATGGGGCGGCAGAACTTGGCGGCCAGTTGCATCACGCGGAGGGCTTTGCGATAGCCTTCGGGCTTGGGCTGGCCAAAATTCCGCAACACGCGCTGCTTGGTGTCGCGGCCTTTCTGGTGGCCGATGACAGCGACGGGCCGGCCATGAAATTTGGCGAGCCCTGTAATCAGGGCCTGGTCGTCGCCAAAATTGCGGTCTCCGTGCAGCTCGATGAAATCGGTGAAGAGCATGCCAATGATGTCGAGAGTGTAAGGCCGATTCTGGTGGCGGGCAATCTGGGCGCGTTGCCAGGGGCCCAGGTGGGCGTAAAACTCGCGGCGAAGTTCGGCGACTTGCTTGCTGACGCGTTCGAACTCCGCGTCCGCGGCTTCATCGCCGGCAAGCTGGCGAAGATCCTCCACGTCCTTCTCGAGCTTTTCGAGGCGGTCGATTTCCTTTTGCCGATCGCTGACGCCGGGTTTGGATTTATTTTTGTCTTTCTCTTTAGCACTCATCCGGCGGCCGCCATTTCCACGGCGCGCTCGCCGCAAAGCTGACGAACGGCGTCAACGAGCTCCGGGGTGGAGCGGACGCGCTGTTGCGACTGGAGCATGGCGACGGAGCCATCCGCAGATCGAAGCTCGAATACGACGGCGTAATTACCGGGGAAATCACCAAAAAGAGTTTCCAGGCGATCCAGTGTGTCGGGATGGATGGACTGGACGTCCAGGCGCACGCGAAATTCCTGAGGCGCGGCGCGGTCCGCGATGTCCTCGAGTCGCCGCGCTTCCTGAAGCGACAGGCGTGTGCCGGACTCTTCGACCTGCACGCGGCATTTGAGCAGCAAGGGCACGCCGGGTTTCAGCATGGCTTCCAGGCGGGTGAAAGTTTCAGGAAAGGCAAGCATTTCCTGGACGCCGGTCATGTCCTGCAAAGTAAAGATGGCCCAGCGCGCGCCCTTGCGGGTGCGCATGGCGCGGACACCGACAATCAAGGCGGCAACGGTAATTTCCTTATTGTTCCGCTGGCCTTCAATCTGATCGAGGGTGACAGCCTTTAACTCCTGGAGCCGAGAAGCGTAGCGAGCGAGAGGGTGCCCGGAGACGTAAAAGCCGAGCATGGCGTATTCGCTGGTAAGGCGGTCCTCCTCGCTCCAGGAGGCGGCTTCACGCAGCTCAAACAAAATGGGAGCCGGCGCGGCTGCGGTACCGAACAAGCCGTGCTGGCCGGATTCGCGGGAACGCGAGGCGCGCTGAATGGCGTTAACGGCGTCGTCCACGGAGGCCAGCATGGCTTCGCGGGGCCCAAACGAATCGACGGCGCCGGATTTGATGAGGCTTTCGAAAACGCGTTTGTTGAGGAAGCGCGGCTCGATACGCTCGCAGAAAGCGTACAGGGAGCGGAACTCTCCCTGAGCGAGATGCGATTCGCGAATGGCCTTGGCGGTGTTTTCTCCGACATTTTTGATGGCAGCGAGACCGAAGCGAATGGCTTCCTTCACAGGGGTGAAATACAAATCACTCTCGTTTACGTCCGGAGGAAGGATGGAAATGCCCATGCCCCGCGCTTCATTGATGTACTTGACGGTCTTGTCGGTGTTGCCAGCGTCGGAAGTGAGCAGCGCGGCCATAAATTCGACAGGATAGTGCACCTTGAGATAGGCAGTTTGATAGGCCAGTAAAGCGTAGGCGCAAGAATGGGATTTGTTGAAGCCGTAGCCCGCGAATTCCTCCATGAGGTTGAAAATGCGTTCGGCTTTTTTCTCAGGGACTTTATTGCCGGCACATCCGGCCATAAACTTGGCGCGCTGCGCGGCCATTTCTTCTTTTTTCTTTTTGCCCATGGCACGACGCAGGATGTCGGCTTCGCCCAGGGAAAAATTCGCGAGGCGATTGGCAATCTGCATGACCTGTTCCTGATACAGGATGACGCCGTAGGTCTCCTCGAGAATGTCCTGGAGCTGCGGCAGCTCATAACTGACTTTGGTTTTGCCGTGCTTGCGATTGATGAAGTCGTCGATCATGCCGCCCTGGATGGGACCGGGACGGTAGAGGGCGTTGAGAGCGGTGAGATCTTCGATGCGCGTGGGCTGGTAGCGGCGCAGAATGTCGCGCATGCCGTGAGACTCAAACTGGAAGATGGCGGTGGTGTCGCCGCGGGCAAACAGTTTGTAGGTATCCGCGTCATCGAGCGCGAGGTTGTCGATATCGACTTTGACGCCGCGATTCTGCTCAATCATGTGCACGGTGTCATTCAAAACAGTGAGCGTGGTGAGCCCGAGGAAGTCCATCTTCAGCAAGCCGATGCGCTCGAGCGCGTTCATGTCGTATTGCGTGGTGATTTCATCCCGGCTGGTCTTGTAAATCGGAACGATGTCGGTGAGCGGCCGCGCGGAAATCACAACGCCGGCGGCATGGGTGGAAGCGTGGCGGGCCAGGCCTTCAAGGCGCAGGGCCACGTCCATCAAGTCCTTGAGGCGCTGATCGCTGTTGATGGCCGCTTTGAGCAAAGGGGCCTGCGCCAAAGCGTCGGGAAGTTCGATGCCCAAAGTGGTGGGAATCAGCTTCGCGAGGCGATCGACTTCGGTGTAGGGGATGTCCATGGCGCGGCCAACATCTTTGACGGCGGCCTTGGCAGCCATGGTGCCGAAGGTGATGATCTGGGAGACATTTTCGCGGCCATATTTTTGTGTGACGTAATCGATGATCTCGCCGCGGCGGCGCATGCAGAAATCGATGTCAATGTCGGGCATGGAGATACGTTCAGGATTGAGGAAGCGCTCGAAAATCAGGTTGTACTGCAGAGGATCAACGTCGGTGATGCGCAAAGCGTAGCTGACCAGGGAGCCGGCTGCCGAGCCCCGGCCCGGGCCAACCGGGACGGATTGAGCGCGAGCGTAGTGAATAAAATCCCAGACGATCAGGAAGTAGCCTTCGTAGCGCATCTTCTGAATCATTTCGATTTCAAATGAAAGGCGGCGCTCGTACTCGGCCAGAGAGTTGCGCAGCAGACCTTGCTTGGCCAGGCGCTCCAGCACCGGAACACGCGCGGCAAAACCCTCGCGCACGACCATCTCGAAGTAGCTGCCAGGTGTGTGTCCCTCGGGGACTTTGAACTCCGGGAAAGGATTGGCGATGCGCTCAATCTTTACGTTACAGCGCGCGGCGATATCCACGGTGCGGCTGAGCGCTTCGGGCAATTCGCGAAAGACCTGGGCCATTTCCGCGGCAGTCTTGAAATAAAACTGGTCGGTGGCAAATTTCATGCGATGCGCGTCGCTCATGGTTTTGCCGGTTTGAATGCAGAGCAAAACTTCCTGAGCGTGCGCGTCGCTATGTTTCAAGTAATGGCAATCGTTGGTGGCCACCAGGGGAATGCCGGATTCTTTCGACAGACGGACCAGATGAGGATTGACGGTTTTTTCGATTTCCAGGCCCTGGTCCTGAATCTCCAGGAAGAAGTTCCCTTTTCCGAATACATCGCGAAGGCGATAGGCGTTTTCGCGGGCCTGATCGTATCTTTCTTCGACGACTGCTTCGGTAACGACGCCGCGAAGACACGCGGAGAGCGCAATCAATCCTTTGCTGTGCCTGGAGAGGAGGTCGTAGTCGATGCGGGGCTTGTAGTAGAAGCCCTCCAGGAACCCGGCGGACACCAGCTTGATGAGATTTTGATAGCCCTCGAGCGACTCGCAAAGAAGCACGAGATGATTGCTGCCGCGGCCGACGGGCTCGCCTTCTCCGCGATCGTGTCCATTGGAACCGTTCGCCCCGTTGGTTTTCTCGCCGCGCTCGTGGCGGCTGCCTTTGGCCACATAGACTTCACAACCGATGATGGGCTTTACGTCGCGCTTGCTGGCTTCGTTGAAGAAATTAGCGGCGGCAAACAGATTGCCGTGATCCGTGATGGCCACGGCAGGCATCTTCTGGTGGGACGCTTCATCGAGAAGTTCACCGGTTTCACAAGCGCCATCGAGCAGACTGAAGTCCGTGTGAACGTGAAGATGGACAAATTCGGGATGGGCCATGAACCTCGATTCTAAATCCCCGCGAAGATAATTGCGAATGGCACTGTTGAAAACTTTTTGCCGAAACCCGTCTGCGTGATGCTATTTGCGCCCCCGACTCTTTTTTCCGGACGATGCACGCGCGCTGTGACGAGATGGGCCACGCTTGTCTGTTGATTTGGCCGCCGCTTTTCCACCGGATTTTTTACTTTCCGCTTCGGAGGCGGCGTGTTTCTGACGAGCGGCGCTACCGACAGCCATGGCCGCCTGCGATTTGTCCGTGCCCTTGGTTTTTTTCTCTTTTTCTTTCTTTTTCGGCTGTTCCTTGATGCCGGAGAGTTTGCGCAGGATTTTCTCGCGCTCCTCGGGGGTTTTGCCCCTGCCGTTAAGCTGCATGCCAAACACCTGGTCGACGATGGCATCAAACTTGGCGCCTTGTGGCATGCCTAGGGCGGCAAGCTCGTTAACAACCAGCGGGAGAGCGGAACGTATGGGGCGCCACTTGTTGAGGTAGGCGCGAATCTTGGAGACGGCGGCGGAGTTGTTGGATTCCGCCATGATGTACGCCAGTTGATCGACGGGAAGTTTCTCGAGGAAACGGTAGGCCTCCAGCGGCGTACGGACGCGCTTGCCGGTCAGCTCCTTCTGCACTCCTTGAATCATCTTGTCGAAGCCCACCACTTCCTGCGCTTCCGCCGAACGGAACCCGGCCTTTGAAAGAAGCGAACTTTGCTCTCGATCTTTCAGTCGCGCGACGATGGCGAGCAACATGGGAGTGGCGAGCCGCGGGCGAAGCCCCGCGGTGAAAAGGTCTTCGCGAATATTAGAGAGCCTGTTGATGGCGTCATATCCGGGACGCTTCTTGGCGAGAACGGGATTCACGGACTCGAGAAGATCGTGCTCTTCCCACGCTTTCAGAATTACGGCGGGGCGCTCTTCCCGAGCGAGTGCGCGAATTTCGGCGCCGGCATCTTCCGGCGTAATGGTGGCCGGTAACTCGCGCTCGATGGCGAGGTCAAACCATTCCTGGGTGCGCGCTTCAATTTTGAACCCCATGCGTGCGGCAAAGCGGAGTACGCGGAGAAGGCGAACGGGTTGATTGGTGAAGGCATGAATCGTTAACGCGCGGACCTCTGCGCGCTCGATGTCGGACAAGCCATTTGTAGGGTCGAGAAGCAGGCCGCGCGACGCAGGATTCAGGGAGATGGCCACGGCGTTCAGGGAAAAATCGCGGCGGCGAAGATCTTCCATGATGGTGGACCAGCGGACTTCCGGGCGCGTGCCGGGGCGAATATAGTGGTCGTCGCGCGCGGCGGAGATGCTTCCCTCGACGTCGCCGCTAAAGAGCAATTCGATGTGGCGCAGCTTATCGTCCTCGACGAGTACTTTGGCGCCACCCTTTTCCAGTTCGCGGGCAATCTTCGCGGGATTGCCCTCGACGGTGAAATCCAGATCGCGTAGAGAAGCGCCGGTGACGAGATCGCGAACGGTGCCGCCGGTGAGATAGACGTTGAAACCCATCGCAGCGGAAAGCTCCTGAACGCGCGTGAGCACGGCGCGTTGTTCGGGAGAAAGCCGGCTTTCGAGCAAGAACATGTAATCAGGCATTGCGCTCCTTTTTCCTGTTCAGGGCGTTCGCCGACCGCGCGCGAAGTCACCCGCAATAGATTCCCGGGCCGGACCTGGTGCAACTGCAAGCTGCAAACTCAGGCACGAGGGTGATGCGCCTTGTAAACTTGCTTCAGGCGCTCTTCCACAACGTGCGTGTAGATTTGCGTGGTGGAAATGTCCGCGTGTCCCAACATCAACTGCACTGACCGCAGATCCGCGCCCCGCTCAAGTAAATGGGTCGCGAAACTGTGGCGTAACATGTGCGGCGTAAGGGAGACGCGCAGACCGGCACGCCGCCCGTAGGCCGACAAAATCTTCCACACCCCTACCCTGCTGAGTGATACGCCCCTGCGGTTCACAAACAAGGTGGGGCTGCCGCGAAGTTTACCCAGCAGCTTGGGGCGCGCGTCGCGTAAATATTTTTCAACCATGGAGAGAGCCTTGCGGCCCACCGGAACGATACGTTCCTTGTCGCCTTTGCCGATACAGCGCACGCACCCGACTTTGCCGTCAAGGTCGCTGACGCGCAAGCCGATCAGTTCGGAAACGCGCAAGCCTGTGGAGTACAAGACTTCCAGCATGGCGCGGTCACGCAGACCCAGCGCGGTGGTGGAATCGGGCTGCTCCAGCAGGCGCTCGACCTCCTCCAGACGCAGATAGCCGGGCAGCGAGCGGCGGATTTTGGGGGATTCGAGGTTGATGGAGGGATCGGCCGCGATTAATTCCTGAGTCTGCGCGAAACGGAAGAAATTGCGCAGCGTCACCAGGTGACGGGCGACGGTGCGACTCTCCAGGTTGAGGCGATAAAGCCCGGCAAGAAAGTCGACGAGGTCATCGCGGGTGACCCTTTGGAGAGTTAACTTGCGTTTCTGGGCGAACGCATCGAATTTCACCAAATCGCGCTGGTAGGCCGCCACGGTGTTGGAGGAGAGACCCTTTTCCACCCTGACGTGGGTGAGGAACGACGAAATGGCGGCCGAGAGTTCCATCATGGCTCGACAAACCCGGCTTCGGCGGGGGCTCTGCGCCGCGTGGCGATGCCGTAAATCTCTTCCAGCTCATGGCAGCGGAAAAGCCAGGCCATTCCGAGATACAGCAAGGTGGCGCCGATCAACAGGGCGAGAAAAACCAGGAGCTGAATCAGGAAACGGGAGTGCACCGTGAAAGCGGTGTAGTGCAAACCCAGCCAGCACGCCACGCCCATGATTCCTGAACATAAGGCAATCTTGCTGAAAGAAGCCAGGATTTGCCGGCCGCCGATCTTTCCGTAACGCATGCGAAAAATAAAAAACAGGGCGAAGAAATCCACGTAGCACGCGATGGCGGTGGCCAGCGCGGGGCCGCCGTTCTCGACGTAATTAAAGAAATAATTCAGGAACACGATGTTCAGAATAATATTCAGGACCAGAGAAACTGAGGCGACGGCGACCGGGGTTCGCGTATCGTGCGTGGAATAAAACGCCGGAACAATCAATTTTACCGAAGCCAGCGCCGGTAAGCCCACGGCGTAGCACAAAAGCGCTCGCGCCGTGAGACGCGTGGAGGCCGCGACGAACTGGCCGTGCTGGAAGAGCACGCGAATGATGGGCTCGCGCAGGATCATGAGTCCCAGAGCGGCCGGAATAGTGATGAAGGCGACGATGCGCACTGCGAACGAGAGCGTTTTCTTGAGCGAATCGAAATCCTTGGCGGCCGCTTGATGAGACATCATGGGCAAAATAGCGGTGGCTACCGCAATGGCGTAGCCGCCGAGGACCAGTTCCATGACTCGGTCGGCGAGATATAGAGCGGTCAAACTGCCTTGCGGCATTCTGGCGGAGTTTACAAAGTAGGTGTCCACGAAAAAGTTGATCTGGCCGATGCCGATGCCGAAGAAGCGCGGAACCATCAGGCGCGCGACATTGCGGATGCCTGGGTGCGAAAAGGAGATACCGAAGTCAAAGTGCATGCCCTTGCGCACCAGGGAGGGTACCTGCACAAGAAACTGGAGCGAGCCGCCGACGAGTACTCCGACTGCCAATGAAATGGCGGGACTCTTGAAATACTGCCAGACCACCCCGACCGAAAAGAAAATGATGGAGACATTCAAGAGCACCGGTGTGGAGGCCGGCAGCCCAAAGATGTGGAAGCAATTCAAGATGCCCATAGCCAGGGCGGCCAGGCCAATGAAGAAGAGATACGGGAAAATAATGCGGTTGAGGGCGACGGCCTCGTCCCAGTTGAGATGCTGGGCGGAAGCCGGGATGAAGGTGTGGATCACCGCTGGCGAGAAGACCATGCCAAGAACGGTGATGACGGCAAGTACCAGGGCGAGGGTCCAGAAGAGCTTATTGGCAAATTCCCAGACCTCTTGGCGCGATTTTTCGCGCATGTAGGTGGTGAAGACGGGTATAAAGGAGGCGCTCATGGAGCCTTCGCCGACTAGACGCCTGAAAAGATTAGGGATACGGTAGGCGAGGATGAAGGAGTCGGCGATGTGCGAGGTGCCAAGGAGCAAGGCGTATCGCTGATCCCGGACGTATCCGAGAATGCGGCTAAAGATGGTGACCAGAGAGATGATCGAAGCGGATTTGAGGATTTGCTTCTTTTCGGTCAACGGGCGGCGTCTCCGGACCTAACCCTAATGAACACAATGGGTTGACAGGAAAACTTGCTTAACATAACATACATCCATCGGATTGGCAAATTTTCGCGTTTTCGCGCCACGAACCTCTAAAAACTTGAAAAATCGCGCCCCAACTTCGACGCATAAGAAGGTGGTTGTGGTCCTTGCGGACAAGAAATCCCTGCGAGGGTACCTGAATCCGTCGCGGCTGGGCCAAAATGGGCCAGTCGACCTGTTGAGCCCGGATGGTGAACACACGGAAATTCCGCTGGAAAAGCTGCGGTCGATTTATTTTGTGCGGGATTTCTCCGATGATTTCGAGCCGGAGCGCAAAGCATTTCTGAGCCGGCCAAAACTGGATGGGCTTTGGGTGCGTTTGCGTTACAGTGACGGCGAGATACTGGAAGGGGTCATTCCTAATGACCTGCTCAATCTGCTGGACAACGGAGTGCAGATAACGCCGCCGGATTTGAATTCCAATACGGACCGGATCTTTGTGCCGCGCGGGGCGCTACGCGAAATCACGGTGCTGGGCGTGGTGGGTATTGCGCGGCGCAAGCCGGCGGCGCTGCCTGCCCCAGCGCAACCGCGCTTGTTCAACGAATAATGGTGTAAGAAGACTCGTCGACGGCTCTGTGGAGGCAACGTTGGAAAAGGTACTTGGAATCGGAGGTTTGTTCTTTCGGGCGCGAGAACCGAAGGCTCTTGCGGATTGGTACCGCATCCACTTGGGCGTCGGTGCGGTTCCGGATGGCGAGGGAGAGCTTCCCTGGCAACAACAAGCCGGGTCAACGGCATTCGCGCCGTTCCCGGAGGACTCAAAATATTTCGGCGATGCAAACAAACAATGGATGATCAACTTTCGCGTCGCTAATTTGGACGCGTTGGTCCAGCAGCTTCAATCGGCCGGAATATCCGTGAAGGTTGATCCCCAAGCGTATCCATACGGACGATTCGCGCGGCTAAACGATCCGGAAGGCAATCCCATCGAACTTTGGGAGCCCGAGCCCGACGCGAAGCGATAATTCCCTGCTCCGGTAAGCCTTCGCGGTCACTTCGCGCCGTAAAAAAGGTAGTCGGCGGAATACGGGATACGCAGTTCCTGGCCGACGTGCGAAGCGTCGCAGCCAGATGAAGGCGCTTTGCCGCCTTTGGTGTTGAGGCGCTGGATGGTTGTGGCGCGCGAAAGCACGCCGCTGGGACCCTCGTGGCTAGCGACATTGACGAGAAGCCAGGGAACGGAATCAGCCTCCGGAGAAGGCACGTTGGCAATGGCTTTGCCGGTAACGCGGCTGCCGTCGTTGGCTTCCCAGGACGGGCCGGCGAAATGCTTGCCAAAGAGTTTGCCGTCCATGCCGAAAAGTTGCGCATCAGGAGCCTTTAGCGTCCAGGCAAACTGGGCCGCGTCATTTTTGCAGGTGTAAACCTGATCTCCCTTTCCGTGAACCTTCACTAGCAATCGTTCGCCGGGCGGAGGTTGGAGTTGCGGCGGCACTTCCTGCGCTCCAGCGGAGAGCGAAAGAACGCCGCTCACGACGCAAAGTAAAATGACAGATGCAAATCCGCGAATGGGGCCAAGCACGTTGGTTTCTCCTCAGGCGACAACCAAATATAACGCAACTCGTCCATTGACCTGAATCAGAACAGCAAACCACAGCGAAGGACTGCCTATACTTCGCTCGGGACGCTATGCGAGACTCGCACAGTCGTCAGGAGCATTGTCCATGAAGCTATCGGAAATTGCGCAGAAACTTGGGTGCCGGGTGGAAGGGCCGCCGGACACAGAAATTTCAGGGGTGGCGGGGATCGACCACGCGAAACCGGGGCACGTTACGTTTCTCGCGAACCGGCGCTACTTCCCTCTTCTAAAAACGACGGAAGCGTCGGCGGTATTGTTGCAGGAAGGCATCGCGATGGAGCGGGCGCCAGGCGCGCCGGCAATTTCGGCGCTGCGAAGCGGGAATCCCTACCTTGATTTTGCGCGCACCATCGAACTTTTCTACGAGGCGCCGCGGTACACACCGGGAATTCATCCCACGGCGATGATTTCCAAGAGCGCACGAGTTGGCGAAGGCGCGCATATCGGGCCGTACTGCTTTGTGGATGAAGACGCGGAGATCGGCCGAAATTGCGTTTTGCATAGTTTCGTCACCATTTATCGGGGCGCGCGGATTGGATCTGACTTTTTTGCGCACGCGCATGCGGTGGTGCGTGAATTCTGCGTCCTTGGCGACCGGGTCATTTTGCAAAACGGTGTGATTATCGGCGGCGATGGGTTGGGTTTTGCAAAACGGAAGGATGGCAGTTGGTACAAGATGGTGCAGTCCGGCGCGGCGGTGCTGGAAGATGACGTGGAAGTGCAGGCGAACGCTTGCGTGGACCGCGCGACGGTCGGCGAGACGCGCATCGGCCGAGGTTCAAAACTTGATGACATGGTGCTCGTAGGGCACGCCTCGAAAGTGGGCAACAACGCCATGCTGTGCGGGCAGGTGGGGCTGGCCGGTTCAACGCAGATCGGCAACGGCGCGATATTGGCGGGACAAGTGGGCACTGCGGGACATCTCACCGTCGGCGAACATTCGGTGGTGACGGCGAAGAGCGGAATACCGAATGACGTGCCCGCACGCGCGATGTATTCGGGTTATCCGGCGGTGGATAACCGTCAATGGCTGAAATCGGTGGCGGCGCTGAACCGCTTGCCGGAATTGCAGAAACGCGTGTGGGAGTTGGAAGCGGAGATTGAAAGACTAAGAACTCGAAAGAATTAACGACGGAAATTGTCAAGACGCTCCGCGAAAACCTTCGGGGCGCTGTTCGGGCGGCAGGCCGCCGGCCAGTTCATCGTGCACAAGATCGTTCAAGGCATCGCGGCTCTCCAGCGAAAATGGCGACGGATCAATCGGGGGTAGGAATTCAACCAGGATTTCTCCAGGATGAAGAACCAGGGAGCGCTTCTTCATCAAGCGATGAGCGCCGGAACACGCGATGGGCACGATGGGCGCTCCGGCTTTGATGGCCATCACCGCGGCGCCTTTCTTGAATTTTTGCAGGCGGCCATCGGGGCTGCGCGTGCCTTCCGGGTAAATCAAGAAGGATTGGCCGGAGCGCAGAGCTTCGGTGGCTTTGTCCAGGCTGACAATCGCGGAGTCGTGCCCGCGCTCGACGGGAATGAAACCCGCGAGACGAAAAGCCTGTCCGACGATGGGAAAACGGAAGAGCGATTCCTTTAGAAGAATGGCGATCCGGCGCGGAATTGCTCCGACGACCGCGGGAGCGTCGAGCGTGCTGGTGTGGTTCGCGACGAACAGGCAGGCGCAGGCGGGGATACGCTCGGTTCCGGTAACGCGCACGCGCACCCCGACAGCACGAACGAAAAACATGACGCCGCCGATGCCCGCCCGGTAGATCGGGTTGGGATCACGGGAAAGCAACGTGTACAAAAGTAGTGGAGGGCCGACCAGCAGGATATAAAGCGACAGAAATATGCTGACGATGATGGTGCGGATCATGAATTGTGGAACACTATCTCGAATTCGCCGAGTGAAGTCTAATGAGAAGCGTAGCTAATGCGCTGCGTGCATGGCCGCCGGCGTGGTAATTCCCCGGAGCAGCCCCTCGCGAATGCGCCGTGCTTTTTCGCTGGGATGAGAGGCCTCGACCACTTCGAAATAAGTTTCGGAACTTTCGCCGAGGCGAAAATCGATGGTCAGCTCATTTTCATCGCGACGAATTCGCAGGCGGACGGGCTTACCAGCCGGCTGGCGGCGCAGCCACTCGCCGGAACGCCGGGGCGGCTCCGCTCCGTCCCATTTCACGATCACATCTCCGGTTTGCAGACCCGCGGCAGCGGCCGGGCCGCTGGCGTCCACTGTGCGCACAAGAAGCAATCCGTCGGCAGCATGTTCCGTGGAGAAACCGAGTGCGGGCTGTTTGTGAACGCTTTCGCGCAAATCCAAACCAGCCAGGGCCAACGTGTTGCGATACGGCAAGGGGTCGGCTGCCGCGACGTAGCGGGTAAAAAATTCTTCGAAGGAGCCCCCCGCTAACTTCTCGGCGGTTAACCGGATGTCAAGGCTGTCGCGATAGCTTTTTCCGGTCATCCCGAAATCCGTATTCATTGCGCGTAGCACGTCGTCAAGGCTTTGGCCGTCATCCGTGCGATCGCGGAGCAAAATATCGAGAAGAGTGCCCAGAATCTGACCTTTGGTGTAATAGGAGACGCTGTTTTCCGGCCTTACGTATAGCGGGTATTTTTCGAGCCAGGCGTCCAGGCTGGATTGTTCGGCGCTTTGCCAACGATTCGCTGGGCGCGCTTCCACCTCGCTGATTTGTTCTCCGAGGTCGTGGTAGAACTGCTGCCTGGTCCACAATCCGGAGCGCTCCAGCGTGTACGATGCGTACGTATTGGTGACTCCCTCGGCGAACCACAGCGCGCGAGTGTACTGCTCTTTGGTGTAGTCGACGGGATAGAGAGTGTCGGGATGAATGCGTTTTACATTCCACAGGTGAAAAAACTCGTGAGCCGCGATACTGGGCAGATACTCGCCCGATGGGATGAAGATGGCAGTAGAGTCGGCGTGCTCCATGCCACCGCCGCCGCCCGCAGCACCTTTGCCAATATGGAATATAAAGGTGTAACGCGGGTAGGGCGCGTTGCCCATCAATTTTATTTCATACTGGCAAATGCGCTTCAGGTCGTTCTCGACCTGTTTTTTTTTCCAGTTGTCGCCGTGCACGATCACCCAGACTTCCGGAGCCAGACCTTCGAGCTGAAACTCTTCGAATCTACCGGCCTCGATGGGCGCATCGGCGAGATCATCGTAGTTTTCAAACTTAGAACTGAACTGGCGAGCTCTGTCCATTTGAGCGTACGTCTGAATACCTGGACCGGCTGCGTTCCAGGTTTCGGGGACGCCCACCAGACTGAACTCCACGGCCTCGGACCGGCGCTCCGGCACGTACATTAAAATCATGGCGGGGTTGATGAAGGCGTGTTCGGGATTGAGCTGGGTGGCGAACGGGCCGGCTTCGTCCCAATAAATTGCGTAGCGAACTGCGACGGTTCCGCGAGCAGTAATGCGCCAGGTTTGTTTGTCGATTTTTTCGATGCCGGCAATGGATTGTTGCGCCGCAGCATCGGCGGATGTGGAAGCGGTTTGCATAGCTTCCACGCGCTGGATGTGGGAGCTAAAGTCACGAATTTGATAGAGGGCGTTCCAGGCAGGCATTTGAACCTGTATCTGGCCGGTGACGTCAGGGATGGTCATAACGACATGAAAGAGGTGTTGTTCAGGATGCGCCAGGGAAACCTCGTAACGAATGGCGGCCTGCAATGAGGAACAAAAACCCAATGTGCCGAGCAAGGCAAGAGCGGCGAGAAGGCTGGAGCGGCGGAAAATGAAAAGAATCACCTGCTGGTGGCCCCGGACGGCACGCGCACCTCGTTGCTGAGTTTCTTAACCAGTTTTTCGCACAAGCCGTCGAAGCTGCCGTTGGACATGACCAGAAGCACGTCGCCGGGTTCGGATTCGGCGGACAGCGCAGCGGCGATTTCATCACTACTGGAAAAAACGCGCGCCTGCTTACCCAGGGATCGCACGGTCTGCGCAACGGTTTCAGGGTCGAGGCGATTTTCGTCGCCCAACTGATGCGAACGAAAGACGCCTCCAAGAACAACGCGGTCGGCCAGCGCCAGCGACTCAGGTAAGGTCTGCTGAAAAATCTTGCGGCGCATGGAATTCGAGCGCGGTTCGAGAACGGCCCAAATGCGCCGGCCGGGCCAGCGGCCGCGCGCGGCTTCAATGGTGGCCTTCACCGCTGTGGGATGATGCGCGAAATCGTCCACAAGAAGCACGCCGCCAAATTCACCCTTCACGTCCATTCGACGTTTCACACTGCGAAAGGTCTTCAACGCGTCAGCGACGGCGCCGGAAGAAATACCGCGGCCATGCGCGCCTGCCGTGGCGGCGAGAGCGTTCAGCACGTTGTGTTTTCCAGTAGCCGCCAGGGTGAAGTCATTGAATTTTTCACCACGATGGGTCACGCGAAAACGAACGGAGTCGTTTTCGATGGCGAGATCACCGGCGATCCAATCATTTCCCGGAGAAAAGCCATAAGTTTCGACCTGGCAGAGGGCCTTTTGCGCGGCCCGGCGGAGTGCCGGCCCGGATTCCTCAGTGTCACCCCAGATGACGACACGGCCTCGGCGAGGGACGAGATTCACCAGGCGGCGGAAGGCAAGCTCGTAAGTCTCAAAGTCCGGATAAATGTCCGCATGGTCGTATTCCAGCGAAGTGATGATCAGATCGTCGGGGTGATAATGGAAAAATTTTGGTCCGCGGTCCCAGAAGGCCGTTTCGTATTCGTCGCCCTCCAGAATGAACTCGTCGCCGCCTCCGAGCCCGTAGCTTTTGCCAAAGTTTTCAGCGACCCCGCCGACCAGGAAATTTGGCTTTTTCCCGGCGGTCTCAAAAATCCAGGCGAGCATGGCGGTGGTAGTGGTTTTTCCGTGCGTTCCGCTGACAACAATGGAATGTCGGCCCGGCAAAAACACTTCCTCCAGAATTTCGGGCATGGAACGGTACGGTATTTTGCGGTCCAGCACCTCTTCGAGCTCCGGATTTCCGCGGGCGATGATATTGCCTACGATCACCAGGTCGGGCGCAGGGTTCAGGTGGGCGGCGTCAAAGGAATGAAAAAAGGAGATGCCCAGGCTTTCGAGCAGGGTGGAAGCCGGCGGATAGACGCCCGAGTCGGACCCGGTTACACGAAAGCCGCGCTCGCGCAGCATACCCGCAAGCGGCGCCATGGCCGAACCACCAATTCCGATGACGTGCACATGCTTGGTTTCGGTCATGAGACCACGGCGGGCTCAAGAATTTCCAGCACGCCTTCTCCTCCGGCTCCTTCAAAAGCCTTGGTAGACAATCGCGCTTCGATGCCCAGCGGCACGGTAAGCATCGGACGCATGGTGTGACCAATGGGCGCGCCAAAAATAGTGGGCACGCCAAGGTCACCTAAAATTCGCAGGCAAACATCGCGAACGGTGGGGCTGGCCGGCATGGGCGGTTCACACTCGGGAAAATCGCCGAGCACGATGCCGCGGACGCCTTTGAATTTGCCGGCCTGTTTGAGGTGCATCAGCGCGCGATCAACCTGCCAGGGTTTCATTCCGCGATCTTCCAGGACAAGAATCGCACCATCGGTTTCCAAATCCCACGGCGTTCCGATGGAAGTTTCCACAAGAGTCAAACATCCGCCGAGCAGGCGGCCGCGCGCTTCGCCGTCGCGCAAAGCCTGGCCTTGCAGATCAAGGGTCCAACCGCCGCTCGTGGTTTGCAGCGCGGCCGACAGCGATTTCTCATCGTAGCCCTTTGCCGCGCCCGCACCTGCGTCCAGGCCGGCTGCGAGCATGGGTCCGTAAAAAGTGACCCAGTGACATCGTTTCCAAAGATAGAGCTGCAAAGAAGTGAGATCGCTGAAGCCAAGAATAATTTTGGGATTGGCCGACGAAGGAATATTCAGATCGTCAAGCAGGTAGTTCGATCCGTATCCACCTCGAACACCGACCAGCGCGCCGACATCCTGGCGATTCAGGGCGTGGAGAAAATCCTCACGGCGGCTGGCGGTCACGGCGGAGAAATATCCATGACTCTCGAAAGATGCCCCCTCCGCTACGGAAAAACCCAAACGTGTCAACTCAGCCATGCCTGCGACGATTCTCGCAGGTTCCGCAGGCGACGCCGGAGCGAAAGGCATGATCAGCCGATCGCGTGTGAGCGCGGGCGGCTTTCGCGCAACCGTGCCGTCACCGTGCTCTGCCGATTTGCCGGCAACGGTGCTGACGGAGCGCTGGTTCATTCGTGTTGCCTTTCGACCGGCAGCATTTCGCAGGTTACGCCGGGACGCGTTAATGCGCAGAAGACCTTTTCCTGCTTGCGATGACTGATGTCGGCGTCAAACTGGATCAAATTGCCAGCGCCGGTCATCGAGACCTGGAAATTGTCGAGCGCGACGCCGATCTCCGAGAAAATCCGGTGGACCTCGGAGACCATGTCCACCTCGTTCGCCGAGGAGATGCGAAAGAGCATATAGCGCGGCCTCAGGCTGAACCAGTTCTCGACATAAATGAGGGCAATGAGCGCGAACAGCACCAGCACACATGCGAAGCCTGAAGCGCGAAAAGCTCCGGCGCCAGCTCCCATACCCAAAGCGGCGACCACAAAAATTGTTGCCGCGGTAGTCAAACCGGTGACGCTGCCGCGCTCCCGCAAAATGACACCCGCGCCGAGAAATCCGATGCCCTGCACGATGTTGGAGGCGATACGGGTGGTGGCGCCATCACCGGTGGTGCGTGCAATTTCGACCGACAGGATAGTGAAGAAAGCCGCGCCCACGGCAACACATATGCCCGTGCGCACCCCGGCGGGACGACGACGCACGAGGCGCTCCAAACCGATCACCGCGCCAAGAAGGGCAGCCCACAACAGACGCGCCATCACGCTTTCGAGAGAAATCATGCTTTTCCTGCGGGTATCTTTAGAACAGGAGAAGTTTACATTTTACAGCTTGAATTGCGTCAACTTCGAGAAATGCCGTGCTCTGGCGTGTATCTCGCTGCGCTTCAGCGCGCGGAGGCGGTCCAGGCCGAATTTCTCGACGGCGAAGCTGCCCAATACCGAGCCGTAAACCATGGCGCGACGCAAGGCGGCATCGCTTTTCTGCCCGGCCCCAGCCAGGTAGCCCATAAAGCCACCCGCGAAACTGTCGCCCGCACCGGTGGGGTCATGAGGCTCTTCGAGCGGGAACGCTGGGACGCAAAATACTCCGCGTTTGTCCACCATCATGGCGCCATACTCGCCACGCTTTACGATGAGGGTGCTGGGGCCCAGCTTGAAAATGTGCTTGGCGGCGCGCAGCAAGTTATGTTCGCTTGAAAGCTGCCGCGTTTCGGCGTCGTTGATCATCAGGATGTCGACGTGTTTGAGTGTTTCGCGCAGCTCGGCATTGGTGCGCTCGATCCAGTAATTCATGGTATCCAGTGCGACAATTTTCGGGCGTTTGGTGACCTGCTGAAGCACATCACGCTGAAGATCGGGTGCAATGTTGGCGAGGAAAACATATTTGGACTCGCGGTACTTTTTGGGGAGCTTCGGCTTGAAGTCCGCGAAGACGTTCAGATCCGTGACCAGGGTAATGCGCTCGTTCAAATTCTCAGAATAGCGGCCCGCCCAAAAAAATGTTTTGCCCGCGGCACGCTCGAGCCCCTCGGTATCGATAGTGCGGCCGTGGAAAATTTTAGCGTCTTCCGCGGTGAAGTCGTCGCCCACGATGGCGACCAGATTTACGTGCGTGAAGTGGCTCGCGGCTACGGCGAAATACGTGGCTGCGCCCCCCAGGGCCCGCTCAACCTTACCGTAAGGGCTTTCCAGACCATCAAATGCCACGGAACCGACGACCAATAAGGACACAGTTTTCTCCTAGCGATATTTGTTGATGATGGCCGCCAGGCGCCGCTTGATGGCCGCCGGGACGAGCTTCATATCGGTGATCAAGGCGTGCTGCAGGGCTGAACCGCATTTACAACCGCGATCTTCCGGCATGGCGCGAACCGCTTCGCGCAAAACGCGCTGAGCATTCTCCGCATTTTGACTCAGGGTAGCGATGATCTGAGACGCCGTGACCGACTCATGCTCGGGATGCCAACAGTCGTAGTCGGTAATCATGGAAATAGTGGCATAACAAAGTTCGGCTTCACGAGCGAGTTTGGCTTCGGTCACGTTGGTCATGCCAATTACTTCAAAGCGCAGCTGGCGATGCATGTTGGCTTCCGCCAAAGTGGAAAATTGCGGGCCTTCCATGCAGACGTAGGTTCCGCGGCGGTGAACCCGCACACCGCAATGAACGCTGGCGTCGGCAAGAATTGAGGAAACCTGGGAGCACGTCGGGTGAGCAAAGGACACATGGGCCACCAGGCCTTCGCCGAAAAATGTCGAGACCCGATGGCGGGTGCGATCCACAAACTGGTCAGGAACGAGAAATTCGCCGGGGCGCAAGTCTTCCTGTAAAGAGCCCACGGCGCTGACAGAGATGATGCGCTCGACGCCCAGCAACTTCATGGCGTAAATATTGGCGCGATAATTGATTTCGCCGGGCAAAATGCGGTGGCCACGTCCATGGCGGGCCAGAAACGCCACACGCTTCCCTTCCAACGTGCCCAGAACGAGGGAGTCAGACGGCGCTCCGAACGGTGTTTTTATTTTGATCTCGCGTGGTCCCGTCAAACCAACCATGGAATAGAGGCCGCTGCCGCCGATGATGCCGATGGTCGCCTGCGATTTGGTCTTTGAATCTTTTGCGCGAGACGGCCCTTTGCGTTTTTGTACCGCCATGCCTGTTTCTCCCTGTGTTATTTGCTCAAGTCGACGGGCTCAAACTCAATTTTGCCACTGAGCTCATGCAAAGTTGCAGCCGGGTATTCGGGATCGTGCCCAAAAGCCACGATCCATTGTTCCGTTACAATTTCGGCGATGCGCCGCCGTTTGGTTTCGAGGGTTTGCATGGGATACAGATCGTATCCGGGCATCCACGCCAGCGGAAGGTGATGACGCGTGGGAAGCATATCGGCGACGTAAATCACCGTGCGATTGCCGCCAGAGATTTTAACGGCTTGAATATCGGCGTTGTGACCGGGTATGCGCACGACGGAGATGCCGGCGACAATTTGCGTGTCACCGTCAACGAATTGCCACTGATTCGCTTGCGTGATGGGAACGAATCTGTCCGCATAGTAGCTTGCGCGGTCGCGGTCCGTGGGGTTCATAGCGTGGTCGAGTTCGCCGCGCTGCACGAAGTATTGGGCGTTTGGGAAGGCAGGTACGTCGCGCCCATCAACGAGTCGCGTATTGCCGCCGGCGTGATCGAAGTGCAGATGAGTGTTGATCACCATATCGACGTCTTGTGGCGCGACGCCGGCGCGAGCCAGCGAATCCTTCAACGGATCGCCATCCTGAATGCTGTAGATGTTGCGCAGCTTTGGGTCCCACTTGGTGCCGTTGCCGGTCTCCACCACAATTATTTTTCCACCAGCGCGGACCAGAAGTGAATTGGCAGCCAGGCGGATGCGATTGCGTTCGTCGGCGGGAGCTTTTCTTTCCCAAAGGGTTTTGGGCACGACGCCAAACATGGCGCCGCCGTCCAGATGAAATTCCCCGCCATGAATGGGCAAGACTTCGATGTCACCGAAATGCATGGACGGTGGGCTCAGACATCGAGGCCGCTCCTTGCGAGTATCTCGTTGACCGCGGTAAACGGATCCTTGCGACGCTCAGCCACGGCGGAAGCCAGCTCGGTGAGTTGCGCTTCTCCGGCCGCTCCGCCGAGTGCGCGATCCAGCAAACGCGATTCGAGCAGTTCGACCAGGCGCTTTTTCCAGTGCTCCACATGTTTTTTTTGCCGCTCAGGCCTGGAAGCGAAGTGTTCGCGGAATCTGGCGAGCGTCTCCGCAAGGGCGTCGATGCCACGATTCTCGGACGCGACGGTTCGCACCACCGGGGGATGCCAATCGTGCTGCGGCATCACCAAAGAGAGCATGGCATGCAGTTGCTGCTCTACCCGATCAGCGCCTTCGCGATCACTTTTGTTCACCACGAAGATGTCCGCGATTTCCATGAGGCCGGCCTTCATATTCTGGATGTCGTCGCCCAGTCCGGGAACGACCACGACAATCACGCAGTCGGCGAGTCGCACGATATCGATTTCGTCCTGGCCGACACCGACGGTCTCAATCAAAATTTGCCGCTTGCCGGCGGCGTCGAGAAGAAGCGCAACCTCAGAAGTGCTGCGGGATAATCCGCCGAGAAACCCGCGAGTGGCCATGGAGCGAATGAACATTCCGGAATCACTGGCGTGGCCCTGCATGCGGATGCGGTCGCCTAGAATCGCGCCTCCCGAATACGGGCTGGTCGGGTCCACGGCAATCACGCCGACAGCTTCGTGCTGTTTGCGATAATGCGCTGCCAGGCGATCCACCAGGGTGCTCTTCCCGGTGCCGGGGGCTCCGGTGACGCCAACAAGATAGGCATGGCCGGTGTGCGGGAATAGAGTTCGCAGCAACGGCTCGGCGCTGGCGTCGTGATTTTCAATGGCAGTGATGGCGCGGGAAAGGGCGCGCACCTCGCCGGCACGCACTTCTTCGGCCCATTTTTCCACCGCTGGTGGCATATTTTCCTTTGGAGCTTTCAACAAAACGCCGCGAGCCTCGGTTGATTATTTTTTTCCCAGGAGCTGCCGGGCGATGACCAGTTTTTGAATTTCGCTGGTGCCTTCGCCAATGGTGCAAAGCTTCACGTCACGATAGAATTTTTCAGCGGGATAATCCTTGATGAAGCCGTAGCCCCCGTGAATCTGCACACACTCATTCGCGACCCGCACAGCCACTTCGCTGGCAAATAATTTCGCCATGCTGGATTCGCGCGTGAAACGCACGTCTCCTTTGTCCGCAAGCCATGCCGCCTGGTACACAAGCAGGCGCGCGGCTTCCACTTCCGTGGCCATGTCCGCGAGCTTAAACTGAATGGCCTGAAATTCGCTGATGGGCTGCCCGAATTGCTTGCGCTGCTTGGCGTACCTGGTGGCCGCGTCGAGCGCCCCTTGCGCCATACCAAGACCCAACGCCGCAATGGAAATCCGGCCGCCATCCAGAATTTTGAGGCTGCCGGTGAAACCCTCGCCTTCCGGTCCCAGCAGATTTTCCTGCGGAACGCGGCAATCGGTAAAGATGATTTCTGAGGTATCACTGGCGCGCAGTCCCAGCTTGTTTTCTTTCTTGCCCGGCTTGAAACCAGGCATGCCTTTTTCCAGGATGAACGCGCTGATGCCGTGCGAGCCTTTGGACTTATCGGTGACCGCCATGGCGACGCAATAATCCGCGTAATGGCCGTTGGTGGTAAAAGTTTTCGCCCCATTCAATACCCAATGATTCCCGTCGCGCACCGCGGTCGTCCGCGTGCCGCCGGCGTCGGAGCCGGCTTCCGGCTCAGTCAAAGACCAGGCACCGATTTTTTTGCCTTGAGCCAGTGGCACCAGGTATTTTTTCTTTTGCGCCTCGCTGCCAAATTTAAAAATGTGATTGCTGCACAGCGAATTGTGGGCGGCAACAATGATCCCAACTGAACCGTCGACTCGCGACAGTTCCTCGATGGCGAGGGCGTATTCGATGTAGCCCAGGCCCGCTCCGCCCAGTTCTTCCGGGAAAATCACACCGAGCAAACCCATCTCCGCCAGCTTGGGGATAATTTCCAGCGGGAAATGCGAAGCCTCGTCCCATTCCATGACGTGCGGCGCGAGTTCGCCCTCCGCGAAGGCGCGCACGCTGCGGCGCAACTGCTGCTGTTCTTCCGTCAGACTGAAATCCACATGCTCTCCCGGCTTACCAGCCTACTGGATAGTGATTTGCTTTGTTTTGCTCGTCCAGCCACGCTTTTAACGGCGCGAAATAATCGGCCAGCGCCGTAGCGTCCATCTCCTTCTCGCCCGTCAAGGTCTCCAGGGCTTCTGGCCATGGCTTGCTTTGCCCGAGTTCGAGCATTTGATTCAATCGTGCTCCCGCGACTTTATTTCCATAGATGGAGCAACGGTGCAGCGGGCCGCTATACCCCGCTTCGCGGCAAAGCGCGCGCTGGAATTGAAACTGCAAAATACGGGCCAGGAAATACCGCATATACGGCACGTTTGCGGGCACGTGAAACTTGGCGCCAGGATCGAAATCCGCCTCGCTGCGTTGCACCGGCGCCACGACGCCCTGGTACCTGAGCCGCAACGCCCACCACGCCTTGTTGTAGTCCTCGGGCTTGATCTGTCCAGAGAAAACACCCCAGCGCCATTTGTCCACCAATAATCCAAACGGCAGAAAGGCTACTTTTGAGAGGGCCTGCTGCAGAAGATAATCGATGTCCTGGGAGCTCGCCGGAACGGTGTCGATCAAGCCGATTTGCTTAAGGTATTCCGGTGTGACGGAAAGGGCGATGGTATCGCCCACGGCTTCGTGGAAGCCATCATTCGCGCTGTTTTGAAACAGGGGAGGCTGAGTGCTGTAGGCGCGTTGATAAAAATTGTGGCCGAGCTCGTGGTGAATGGTGCGGAAGTCCTCTTCAGTGATCTGAATGCACATCTTGATGCGCAGATCATCCTTGGAATCCACATCCCAGGCACTGGCATGGCAAATAACGTCGCGATCGGCGGGCTTGGTTAGAAGCGAGCGCTCCCAAAATGTTTTAGGCAGAGGCGCGAAACCGAGCGACGTGAAGAAGGCTTCTCCGTAACGCACCATGCGCGGCGCATCCGTGTGACGGTCTTGCAGAATCTTGGTCAGGTCAAAACTTTGTGCCGGCTTGGGTGAATCCATCAGCGGATAGACATTGTTCCATTCCTGTGCCCACACATTGCCAAGCAGATCGGCGGGAATGGGTCCTTTTGCGGGCACCAGAGTTTGCCCATATTTTTTGGCCAACTGACCGCGGACATACGCGTGGAGAGATTCGTAGAGCGGACGCAATTGCTCCCAAAGTCGATCGGTCTCCTTTTCGAATTGCTCCGGAGGCATGTCGTACATGGAGCGCCAGATGACACCGACGTCCGAATATCCGAGCTCACCCGAACCCTTGTTACCGAGTTCCACAAGCCGCGCATAGCGGCTGCGCATAGGAGCACCCACCGCGTGCCATCCGATCCAGGCGCGTTTTAACTCTTCCGGATCGCGGCTGTTCGCCAGAATATTCTCGACAGCGGTGATGTCCAGACACTTGGCATCCGCGGAAGGCTCCGGGCACCATTTGCCTTTGCCGTAGTCACCGCCGAGCGAAGCAGAAATCTGCGACAACTCTTTCTGGTCTGCCGGATTCGACGGCGCGGGAAAGCCGATGGACAGTTTGACGAGCAACATCTTACGGGCCAACACGGGCGGCAGCTTGAGGCCGTCAAAGCGATGCGCCTTGGTGGCAAGCTCGACGGTCAGTGTGTTGAGTTGCTCGTCGGCATCGGCGGCAATTTGATCGGTGTCGGAGGTAATGAAATTGGCGTGCACCCAGTCGGCTTGCTGCGATTTGTTGCCCAGATCAAAGAGCCGGGCTTCGGCGTCATCGAGAAACGCCTTGGCTTCCTCCACGGTTGGAGGTTTTTCGCCAGACTTTGCGGCCGGATGTTCCTGCGCGGACGCCGCCGGCAACAACCATAGGGCCGCAATCGCTGCCGCCAGCAGGAATCGAGGCATACTTGCAGAGGTTCTCACGCATTGGCCTTTCTGCTGTTCGCCGCAACCTGGCGAATCATCGGCAAAGCTCGTTCCATTCCGCCGCGACTTACGTCGCAATGGGTCACAAACCGCACAGAATACGGCCCGGTATCCTGGACCCACACGCCCAGTTCATATAACTCCTGGCAAAATTCCACAGCGGTTTTCCCGGTTTTAGAGCAGTCACAAATCACGATATTGGTTTTTACTTTCTCCGGATCGATGCTCAACTGAGGAATCTCCGCGAGTCCCTCGGCAAGAAAATGGGCATTCTCGTGGTCGATATGCAAGCGGCCCGGCGATTCGCGCAACGCGATCAGTCCGGCGGCCGCCAGCACTCCCGCCTGGCGCATTCCTCCGCCAAACATTTTCCGGTACACACGGGCTTTTTCGATGAAGGCGGTTGAGCCCACAACCATCGAACCAACCGGCGCGCCAAGACCCTTGGACAAACAGAACATCACAGAGTCACAATGGCGGGCGATGTTCGCCACCGAGTCGTGCAAGGCCACCGCGGCATTAAACACGCGCGCGCCATCGAGATGTACTTTCAGTTGCGCCTCGTGCGCATGACCGCAAATCTCATCAATGACCGCCGTGGGATACAGCATGCCGCCGGCCATGTTATGCGTGTTCTCCAGGCAGATCAGCGCGGTTTGTGAATCGTAATAGATGCGCGGGCGAATCACCGCAGCGATTTGCGGCCACGAAAGAATCCCGTCTTCGCCGCGCGCGACCCGGGGCATACACCCGGCGATGGCGGACATGGAAGCCAGCTCGTACAAATTTACGTGGCTACGTTCATCGCAGATGACTTCGTTGCCGTGATGCGTCCAAATCTTGATGGCGATGAGATTACCCATGCAGCCGGTGGGCACAAATAACGCCGCGTCCTTGCCGAGAATTTCGGCGGCCTCGCGCTCCAGGCGATTGACAGTGGGGTCTTCCCCGTAGACGTCGTCTCCCACTTCAGCTTCCGCCATGGCGCGGCGCATCTCAATCGTGGGGAGCGTCAGCGTGTCGCTGCGAAGATCAACCACGTCGGCAGGCGGCGCGCTAGTTCGCGACTTCATGGCCATCACCGGATCCGTTTCTATGGTGCTCAAGTGAAAATCTCCAAGGCGAATTTCAAGCGGCCCAGGTCAGCGAAGCAACTCAACAAACACCTCATTCGAAACGCTCAAGCGCGACGGTGCCAGTCGCACCACGTCACCGTCCCGCTCAACCAGGCCAGAGGAAGCCAGCGGATCGAAACGCGATGCCAGTGTTACAGCATAATTTTTTTCGATTCGCGAGACATCAATGCCATCGAGTTGCCGCAAGCCCAGAAATAGCTCCTCTTCCAGGGCGGCTTCCGGCGTCAAACTCTCCAGTTGTTCCACCGGCAAGGCGCCTTTTTCCAGCTCACGCACATAATTGGCGGCATCGTGAGCATTAGCCCATCGCTGCGCCCCCGAAAAAGAATGCGCGCCGGCGCCAAATCCGAGGTAAGGCTCGCGCCGCCAATATTTCAGATTATGGCGCGACTCAAATCCGGGCTTGGCCCAATTGGAGATTTCGTAATGGTGATAGCCCGCGGATGCGAGAGACGTTTGTGCCAGCTCATAAAATTCCGCCATGTCGTCCTCTGCAGGCACTGAGCCAGCGCCGTAGCGCGTGCCGCCGCTCAACAATTCATTGCCGAGGCGGCTTTTCTCATCCACCTCCAGGATGTAGACGGAAACGTGCTCGGGCGCCAGTTCCGCCAGCCGCGCCAAAGAATCGACCCAGCTTTCCCGCGTTTGGTGCGCCAACCCCGCAATAAGATCGAAGCCAATGTTCGCAATTCCGGCCTGGCGAAGGATTGGAACGGCGCGGTAAATGTCGGCGCGGCGATGCATTCGCCCGGACGCGGCCAATTCTTCATCGGAAAACGACTGCACTCCGAAGCTTACGCGATTGATTCCGGCGCGAACCCAGGCGGCGGCTTTCGCAGCATCAACTGTCTCGGGGTCGGCCTCCAACGTTATTTCCGACAGGGCGCACTGGAAAGTCGAGCGAATCGTTTCCAGTATGTTTTGAAGATGCGCGGGATCGAGTAGACTGGGCGTCCCACCGCCAAAATAGACGGTGTCCGGCGCCGGCACCTCCGCGGCAAACGAGGGCGGTGCGATGCCTGCGGCCGCATACAATTTCGTGTGGGTTTGAATCTCGCGGCAAACGGCGCTGACGTACGGACCGAAACGCGACGAAGAGACCACCCCGGTGTGGAAATTACAGTAGGTGCATTTCGTCTGGCAAAAAGGGACCTGGACGTAGATGCCGAGGCTCGTCATTGGCACCAAAACTTTAACACAGGGCCGTACGGGGCGCAGAAGTTGGACAGCGCGGTGATCAGGCTGAGTCGACAACCAATTTGACCTGCAGGCGGCGCTCCCTGGGCCCATCAAATTCACAGAAGAAGATTCCCTGCCAGCGGCCAAGCTGAAGTTTCCCGTCTTCCACAAAAATCGTCTGGCTCGCGCCCACCAGGACAGCCTTCATGTGCGAATCCGAATTCCCTTCCGCGTGCCGGTAAGGGCCTTCAAACGGAATCAGCCGGTCAAATGCGCCTTCAATATCGCGAGCAACGTCCGGGTCGGCGCATTCATTGATCATCACCGCCGCCGTGGTGTGCGGCACGTAAACGTAGCAGACGCCAGAACTCACTCGAGACTTTTCAATGACCTGCTGCACCTGGGCGGTGACATCAAGAAGCTGCGTGCGGCGATCGGTTTTTACTTTGAGCGAATGGACGGGCACGGGACCCCGATCTGTTGCTAGGAAAATTGAACTATACAATGCCTGCCCAGATTTTTACTGCCACAGAGTTTCTGCAGCTCGCCAAGCCCGCCAGGGCCCCAGCGCGCCAGAAATGGCAAGAGGCACAGTTCGCGGGATTGCAAGGTTTTATGCGGGTAGAGCAGTTGCTCCAGAAATGCTTCGTGGCTTGAAAGCAAACCCGCTTTGCCATCCTGCGAGCGGCCGGTCTTGCGGCGCAACTTATCAAGCTGGTAGTCGATTTTTTTTCGCGCCGTTTCCGCCGCTCCCTGCAGCGTGGGATCCAGCTTCTCGAGCTGCTCCTTTAGCCGGTCGAGCATTTTCACGAGTTGCGCGTGATTGCGGTCGAAATCCCTGGACACCGTTTGGGGGACGGAAACCAGCTCCATTCTGCGACGAACCTCCTGCGGTCCGGCCCAAATGTCCTCGACTTTCAGTTTGTAGGTATGAAGCAGCTTGGCAGCCTTGGTGTCCACGATCGTAAAGCCCGGACGCGGCAGGATGACCGGCATGCGCCCCAGGAGTCGTTTGTAGACCACCTCAGATTGCGCAAAGTAGGAAATCTCGGCCGCGCCGCCAATGTATGCAACCGTTGGCAATAGATAGTCCTGCACCACGGCGCGCAACAGCGCGCTGGGACTGAAATTCTGCGGCGCGGATTGAATGGCGTCCAGTAAATCGCCTTTGTTCCACTGCTTCGGTCCGGCCTGGAATTTTGAACCATTGCCGGCAACGACGGGATGGCGCGGGCCGTCGCCGGTGAAGAACAGCAGAGTGCTCTTGGCGGTCACTTTTACCTGCGGCGCAAATCCTGCCGAATCCAGTTGCTTGCCGCGCTGGAGGAGTTTTTCATTGAGTTCGTCGCGATCTTCAATGGCCTGGCGGTAGAGCGGAGTGGCGATGCGGTGCAACCCGGGGTCGAGAGGATCAAGCAGAATCAGGCCCTGCTGAGAAAATAACCTGGCGAACAGTTTTGCAAAGGCGCTGCCGTAAGTTTCTCGCGGGCTATAACACTCCAACAACAGCCTAGCCAGCAGCACGCTTCCCTGCTTGGTCAGCAGATCGGCGGCCTGGTGTACCTGTTCTTCGACCTGCGGGCCTAACAATACTTTGCCGACAGGGTGCCCCGCATACTCCGCCGAATCCGGCGCGGGAAGCTCGAAGCGCTTCAGCTCGCCATCCTGAAACCATCCCACATGGCGGACTTCGTCGATGTCATGGTCTTCCGTCGCCATCCAGAAGATAGGTACGGTGTCCTTGCCGGCCCGCGTGCTCTCCGCGGCCAATTGAATCGCGGTGAGCGCCTTGTAGAAGGAATACGCCGGGCCGCTGAAAAGCCCAACCTGCTGGCCGCTGACGATGGCCACCGCGCCCTCTTCGAGACGGTTCAGATTTTCGAGGGCTGCAGGACCAGCGCCAAAAGCAATATTCTGATTCCGAAGTATGGCGGCCACTTCTCTTCGACGGTCGACGGGAAAATCCAACTCGCGCGCCAGACGGCTGACCACCGACATCTTGGGGGGATGTGCGTAAAACGCTTCCACTCTGGAAAATTTATCGAGGTATTCGAGAAAAAGCTTGGGCTGGTGAGGCAGCCTGTGGGACGCGAGGGCGCGACAGTCCATGAGGCGTTAGATGATCCTTCGGAGAAAACGTCTCATCGCCGGGCACGATTTGTGCGAATCACGCCGAGACCCCGGCCGGCTGCCCCAAAGTGGCCAGGAAAGCGTTAAGCCTGGCCTTTTGCTCCGCGGAAAGCGGCTGAAGCGGCAGCCTCGGAATCCCGCCAGAATAGCCGCGCTGATCCATGACGTATTTAACGCCGGCAATTCCCGCTTCAGAAACGATCAACCTGGAGGCCTGCATCAGCAACTGTTGGAGCTGGCGCGCAGCATCCGTGCGGCCCTGCCGAAAAAGCTCGAACAGGCTCACGCATTTTTCCGGGAGCGCACTGGCCAAAGCGAGGATTGCTCCACGAGCGCCTACCGCGAGCGAAGGGTACACCGTTGAGGCCGCGCCGACCAGCACCTGAAACTGTGAAGGCGCGCCGGCAATCATCTCCGAGATGCGCTGGATGTTCCCGGAGCTCTCCTTGATGCCGACAATATTGGAATGAGCGGCGAGGGCGATGGTCTCAGGAGATTCGAGCGCCAAGCCCGTGAAGATCGGCACGGAATAAAGCAGGATGGGGATGGGCGATTCGTCCGCGACGCGGCGGTAGTGGGCCATCAATACATCGGGTTTGTAGGCCGGCTTGTAATAGAACGGAGTTTTCACCAGCGCCAGGTGATAGCCGAGAGTAGCCGCGCGACGTGTGCGCTCGATGGTTTCGGCGGTGGATTCAGCGCCGGTCCCCGCGATCAATTTTTTGCTGGATGAAGCAGTTTCCTTGACGGCGGCAAGTATCCGGTCCATCTCGTCGCGTTGCAGAAGCACCGATTCGCCAGTGGAGCCGAGGACGACATACCCGGCAAGACCGGTATCGTTGTAGCGCCGAATGTTCTGCTTCATTCCGTCAATCGAGACGGTGCCATCCGGCGCAAAGGGTGTCGTGAGAGCGGGCAAAATTCCTGCGAGGTCCAACGTCAGTCCTCTCCTAAGTGTTATCGGTTGGAAGCGGCCACTTTACCGCGGTGCAAATCCTGTAGCGCCGCAACTTCCGTGCCTTGTTCCAGCAAAGCTTGTATTCCGCGCGCGGCCGCGTGCGCAGCCGCCAGCGTGGTAATGCAGGGAATGTTATAGCGAATTGACGCGCGGCGAATGGATTTCTCGTCGTAGAAAGACTCGCGGCCAAGCGGAGTGTTGATCACCAGGTCGATTTTTCCTGTTTTCACCAAATCAACGATGTTCGGGCGGCCTTCGTTCACCTTGAAAACTTCCTGCGCTTCGATTCCGGCGTCCGCCAATGCTGCGGCGGTTCCCCGAGTGGCCAGAAGCTTGAATCCCAGTGCGTGCAACTCCTTGCCCAGCGGGCCGACGTGTTTTTTGTCGCGGTCGTTCACGCTGAGAAACACGCTGCCTTTGCGCGGCAGGCGTTGACCGGCGGCGAGTTGAGCTTTGGCAAACGCCAGGCCATACGATGTCGAGATGCCCATCACTTCCCCGGTGGAGCGCATCTCCGGGCCGAGAATAGTATCGACGCCGCGAAACTTGTTAAACGGAAACACCGGAGACTTTACCGAAAAGAATTCATGGACCGCGATTTCCGAAACGCCTTGATGATGAACGAGCGGCAACTTCATGGTAGACAGTTTTTTACCGGCCATCAGCCGTGCCGCTACCTTGGCAAGCGGCACGCCAGTCGCCTTACTCACAAAGGGCACCGTGCGTGAAGCACGCGGATTTACCTCCAGCACGTACACGGTATCGCGCTGGATGGCGTACTGCACGTTCATCAGGCCAACGACTTTGAGCGCCACGGCGAGGCGTCTCGTGTATTCGCGAATAGTGTCGATGATGGCCGGCGACAAGCTCACGGGCGGCAGGACGCAAGACGAGTCGCCGGAGTGCACACCGGCTTCCTCGATGTGCTCCATGATGCCGCCGATGACCACCTCGGTGCCGTCGGAGAGCGCATCCACGTCAACCTCGGTGGCTTCTTCCAGAAATTGGTCGATCAGCACGGGCCGCGCTGGGCCCATGAGCGCCGCCTGCGCGACGTATTCCTGCACAGTGTTTACGTCGTAGGCGATCACCATGGCGCGCCCACCCAGGACGTAGCTTGGCCTCACCAGCACCGGCATGCCGATCTCCGCAGCCACGCGCGCTGCTTCTTCGGGGATCAGCGCGGTGCCGTTGCGCGGTTGAGGAATTTTCAGTTCATCGAGCAAGCGCCCGAAGCGGCGCCGGTCTTCCGCAAGATCGATCGATTCAGGCGCGGTGCCAACGATGGGCACGCCATTGCGCTTAAGTTCCAGCGCAAGATTCAGCGGCGTTTGCCCGCCAAACTGCACGATAACGCCGTGGGGTTCTTCCCGCTCCACAATCGCGAGCACATCCTCGAGGGTCAGCGGCTCGAAATACAAACGATCGGAAGTGTCGTAGTCGGTCGAAACTGTTTCGGGATTGCAATTCACCATGATGGTTTCGAAACCATCTTCGCGCAGCGCAAAGGATGCGTGGCAACAGCAATAGTCGAATTCGATGCCTTGCCCGATGCGATTCGGTCCGCTGCCCAGAATAATGATTTTCTGGCGGGGCTGCGCGTCGGATTCGTCCTCGTCTTCATAAGTGGAATACATGTAGGGGGTAAAGGACTCGAATTCCGCCGCGCAGGTATCCACGCGCTTGAAAACCGGCGAAACGCCGTAACGAGCGCGTTGCAGGCGCACCGCCGCGGGAGTGGTTTTCCACATCTGGGCGAGCTGCTCGTCACTCGTGCCGTTGCGTTTTACTTCACGAAGCAGTTCTTTCGAAGCGGTTTCCACCGTCACGTGAGAGGCGCGGCGGTTCATGGCGATCATCTCTTCGATTTGCTGGATGAACCACGGATCGATTTTGGTCAGCTCGCAAATTTCCTGTGCGGGCAAGCCGCGCTCCACGGCGGTGAGCAGCCAGTGAATGCGGTCGGGCCGCGGAGTCGCGAGTTTTTCGCGCAACAGGGAATCCGGGGTCTCCGCGGGCGCCCGCCACGGCGCGCTGGGCTCCAGCGAGCGAATACCTTTTTGCAGCGCTTCCTTAAAAGTTCTTCCAATGGACATCACTTCGCCCACGGACTTCATCTGCGTGCCCAGGGTGCTGTCGGCGCCCGGAAATTTTTCGAACTGCCATTTTGGAATCTTCACCACCACGTAATCGATGGTGGGCTCGAAGCATGCGGGAGTTTGCTTGGTGATGTCGTTGGGAATCTCGTCGAGCGTCATGCCCACCGCAAGTCGAGCGGCAATTTTTGCGATGGGAAAGCCGGTCGCTTTACTGGCCAGCGCGGAACTGCGCGAAACACGAGGGTTCATTTCGATGACCGTCATTTTGCCGTTTTCGGGATTGACGGCGAACTGCACGTTGGACCCGCCGGTTTCGACTCCCACTTCGCGAACAATCGCGGCGGCTGCGTCACGCATGCGTTGAAATTCCTTGTCGGTGAGCGTCTGCGCAGGAGCCACCGTGATGGAATCGCCGGTGTGCACGCCCATGGGATCGAAATTTTCGATCGTGCAGATGACCACGAAATTGTCGCGGTGATCGCGCATCACTTCCAGCTCGTATTCTTTCCAGCCAAGCACGGACTCCTCGACCAAGGCCTCGTGTACGGGGCTCATCTCCAGCGCGTGTGAAATCGCTTCGCCGAATTCCTCGCGGTTGTATGCGATGGAACCCCCGGTTCCTCCTAGCGTAAACGAAGGGCGAATCACCAGAGGAAAACCCAGTTGATCGCAAAGCCGCAAGGCGTCCTGGGCATTGTTGACCAGCGCGGAGGCTGGCACTTCGAGCCCGATTTTGCGGCAGGCATCCTTGAACCACAGCCGATCCTCGGCGACTTTGATGGCCCGCAAAGATGCGCCAATCATTTCCACGGAATGCTTTTCCAGGATGCCGCTTTCGGCGAGTTCCACCGCAAGGTTCAGCGCGGTCTGGCCGCCTACCGTGGGCAGCAGGGCGTCGGGTTTTTCACGAGCGATAATTTCTTCCAGATATTCCCTGGTGAGTGGCTCGATGTAAGTGCGTTGGGCGATTTCCGGGTCGGTCATGATCGTTGCGGGATTGGAGTTCACCAGCACGACTTCGTACCCTTCGGCCCGCAAGGCCTTGCATGCCTGCGCGCCGGAATAATCGAACTCGCAAGCCTGCCCGATAACGATGGGGCCGGAGCCGATGATCATGATCTTCCGCAGGTCGGTGCGTTTAGGCATTTGCTTCAGCAGGCTTCCAGCCTGAAAATTCCTTCAACCACGGACGAGCCAGATACTATCGCTGCGTTTCCTTCATCAAGTTCGTAAACTGCGTGAACAGATAGTGCGAGTCATGTGGGCCCGGCGACGCTTCGGGATGATACTGCACGCTGAAGAGCGGCAGGGATTTGTGCCGCAAGCCTTCGTTGGTGTGGTCGTTCAGATTCAGGTGCGTCACTTCCACGTCGCTCGACGCCAGGGATTCGGGATCGACGCAGAAGCCGTGATTTTGCGCGGTGATTTCGACCTTCTGCGTCACCAGATTCTGAACCGGATGATTCGATCCGTGGTGTCCGAACTTCAGCTTGAAGGTTTTGCCGCCCAGGGCCAGGCCGCACAACTGGTGACCGAGGCAAATGCCGAACACCGGAACCTTGCCGAGAAGCTTGCGAATATTTTCAACCGCATATCCGATGGGCTCGGGGTCGCCAGGGCCGTTGGATAGAAACACGCCATCAGGCCCCAGTCCGAGGACATCCTCCGCGGAAGTTTGCGCGGGCACCACCAGCACTTCGCAGTGATGATCGATCAGCATCCGCAGAATATTTTGTTTGATCCCGTAGTCGTAGGCCGCCACGCGCCACCGCCGCCCTTCGTTGGTGCCGGCCGCGGAAGCGGCCTGCTCGGTCCACGGAGGCGACGCAAGATCGATCGAACCCTTGTTCCAGGCATAGGCCTTCTGGCAACTCACGCGACTGGCCAATTCCTGGCCGGCCATTTTCGGCAAATTTTTGGCTTCATGAACCAATTGTTCGGCGGCGGTTCCGTCGGTAGCGACCATGCCGCGCAGGGACCCTACCGTGCGGATGTGGCGAACCAGGGCGCGCGTGTCAACGTCCCAGATGACGGGAATTTTGTGGCGGTTCAAATAGAGCTGTGCGGTTTCGGTCGAGCGCCAGTTGGAAGACATCTGCGAAAATTCGCGGACCACCAGCGATTCAATGTACGGATGGCTGGCTTCCTCATCTTCAAGGTTTGCGCCGACGTTTCCGATGTGCGGATACGTAAGGCACACGATCTGCCCCGCGTAACTTGGATCGGTGAATACTTCCTGATAACCGGTGAGGCTGGTGTTAAAAACGACTTCGCCGCCCCGGCGCGTGATCGCGCCGGCCGCGCGGCCATTAAATATGCGCCCGTCTTCCAGCGCGAGTGTCGCGGGTCGATGCTGAACTTCTGTCAGTGGCTCCCCCTGTTTTTTTCATGCCTGTCCTGAGAAATCCTTCTACCCACCGGACTATTTGGTGTCCGCTTGGGTTGCCGACATCGCCAGCGATCCAAAATGGTCCACCGGCCAGTACGCGAACACCGCGCGGCCGTAGATGAAGCGGCTGGCGACCGGCCCGAAAACGCGCGAATCGTTCGAACTGATGCGATGATCGCCCATCACAAAATAGCTGTCTTTGGGCACACGCACCGGCCCGTAATCACTCACATCTTCATATTGCGGCGGAACGTAAGGCTCGGGCACCACCCTGCCGTTCACCGTCACCACCCCCTGGCGAATGGAAACGGTTTCTCCTGGCAACGCAATCACCCGCTTGATGAACGACTTCGAGCGATCCAGCGGATACCAGAACACCACCACGTCCCCGCGATGAATGGCTTCAAAGCGGTACACAAACTTGTTGATGAAAATGCGCTCCTGGTCGGAAAGCAGCGGCGCCATGCTGGTGCCTTCCACCTTCACCGGCTGGTACAGAAATACGATGATCACCAGCGCAAGGCCGATGGCGATGAGCAAATCACGCGTCCACACGCGGATTTCGTGGCGCAAAGAGAGAAGCTGGGGTGGTTCGGACAGGCCGGAAGAAATGGCTGCGGAACTCGGCGAATTCACGCTCGTCGCGATGGGTTTCTCGTCGGAGTGTTCCATTTTGCTGCCTCGTATTTATAGCACGAGCATCGCAGGACGCGCCAGATTCCGTTTCGATTTAGCAGCCTGCGAAGCAACTACCGAAAGATGAAGACACCGTCCTACGTAAGATTCACGGGATGGCAGCGCCGTTGCCCCTTGCTGAGAAGCCCTTGCTAAGAAATTCGTGGTGATCCAGCCGGTCGAAAGGCGTCCGCCGCCGTCAAACGCCCAGCGCGTAGGATACTGAAGCCAGCGCAACAATAACTGCGGTCTCAGCGCGCAAAATGAGCCGGCCGAGCGAAGCTTCGTGAAATCCGCCTGATCCCGCCAGCTCACATTCCTGGTCGGTCCAGCCGCCTTCCGGCCCGATGGCCAGAATCACTGCCGAGGCGGATGCGTTGTCCAGAGCCTGGCGCAACAGCGGCGCGTCGGCGCGCTCGGAGAGAAAAATTGCCAATTCGTCGCTGCGGCTTGAAAAGGCGCTTTCCGGCCGCGCCAGTGGTTGCAAGTCCGGCACACGCACCCGCCTCGATTGCTGCGCGGCTTCAAGTATGATTTTTCGCCACCGTTCGGAACGCTTTTCCGCCGCGGCCAGGAGGGCCTTCTCGCTGCGCGCCGCCGCCAGTGGCACGATGCTGTTGACACCCAACTCTGTGGCTTTTTCGATGGCCCACTCGAAGGAGTCGAATTTCACGACCGACAGCAACAACGTCACGCGCAGAGTAGCCTCGGTGGCGGGCAACTCCTCCACCAGCGCGAATTCCACGCGGTCCCGGGCTACATTTTCCACGCGACCCAAATGGACCCGCGCTCCATCGCTCAATTCATAAAGCTGGCCAACCTGCGCGCGCAACACTCGGCCCAGGTGATGAGCTTTTTCGCCTTCCACCACGGCGCGCTGCCCTTCGAATTGTTCCACGAAAAATCGCCGGCGCACGCGACGATTCTATCCTAGTGCCGCGCGCCAGACTCACTTTCCGAAGATGCCGCGGAGAACATGAGCCGCCTCGAATCCCGTCCCGCAGAAGGATTTACATCGCGGCACGTGGCAAGCGCACCCTTCCGTTCTCATAGGACAGCGGGCAATGGGCGCTGATGCTAAGTTACGAGTTACGTCGGAGGGAGTGGAACCGCGTCATCCAAAAATATCTTTCATCTTTTCAAAAATCGATGAGTTGCGATCCGCCGGCTTGTTGTCCACTTTCAATGACGCGCCCAGTTGCTCCATCAGCTTGCGCTGCTCGCGCGTAAGTCTCGTAGGAGTGATCACCCGCACGTGATAGTAGAGATCGCCCTTGCCGCCTCCCCGCGGATCGGGCAGGCCTTTGCCCTTCACGCGAAACACTGCGTCGCTCTGCGTGCCCTCCGGTATTTTCAATTTTTCGTCGCCACCGAGGCCCGGCACCTGCAGCTCAGTGCCCAGAGCGGCCTGAACAACGCTCAACGGAATCGTGCAGTATAGGTCGGCTCCGCGACGCTCGAAGAATTGGTGCTCTTTCACCTCGAGCACCACGTAGAGATCTCCTGGAGGCCCGCCATTCGGCCCCGGTTCACCCTCGCCGGTCACTCGCAGGCGCGTTCCCGTGTCCACTCCCGGGGGAATGCGCAGCTCGATGGTTTTCTCGCGCTCCAGGCGCCCATTTCCGCGGCATTCCGCACACCGCTCGCGAATAATCTGCCCGGCGCCCTGGCACGCGGGACAAGTGCGGGTGATGGTGAAAAATCCCTGCTGGTATGCCAACTGCCCACGCCCGCCGCAGGTCTGGCAACTCGTGGCCCCGGTTCCCTTCTTCGCGCCGGTGCCGTTACATGCGGCGCACAATTCCTGCTTGGGCAATTTCACCTTGGTGGTCACGCCCGCGGCAGCTTCTTCAAACGCAAGACTCATGTCATAACGCAAGTCCGCCCCGCGCTGCGTACGGCCGCGGCCGCGACGGCCACCGGAAAACAAATCCTCGAACCCAAAAAAATCGCCGAATATATCGTGGAAATCCTGAAACACCGTGTTGAAGTCCGCGCCTACGCCGGAGCCGGAAAGCCCGGCATGGCCGTAGGTGTCGTAGATCTGGCGTTTTTCCGGGTCGCTCAAAATGCTGTAAGCTTCCGTGCATTCGCGAAACTTGATCTCCGCTTCCTCTTTGTTCACCGGATTGCGGTCCGGATGCCATTTCAGCGCGGATTGGCGGTAAGCCGCCTTGATCTCATCGATCGAAGCCTCGCGTTTCACGCCCAGTGCTTCGTAAAAATCTTTTTGTGTCGACCTGGCCATTCAAACTCCCGAGTAATTTAGTTTGCCATCTTGGATGCGGCGCTGGGGTGAACCGCTACGCGCACCATCGCGGGGCGCAATACGCGGCCGTGAAAAACGTAGCCCGGTTGGAACACCTGCAAAATCGTGCCGTCATCGAATTCCGTGGTCTCGGTGCGGTCCATAGCCTGGTGCAGGTGCGGATCGAAGGTCATGCCCAGCGGCTCGACGCGCTCCGCGCCCAGCCGCGCCAAATTGTCCACTAATTGTTTGTGGATGAGCTCGAATCCCTTGCGATAGTTTGCGTACTCCGGTTCGCGATGAGCTGCCAACGCCTGATCGAAACTGTCGATCACCGGGATCAACCCTTCGATCACCCGCGCCGTCGCGCGCCGCGAATCCTCCGAGCGTTCTTTCTCCACCCGCTTTCGATAATTGTCAAAATCGGCCTGACGGCGCAACAGCGTCTGCCGCAGCTCGTCCAGGTCTTTGGCGAGCTTGCCAATTTCCGGATCGGCGCTCGTGTCGTCCGCGTCGAGCGTGTAAGAGTCCGGCGAATCCTCCGCGGACGCCTTCCGTGAAAGTTCTTCGGCGCTGTTCTCGCCGCTGTTTTTAGGTTCCTTTGCGCTCACGTTCCAGCCTCTCCTCCTCCAGAAATCCTTCAAATCTTGCTCAGCGCTTCAGTGAATAATTGTGCCACGTACGCCACGGCGGTCATGGCCCTTTCGTAAGGCATGCGCGTGGGGCCCAGGACGCCCAATGAACCCTGCACCAGATCGTTGCTCAGGTACGGAGCGCTGATCAGCGCAAGATGCTCACCGGCCGCGGAAATCTCCTTCACGCCGATTTTCACGAATACCGGCTCCGGCGTGTCGATGCACGCGTTCAACACCGTAACCAGCCGGTGCTTTTCCTCAATGGCAGAGAGCAAATCGCGCAACTGCGCCTGGTCGGCGAACTCCGTGGCCCCGATCATCTGCGCCGTGCCTTCCACGTGCACTTGCGCAGCGGCGTCACTGCCCAGCACCGCGGGATCGCAAAGCGTCAGCGCGCTCTGCACGATGCCTTCATAGCGTTCGCGCTCCGTGGCCAATTTCTGCAGCAGGTCCCCGCGAATAGCCTCGAGCGTCCAACCAGCGTAGTGCTTGTTGAGAAAATCGGCGATGCCGTCCAATTCCTGCTGAGAGAACGGCCGCGGAGGACGCAAAATCTTGTCGCGCGTGACCCCGCCATGCGAAATCAAAACCACCACCACCCGTCCGTCCGGCAATAGCCACATGCGGGCATTTTCCAGCACCGTTTTAGCCAGCGGCGGCGACACAATGATTCCCAGTCCGCTCGATACCTCCGCCAGCACGTGTCCAGCGCGCTCGGTCATATCCGTCGAGTTCGAGGCGGCGGTAAATTCGCGCTTGATCCAGTCACGATCCTCGATGCTCAAGGTAGCGCGCGAAGCGATTTCCTGCGCGAAAAACCGGTACGCCGCGGCGGTAGGCACGCGCCCGGCAGAGGTATGCGGCTGAAATAGCAGGCCGCCATCTTCCAGGTCGGCCATCACGTTGCGAATCGTGGCGGTGCTCAGCGTTTCCTCGAATCGTTTGGAAATGGCGCGCGAAGACACAGGTTCACCGGTCTCGATATACACACGAACGATGTCGGCCAGAATCTGGCGATTCCGGCGTTCCTGAAGTGCAGCATCCCTCATATCAGCACTTTACACGTAAGGTCGGCAAATGGGCCTATCCATATATTTTAGGAAGCGTGTCAAGTACGGTCAATGCCTGGAGCGCTGTAGCACCCAACCTGAGCGTGAATATCCCGGCAAGGGGCACGCGCCCGTGAAGATTCTGGAGAGCTTGTTTCGTTGCGCGAATTCCCGCTTGCTCAAGGTGCGTGGAAGGCCCGGCCATCACTCCGCGTTATCAATCTGCGCGCGTTGCAGCTTATCCGAATAGTCGATGTACATCGTTTTCCACTCCGTGAAAAAATCGATGGCCGCGATGGCCGCCTCGCGATGGCCATTGCCGGTCTGCTTCGTGCCGCCGAAAGGCAGATGCGTCTCCGCCCCAATCGTAGGCGCGTTCACGTAAACAATTCCGGTATACAAATCGCGCATGGCCGCGAAAGCCAGGTTCACATTGCGAGTGTAAATCGAAGCGGAAAGGCCATAGGGCACGCCGTTCGCCACCTCGATGGCTTGCTCGAAACTGTCAATCGGAATCACCGAAACCACAGGCCCGAAGATTTCTTCCTGCGCAACGCGCATGTTCGGAGCACAATCACCGAAAACCGTAGCTTCATGGAACCAGCCCTTGGCGTGCGCCGCGTCATCCAGCCTGTGCCCGCCGCTCAACAATTTGGCGCCTTCGTTTTTGCCGATTTCCACGTAATTCATCACCGTGTTGAGTTGCTGTTCATTGATGCACGGGCCCATGTCGGTCTCCGCATTGAGTCCGTCTCCCACGCGCAGCGATTTGGCGCGCGCCACGAAGCGCGAAACAAATTCCTTGTAGACGCTTTTATGCACCGCCACCCGGCTCGCCGCCGTGCACCGCTGCCCGGTAGTTCCAAAGCCTCCCCAGATTGCCCCGTCCACCGCCAGCTCCAGGTTCGCATCGTCCATCACGATGATGATGTTCTTACCGCCCATCTCCAGGCTGCAGTGCTTGAATTCCGGCGCGCACATTTGCGCGATGATCCGCCCCACCGCCGTTGAGCCGGTAAAACTGACTACCGGCACATCCTTGTGCCCCGCCAATGGCGCGCCGGCGTTCGGGCCATCGCCGCTCACCAGGTTCACAACGCCGGGCGGCAAACCCGCTTCGGTCAACACTTGCACCAGGTTGTATGAAGAAAGCGGCGTATCCTCGGCCGGTTTCAGCACCACCGTATTTCCGCTGACCAGCGCGGGCATCATCTTCCACGACGGAATCGCCATGGGAAAATTCCAGGGCGTGATCATGCCGCACACCCCGATGGATTGCCTCGCGCTCATCGCAAATTTGTTGGGCAGCTCCGACGGGGTCGTCTGACCGAACAGCCGGCGGCCTTCGCCCGCCATGTAGTACGTCATGTCGATGGCTTCCTGCACGTCTCCCCGCGTTTCAGCCAACACCTTGCCCATCTCGCGCGTCATGTCTGCAGAAAGCTCTTCCTTGCGCTGCACCAGCAATTCGGCGGTGCGATACAGAATTTCAGCGCGCTTGGGCGCCGGCACCAGCCGCCAGCTTTTGTACGCCTCTTTAGCGGCGTCGACAGCGGCATTTACATCTTCGGAGCTGGAAGAGACGAACATGCCCACCAGCTCATCGGTATTTGCCGGGTTGCGGTTCTCATACGCCTGTCCGCTGCGCGATTCCACCCATTCGCCGTTGATGAAATTCTTGAAAATGCGAGGCGAAGCTGCCGTTGCCATACTTCCTCCTGAGACCTGTTCGCACCAAGGTGATTTTGCGCGACGATACCTGCAATCATAATCGATTTATTCTTTGCTGGCACACACAGCTTCGTGCCGCAACGCCTGCTCGGCGAAATCTCGATGCTATTGTTTGTTGCTGAGCGTTTCGGCGGGCGTCACGTTCGCGGAGGAAACTCGAACCGGTGGCGTGGGCGCGCCCATTCCTGCGGTATGCGAACCCAGGCCAAGTTGTTGCAGGGTTTTGGCGTCCAGCTTCCCGGAAGCATTCAACCCATGCGCCGCCTGGAATTTCTTCATCGCATCGACCGTGGAAGTATCCCATTTTCCGCTGGGTGTGCCGGAAAACGAACCATCTTTCGCCAGCGCCTGCTGAATTTCCGATACACGTTCCGGAGTCGGAGCCTTCTGCCCCGTTTGCCGCCGCGAAGAAGTACGCTTTGACGATTTGCCACGATGTGAACTCGTTGCCGCAGTCTTACTCTTCGTTGCCGAAGTCTTGCTCTTCGTTGCCGTCGCGGTTTTCTTGCTGCTTACCGCTTTTTTGCTGCTCGCGGTTTTCTTGCTGGTCGTGCTGATTTTCCTGGTGGTCGCGTGTTTCCTCCCGGCGGCCGATGATTTCCGGGTGGTACTCGCGGCGGAAGACGAAAATGCCGACACACCCAACCCTGCCAGCAGGAGTGACAGCAGGATCAGGCGCGTCGAATGCATCGGTTTCATGTTTTGCCTATGTGCTCCGTAAAAAAAATGGAGAGGTTTATCGCTTGTCGTCCGCCGGAACTACCCCCGGCAGAAATACCGTCAGCATCCGGTCCGCGTCCTGGTGCCGCAGCACCTTGAACACCACGCTGTCTCCCGGTTTCAGTTTCGCAATCGCCTTTCGGTAGTCATCAACGGAGTTGACCACCTGGCGATTCACTTCCGCAATCACGTCGCCGCGTCCAAAGCCGATATCTTCAGAGAAGCTTGCGGGATCAACCTCCGTGACCAGCACACCCTTCTGCGTGTCCATGCCCACGCGGTGTGCGCGATCCGGAGTCAATTCCTGAACATGCAAACCGAACTCTGTGGGTAGGGCCTCGCCATTCGGCTGATCGCCCATGCGCCCCGCGGTGTTCGGGAAAACGCGTGTCCGATCTTCCACCGTGGCCGTGGCTTCTTTCTGCGCCCGGTCGCGGACGTAACTCAATTTCACTTTGCTTCCAATGGGAGCAAGGGAGATGGGGTTCACGAGATCATTGCCGGTCTTCACCGCATTGCCATTCACGCTGGTGATCACGTCTCCGCCCTTCAGGCCCGCCTTTTCCGCGGGGCTGCCGGGCTCCACGCCTTCGATCACCACGCCGTACGGTGCGCCCAGCGCCTTCAGGGTGATCGCGTTTGTGCCCAGGTCCTCCTGGAAGCTCACGCCGATCGAGCCGCGCGTCACACGGCCCTGCGCGATAATCTGGTTGTAAACGCTGATGGCCGTCGTCGACGGCAGGGCGAATCCCACGCCTTCATATCCGCGGCTGCCGGTGATGATTGCCGTGTTGATGCCGATCACATCCCCGCCCAGGCTCACCAGCGGTCCGCCGGAGTTACCGGGATTGATGGCCGCGTCCGTCTGCAAAAAGCGCTGAAACTGGTGGCCGATGCCGCCGCGGTCTTTCGCGCTGATGATACCGGCGGTAACCGTGGCCTGCAGTCCGAAGGGGCTGCCGATGGCCAGCACCCAATCGCCGACCTGTACACCGTCGGAATTCCCCAGCCGCGCAGTCGGCAAATCCTTGGCCGCATCAATCTTCAAAACCGCCAGGTCGGTATCCTCGTCGACGCCCACTACCTTCGCGGTGTAGCGGTTGTTCTCGCCGTTCAGTTGCACCTGGATCTTCGTGGCCTGATCCACCACGTGATTGTTCGTCAGGATGTAGCCGCGCTTGTCCACTATCACGCCGGAACCCAGGCTGCGCTCCGCCTGTGCCGGTCCTTCCTTCTGTCCGTCGAAAAACTTGTCAAAGAAGTCCTGCATCGGGTCATCCTGATCGTCAGGCACGGCAGGCACGGCCCGTTTCCTGCGCGCCGTCGGCGCGTGCCGCTCCATCACCTGCGTAGTGGCAATGTTCACGACCGCGGGTTCCACGCGATTCACAATTCCAGAGAAAGAACTCGACGAAGGAATGGGATCGGGCACAGACAGCGGAGTCGCGTTGGTTCCTGCGAATCCGGAGCTCTTCACCGCCGACACCCTGCCCGAGACTACCGAGCCGATCAGTATTCCTACCGCTAGCGTCAAGGATACGAAAAACGCCGCCATGATCTTCCGGCGACGCGCCCAATTGAAAAGTTCTCTTACCTGCTCACCCATTTAAAGCTCCTGTTATACCCGGCGGGCACGCCAAAGCACACAATTCACCGCGGGCATGAGAAGTATAACACCGCAATTCCTACCCGGTTGCTGCGGACAACCTGTGCACCGCGATAAACACTGTCCGCAAGGACGGGTTCCGTATCTCGTTATCGTCTTTCCTGCAGTTCGCCAGCCACTTCATTGCCTGCCAGCCACTTTATTGGACGTAGGACAGCCAGTTTGTGTTGCAAAGCCGCCACAGGATCCCCGCTCCAGCGCTCTGCCGCAACCAACGCCATTGTCCATGTACCGCCGCGCTCGCCCGAATTTGGCCCTTCGCGCATCCGCCACACCCTCCGTGGTCGTTGAGATTGACACCCTTCGTAACTCCTCCCATCCATCCGGAGCGCAGCCTGCTGCGTCATTCGAACGCTAAACCGCTGACCACAGTAGAGCACCAAAAAACCCTTGATAAATTGTTATAATTATGATACTATAACGCTCGGGTAATCGTTCGTCTCCACCACTCCCATAAACAACTCTTCATCCGCGTATCCAGCGAATCGCTTGTACCTGGCGTATCGCCGATTGATTGCTTTGCTTTCCTCCGCCTGACCGCGGACTTGGATTGGGGCGTTGTCCTTTTTTGATTTCCGCCTCGGTAAGTCTCCTGAAAAGCCGTGCACCTCTTTTACGGCCTCCCGAGGCCTTTGGGCGAATAACATGCGTAGAGAAACTCCCTCTCTTTCGCTCTTTCCGAGGTCTCTTGGGACTCTTTTCGCTATCGGCTCCCTTTGTTTTCAACACTTTCTATCTACATTGCAAAAAGCGCCTGCCGAAGGCAGGCACGGACTTGAAGCATGAGGAAAACGTGGCGATGCTATTTGCCCGAGAGTGTTGGGGTAGGATCAACGGTCTCATTTGCTCTTTCCGACGTCTCTTGGACCTCTTTTCGCCATCGTCGCCCTTTGTTTTCAACACTTTCTATCTACATTGCAAAAAACGCGCATGAAGCATGAAAAACGCGCATGAGGCATGAAGGTAGACTCGATGCTCTTTGCCCGAGAGTGTTGGGGTAGGATCAACGGTCTCATTTGCTCTTTCCGACGTCTCTTGGACCTCTTTTCGCCATCGTCGCCCTTTGTTTTCAACACTTTCTATCTACATTGCAAAAAA
>DASXLA010000102.1:0-69281 GCA_036496505.1 Candidatus Acidiferrum sp. | reverse complement strand
TCGAGATCTTCATCTTCCGAGCCCATCTCGCCGAGTTCCGCGCGGAAGTCATCAAAAACTTCCTTGAGGGGGCCGGAATCGCTCAGATTTGAGGTGTCGATGATCCTGGCGGGCACTTCGGTGGTTGCGCTCGAATAGGACGGGGTTAGTTCGCCCATGCCAAGATGTTCAATTTCGCTGGCGAGATCGGCTAGGAAGCGGTCAGAAGCAAAATCGCTTCCGGCAGGAGGCGCGGCAGAATTTTGAGTGGCATGCTCGGGCTCAAGCTCAACCTGGTGAACCTTCATGGGAACATCGGGAGGCTGCGGGCTGTGCGCGGGCACCAGCGATTCCGGATCGAGGATTAACTCGTAATCCTGGTCCAGCTCAAATTCGGGTTCTTCTTGCCGCGCGGCGGGCTTTTCTGGCGCGTGACCCGTTTCAACAGCCGCAAGTTCGGGTAGCTCCTCGAGCGGCGGTTTTTCTTCGTGGGCCGCAAGTTCTGGCAGCTCCAGCTCTTCGTACGAAGGCAACTCCTCGGCGACAGGCTCGGGTTGCTTTTCATCCGCCGCAGAAGGAATTTCGACTGCTTCACTCGCGTCCTGCGGCGCGTGTTGGGAAGTTTCCGACGCGAAGGCAGGCTCTTCCAGCTTGGGCGCTTCCGTTTCAGCAGGCATCTGAAATTCCGCATAAGCCGGCATATCCGAAGGAGGAACAAATGCGGCCGGTGCAGGCTCCGGTTCCTGAGAAGAAACGGCTGGGACGTTTTCTACAGGCGCCGGAATTTCAAATTCGGCGGGAGTTTCGCGAGGCTGCGCAACACCGTCAGCGACGGCAGGCGTGGGCTGCTGCGTATTGGCCTTTTCGGGCTCAACGTCCTTGAGTACCGCCAGCCACTCCTCAGAGAGATCGACTTCTTCGTGAGCATCCTTGGTGTTGGCAGCGGACACTTGCGAAGCAGTGACCTCGACGTGGCCCGCTGATGCCGGTTCCGTAGCCGCAGGCTCCGGAGCTATCTCGAAAGTCGGAATTTCTTCGTCACCAAGGGCCGGCTCTCCGGAAGCGGCGGCGTGGGAACGTTCGGTCACTGAGGCGCTGGAAGCCATGGCGAGCTCCGCGTCGCTCATGCCAGCAGCGCGCTGGAAGCGACGGCGCAACTCCGCGAAGCGTTCCGCGCTGCGCATATCGCCACGTTCGGTGTGAAGTTTTTCAAGCCTGGCGGCAAGTTCAGCGGTGCGCCGGTCGTCACCTCCGCCAAGAACAAAATCCAGCAATTTTTCGAGCGTGGGAGTATGTCCGGGGGCACGCCGCAGAATGGCTTCCAGCAGGCCGATGGCTTTCTGGGTGAGGCCGTAACTGGCAAAGAGATCGACGTCGGTGAGAGACTGGGCGATAAATTTCTCGGTCTCTTCATCCAACTGGGGAGAAGCGCCGCCAGTCTGGGGCTGCGTATGCGACGGCGTCAGCGAGGCAGCTTCCAAATCAGGCCGAACCTTGGGGGCCGGCGGCGGCTCCAAAACGGTCTTGAGATTATCGTCGGATTCCCCGGTGTCGGCCGGGGCCAGGCCCATTTTGAGGAGCAGATCATTCAGCTTGCGCTTGGCGGAATCGCTTTCCGGTTCGCGATCGACCAGTTGTTCGAAGGTTTCTTTGGCGCGATCGAGCTGTCCATTCGCCACTAATGCGTCGCCGAATTGTGCGAGCGCGTCCGGCATGCGGAAGGAATCACTGGTGCGGCCGTAGGTGTCGACGAGCCATTCATGCGGTTCGATGCGGCCCGGCAGGCGCGTCACCAGTTCATTCAGAAGCCGGCCGACCGCTTCATGTTCGCCGGCATCAATCATTGGGATGCGGGTGCGCTCGATAACGAGCATGGCCTTTTCGCCCTGATCCGATTGCAGCATGGCCTCCGCGAGTTTTTGCGTCAGACCAAAATTCTTTTCGTCCGCTTCGAAGATGCGGAATGCCAGCGCAGTGGCTTTATCCCAGTTCTGGGTTTTAAGGTAGAGGTCGAGGAGTAGTTCGGCTTGCTCGCCACCCTTTTCGAGACTGGGAACGTGTTCGAGAAGTTCGGCGGCCTGCGCGACATTACCGCGCGCGGAATAAGACCGCGCCTTGACGATTATGGCGGCCAGATTGGTCGGGTCGAGTTTCAGTGCCTTGTCGGCCAGCTTTTCGCATTCGGCCTGATCGCCGCGCGCCAGGGCGCGCTGCGCCGCGGATACGTACGCGTCCATGGCCTCCCGGGCTTGCCCCATGGCCTGATACAAATCGGCCAGGCGAACCTGGATGCGCAAATTGTCGGGTTCCGCCAGTAGCAGTTTCTTGAGCAGGTTGATAGCTTCCGGCTGGCGATTTTGCTTCAGATGGATTTCGGCGAGCTGCAGGAAGAGAGGCCGGGCCTCGCTCATCACGCCTTGCTGCACGTAAAGATCGGCGAGCTTTTCAAGGGGGCGAATTTCTTCCGGAGCGAGCTTGGCGATGCGTTTGTAAACGGCGATGGCCTTGGTCAGAAAGCCGTCGCTGACAAAAATCTGCGCGAGGCGTTCGAAATAATCGATGGCCTGAAAAGTTTCGCCCTGGCGAATGTAGAGTTCGCCGACGGTCATCAGCGTGACTTGGTCACGCGGCTCAAACTTCAAAATTTGCTGGTATTCAGCAATCGCCTGCGAAACCTTGCCCTGGTTCAACAGCTTTTGGGCGGCCTCGACGTATTTGCTTTTGTTATAAGCCATGCTCTAACCGGGACAGTACGAGTGCATGACCGCGGTGCAGGTGGGTTTCACCGCACGGAAGCTCGCGGACTCTGTCCGAGACATTCTCCTAGATTCGCTGAGGGTGGCAGCAGCGCCTCAACGCTACCCTGTTACGCTAACAGGCTGGAAAAACACAAGTCAATCAACGCAAAGTAGCGTGTGAGCAGCCAGTTATCCCCGTTCAAAGCAGGAAACCGGTGGAGAAGGCCAGGCGAAGCGCTGGAACGCGTAACACGCAGCTGGAAATTACTCTTCCCGCAGGGCAACGACTGGGGTCCCGGCGGGTTCGGCATCGGGCAGGAATGAAATTTGGGTGGCGCCGACGGCCCAACAGTTCGATTCCCGGACCGGCGCAAAGGAATGGCGGTGAAGGGGTGAGGGCCCATGCTGGCGCAGGGCCTCCAAATGGTCGGCGGTAGCGTACCCTTTGTGGCGGGCGAGTCCATACTGGGGGTAGATGACGTCCCACTCCTGCATGCGCGCGTCGCGGTGGGTCTTTGCGAGGATGGAGGCGGCCGCAATGGACACGCTGCGGGCATCGCCATGAATGAGCGATTTTTGCTCGATCAGGACATCGAGTTTGATGGCGTCCAGCAAAAGGTAATCGGGGAGAATGGAGAGCTGGTGGAGAGCCGCAGTCATGGCCTGGCGGCTGGCTTGGTAGATATTCCAGGCATCGATGCGTTGCGCGTCGATCTCGGCGACCGCCCAGGCGAGGGCGTGTTCGCGGATGCGCGGAGCCAGCTCACCGCGGCGCTCTGCGACGAGCTTTTTGGAATCGTCCAAGCCGACGATGCGCCGTTTTGGGTTTAGGATGACCGCGGCGGCGACGACCGGTCCGAACAGGGCGCCGCGGCCCGCTTCATCGAGTCCGGCGATGCGCGACCAACCGAGTTTGCGGGCCGCGCGTTCGAAACGCGTGCAACACATGCGAGTCATAATGGACCGGGCGATTTTAGCACGCACCGATGCGCGTGGATTGAGTAATGCCGCGAGCGGCCCGGTTTTTCTGGCGGCGTTTGAATCAGGTGAAGACCCATTATTGTGACGGCCTTATGACGGAGACCTCCAAAAGCGTAATTGTGGGCACTGCGGGGCACATCGACCATGGCAAGTCCGCCCTGGTGGAGGCGCTGACCGGCACCCATCCGGACCGGCTCGCGGAAGAAAAGCGCCGCGGCATCACCATCGAGCTGGGCTTCGCTTTTCTAGAAGAAGGCGGCATCCGGTTTGGCTTTATCGATGTGCCGGGGCACGAGCGCTTCGTAAGCAACATGCTGGCGGGCGCCGCGGGAATCGATCTGATGCTGCTGGTGATTGCCGGCGACGAATCCATCAAGCCGCAGACGCGCGAGCATTTTGATATTTGCCGATTGCTGGGCGTGAAGCACGGAATAGTGGCGCTGACGAAAAGGGATCTCGTCGATGAGGGCACGCTGGCGCTCGTGCAACTGGAAATTGAGGAATATCTGCGCGGATCCTTTCTGGAAGGCGCGCCGATTATTCCGGTGAGCGCAAAAACGCGGGCCGGGATTCCCAAATTGAAGGAGGCCTTGTGCGCGGCGGCCGCCCAGGTAAGCGGAAAAGATGCCACACGGGCGTTTCGCCTGCCGATTGACCGGGCATTTGCGATGAAAGGCTTCGGAACGGTGGTGACTGGCACGCTGATTTCGGGAAGCGTCAGCGTGGGCGATGAAGTGGAATTGATGCCGGGCGGCGTGCGATTGCGAGTGCGTGGCGTGCAAACGGGTGGCCGGCAAATCGCAAGGGCGATTGCCGGTCAACGAACAGCCATAAATCTTGCCGGGATCGAGCACACCGCGGTGAAACGAGGCATGTGCCTGGCGGAGCCTGGAAAGTTCAAGGCGACGCGCAGGATTGATGCGGAGTTTACCTTGTTGCCCGGAACGCACCGGCTGAAGAATCGGGAACGCGTACATTTTCACGCCTCCGCAACAGAAACGATTGCCGAGATTTTCTTGTACGGCGTGAATGAGCTTGCGCCGGGCCAAAGTGCGCTGGCCCATCTGCGCCTGCACGATGAAACCCTGGTTTTGGCAGGCGACCGGTTCATTGTGAGGCAGTTTTCCCCGGTTACCACGATCGGCGGTGGGGTAGTTCTCGATCCGCTGGCGCGGCGGCCGCTTACCCGCGATACCACCAGAGTGAAATTTCTGGAAACGCTTCGCACCGGCGATCGCCAGGAGGTGCTGGCCGCGATGGTGGCGCGCGCTCCGATGGGATTGCGCCACGCGGAAATCGGCGCACATACGGGCTGGCGGCCATCGCAGATTTCCGAGAGCCTGGCGAAATTGGTGAACGCGGGGTCGTTGAAAACAGTGGGCGAAGACCACGCCGTATTGATGAGTGCAGCTCCGTATGAGGAGTTGTGCAAAAAAATCTTCGAGAGCATCGAGCGGTTTCAACGCGAAAATCCGCTGTTGCCCGGAATGGCGCGTGAAGACTTACGCGCGCGACTTGGACGGCGCGTGCGGCCGGAAGTATTTCGCGCGGCAGTTGCTGACCTGGCGGGGCAGAAAAAGGTGGAATTGCAGGGCGAGATTGTAAAACGCGCCGGCACCGGCGTGATGCTGCAACCGGAAGAACAAGCGGCAAAGCAAAAGATTGAGGAGGCGTTTCGGACTGCCGGGCTGGCGGTGCCGTCGGTGAAGGAAGTGCTTTCCAATCTAGCGGTGGAAGTAAAACGCGCCGAGAAATTGCTGCAAATCCTGCTGCGAGACAAGAACCTTACGCGTGTCTCGCCCGAGCTGATTTTTCACCAGGCGGCGCTCGCTCATCTGAAGGCCCAACTTTTGACGTATAAGAAGACCAGGGGCGAGCGCATATCCGTGCCCGGTTTCAAGGATTTGACGGGCATCACGCGAAAGTACGCGATACCGCTGCTGGAGTACCTGGACCGGGAACGGGTCACACGCCGGGCGGGTGACGAGCGTGTTATACTTTAGCTTCCGGCAGTGGCAATTATCAGGGTTTTTCACGATTATTAGAGTGGCTGGAGGCGGCTATGGAATTTCCAATGCACTGGTTGATCATCCTGGTGGTGATCCTGGTTCTTTTTGGCGGGCGCAAGATTCCAGAACTGATGCGCGGCATGGGCGAAGGCGTGCGCGGATTTAAAGAAGGCATGCACGGAGCGAACCAGAGTCAATCGCAGACGGTCACGCCGCCCACACAAGCTTCGACGGAAAAGCCGGCTGACGAGAACAAGGCCTGATAAAGGCTGCCAAGCATCGTTAGGGGTAGAGTTCGAGTTTTAAAAAAGGCGGCCTCATCGGCCGCCCTTTTTTTGTCTGAGCGGCTTCTCCCTATAGCAATTCCTGAACATCCTCCGTCCAGCCTAAGGCGATGAGCTCCTGCGTGAGTCGCGCCAGCGGCAGGCCCACCACATTGAAATAGCAACCTTCGATACGCGGGATGTAGCGGCCGGCACGACCCTGGATGGCATAGGCGCCGGCCTTGTCGTAAGGCTCTTCCGTGTCGAGATAGCGGGAAATTTCTTCAGGCGAAAGCGGCGCGAAATGCACGTGCGTGGTTTCCACAAAACTGCGCCGCTCGGCGTCCGGCAGGCGAATGAGCGTCACTCCAGTGAGCACCGTGTGCGTGCGCGCGGAGAGCTGCTCCAGAATCTGGCGCGCGTCTTCCGTCGAGCGCGGCTTGCCGATGATCTGGCTTTCCACGGCAACCACCGTATCCGCGGCGATCACGATGGCAGGCCCAATAGCTTGAGCGGCGACCAGCGTGGCTTTCGCAGCGGCAAGGCGAAGAACATGGTCCTGCGGCGATTCGCCGGGGAAAGGCGTTTCATCGATGGACGGAGGCGTAGCGGTGAACTTTATGCCGGCGGCGTGCAGAACCTCGGCGCGGCGCGGCGATGACGAAGCGAGAATCAGTTTCATGTGGCGTGCAAAGAATACTACACAGTGGATTTTTTAGATGACGACGGATTCCTGATATTCGCCGAAGACCCGGCGAAGCGTGTCGGAGATTTCTCCCACGGTGGCGTTGTTTTCGACGGATTCTAGTATGGCGGGTAAGAGATTTTCTGCGCCGGCTGCACGGCGGGCCAACTCCGCGAGCGCCGCGGTGGTGCGAGAGGAATTGCGCTTCCGGCGAAAGGCTTGCAGCCGGGCGATCTGATCGCGTCCAATCTGTTCATCGACGCGCAGAATATCGATGGGCCGTTGCTCCTCAACCTTGAAGTCGTTCACGCCCACGACCACTTGCTCGTTTTTTTCCACGGCGCGCTGAAACTCGTACGCAGCCATCTGGATTTCGCCCTGGATGAAGCCGGACTCGATGGCGCGGAGAGTTCCGTCGAGCGGGCCGCCGTTCGCCTGAATCTTGTCGATATACGTTTGCGCGCCGGCTTCAATTTCATTAGTGAGTTGCTCGATGGCGTAGGAGCCGCCGACGGGATCCACCGTATTAGTCACGCCGGTTTCGTGGGCGATGATTTGTTGCGTGCGCAGCGCGATCAGCGCGGCGTCTTCAGTAGGCAGGGCCAGCGCTTCATCCAGCGAATTGGTGTGCAGCGATTGGCATCCGCCGAGAACCGCGGCCAGGGCCTGGATCGCCACGCGAATAATATTGTTTTCGGGTTGCTGCGCGGTGAGCGAAGAGCCTGCCGTTTGCGCGTGAAAGCGCAGCAGCCAGGAGCGCGGATCTTTGGCGTGAAATTGTTCGCGCATGATGCGGGCCCACAGGCGACGGGCGGCGCGGAACTTGGCGATTTCTTCCAGCAGGTCGTTGTGTGCGTTGAAGAAAAAAGATAATTGCGGCGCGAATTCGTCGACGTCCAATCCGGAGTTGATGGCAGCTTGCACATAAGCCATACCGTCTCCAAGGGTGAACGCAACTTCCTGGATGGCGGTCGAACCGGCTTCACGAATGTGATAACCGGAGATGGAAATGGTATTCCATTTAGGAAGATGGTCGCGGCACCAGGAAAAAACATCCGTCACGATGCGCATCGCCGACCGTACCGGGTAGATATACGTTCCACGCGCGATGTATTCCTTCAAAATGTCGTTTTGCACCGTGCCGGATAGCTTGCCCAGGTTCGCGCCCTGCTTCTTCGCCACCGCTACGTATAAACAGAGAAGAATGGCGGCCGTCGAGTTGATGGTCATGGAGGTGGAGACTCTCTCCAAGGGAATCCGGTCGAAAAGAATCTCCATGTCCTCGATGGAATCGATGGCCACGCCCCCTTTGCCGATTTCTCCCTGGGCGAGCGGATGGTCGGAGTCTAGGCCGATCTGCGTGGGCAAATCGAATGCGACCGAGAGGCCGGCTTGTCCTTTGCCGAGAAGGTAGCGATAGCGCTCGTTGGATTCCGAGGCGCTCGCGAAACCCGCGTATTGGCGCATGGTCCAGAAGCGCCCGCGGTACATCGTGGGATAAATTCCGCGGGTGTAGGGAAATTCTCCGGGATAGCCGACGGATTCTTCCAGGTTTTCGGACGCCAGATTTTCAGGGGTGTAGAGGCGGTCCAGGGGAACGCCGGATAGCGTGGTGAAGCGCTCCTTGCGACCGGCGGAAATGGTTTTCTCTGATTTGGAATCCGGCATAAATTCTCTACATTCGCAACGACGGACCGTGGCGCTTTTTCGCAACGCTAAAGTTTGCGAGCGCGACGGAAAGACGTGAACGCAAAAAACGAAAACGACACCGCCACCATTGCCGCCACGCCTACCAGCCAGTAGGCCGCGTCACGTGTCCACGCGCGCACAGCGGCATTGATCCAGGCGAAGGCCAGCACCGCGAAAATGGCCCCGGTAACTTCGTGAAACAATTGCTGCAGCGTCCGCCAAAAGCGGCGGAAACCACCGCGCTTGATTTGTGCGCCAGGCACGCCCGCGGCGGTGGACATACTCGTATCTTAGCGTAAAAGGTTGCGGCGAACGCCGCCTTGCCCGCTCTCACGTCGCCGAAACGGTCGCTGAACCGCCCTTCGGGCTGTGAACGGATTGGAGACAACAATCCGAAGCTCTCTTGTATCCAATGAAACGTGGGCCTAAAATGGCCGAAGAGTAGGGGAGATACCGCCTTGCAACTCGACGATCACCTGAAGAATCTGCTCCGCGAACTGGGACACGCGATCAACGATACCGTGTCCGATTCCGACCGCATTACCGGCGCGATTGCGGGAGTGCGTGCGCATGGCTACGACATTGTATTGAAGCTGGATGCCACCATCGGGCTGGCGAAGCGCGACGCCGCGTCGGCGGAGGCAGCGGCCTTGACGACCCAGGACCGGCGATTCCTGGAATCCCTGCGGATTCAGGTGGATCAAGACTCGTTTATGGAAGAGAGCGACGGAACCAAGAGAGTTGCGGCGCGGCTGGCGATGACGCCTCAGGACGTGCGCTTCCTGAAATCGCTGCGAATTGCCACGGATGAAATGGAATGAAGTGCGGCTTTAGCATTGCCGGGATTGGTTTGCCCATGGCCCTGGTGGCGGCAGTCTTCTGCTGCCCGCGAGCCGCGGCGCAAACTCCCGCAACGGTAGCGCCGATCATTTTGGATACCGCCGTGCCCATCGTGGTGAACGCGGTGAAGCCCAAGCCCACAGGATTAGGAAAATTCGAGGGCTTCGTGATGCATGCGAACACCGCGCAGATCACCGTGCGCGCGAAGGGCAACGACATGGCGGTGAGAACCTTCGCTCTTTCTCCGCAGGTCGCCAACAAGATGCAGGAAATTGTTGCCAAGGGCGGCTACCAGTACGGCGACAAAGTTACCGTTTTGTACGATCCGGTGAGCCTGAAGGCCATGAAGGTCAAAGGAAAGCCGTCCAAGAATCTTTGATTCCTGGAGCACTGGATGCTCCGTCTTCCCGCCGTTGCCGGCCGTTTTTATCCCTCCGACCCGACTGAATTATCCGCACTGATCAAGGATTGCACCAAAAAAGAAAATGGCTCGACGCGGAGAAGCGTCAAAGCATGCCTGGTCCCGCACGCCGGATATCTTTATTCGGGGCATGTGGCTGGCGGCGTCTACGCGAGTATCCGCATCCCGCGAAAGATTTTGTTATTGGGCGTCCGGCACCGGCCTCCGGGTTCGCCGGTGGCGATTGTTTCAAAAGGGGCGTGGCGCACCCCGCTGGGGGATGCGCCGATTGACGAGGCACTGGCGGAAAGGTTGCGGTCCGCGTGCCCACTGCTCAGTGAAGATGCCGTGGCGCATAGCAAGGAGCATTCGCTGGAAGTGCAGATTCCGTTTCTGCAGGTTCTTAAACCGCAATTTCAATTTGTGCCCATTGTGCTGGGAAGCGCGCACTTCGAAACGCTGGTGGTCGTGGGAGAAGCCATTGGAAAGGTGCTGGTGGCCGAAAAGCAGGAGGTGCTGCTGCTGACCACCTCCGACTTGAATCATTACGAGGACGATGCGACCACGCGGGTGAAAGATCAAAAAGCTGTGGAGCAATTGCTGCAATTGAATGCCGGAGGGCTTTACGATACCTGTCGCAGAGAAGAGATTTCCATGTGCGGGCTCGGGCCCGCGGTGGCCATGTTGACGGCGCTGCACGTCCTGAAAGCCACGGAAGCCGAACTGCTTGGTTACGCGACTTCCGCGGATCGATCCGGCGATCTCGACGCGGCGGTCGGATATGCCGGAATGATCTTTTCCTGATTCCAGCCAATCGCCCTTCGGGCAAAGTTCAAAAAACGACGGCCTCGCATGCAGGCCGTCAACAGTCAGTGCAATCTGCGGTTCTTAGTGAGCGCGCCCGGATCCGGACGAAGCTCGAGCGGCAGGCGCAGAGCCACGCGAGCCGGCCTGCATGGTAGCTCCGCGTCCGCTTCTGGCTGCGCCTTGCGAGAAGCCGCCCCATGACATGGAAGCCGATCGAGGTGCCGGCGGTGGAGGCGCGACACGCGACGAGGCGCTACGTGTCGGCACCGTAGGAGCTTGCCTAACAGAGATTTCGCCGCGGGCGCCGTTTGCGGGAACTGTTTTCGCGGTTGCGGAAGAGGAACGGCTGGGCAACGCGGCAGAAGACACTTTGCCGGTGGTCGCTTCCGAAACTGTGGCCGCTGATTTTGCGGGCACATTGCTATTCACAAAACGATGTTCTTTCGCGTCATAAGCAATGGATGAACCGGTGCTTTGCTCAGCGAACCTGGTCGCAGCAACGCGGGAATCCACGCTGCGCGAGGTTCGCGCTGGCGCACTGGAAACGCTGGCGTGCGACACCAGCGAATTAGCCGGAGGCTCTTTCACCACTTTCCACTGCGAACCGGAGGCCGCCAGCGCGGATGGAGCCTGACCGCCGCGGGACGCCAGTGGCATCACGCCTTGTGCCAGGTTCAGCGGCGTCTTGCCGTGATTATCGAGTGGATGGCTCGGAATGATTCCCACAGCATTACCGGCGCGCACGAAGGTGGCGGTCACGGGATGGAATTTCACCGGCGGCAGCCCATGGCCGAATCCTGTCGGAGCCCAGAGCCAGCCGATGCCCGGCTGAAAAATCCAGCCTCCATAATGATAAGGAAGCCAGCCCCACGGCTGACTGCCGATGAAAGACCATCCGAACCCGGATTGAAATATCCAGCTACCGTAGTCAAACGGCGACCAACCAATCCCGACTCCGTATGGCTGCCATCCGTATCCGAAACCCGCGACCGGGTAAAAGCCACCGTAGGTATACAGATCGCCGAAGCCGGAAACATAAGAAGAAGAGTTCGAATACTGCATCGCCGCGTTCGTGGCGGTCACCACGCTGTCCTCGCGGCCGGAGACCCAGCGGTCAAATTCGTCGCTGTCCGGAGCGCGGCCCACGTTGGCGGACGCGTCCTCGCCGGCATCCGCTCGCATCGTAAAGGACTCGCCCCTGGCTAAAACGGTGCTGTCATCTTTGTGTACCACCGATACATGGCCTTTGGTGACGGCGACTGTGCTGCCGTCATCGAAATTGTCCATGCGAAAACCGGAATGACTCCCGGCCTCCGCCGTGAAGTCCCCTCCGGTGACGCTGAAATAATCCCCTCGCCCGGGATTCGCGTAGAAAGACGCGCTGCCCTGTCGGAGGATAAGGCGGGTAGTGAAGGAGCCGTCGTCGAGAGAAAGATCGAAGAATTCCAGAACGCTGTTTTCGTTCAGAAAAGCCATCGCTCCATTTTCAAATTCCACTTCGCCGCGGCCATTATCGGTGGCCACCACATCGTGCTGGCGAATGGGAAGATTCAACTCCGCGCGATCCCAATTGGCCTTGTCGTTGGCCAACGGATCGCCCTTCGAATCATGCAGGATGCGCACATCCCCCTGAACCAGGCTGAGTCGGATGATGCGGGCGTTGCTGGCTGCCGTATACCCCGGTCGCAGCGCAAAACAGGAAACCGCGAAGACGAATAGAAAGGTGATTCGAATACAAGTGCGAAAAGTCATGGTTACCCCGGGCGGGCTGGCCGCCGGGGAAGGCGGGGCTCGCGGTACTGGAGATATCGTCTCGCGCGGCGGCACACCCGTCAAGCAATGGAGAAACCGCATCCTCCGCTGTTTTACATAAGCAGCTTGACATCACCCGAACTGAAAAAACCATTGACAAAATGTAATAATATGATATGATGTCGTGCGGGTAATCATTCGTCTTCACCGCTCCCATAGACAACTATTCGTCCGCGTATCCAGCGAATCGCTTGTACCTGGTGTATCGCGGATGATTGCTTTGCTTTCGTCCGCCTGGCCGCGGACTTAGATTTGGGGATTGGCCTGTTTTCATCTCCGCCCGGTAAACCTCATGAAAGGTCGCGCCTTTTTTCGGTGATGTTATTGGTGAGAATGGCGTTCAGGTAGCGTGTGCGACCAGGCCTCCCGAGGCCTTCTGGACGAAAAGATGCGTAGAAAAACTCCCTCTCTTTTGCTCTTTTCGAGGTCTCTTGGGCCTCTTTTCGCTATCGTCGCCCTTTGTTTTCAATACTTTCTATCTACATTGCAAAAAACCATGCCTGCCGCAGATTTGCCTGCCGAAGGCAGGCAGCGGGCATGAAGCATGAGAGTAGACACGGCGACGCTCTTTGCCCAAGAGTGTGTGGGGGTAAGACCCAACAGTCTCATTTGCTCTTTTCGAGGTCTCTTAGGCCTCTTTTCGCAACCGGCTCCCTTTGTTTTCAACACTTTCTATCTACATTGCAAAAAACGCAGGCAGCGCGCATGAAGCATGGGGATAGAGAATCAGCGTTTCAGGTCTGGTTGGGAGGGAAAATCAGCGCAACTGGCCGGTGCGGCCGAAGGAGCTCCGCATATTGGCACGATCGAGATTTTCCCGCAGGTTCATGAGCGTGAGGAAGGTGCTGAGGATACGGGCTTTCAGATCATCGGTAAGGGGAAGGCCGCTGGTCGCCACACGCGCCAGGCGCTCGCCATGCTCACTGATGAACTGCATGATTTCCTTTTGACGTTCCTGCGGCGCATTTCCCAGCGCCGTTTCGCGGCGCATTTCCGCGCACCCGCCTTCCACCGACAAAGTGAAATGCAAAACACATAAATGGTTGTCGCGGAGCGCGGCGGGAACTTCGCTTTTGCAGCCTTTGACTTCGCAAGAGTTTGTCATGAGCGCCCAAAATGCTTGCATGAATAGGTAGCATCCTCCGCGCGTAAAATCCAGCGCGCCACGCGGCAATGCGGCGAATGCAATAACCGTCAGCCGGAGCGCGGCAACTCGAACAAAACTCCGACAAATTCATTGACACTCGTGTCTTGCGACTGTATAAAAATACAAGAAGCTGTATAATTGTTTTTACGAGGATTTTGTGGGATCGCGCAAAACATTTCGTCACGGGCAGATTATGAGACTGGTAAGCGACGGGTCCATCGCCAACCAGGAAGAATTGCGGCGCAGGCTGGCGTCGCAACGCCTGCGGGTTACGCAGGCCACGCTGTCGCGCGACATACAGGAACTGCGACTGATCAAGACGCACGGCGGATACAAGTCGGCTTCGGCGATTCCCGAGGAGTCGGCTCCGCTTCCGCGCCTGGCGCGCGCGTTGCGCGAGTTCCTTCAGGACATCCGGCCGGCGGAGAACCTGCTGGTGCTGAAGACCCCGCCAAGCGGAGCGCAACCTTTGGCAGCGGCGGTGGACGGAGCCAAATTCGCGGAGATTGCCGGGACCATCGCCGGCGACGACACCGTGCTGATCATCACCCCCAACAAGAAAACCCGCGAATCCCTCCAGCGGCGCATCGAAGCGCTGGCGAAATGAAAAACCTCAACAACATTGCGGTCGTGGGTGTCACGGGCTACACCGGCTTTGAACTCGCGCGGATCCTGGTGCTCCATCCGGGCGTGGCGGCCTCAACCTTTTATCTGCGCGATACTCACGGCGCAAAATGTCTCGACGAACTGTTTCCACAGCTGCGCGGGCGCGGGGATGCTCCCTTGCGGACATTTTCCGTGGAGGCCATCGCCTCCAGCAATTCCGGCACGGCTTTTCTGGCTACACCGCACGAGGTTTCCGCGGAACTGGCGCCGGCGCTGGTCGAAGCGGGACTGCGCGTGGTGGATTTAAGCGGAGCGTTCCGGTTTCGCGAGCCGGAAACCTTCACCAACTGGTACAAATTGCCGGCGCCTCCGGCAGGATTGTTGGCCGATGCGGCGTATGGCGTGCCCGAGCTATATGCCCAGCAAATCAAGGATGCGCGCATCGTCGCGAATCCGGGTTGCTACGCCACCAGCGTCATTCTCGCGTTGCGGCCGCTGACCGATGCCGGCTGGATCGCCTCGGACAGCAGCGTGGTGTGCGATTGCAAGTCCGGAGCCAGCGGCGCGGGAAAAGAATTGCGGCGCGACCTGCAGTTTGTCGAGGTGGACGACAATTTCAAGGCCTACAATCTTTTTTCGCACCGGCACACTCCTGAAATTCTGGAGCACACCGGGCTGGCGGAAACGCAGGTGGTTTTTTCCACCCATTTATTGCCGATCAGCCGCGGCATCCTTTCCACCATTTACGTCACGCTGAAATCAGCGCAAAGCGGTGAAGCCGTCGAAGCGCTGTATCGCCGGTTCTATGCGGGGCGCCCTATGGTGCGTATCTGGGCCGCCGGCTCCCTGCCGGAAGTGCAACACGTGGCGCACACGAATTTCTGTGACATCGGCTTCGCTCTCGATAAAACCATGCGCCGGCTGGTGATCGTTTCCTGCCTGGACAATCTCGGCAAGGGCGCTGCCGGTCAAGCCGTGCAAAATTTCAACCACATGCTGGGGATAGAGGAGCACACCGCACTGCAATGAGAATCGTGATCAAGTTTGCCGGAGCATTACTCGAAGACGATGTCACCGTGGGCGCGCTGGCGCGGCAGGTTGCCGCTCTCGCGAAGGACGGCCACCAGATTCTGGTGGTTCACGGCGGCGGGCGATTGTTTACCGCAACGCTGCAGCGCATGGGCATCGAAAGTAAGTTTGTCAGTGGACTGCGCGTCACGGACCGCGAGTCGCGCGACGTGGCGGTGATGGTGTTTGCCGGGCTGCTCAACAAGAAAATTGCCGCAGCGATTTCCGCGGAGGGCCAACCAGCGGTAGGAATTTCCGCCGCGGATGGTCAGTGCTTTACCGCGGAAGCCATGATGCACAACGAAGTCCAGGGCGGACTCGGCTTCGTGGGTTACCTGACGGGCATGAACACCGCATTGATTGAAGCTCTGTGGAGCGACGGGCTTTTGCCGGTGGCGCCGTGCCTCGGCTTGGGCGCGGACAACGAACTTTACAACATCAACGCCGACCACATGGCGGCGGCCTGCGCGGAATTCATGAACGCCGATCAACTGATCTATCTCACGGATGTTGCCGGAGTCCTGGATGGCGAGCGGGTATTGTCGGCTATCAGCTGTGAGGAGATTGAACGCCTGGTGCAGTGCCGGGTGGTTTCCGGCGGCATGATCCTGAAGCTGGAAGCCGCCAAGCGCGCCATCGAGGGCGGCGTGCGAGAAGTACGCATCGTGGGCGGCACCGGGCCCGACGCGCTGCTGCTGGCTTCGCGTTCAGCGGAATCCGCGGTGGCCAACAGTAATGGCATGACTGATGTGCCGGGTACCCTGGTGGTACGCGAGTCAAGGAGCGCGGCGCACGCTGCGCTGTCGGCGGCGTGATGCGCAGGAACGCCAAAAAATCGCCGGCGTCTCCGGCCGCGCATTTCACGTCGCACGGCCGCATGAAAACCGTGGCGGCCAGCGGTGATGCGCGCGTCCAGGACGCCGAGAAATTCCTGCTGCCGACTTATAAGCGGCAGCCCTTTTTGCTGGAACGCGGCAAGGGATGCTACGTCTACGACGCGGACGGCAAAAAATACCTCGATTTTCTTGGCGGCATCGCCGTCAACGCCTTGGGGCACGCCCACCCGAGAATCGTGAAGGTGATTCGACGGGAAGCGGCGCGCGCCATTCATTTTTCGAATCTCTATCACAACGCCTACCAGGGTCCGCTGGCTCGCAACCTTGCGGAATGGTCGGGGCTGGAACGGGTCTTTTTCTGCAACAGCGGCACGGAAGCGATTGACGGGGCCATGAAGCTCGCGCGTCTCTGCGGGCGTGGACCGCAGGAAAATACGGCGGAAGCGCCTCGCAAATACCGGCTTCTGGCGCTAGAGAATTCCTTCCACGGGCGCACCTTTGGCGCCATCAGCGTTACCGCCACGGAGAAATACAGGCTGCCCTTCGCGCCGGTGGTTCCCGGCGTTGAATTCGTGCGCTTCAATGATGTGCCGGATCTGGAATCAAAGTTCGACGACACCGTTTGCGGCGTGCTCATCGAGACGGTTCAAGGAGAAGGCGGAATCTATCCCGTCAGCGAAGCGTTCTGGAATCGCGCGCGTGCTCTGGCCACGCGCCACGGCGCGCTGATGATCGCCGATGAAATTCAATGCGGGCTGGGACGCACCGGCCGCCATTTCGCGTATCAGCGCTTTGCCGCGAAGCCGGATATGGCGGTGATCGCCAAACCGCTGGCCGCGGGCTTGCCGCTGGGCGCGATTCTGACCAATAACGCGGTGGCCTCGCGGGTCTCGCCTGGATTGCACGGCACGACGTTTGGCGGCGGCCCCTTGATCTGCGCAACCGCGCTGGAGTTTCTGCAGATCGTCGAAGACGGCAAACTGCTCGACAATGTGCGTAAACGCGGCGAAGAATTGCGCGCCGGTTTGCAAGCCCTGGCGGCGAAGTTTGATTTTATTCGCGAAGTGCGCGCCGAGGGCCTGATGGTGGGCATTCAGCTTTCCATGGAAGGCGCGCCATTCGTCGCGGAAGCCGCCAAGCGGGGCTTGCTGATCAATTGCACCCACGACTACATCATCCGTCTTTTGCCCGCCTTTATCGTCACGCGCGCGCAGGTGCGTGAATTTCTCAAAAAGTTTGAGACCGTTCTATCCAACGTGTCGCAAAAATTCCCGCAACCGGAAACGAACAGGCCCGCTGCGCATCTGAATACCTACGCTACCGCAAGGTGAAAAAATGACCGCTACTATGCTCGCCAATCCTGTCTTATTGTCGAATGACCTGCTCACCGGAGCCGAATGGAACCCGCCGCAGGCGCGCGAACTGCTGCGCCTCGCCGCGGACGTCAAGGCACATCCGGACCGCTATGCTTCTATCCTGCGCGGCAAATTCATCGCGCTGATTTTTGAAAAGCCCTCGCTGCGGACGCGCGTAACCTTCGAGGTGGGCATCCAGAGCATGGGCGGCTCGGTGGTTTTTCTCGACCATACGCAGGCGCGCCTTGGCGAACGGGAGAGCATCTCGGATGTGGCCCGCAACCTGGAGCGCTGGGTGCACGGCATCGTGGCGCGCGTGTACGAACAACGGGTGCTCGAGGAGATGGCTGCCAATACCGACATTCCGGTGGTCAATGCGCTGTCCGACAAGTTTCATCCCTGCCAGGCACTGGCGGATTTTCTTACCATCGAGGAAAAAGTCGGAGCATTGCGCGGATTCAAGCTTGCGTACGTGGGAGATGGCAACAATGTATGCAATTCGTTGATTTTCCTGGCCGCGCGCCTGGGCGTACATCTTCGCATTGCCACGCCGCAGGGTTACGCGCCGGCTGCCGAAGTCGTCCACGAGGCCAAACGCGTGGCGCGCGAAACGCGAGCGAAGATCGAATTATTTACGGACCCGCGTGAAGCGGTGGCCGGGGCGCAAGGCGTCTACACCGATGCATGGACCAGCATGGGATTTGAAGCCGAAGGCGATGTGCGGGAAACCGTGTTCCAGGATTATCAGGTGAACGCGGAGCTGATGGCGCTGGCGGCGCCGGACGCATTATTCCTGCACTGTCTTCCGGCGCACCGCAACCATGAGGTTACGTCGGAAGTGCTGGACGGCCCGCAATCGGTGGTGCTGGATCAGTCGGAAAATCGCATGTACGTGCAGAAAGCCATCCTGCACACGCTGTTCAGTTGAAAACGGCGGCGCCAGTCGCATCGTGCCGTCACGGCTCACGCGCAAATCCAGTGATAGCTCCGGGCTCGGCCGCTTGGTATTTTCTCGATACCGGTGTGTGGCGCGTGGCCATTGCGCAAGGAATCGTTCGACCTATTTCTAGAAAGAGGAATCGTGCATAAAGAGGGAAACAAACCAAAAAAAGTCGTTCTCGCCTATTCGGGCGGGCTCGACACCTCCATCATCATTCCGTGGCTCAAGGAAAATTACGGCTGCGAAGTTATTGCGGTGATCGGCGACGTAGGGCAACAGGAGGATCTCGATGCGGCGCGGAAGAAGGCCCTGGCCACCGGCGCGTCCACGGCACTGGTGGAAGACCTGCGCGAAGAGTTCGTGCGCGACTACGTCTGGCCCACGTTGCGGGCGGGCGCCGTCTACGAATACACCTATCTGCTGGGCACCTCCATGGCTCGTCCGGTGATCGCCAAGCGCCAGGCGGAAGTTGCGCTGAAACTGGGCGCGGATGGACTCTCGCACGGTTGCACCGGAAAAGGAAACGACCAGGTGCGCTTCGAGCTGGCGTACAAAGCCATCGCGCCGAACGTGCAGATCATCGCGCCGTGGCGGGAATGGGACATCGATTCACGCGAAGACGCGATTGCCTACGCGCAGAAGCACAACATTCCAGTGGAGCAGAGTAAGAAAAATATCTATAGCCGCGACCGCAATATCTGGCACCTGAGCCACGAAGGCGGCGAGCTTGAGGATCCCGCCAACGCGCCAAACGAAGCGATGTGGCAGTGGATAGCTTCTCCGCAGAATGCGCCAGACAAAGCGGAAGAGGTGGAAATCGGTTTTGAAGCGGGTTCGCCGGTTTCGGTGAACGGAGCCAAGCTCGGGCCGGTGGACCTGCTAAACACCCTCAACGAAATCGCCGCGAAACATGGCGTGGGACGCACAGACATCGTGGAAAACCGCCTGGTAGGCATGAAGTCGCGAGGCGCGTACGAGACTCCGGGCGGAACATTGCTGGTCACCGCGCACCGCGAACTGGAAACGCTTACGGTCGACCGGGAAACGGCGCACTTTCAGCAGGCCTTGTCCCTGCGATACGCGGAACTCGTATATTACGGGCTGTGGTTTTCGCCTTTGCGCGCGGCACTCGATGGATTTTTCAATACTTCGCAGCAACGCGTGACTGGCACCGTGGGATTGAAGCTGTGGAAGGGCAATCTCAACGTCACCAGGAGAGTTTCACCCTTCTCGCTGTATCGCACCGACCTGGCGAGCTTTACCATGGGACGATATAACCCCAAAGACGCCGAAGGATTCATTAACCTGTTTGCGTTGCCGGTGACCGTCAGGCCCAAAGCGAAAGCCGAAGGCGGGAATTGAAAACCACGGCAAACGCACCGGGCCGCGTCGCAGATTTGCGCGCAGTGGAAAGCGATGGCATGACTGAACGAAAAGACGACCGCTTGTGGGGAGGGCGCTTCGAGCGCGCGCCTAACGAAGGATTCGATGCCTTCCAGCGGTCGTTCGCGTTTGACCGGCGTTTGCTTCCGTATGAACTGGCCGTGGATCGCGCGTGGGCCAGGGCGCTGCAAGGCGCGGGCATCCTTACCGCTGGCGAAGTGCAGCAAACGCTCGAGGCGCTCGAGAGCATTGCCGACCGCGCGAAGAGAGACAAAGCATGGCTCGACGCCTCCGATGCCGAAGACGTGCATCACTTCGTGGAAAAAGCCCTGGTCGACGAGTTAGGTCCGCTGGGATGGAAACTGCATACCGGGCGCAGCCGAAACGAACTGGTAGCCACTGATTTTCGATTGTTCGTGAAACAAGCTGCGGCGGAAATAAAGAGCGCCATTGAAGACCTGCTGCGCGCGCTTGTGGCGCTGGCAAAAAGCAATTTGCACCTGCCGATGGCGGGAATGACCCACCTGCAGCATGCCCAGCCGATTTTGCTTTCACATTTTTTGCTGGCGCACGCGGAAGCATTTCGCCGGGACACTTCACGTTTGGAGAGCGCCACAGCCAGCGCCGACGCCTGCCCCATGGGCTCCGGAGCGCTGGCGGGCTGCTCTTTTGCGATCGACCGGGAAGCTATCGCAGCCGAGCTTGGTTTTTCGCACATCACCGCGAACAGCCTGGATGCCGTCAGCGATCGCGATTTCGCGTTGGATTATCTTTTTGCCTTGTCCGGCGTGGCAACGCATCTCTCGCGCCTGGCGGAGGATTTTGTGCTCTTTGCATCCCAGGAATTTGGTTACGCACTGCTGCCGGATGAATTCTCCACCGGCAGCAGCCTGATGCCGCAGAAAAAAAATCCTGACGCCTGGGAACTGCTGCGCGGAAAAACCGGACGCATCAGTGGGGCACTGCTCGGTCTTCTGACCACTTTGAAAGGCCTGCCCAGCGGTTACCAGCGTGATTTGCAGGAAGACAAGGAAGCGCTTTTTGCCGCGCACGACCAGGTCGCCGCGATGCTGGCGGTAGCCACCGGCGCTTTGCGCGCCACCCGGTTCAACGAGGAAAAATTGACTCGCGCCGCCGGCAACGAGGCTTTATTAGCCACGGAAGCCTCGGATTACCTGGTGCGCCGGGGCATGCCGTTCCGCCAGGCGCATGACGTGGTGGGCAAGTTGCTCCGCGAAGCCGAGCGGCAAAATAAAAAATGGACGCAACTGCCGCTAGCGGAGCTGCAGAAAATTTCACCGGTGTTCGACGGCGATTTTCCCAAGGGTTTGAACGTGGAATCCGCTCTCGCGGCGAAGGCGGTTCCCGGGGGCACGGCCCGCGAATCGGTACGCAAGGCTTGTGAGAAATTGGAAAAAGAGTTGGCAAAACCAGGAGGCCAGAGATGAGCATCAACTCAGTATCCACGACGAGCAAGCAAACATCTGCTGTTGCGGCGGAGGATCGGAGGCCTCTTCCGTGAGCCTCGCGCTCACGCAGCGGACGTTCCTGCAATGAAGCACGCGCTTTCCGAAGCTTCTTTACCGCATGGATTTCGCTTTGCCGCCACCGCCTGCGGACTCAAAAAAACCGGTGCGCTGGACCTGGCTCTCTTGTGCAGCGATTTTCCGGCGTCGGCCGCGGCGGTATTTACGCAAAATCTGGTGGTCGCCGCGCCGGTAGTCATTTCGCGGAATCATCTGCGCAATTCAAAGGGCCGCATGCGCGCCGTGGTCGTCAATGCCGGCAACGCGAATTGCGCCACGGGTCCCGCGGGTTATACCGCGGCGCAGCGCACCATCGCGGAGGCCGCCAAGCGGCTAGGCTGCCGCACGGAAGAGTTGTTCGTCTGCTCCACCGGTGTCATCGGCGTAACGCTGCCGGTGGAAAAAATACTGCGTGCGCTTCCGGTCATTGCGCGACATCGCCGTCCTTCGGCGCGCTCCTTCGCGGAACTCTCGCTGGCCATCTGCACCACCGACACGCGGCCAAAAACGGCGGCAGCGTCTTTCAAAATGGCCGGCCGCAGAATCCATTTTGTGGGCTGCGCCAAGGGTGCGGGGATGATTCATCCCAACATGGCCACCATGCTGGCTTTTGTGATCACCGACGCGGCCATTGCGCCGCGGCTGTTGCAGAAGGCTTTGCGAGAAGTCACCTCGAGAACGTTCAACGCCATTTCCATTGACGGCGACACTTCCACCAACGACACCCTGCTGATCCTGGCCAACGGAGCCGCCGACGCTCCCAAGATCAAGGCGGGAACCGCCGCGCACCGGGCATTTATCGAGGCGCTCGAAGAGGTGTGCCGGTCGCTGGCGCTGCAAATCGTGGCGGACGGAGAAGGCGCGCAGCGCGTGATTGAAATCGAGGTTCGCGGTGCGAAGAGCGATGCCGCCGCGCGTCGCATCGCGGAAACCATCGCGACTTCCCCGCTGGTCAAAACCGCCTTCGCGGGCGGCGATCCGAATTGGGGACGCATTTTTGCCGCCGCCGGGCGGTCGGGCATCCGCTTCGACCCATCGCGCGTGGACATCACCATGGCCGGCGTTCCGGTTTTGCGCCACGGCAAACCGCTGGAGTTCAACGAGCGGGCCGCAAGTAACCGGCTGCTCGCCAAACACGTCCCAATCGTAGTGAACATGCATGCCGGAGAGGCTTTGGCCCGCTACTGGACTTGCGATTTCACCGCTGAATATGTGCGCATCAATGCGAGTTACCGCACCTGAACTTTTCAAAGCGCTGGCGGTTGCGACGGAGTGCGCCAGAGCGCCAAGTAACGATCGTTGCGATGGCTTGCAGAAATCATTTCCGGTTGCAAAAGCAGTTTATTTTCGAGAGGATTTCACTGACCGCTGAAGTCACGTTCTGCGTCCGCGGTGGCCCGGCCCTTCGACTGCCCGAACTGCTCAGATGTTTCTTCAGTGCGCTCCGCGACTCGATGTGAGGTTCCGGACAGAAGGAGTGCGCAGGTGAAGAAGCTCTATATCGGTAATCTTCCATTTTCCGCCACGGAAGATCAGCTTAACGAGTGGTTTGCCCAAGTCGGTGTCACCCCTTCAGGCGTTAATCTCATCCGCGACCGCTTCACCGGGCAATCCCGGGGATTCGCGTTTGTGGAAGTGAATAACGACGAAGACGCCGATCGCGCCGTGAATTCCCTGAATGGCCAGAATTTTGGGGGGCGCAACCTGGTAGTGAACGAAGCCCGTCCCCAGGCAGAACGTGGAGGCGGCGGCGGCGGTGGGCGGCCCGGCGGTGGTGGATATGGCGGCGGACGCGGTGGCCATGGAGGCGGTGGTGGCGGACGCGGCGGCGGCGGTGGTGGTCGTGGCGGCGACCGTGGTAACCGCTGGTAGCATTTCGATGTAGCCTTGCTTGCGGCTCCCTTTTATTGGTTTCTATTGGCCGAATGTAATTCCTCCTCAGTACGTTCGTGGCAGGTCTGTCTCACAGAGCAACCTTCCTCGCTTCTTAATCTTTTTGACGCCTTCCGCAAATGCCGTGAAAACCACGTCGCAAAATTTGCGTTGCGGCGCAGGACCGGCCATGGGCCTACCAGTTGCGGCGCAGGACCGGCCATGGGCCTACCAATTTTGTTATTGCCCGCTGTTCTTCAAGGTGGACATCTTGTGGATGCGGGCCGGGCCCAAGCCCGGCGACCCCCCGAAACAAAATGACTAATGACGTGTTTGAAACAAGGTGGGAAGAAACTCTGTTGTGTTGCGAGGATTGTGCAGTATATCTCTAGCTCGCGTATTTTTCGGCGGGACATCCTGTAGGCTGCCGGTGAAGAAAAATATCGAACCTTAAACGCGAAGCCGGCATCCAACGTGGGAAGCATGGCGTAGTTAACAACGGTGGTAAACAAAGGTGGTAAACAAAGGCGCTGAGCATTACAGGTTAGAAAATAAATGACTACCTGGCACAAACGAGATTGGAAACAGTTTTACGAGTTGGCGCGCCGCCCCTGGCAGCGTCACCGTCCTCCCCGGCCGATCTATCCGACGGGGATCAACCGCGTTCTGCCCGCGGCGGGATTCAGCCTGTCCGAACTGGACGACGCTGGCTTGGATCTCGATCTGGCCGAGAGTCTCGGCCTACCCGTGGATGCCGGGCGCATCGGCGCGTACGGGCCGAATGTTACGACCTTGCGAGATTTCGTGCGCTCCTCGCGCCAGCCGCTTTAGCCTCGGTAATTCTCCGATTACTAACGAACACTTGGATTTGGCGGTTTCCGTGCGGATGCGTAAGATAGTAATCGGAACCCTCTGATGGCCTCACCTTTCAATATTCTTTCTGGTCCCAGCGGTGCACCTCCGGCGTTTACCCCGGGAGCTCATCCGCGTCCGGAGTGGTTGCGCGTCAAATTTTTTGGCGGCGAGCGCTACCAGGACCTGAAGCGCATTATGCGCACACTCGAGCTGCACACCGTGTGCGAAAGCGCCCGCTGCCCCAACATGGGCGAATGCTGGGAGCATGGCACCGCGACCTTTATGATCTTGGGAGATATCTGCACCCGCGCCTGTGGATTCTGCGCCGTGCCCTCCGGCAAGCCTGCCGGTCCGCCAGATGAAAATGAGCCGCAGCGAGTGGCCGAAGCTGTGGAAAAAATGGGCTTGCGGTATGCGGTGGTCACTTCCGTGAATCGCGACGACCAGCCTGATGGCGGGGCGCAGATTTTTGCGCGAACCATCGAAGAAATCCGTCGCCGCGTGCCGGGCTGCAAGGTTGAAGTGCTCATTCCGGATTTTCGCGGGAACTGGGACGCACTCAATGTAGTGCTGGCGACTCGCCCGGACGTCTTGAACCACAATACCGAAACGGTTCCGCGACTCTACCGGCAGGTGCGCAAAGGGGCGCTTTACGAGAGATCGCTGGAGCTGCTTAAGCGGGCCAAGGCGGCGCATCCGGAAGTCCCAACGAAGACCGGCTTGATGCTGGGGCTGGGCGAGGAAAAGGAAGAAGTCCTCGCGACCTTGCGGGATTTGGCCGCTCAAGGGACGGATATTTTGACGCTGGGTCAATACCTGCAACCGACGCGCGAGCATCTTCCAGTCGTGCGCTACGTGCATCCCGATGAATTTGCGGAGTTCAAGGTTCTAGGCGAAGGCATGGGTTTCAAGCATGTTGAGGCCGGGCCACTGGTCCGATCTTCGTATCATGCTTTTGAGCAGGCCGAATCCGCGCACAAGTAAACTCCCACCAAATTGCAGTTGAAAATTTTGTCCGGGCACACACACGCCCAAGTGCGGGCGCTGCGCTATTCAGTCTGAATGGGAAAAACTAGGAGTGAGCTGCTGCTGCGGCCGCCGCAGCTTTCTTGGCGGCTTTGGCGGCAGTGGATGCCTTGCGGCGGCGCTTGGTCTTTGGCGGCGTGGCCGGAGCTTCGCCAATCAATTCCGCAGTCATAATGCTGGTGACAAAGAGCTTGGGACCGTGATCGTCAAAGTCCACGGAGGTGCGATCCATATCCGAAGCGGTCACAATTCCGAGACCGTACACGTCATGCTTGATGGTCTGACCTTCCTGCATCGATTGCACAATGCCCTCCTTGGGTGTTCGAATGGCTTGGTTCGGAGACGCGGATGCCTGAACCAGGTAGGCTGAAAATCGTCGCCTTGGCTGAAGCGCGCTGCCAAAGGGCGAAATCGATTACCCGGTCATATTACTACGGAATTGCCGATATGTCCAGGAATTGGAACGGAGGGCGATGCAGCCATTTAATATAAATAAATGATAATAAACGGCTTACCGAAAAGTTGCACGCCGTGCAAGTCGCAGGCCCTACAAAAGGCGGCTCCTAATCCAGCGACTCCGGCTGAAGATTGATATTGGCCTCGCCAGCAGCCTTCTTTTCCCAGTACTTGCGGATCCATGCTTCAAAGCTCTTCCCGGCGGCCGTGTCGCGGCCAGTAAAGGCCAGAGCCAAGATATCGGCATAACAGACCTTCACACGCTGGTTGGAATCCTTGGGAAGCAAGCGAACAAAACTGTTTGAAAGGGACGGGCCGGTAATGCGGTCGAAGATATAGCCCTCCAACCTCGCGCCGTCCTTCAAGGTCAGAGTTACATCCCCGCGATAGTCAAAGGCTTTTTCGAGCGCAACACGGAGATCGTCTTCGTTAACCAGTTCGGGTATCCAGCCTTCGATACCTTCATGAAGCGTGCCCGGCGCAACTTCCAATTTGTCTGGATTTTGCTCCACGGTAGGGGCCGTCGCGACAGGCGCATCCGTATTTCGAACTTCCGGCTGTCCTGAAGTGCTCAAGCTCGCGTCTCCGTTAGTTGGCCTTTGCTCGCATCTATTTGCACCAGCGGATTAAAAGCGTGGACCGGCTTAACCGGCTCGTTCAGAAGCGCCAGAGCGTCAGGATCTTCATACCTTCCAGAAAAAGTGGCTTTGGCAGTTGCCCATAACCCACGGAGACCGCTGAAAGTGTGATCGACAGCAGACGCTTCGTATCCACTGTGCACCATGCAGTTGGCGCATTTGGGGTTGCCGGATTCGGTTCCATAATTCTGCCACGCGGTTGCGTCCAGCAGTTCCTGGAAGGTGTCGGCGTATCCGTCTTGCAATAGATAACAGGGCTTCTGCCATCCGAAAACGTTATACGTGGGCATGCCCCAGGGTGTGCAAGCGTAGGTGCGCTTGCCCATCAAGAATTCCAGGAACAGCGGGGATTGGTTGAAGCGCCAGGTAGCTTTGCGATTCGAAAGGATGGCGCGGAACAGGCGGCGGGTGCGCGCACGGCCCAGGAAATGCCGCTGATCGGGGGCTTTGTCATACGAATAGCCCGGCGAAAGCATCATGCCTTCCACGCCGAGATCCATCATCTCGTCGAAAAAGCCGCGCACACTGTTAGGATCGGCGCCGTCAAAAAGGGTGGTGTTGGTGGTCACGCGGAACCCTTTTTTCACGGCTTCGCGCACGCCTTCGATGGCCAAATCGAACCCGCCTTCGCGGCAAACGGAAAAGTCGTGATGCTCGCGCTGGCCATCGACATGAACCGAAAACGTCAGGTATTTGCTGGGCTTGAACAGGTGCAGTTTTTCTTTCAGCAGCAGCGCGTTGGTGCACAGATAGATGTACTTTTTGCGCGCCACCAGGCCCTCGACGATCTTGTCGATTTGCGAATGCATCAGCGGCTCGCCGCCCGGAATGGAAACCATCGGGGTGCCGCACTCATCCACAGCCTTGAAACACTCTTCAGGTGAAAGTTCCTTCTTCAGAATGTGCGCCGGGTACTGGATCTTGCCGCATCCCGCGCACGCCAGATTGCAGCGGAAAAGGGGCTCCAGCATCAACACGAACGGGTAGCGCTTGCGTCGCTGAAGTTTCTGCTTCAGAACGTAAGTTGCAACGGTCCACATCTGTGAGATCGGTACGGGCATTTTTGCGCTCTACATCTTACTCAGTTCTGGAATCCCAAGTTATCCACAGGCCAGGCACACGCTTGATACATGCGTTCCTTCTACATTGTACCCGAGATGCAGCGAATTCTGCCTCGCGCTTTCCACGGATTGGCAATATTCGGCAATTTTTAGAGCATTTACGGCGGTAATTGGCTCCTGGCTTACGGCGTCTGGCAAGGATGACGTTCACCTGGGCTCAAAATTGAGCCTTCGGACGGCGTCGAATCCGGACCAGATTGCCTACACTTTGCAACCGCTCGTTCAACCACTTTGAGATAAAGAACAATGCTTTGGGACCCTCCGGCAGACCCTTTTGATCTATGGCAAAATAAAGACGAACGACCATGGCGCACAGAACCACTCTCGAAGCAGAACATCCGGCGAAAGCGCCGAAATCCGGGAAAAAAAGCGGTAGTGCTGGCGGAAAGAACGGCAACTCCGAGCGCGAACGCATTTTCGAACTGTTCCGCCAGTGGGGTTTTTACGAAGCCAATCTCGACCCGCTCGATTTCTTCAAGCCACAAAAGCATTCCGAGCTGAACCTGACTGGTGAAATAGCCGAGGAAGCCCGAGCGATTTACTGCGGGACGGTCGGGGCCGAGTTCATGCATCTGCCGGAGGGCGACAGGCGGAAGTGGATTGCCGAGCGCATGGAAAGTGTTGCTCCGGGAGTTGACCAGCGGCATGTGCTGGAGCGCTTGATTCGTGCCGATTTGTTCGAACAGGTTTTGCAGGCGCGCTACCTTGGCGCCAAGCGGTTTTCGCTGGAAGGCGTCACGTCGCTTATCCCGCTGCTCGATTCGCTGCTGGAGGTTGCTGGAGAAAACGGCGCGCGCGAATCGGTCATCGCCATGAGCCATCGCGGACGCCTGAACGTAATGGTGCACACGGCCTGCAAGCCCGCGCATCAAGTGGTTTCCGGATTTGAAGACGTTGACCCGCGCAGCGTTTTGGGCGCGGGAGACGTGAAATATCACGTCGGCGCAACCGGGGTGTTCCAAACCGCTTCTGGAAAGCAGATTGGAATTCACCTGGTTTCGAATCCCAGCCACCTGGAAGCGGTAGATCCAGTGGCCATGGGGCGCGCCCGCGCCAAGCAAACGCGCCTTGGCGCGGAGAGCGCGCAGGCCGTCGTGCCGATTGTCATGCACGGTGACGCCGCCTTCGCGGGGCAAGGCATCTGGGCTGAAACCTTGAACCTGGCCGACCTCAAGGCCTACACCGTCGGCGGCACCATCCATGTCGTGGTAAATAATTTAATCGGGTTCACCACCCGTCCGGTGCAGACGCAATCGTCGCGTTTTGCTTCGGACATCGCCAAACGCCAATCCGTTCCGGTTTTTCACGTGAACGCCGAGGATCCGGAAGCGGTCGTGCGTGTTGGAAGGATTGCGGCGGAGTATCGCGCGAAGTTCGGAGACGATGTGGTGGTGGATATCATCGGATATCGCCGCCACGGCCACAGCGAAGTCGATGACCCTACCATCACGCAACCGCTTCTTTACGAACGCATCAGGAACCATCCGCAACTTTGGAAACTGTATGCCCAGCAGACTGGAATCGATCCGGCCGAAATGGCGGAGCACATCCGCGCGGAATACGAAGGGGAACAGACCAAGGCGCAGGAGCTAAAAAAACTGCCGCGTTTGCGGAAGCTGCCGGATTATTGGGCGCCGTATCGCCGCGGGCGATACGATCCCGTGCTGGAAGTCGACACCGGTGTGCCGCTCGAGAAGTTGGCGGAAATTACCGACGCACTATGCCGCGCGCCCGAAGGGTTTCACGTCCACCCCAAAATTGTGAAGCTGCTGGAACAGCGCGCGGAAATGGGCCACGGAAAGCGCGCCGTGGATTACGGCTTCGGAGAGGCACTGGCGCTCGGCTCGCTATTGCTGGAAGGCAACCCGGTTCGATTGACGGGCCAGGATACGCAACGCGGCACGTTCAATCAGCGCCATGCCGTCCTGGTCGATACCAAAACAGAAGAAGAGTATCTGTCGCTCGCACACCTCGCTCCCAACGGCCCGTTTTGCGAGATTGCGAACTCTCCATTGTCGGAAGCCGCGTGCGTGGGTTTTGAATACGGATTCAGCCGCGATTATCCGGAGGCGCTGGTGGCGTGGGAGGCGCAATTCGGGGATTTTGTGAACGGCGCGCAGGTCATCATCGATCAGTTCATCAGTGCGGGCGAAGACAAATGGGATTTGCCGTCGGGCCTGGTAATGCTTTTGCCGCATGGTTACGAAGGGCAGGGTCCGGAGCATTCCAGCGCGCGCATCGAAAGATTTTTGCAACTGGCGGGCGAAGACAATATCCAGATCTGCCAGCCTTCCACCGCCGCGCAGTATTTTCACATGCTGCGCAGACAGGTTCGGCGACCTTGGCGCAAGCCGCTGATCGTGTTCACTCCTAAGAGCATGCTGCGGCATCCGGATGCCAGTTCGCCAATCCAGGATTTCGCAGAGCCGCGCTTCTTGCCGCTAATCCCGGATCGTGAAGTTCAGGACGCCAAGCGCATTCTGATTGCCAGCGGAAAAGTCGGCCACGAATTGCGGGCCGAACGTCGCCGGCGCAATGATACCGAGACCGCCATCTTCTTTCTGGAACAGTTCTATCCACTGCCACGCCTGGAAATCGCTTCAGCGATCGCGGCACATCCCAATGCCCGTGAAATCATCTGGGTGCAGGAAGAGCCGCGAAATATGGGCGGGTTCTTTTACGTGGTGCCGCGCCTCGACCGCGTCGCCAAAGAAGCTGGAGTGCGATTGCGCTCGGTCAAGCGCTCCAGCAGCGCGAGCCCCGCGACGGGCTCCGCCAAAGCGCACGAATTGGAACAGAAAACACTGCTGGCGCTCGCATTTACTACGCACACCTCAGACTGAGTCCTTCCGGATGAGCAGCCTCCTCGCGTTCACGTGACATTCATCTGGATGTCATCTTTCTCTCACAACGCTCCTGCCACAATGGCGATGTTCCATTGACTACATCACTTCAAATTCCTAAAGATCACAACGCCACCGATGCCTATCCCAATGCGCCGCTGTACGGTACACTGCCGCCGAGCCGTCGTGCAGTCCGCTCCATGAATATGAAACGCATCCTGATCATTGAAGATGATCGCGATATCGTCGAATTGGTTCGTTATAACCTGGCCAACGAGGGCTTCCAGGTCAGCGCCGCTTCCGACGGCAACAGCGGCTTGAATTCGCTGAAGAAGACTCCGCCCGATTTGCTGCTGCTCGATTTGATGCTTCCCAAACTTTCCGGCCTGGACATCTGCAGGGAAATTCGCCGCGACGATTCCCTGAATCGGCTGCCGATCCTCATGCTCACGGCGAGGGGAGACGAGGCCGATCGGGTGGTAGGGCTGGAAATGGGCGCGGATGACTACGTCACCAAGCCATTCAGCCCGCGCGAGCTGATTGCCCGCGTCAAGGCGCTTCTGAGGCGCGCCGAACCTCCCAGCGAGTCTCCACGCATTATCGAGATAGGGAAATTGGCGATTGATCCGGCGTCCTATCGCGTGAGCCATTCCGGAAAAGCGGTGCCGCTCAGTACGCTGGAATTCCGTCTGTTGTATTATCTTGCTTCGCGCCCGAACCGGGTGTTCACCCGGGACCAACTGCTCGACGCCGTGTGGGGCACAGATCGTTTCGTCACACCCCGCAGCGTCGATGTTTACGTCCGCCGCTTGCGCGAAAAGATCGAACCGGACCCCGAGAATCCGATGCACTTGAAGACTGTGCGCGGAGCGGGATACCTGTTCGAGACTCGTGCGGCGTAACCTCTTCGCAAAACTCGGATTAACCTTCCTGGCGCTGCTGGTCAGCGCTTTGCTAGCCGTGGATTACTTTGCTGAGCGTGCCCTGCGCCGCGATTACGAACATACCGCCTATTCTGAACTCACTGCCGTAGCCGGGATTGCGCAGGCGCGCGCGTCCGCGCTCCCGGTGCTGCCGCCAGTGCAGCCAGAAGAGCTGGCGGTGATGAACGAATGGGTGGCGCAAATCGCTGCCAGTCGCGCCCGCGTGACCATCATTGCAAATGACGGCCGGGTGCTGGCGGATTCTCAACCTGACTCTCAAAACGAGGAAAATAATGCTGGCCGGCAGGAGGTTCGTGAAGCTCTTGCGAACGGCAGCGGTCTCGCGATTGGCCACAGTGCCGTACTGCGCCGAGAGCTGCTGTATTACGCGATTCGTTACAACCGGACCGGAAGGCTGCCCATCGTTTTGCGTTTCGCGGTGCCCATTGAAGCCTCCGACGAGGTGATTCAATCCTTCCGCCGCAGGCTCGGGGTCTCCTCGTTTTTCATTCTTTTGATTGCGGGCGCAGCGGCATTACAAATCTCCCGCATGTTTTCCCTGCGGGTGGAGCGCCTCAAGGAATTTTCCAGGCGCGTTGCGGCTGGTGACTTTCGCGCGATCCCCGCGGATAGCTCGGGTGACGACCTGGAAGCATTAGGGTCTTCCATGAACCGCACTGCGGCTCGTCTGGACGAGACCATCCGCACGCTGACAGAAGAGCGCAACCTGTCCACAGCCATACTGGGAAGCATGGTTGAGGGTGTCGCGGTAATGAACGGTTCCGAGCGCTTGCTTTTTGCCAACGGCGGATTTGCGGAAATTCTGGGCCTCCCGCTTCCGCTCAAATCGGGTAGCGCGCTGGTTGAGATTGTGCGCCAGACCGAATTGATCGAAGGCGTCCGGCGCGTGCTGCACGGCGAATCGCGAGTGGAGGCGGAAATCGTCACCGGAACGCTTCGCCAACACTTTTTCGCTGCGACGATAGCCTCGGTGCGCGCCGGAGATACCCGCGGAGCGGTCGTGGTGTTGCACGACATCAGCGAATTGCGGCGGCTGGAACGCGTGCGGCGCGATTTCGTCGCGAATGTGTCGCACGAATTCAAGACTCCTCTTACCGCCATCCAGGGTTTTGCGGAGACCTTGCTCGCCGGAGCCATCGACGACGCGCAAAACCGTGATCGCTTCCTCACCATTATTGTGGAGCATGCGCGGCGACTGGCGCGTTTAACGGACGACCTGCTGCGGCTTTCGCAAATGGATTCCGACCGCCTGGAGCTGGAAATCGATGAAGTGAGCGTGACGCAAATTGTGGATAGTTGCCTCGCTACGGCGCAGCACCGGGCCGTCGAAAATGGTTTGCGGCTTTCGGTGAACATTCCTTCCGAAATGCCCAGCGTTGCCGGCGATCGCCGGAGGCTGGCGGAGGTGCTGCAAAACCTACTGGATAACGCCAGGCAATACACTTTGCCGGGCGGCGAGATCGTGCTCAGTGCCGAAGCGCACGAAGGAGAAGTGGTTTTCACCGTGTCCGATACCGGCATCGGCATTCCCCAGTCCGACCAGTCGCGCGTTTTCGAGAGGTTTTACCGCGTGGATGCGGCGCGTTCCCGCGAAGTCGGTGGAACGGGGCTTGGCTTGGCGATTGCGAAGCATCTGATTGAGATTCAAGGCGGACGTATCTGGGTCGAAAGCGAAATTGGCAAAGGATCGGCTTTTCATTTTTCGGTTCCGATTTTCGACGCGCAACGCACCGACAATCGGCCCACTCCCGTTACAACCTCGCCCTTGCGAAATAACAGTGGCAGGAGTCCCTCGGCTTAGCCGCCAGCCAAACTTCCCGTTTTCGATTCCGCGCGGCCAAGGATAGTTCGAGCATTCACATGAATGTGAACGTGCCGTAATATACCGCCGCTACACTCCGCCGGAGAGCACCCCGAGTTGTGTGGGGACTTGCTCCGAAAGAGAGGCCCAATCAATGGCGAGCGCCACCAAAATTACCTCGGCGGTACTCTACGACACGCTGGTCAACTACCTCGTATCCATGTCGCGCACGGTGGAAGGCGCGATGAACCGCGCGCTGGACGCATTGGTGAACGTGGAAAGCCAGCACACCGCCAACCTGCCTAGTGAAGTATTTCTTCTGGAACCGCGGATCAACGAAATGGAAGTGCTCATCGATGAACACGCTATCCGCCTGTTGCGCCGTTCCTCGTTTAGCGATGACGAAATGCGCCTGATCGTCGCGGCGCTGAAAATCACCAACGATCTTGAGCGTATCGGTGATCTTGCCGTCAACTTGGCGCAGTGTGTGATTTCTTTGCGGGAGATGCCCAGGTTCGCGGAGATCGACGAACTGGGTCCCATGGCTGCAGCGGTACGCAGCATGGTCGGCAGGAGCCTTGGCGCGCTGATTTTCAAAAATGTGGATATGGCTTTGCGGGTTCTCGAAAGTGACGACGCGGTAGACCAATATCGCGACCGCATCTTTGAGGAACTGATGCGGCGCATGATGCAGGAGCCGGCGCAAGTCAGCCCGGGCCTGCAATACATCCTGGCGACTCGTCACCTGGAGCGCATCGCCGATCACGCCACCAACATTTCTGAGGACATTATTTTTTGGGTGCGCGGCCTGGATGTACGACATGGCCGAGGCTTGCTGGTGACCACCGGAGCTGGCGAGGATGGCGGAGCTACGACCACAACGCGTGTCACGGAAAATTCATACAGCCTTCATCCAGAGTCAGCGGCAGAGATGCAAGATTAGACGCGTCTGTTCTTCCATTCAACGTCCTACCTGGGGACCAGAACACCCCTGGTTCTGGTCCCTATCTCCCCTCGCTTTATGCGATACGTCGAAGCGGTGTGACCCACGGAGAGCTGCAGTAGTGTTTTCGAACTATTGCCCTTCATGGGCATCCAGAATAAGAATCCTCCAATCTTAATTCACCCTGAATTGTCAGATTCTTAGATGGACGTTGGTCTGCGTGTGTGTTCGGGGGCAGGTTGCATTTTAAGCGTGACTTTCACTCGTATTTATCCATATTGCGGAGTGGCGATCTCTTATGAGGCTGGTCCGGAATTCGTGTGAGAAATTCTTAGTACTGATAGTGGTTCTACTCGGATTCGCCGCCTATTCGCGTGCGCAGTCTGATCCTCCGCCAATCCAGATTGGATCGGTCAATTTCTCAGGGAGCGTACGGGAACGGTACGAAGTCTGGGACTGGTTTCCCGCAAAGGGCGAGAATTTCTATGGCTATTCCGGAACGTTGATACGCCTGGCGTTCTCGCAGAAGCGCAAAAACTACGACTGGACCGTGGAGTTCGCCGCGCCCGTCCTGTTGGGACTGCCGAACCGCGCTGTGGACCCAGCGCCGCAGGGTCAACTTGGACTCGGAGCCGCGTATTATGCCGCCAATGACAAGAATCAATATGCGGCGTCTATTTTTCCGAAGCAAGCTTTCGTGCGTCTGAAAGGCGATCATTCCAGCGTGCAACTGGGGCGCTTCGAATTTACCGATGGAAGCGAGGTGAAGCCCAAAGATGCCACGCTGGCTTCCGTCAAAAATGATCGCATCGCGCAACGATTGATCGGCATCTTTGGCTTCTCCGATGTAATGCGGAGCTTTGATGGGGCGCGCTACGCGTATTCGAACGGGCCTTGGAATTTGACCGCCGTAGGGGCCATACCGACTCGTGGAGTTTTTCAGGTGGATGGGTGGGGCTGGGTGAAGACGCCCATAGCGTATGTGGCGGTGACCCACGAGATGGATAAAGGCGATGTCCACGCGGAGTGGCGAGCGTTCGGTTTGTTCTACCACGATGATCGCGGTCTGGTGAAAACAGACAATCGGCCAGCCGGCATACGCAGTCTTGATTTGCAACCCATCGATATCGGAACGTACGGCGGCCACTTTATCGCCGCGCTCCCGGTGGCGGCCGGCACGATGGATCTGCTGGGTTGGGGTGCGCTACAAACCGGCCGCTGGGGCGCGTTGACGCAGAGGTCCGGGGCGGGCGCGATCGAAGCCGGATTCCAGCCGGATATTGCACCCTCGGTTCGCCCCTGGATTCGCGGCGGTTATTTTTATTCCAGCGGAGATGGAAATCCATCCGACGACACGCACGGAACGTTTTTTGCCGTGCTGCCGACGCCGCGGGTTTACGCACGGTTTCCGTTTTTCAACGAAATGAATAATCGCGATCTTTTCGCGGAGTTGATTCTGCGGCCCGGCAAGAACCTTGTTTTACGCAGCGACGTTCATGGCTTATGGCTGGCGAACAGCCACGATCTCTGGTACACCGGCGGCGGTGCGTTTCAGCCTTGGACGTTCGGATTTTCCGGGCGTCCGGCCAATGGCTCGACCGGTTTCGCGAATCTTTACGATATGAGCGCGGATTACAAATTCAAACACGGAATCGCGCTGGGTCTTTATTTTGGATACGCGCAGGGCCGCGAGGTCATTGAGAAAATCTACCCGGGAAACAGCAACGGGATGTTTGGCTACACCGAGGTCAACTACCGTTTCTAGGTTGAGTACTGAATTTTCACTCGCAAAAGTTTCAGCGAAACGCCAGCGCAAAAAAAAGAAGGGCAGCCCAGGGGGAGCTGCCCTTCCGCGTCCCTGGTTAAGGGAGACGCCCTGCCGGAATTAAGGCAGGTAATACCGGAACGAAGTCCACACCATGTTGTCGACCGCCTTGGGCGCAATGCCCGGAGCGGTGAGCACGTTATTGTTGCCGGACCAGCCGCTCTTGGTGAAGTACGCGTACTGCATACCAAACTGGACGCGTCCTTTAGGTCCACTGTAGAACCTGTACCAGAAGCCGGCGGTTCCTTCGATAATGTTGCGGATATCTCCAGCGCAAGTACCGCCAGCGCCGGGAGTGTTCTGATTGGTTGGATCCGTCTCCGTTTCGCAACCGGAGTTGTTGGCAAACGGGGAGCCGTACCCGCCAATTCCGCCCGTTGAGGTGGTGTAAGTGGTGGTGGTCGTCACTGGAGCGCCCGGCGCGTCGCCGGTGAGAGTGTTGGTGGTGAGCTTCACCGAAGAATAGCCCTTGTAAGCTGCCCGGGCGGCGTACTCGTCGCCTGCGTAGAAATACAAGTCGAGTTTGGGCGTGGGATGCAATTCGAGCCTCGCGAGCGCGTGCCCGGTGCGAATCGGCGCCAGCGTGCCGGACGGCCGGGCGGTGACGTCGGGAAGTTGCGCAGACCCGAAACGGCCAATGCCGTCGCCGATTACGACCTTCAGCCCTACCTCGACCTTCTTTGCTATCAAGGGCACAGTGGCGCTGGCTCCTACGCCGCCTCCAACTCTTGAGTCATTAAAGGCGCCCGCTGAAGATGGCGAAGTGGCCGTGGGAGCCGCCGCGCAACTGATCGGAGCACCCACCAAAATAGTAGTCGCGGTGCTAGTAGTTGGGCTAAGCACAGCGCAAGGATAAACACGATCACGGAAAGTGCTGACGATCCCCAGCAATTCGTAGTGGCCAAATCCCGGATCCGCCGCGATTTTCGCGATCAGATCGGGAGCCTTGTTCACCGTATAGCCCGTCGAATCGAAAGCATTGTAAAGGCCGCCGCCGGCTCCGGGAGCGTTGACGAAGAAATTCAGTGTGGTTGCTGCCGCAGCGTTCGTGTACGTGCTGAAGCCTCGGCCGCCGACAGTCGCTTGAGGGCCTTCAACCGCGACACCCACAGCTAGTTTGTTGTCGAACAAGCTTTGCACTACGCGAAAGCCGTAAGCGCGCTGCCACGTAAAGCCGACCACATACTGCGGATCGATTTGCGCGGGCAACGCTTCCTGGCGATTCTGGATTCCTTTTTTGTTCTCGGTCGCCAGACTCCACATCTGGCCGCCGGTAATCGAAAGTCCGTTGTCGAACGCCACTTGCGCGAACAGTTGTCTTTGGCGGAACACATAACTGTTGCTTTGGCGATTGTTTGAAGTTGTGCCAGCCGCCAAAAAGTCGGCTTCGAAGTAACCGTTCACCTTCGCAGCGCCAATGCGGGTCTCAGCCAGCAGGGTGGCACGGCTCTGACGAGCTGTGAAGTTGAACTCCGAGACCTTGCTTAGCGAGTTTCCGTCATACGGGATGCCTGTAAACGGCGTGTTGATGTCGCCGCTGACCGCGCGAGTGCGGAATACCGTTTCTGCCGCGATGAACCCGCCCGGTGTGAGGTTAACTCCTTTGATCCGGATCGAACTCGGACCGTCCTCGCTCGACTTCGCTTTGGCCTCGGCGGATTGGCCACCGGCGATGACCGCGTCGCTCCCGTTGTTGACGATCGCTTCAGTGGCCGACTTGGCGGCCGTGCTGGCGGCAGCACTCGTCGTCACCGCTTCACTCGCCTTCACATTCGCCTCCGTGGCGCGCGAATTCGCAGCCGCGGCGGCTTCGCGAGCGTCATCGATCTGGCGGTCGCGTTTGGCGAGTTCTTCCTTCAGCAATTGCAGTTGTTCCTGTTGGGATTGCAGAGTCTGACGCAACTCTTCAATCTCAGCGGCGATGGCCGAATCACTCTTGTCGGCTTTCCTGGCTTTCTCCGGTTGCGCCTTTTTCGCCGGCGGAGCATCGGCGTCCTTTGGCGAATCGGCGAATGCTATTCCCGAAGCCAGGAATATGGATAATGTGAGTGCAGCTAGTTTTTTCATTGCCTCTCTCTTTGTAAAACAAAAGTTCAAGATGTACCGGATGTAAGCGTGTCGCGTGGAGCAGAACGGTAAAGACTCCTTCTTACGGATGCGTCAATCCAGTGTGAATATCCTGTAACACACCGGAGAGCGCGCGATTTAAACCGTAGCTGAGATGGGAGTTACGAGAGCGTGGGACCTTCAACAGCGGGAGAAAAAAGAGAAACGGGAATGAAGTTGCTTGAAAAAAAACTCTGGCTGTTGACGCGGACCCAAAGCCAATTTCGTATTCCCTGAGCGGCCTCTTACCTTCTGCACCATAGCAAAGCTTATTTCGGTGCGGACATGGTAAAGGCGAGCACAATTTGGGTCAAGCGATATTGGTATTCGGCATCGGTACTCTCGATGTCGGCTTCCGTCTTTTGCAGGTCGGCCTGGCTGAACTCAACGATAGAACTTAGACCGAGCCTGTACCGGGACTGCGCTAAATCGAACGCCAGTGCGGCCTGATCTCGAAACTGCCTGGTGACCGTGAGACGTTCGTAGGCACGATTCGTGTCTTGCCAGGAGTTCCGCACATCCCGCGCAATACTATTCCTAAGATCGATCAGCTTCTGACGGTCTAACTCGCTCTGCAAGTCTGCGGATTTTGCCCGTGAGTTGTACAGAAAACCGTTGAACAGCGGGAAGTTGATGTTTACGCCGGCTGCCCCATACCAGTTTGGGAGGCGGTCATCTCGCACGGGCGCTACCCCCGCCGCAGCGAGAGCGCTGATCGTGGGTCGCCACAGGTCATGCTCGGCATGGCCGAACTTCTCGGCGCCGGAAACTTCGTCCTGCAAAGCTTGTATTTCCGGGCGCTGCTGCAAGGCTTGCAGTACTAGGGGACTCACGTCCGGAGCCGGCGGTGCAATCGGCCCGGTATCCTCGACAGGCTGAAAATCCTGCTGGTCCTGGTAACCCAGAATTGCCGACAGGGAATTCAGCGCCGCTTCGTAATTATTCTTGGCTTCCAGCAACAGCAATTTCGCACGAGCGAGATCCACATTGGCGAAGCTCAAATCGAGGTCGGACTTTAACTTTGAGTTCGTCAACGCCTGAATCTTATCGACGAAGGTCTGGCGCGCACCGAGTGTTTGCTGCGCCACCGCCACCAGCGCCTTAGTTTCCAAGGTGTTGAAAAATGCCTGATCCACCGCCAGGGTAATTTGCGCCGCGGTGGCCTGGGCCAATTTGTCCTGGGCCTTGGCCTGATATTCCGAGCTGGAGAGCAGATTGTTGGTGCGGCCAAAGTCAGTGATCAATTGGCTGACGGTAACGCCCGTTGCGGCGCGGGGAAAGATAATCGGGTTGTTCAAACCACCCGCGGATATGCGGCTGTTATTGTGCGCGTCCACGGCGGTGATACTGAGATTCGCAGTGGGAAAAAAGGCCGAACGCGTTTCTCTGACGGTTTGTTGGGAGATGAGCAATTGCAATTTGCCGACAGAGATCTGCGGATTGTTCTTCAGCGCAGTGGCTTCTGCTTCGCGCAGCGTCAGGGGCCGGCCTCCGGATGGCGTCTGTGCGGGCGGTACCTGCGGGTTTGCGGGCGACTGCGCCGGCACCGGGGCACAGTAAAAGGCCAGCGATACAAGCAAACCTCCCCAGCGCTTTCTCACGCCAGCCTCGCTTCAGGATCGTCCAATTCATTGCGGTGCGCCAGGAGGTACGCGGCGGGAACGAGATAAACGGTGATCACCACGGAAACGAGCAACCCCCCGATAATGGCGCGTGCCAGTGGCGCATAGGCTTCGGCGCCCGTGCCGAGTTTCATGGCCATGGGAATCAGCCCCAGGATGGTAGCCAAAGAGGTCATCAGGATGGGCCGCAACCGCACCCGGCACGCCGTGCCCACCGCCTCCTTCAAAGGCGTTCCGCCGCGCCGCAGCGTGCGCGTGAATTCCACGATCAAAATACTGTTCGAAACCACGATGCCGACCATCATGACCACTCCCATCAGGGACATCACGTTGAGCGTCGTCCCGGTGAGCAGCAGCACCACGATAACCCCGGTAATTCCTGGTGGAATCGCCAGCAAGATCACAAACGGGTCGATAAAGGACTGAAACTGCGCTACCAGGATCAGGTACACCAGCACCACCGAGAGAATCAGTCCGAATCCAAAACTCGCGAAGGACTGGTTCATCCCCTGGACCGAACCGCGAAGATCCACGTGCACGCCCTCCGGAAGCTTTTCGTCCTTGAGGATTTTTTGTATCCCGCGAGTCACGCCGCCAAGATTTTCAGTCGAAGGCGAGATATATAGATCGAAAACGCGACGCAGCTGGTAGTGATCCACTTCGGTGGGGGATTGAATCGGCGTTAGCTTCACCACCGAATCGAGCGGCGTCGAATTCCGGGCGGTCGCGGCACGCAGCGGAATCTGTTTCAAATCGCTGAGAGACTTGATCTGATCTTCGCGGTACTGCACGGTCAGCAGGTAATCGTTTCCACTGTGCGGATCCACCCAGTAGCTGGGCGCAATCATGCCATTGGAATTCAGCGCCGTGATCACATTGTCGACGACTTCCTTTTGATCCAACCCTAACTGGCTGGCCCGTTCGCGGTCCACGTCCAGCCGCATCGCCGGATAGTCCAGGTCCTGCGGAATCAGCAAATCGTTAACGCCCTTGACCTGGCGGATCTTGCTGGCCAGTTCCAAGGCGGTCTTGTCGGTCCGCTCGAGGTTCATTCCACTTACCTGTACATCAATGGGGGCAGGGAGGCCGAAGTTCAACACGGCATCAACGAGCCCGCCGGACTGGAAATACGTCGTGATTTCGGGCACATCGTCCGCCAGCCGTTTTCTCACCCGATCCATGTATTCATAGCTGCCGACCTTGTGATCCTCTTTCAGGCTGACCTGAATGAACGCGGTGTTTTGGCCCGAATTGCTCGTATACATGGAAGAAAATCCCGGTGTGACCCCGACGTTGGAAACAATCAATCCCAGTTCTTTCGGAGGAACAACTTCGCGGATATCATTTTCGATTTTGGCGACATATTTTTCGGTCAATTCGATGCGCAGTCCCGGGGGTGCTTTCAGGTTGATCATGAATTGGCCGGGGTCCGTTCGCGGAAAGAACGACACCCCTAACAGGGGGTAGAGTGAAAGACTCAACAGGAAAACGCCAAGAAGTCCCACGACGGTAGCGGTGGGCCGCGCAATCGTCAGCACCAATGTCCGGTCATATCTGCCAAGCATCTCTTCGAAATATCGATTGAATTTCTGGACGATCCTGCCCAGGAAGGAGATCTTATCTCCATACAATTCTTCGTCGGCTTCACGGCGGCCCATCAGCTTGGCGCAATACAACGGCACCACCGTCATGGCCACCACAAACGACGCGGCCAGCGAGAGCACCACCGCCAGCGCCAGGGCGGTAAACAAAAATTGGCTGACCCCATACAAAAATGTCACCGGGAAAAACACGATCATGGTGGTAAATGTGGCCGCCAGCACCGGCATGGCAACTTCTTTGCCGCCGACCTCAGCGGCTTTTTCGGGGCTTTCGCCCATCTCCAGGTGACGGAAGATGTTTTCCAGCACTACCACGGAATTATCGATGAGGCGCGAGAACGCCAACGCCAGCCCGCCCAGCACCATGGTGTTGACGGTGCCGCCTCCCGCGGAAATAGCCATGAAGGCAGCCAGTGCCGACAGCGGAATAGACAACATCACCGCAATAGTGGCGCGCATGCTGCCCAAAAAAAGCAGGATCATCACTGCTGTGAGCACCAGCCCGATCCCGCCTTCATCAATCAGGTTCTCGATGGCCTTCTTCACAAAAATGGATTGATCGAAGGCTACTTTGGCCTTCAGTTGCCGGGGCACATCGGTCAAACCGGCGATTGCTTTCTTGACGCCATTGACCACCGCGATGGTATTGGTGTCGCCGCCTTGCTTCAGGACCGGCAGATAAACGGATTTCTGGCCGTCTACGCGTACGATGTTGGTTTGAATCTCTTGCGCGTCTTGCGCCGCGCCTACATCCGCCACCATTACCGAGGCGCCCGACAAAGTTTTCAACGGAACGGAGTTGATTTCCTTTGTCGTCGGCAACTGGCTGTTGGTGTACAGGTTGTAATCCAGATTGCCGATGCGCACGTCTCCGGCGGGCAGAATCAGGTTGCTGTTATTCACTGCGCGCACCACATCCATAACGCTGAGCTGGTTGGCTTCGAGCTTGAGCGGATCGACATACACCATGATCTGGCGGTAACGGCCGCCAAATGGTTGTGGCACCGATGCCCCCGGAACGTTGGCCACCTGGTTACGAACGTCGTATTGCCCCAGATCCCGCAGTTGCGTCTCATTGAGACCAGCTCCCTTCAACGTAATGAGGCAAACCGGAAGGCTCGAAGCGTCGAACTGCAGAACGACCGGCGGGAGCGTTCCCGGCGGCAGTTTTCGCAGGTCCGCCATGGCCAGGTTGGAAATGGAACTCAACGCCGCGTTCGGGTCCATGCCAGGCTGAAAGTAAATTTTGATCAGGCTCACGCCGGGCAGGGATCGCGACTCGATGTGATCCACCCCGCTGGCCAAGGTGAAAAATCTCTCGAAGCGGCCGGTGATGTCGGTTTCGATCTGCTCCGGAGGCATGCCGCTAAAAAATGTTGCCACCACCACGACGGGGATCTTGATTGGCGGGAAAAGGTCCACGGGCATGCGCACCAGTGTGGTGGTGCCAACGATGGCAATCATCAGGCACAGCACAATAACCAGGTAGGGATACTTGAGTGCGAATCGAGACATTAGCTGGCGGTCTCCCCTGGTTTTCCGCTGACTTCTTTCGGCTGCACCTTTTGGCCGGGACGGAATTGGCTTCGCCCACCGATCACTACGCGATCACCTTCAACCACTCCACCAAGCACCTGCACGTACGATTCGCCTTCGAAGCCCAGCTTGATGTGGCGCTCTTCGATCACATCTTGATTGTTAACGGTCAACACTACCGCGTCGTTGCTATTCCGCGACACCGCTTCCGTGGGGATGCAAAGTTCATTTTTATTTTCTGACAGGGACAAGGTGGCCTCGGCATACATTCCCGGAATCAGGCGCCCGTCCTTATTTGGAAAATCGATTTCGGTTTCCATCGTGCGGGTTTGGCGATCGAGCAAATCGGCGAAACGCGAAACTTTACCTTCGAAGTCCTGATTCAACGCCTGCACCCGCGCCTTCACCGGGTCGCCAAGATGAATCTGCGCCGCCGCCGATTCGGGAACGGGCAGCACCAACCGCAACTTTGATACTTCCGCCAGCCGGACCACCGGTCCCGCCCCGCTGCTCGCGGACGTGCCCCCCTGGATCAGCGCGCCGGTGTCGGCCAGGCGCGCCGTAATCACGCCCGCGAAGGGAGCGGTGATGCGTGAATAGTTTTCCAGCGCGTAATACTGTTTTTGGTTGGCCTGCGCGACCTCCAACTGCTGGCGCGCCGCAGAGAGTTGCGCTTCCGCGCTGGATACCTGTGCCTCGGCCTCCAGGTCTTTGGCCTGCGCATCGTCGATCTCCTGCTGCGCGACGAGGCCCGCCCGCGAATCCGAAGCTTGTTTTAGTCGCGCGTACCCTGAGTGCGTTGCCGCATGAGAGGATTGCGCGCGCATCACGTCGCTCTGCGCCCGACGTATTTCTTCTTCGGAACGGCGGACGGCCGCGTCCGCTCCGGAAAGCTCGGCCGCCAGCTCAGGGACTTCCAGTACCGCCAAAACTTGACCTTCCTTCACGTGGTCGCCCACGTCTACGTTGATGTTCCGGATATACCCGGCGACTTTGGCATGCACTTCCACGTCCTGGAAGGGTTTGAACTCGCCCGCAATCGTCAGGGAATTTTCCAGCGCTCGGCGCTCGACGCGCACTACCGCCGCTTCCGTCACATTGGATCCGTTTCCCGGCGAATTCGCGCCTTCGGCTTCGCTCGGAGCCCGATCCAGCCATCGCCAGGCGAACAAGGCCACCACGGCCAAAACCGCCCCGGCAATCCACAATTGCTTTTTTGTCATGGAAGAATCCTTTTGAACAGTCAGCGAGTAAGGATGGCCGAGGGTCGTTCGGTTAGCTTCTTGAGAAATCCGCGAAAGACTGAATAGATCATCACGGCTCTCTTACTGTAATTCGAAGGACCTTACAAGGAGAACTGGATTGCGGGAGGGGGTCGAAAATACAAATCGGCGTACAGAAATTGGCTGACTACCGAACGGTGCACGGCAACCACGGTGGGCGGCTCAGGGGACGAATTCAGGCAGAATTCAAACCAGGTGAACAAAGCTGCAGCCAAGACCAGTGTCGCTCGCTTGTCCGTAGGACTAAATTGCTGTAATTCGGAGGAAGCGACCGTCGCGCGGTAACTCGCAGTATGCCGAATGTTCAAGCCATTGGATGATGACGTGATCGCGAGGAACGGATTATACAAAAACAAGACCGCCAGAAGCAGGCACAAACCAATCTTGAGGTTGCACACCAAGAGGGGTTCGCGTCCAGATGATTCGTTTCTCGCCATCTCTCGAACAATAGTAGGAAGTCTAGAGGCGGTCAATAGATGCCTCATACTAGTTCTAAAAACGTATGCAGCTGGCAAATTCCAGGGAGGGCTCATCCCGCTAATGAAGCCTTTTTCGTGACTTACAGCCGATAGTATTTAGAAACCGCGGCTTTCAACAGACTTGCGTCAAGTTGTAACAATCCTGTAACACTACCCGTCCACACTGACGCGAACCTAATCTCACCGACATTCACGTGGAGAAAACCTATGAAACGAATGGCATCTCTACTCCTGGTCATTTTCGCCCTGACCGTGGTGGCTGTGGCAGAAGGCACGCTGTCCATCAATGGAGCGGGCGCAACATTTCCTTATCCGATGTACTCAAAATGGTTTGACGAGTACCACAAGAAGGACGCGAATATCCAAATCAATTACCAATCGATTGGTTCCGGAGGCGGCATCAAGCAGGTTACCGAAGGCACAGTGGATTTTGGAGCTTCGGATGGGCCGATGAATGACGAGCAGCTCAAGGCCTTTCAGAACAAGCATGGTTTTGCCATCCTGCACTTTCCGACGGTGCTCGGCGCGGATGTGCCCACCTATAACATTCCTGGAGTTAACACCGACCTGAATTTCACGCCCGAAGCGCTTGCTGGCGTTTTTCTTGGAAAAATTACCAAGTGGAACGATCCCGCGATTGCCGGTCCGAATAAAGGCGTAAATCTTCCCGGTAATGACATCGTCGTAGTGCACCGTTCGGACGGAAGTGGAACCACGTACATCTGGACCGATTACCTCTCGAAAGTCAGCGAAGAGTGGAAGAACAAGGTCGGCAAAGGCACTTCGGTGAACTGGCCCGTCGGTCTCGGTGGCAAAGGCAACGAGGGCGTCGCCGGATTGGTGAAGCAGACTCCCAACGCGTTTGGGTATGTCGAGCTGATCTACGCGATTCAGAACAAGATGCCCTACGGCAGCGTCAAGAATTCTTCCGGTACCTTCGTGAAGGCCGACCTTGCCAGCGTCACGGCGGCCGCCGCGGGCGCTGCGAAAAACATGCCGGAAGACTTCCGCGTCTCCATAACCGACGCTCCGGGAAAAACGGCCTATCCCATCTCCAGCTTCACCTGGCTGCTGATCCCCGAAAAATTCTCCGACAACTCCAAGCGCGACGCCATGAAGGGTTTCATCAAATGGATGCTGACTGACGGGCAGACGCAAACCGAAGCGCTTTCCTATGCAAAACTTCCCAAAGAAGTGGTTAGCAAGGAGCTAAAGGACCTGAGCAAGATACAATAACGCCGCTCAACGCAAAGATGGCCACAACTACATCCACGGTTCCGAGCGGGAGCCCCATTGCGGGCTCTCGCTCGTTTATCACCAGGCTTCGGGATGGCGATGAAATCGCCCGTCTCATCACCTTTCTGTTCGCCGGCTCGGTGGTGTTCGTTACCTTGCTGCTCGTTTACGAATTGTGGCAAGGCTCTTTCTTGCCCCGGCATAAATTCGGATTCGCCTTCCTTGTTACTTCCGTATGGGATCCCATCTTCGATAAGTTCGGCGCGCTTCCATTCATTTACGGGACCGTGGTTACGTCCTTGTTGGCGCTGCTGATCGCTGTTCCCCTGGGCATTGGCGCCGCAATTTTTCTCGCCGAGCTGGCGCCCGCGCGTGTCTCTGACACTTTGCAGTTTTTTATCGATTTGCTTGCGGCGGTGCCAAGCGTTATCTACGGCCTGCTCGGAGTTTTTATCGTCATTCCCATAATGCGCCAGTATGTTGAGCCCGCTCTGAAGGATTCTCTGGGCTTCCTTCCGTTTTTTCAGGGACCCGCCTATGGCATCGGCTTCCTCACCGCTGGAATTGTTCTGGCCATCATGGTGATTCCGTACATCATTTCTGTCTCGCGCGAAGTGCTGCTCTCCGTTCCGCGCGACCAGCGGGAAGCGGCCTTGGCGCTGGGTGCCACGCGCTGGGAATCCACCTGGAAAGTGGTTCTGCCGTTCGCGCGCACGGGAATTATGGGTTCCATCTTTCTGGCATTGGCGCGCGCTCTGGGAGAAACCATGGCCGTCACCATGGTCATTGGCAACACCCCGACCATCAGCGCGTCACTTTTTTCACCGGGCTATTCCATCGCCGCGGTGATCGCCAACGAGTTTACGGAAGCCACCGGAGATTTGTATTTGCAATCGCTGATCGAGCTCGGCCTGGTGTTGTTCCTGCTTACGTTTCTCTTGAACGGCTTCGCGCGGCTGCTGATCGTGCTTACTTCCCAGCGTGGTAGCGGCATGGGGCAGGCATGAGCAACCGACTCCGTTGGCGCAAATTCGTCAGTCACTTCATGTTGACGTTGACCGGCATTTGCACTTTTGTTGCCGTCGCGGTCCTCTTCTTCATTCTTGGCTATCTCGTTTATCACGGCGGAACATCCGTCAACTGGAATTTCTTCACGAAATTACCTGCTCCTGTGGGAGAGGCCGGCGGCGGTATGGCTAACGCCATCGTCGGAAGCGGCAAGCTCTTGCTTCTGGCGTGCCTGTTTGGCGTGCCCATCGGATTTTTTGGCGCCATTTACCTGGCGGAATTCAGTGGAGGCACCATTGCATTTATCGTGCGTTACGCGGCCGACCTTTTGAACGGCGTGCCCTCCATCGTGATTGGAATTTTTGCGTATAGCTTGGTGGTTCTGCCGTTCAAACACTTCTCGACGTTGGCGGGCGGGGTGGCATTGGGACTGATGATGATTCCGATTACCCTTCGAAGCACTGAGGAGTTTTTGCGCGCCGTGCCAAAATCTCTGCGCGAAGGCGCCATGGCCCTGGGCGCGAGCAAGTGGAGAACCATCGCTTCCGTGGTCGTTCCCGCCGCCTACCGTGGGATCTTGACCGCGGTGCTGCTGGCATTCGCGCGTGTGGCCGGAGAAACGGCGCCGTTACTGTTCACCGCGTTTGGGAATCGTTTCTGGAGTCCGGGTTGGACCCAACCCACCTCGTCTTTGCCGGTGATGATCTTTACCTACGCCATCGCTCCATATGAAGATTGGCATCGCCAGGCCTGGGCCGCCGGACTTGTATTGCTCGGCTTGATTCTAGTTATTAATATCGTCGCCCGGGTTATTCTGTCCCGGGGCGTAGCTGTTCCGAGGACTTAGTCCATGCACGCTTCTGCGAGGCCGGCAGTGTCTGTAAAAATAACACCCCCTGTCACCACCCCATCGAGTCGCGAGGCACAGGCGCCGCTGGTGATGCGTATGACCGTCGATAAGGTCAATTTCTTTTACGGCCCAAAACAGGTGTTGTTCGACATCGACTTGAACATCGCCGCTAGCAAGGTTACATCGCTGATCGGCCCTTCTGGATGCGGCAAGTCTACCTTGCTGCGGACCCTGAACCGCATGCACGAAACGGTGCGCAGCTCCCGGCTCGAAGGCCAGATTCTGATCGACAATCAGAATATTCTTGCTGAGGACGTTACCGCGCTGCGCCGCCGTGTTGGCATGGTCTTTCAGCGGCCCAACCCTTTTCCGAAATCAATTTTCGAAAATGTCGCGTATGGACTGCGCATCAATGGCACGAAGCTTTCCATGTCCGACGCGGTGGAAAAGAGCCTGCGGCACGCGGCACTGTGGGACGAAGTGAAGGATCAGTTGCATAAGTCCGCGTACGAATTATCCGGCGGGCAGCAACAGCGGCTGTGCATCGCGCGGGCTCTCGCCGTCGAACCCGAAGTGCTGCTGCTGGATGAACCGTGTTCCGCACTGGACCCTATCAGCACCGCGAAAATCGAGGAATTGCTCGTACAGTTGCGAGACCTTTGCACCATCGTCATCGTGACCCATAACATGCAGCAGGCGGCGCGCGTCAGCGATTTCACCGCCTTTCTGTTGACCGGGCAACTGATTGAGTTCAGCCCCACACCGCAGCTCTTCACTACTCCGAGCGATGCGCGGACGGAAGCGTACATCACCGGACGATTTGGCTGAGAGATAGGCTGCACCCGACGGATTTATCAATTTTCGACTGAGGAAACGCATGGAACGTCATTTTGAACGGGATTTAAACGACCTCAAGGAGCGCCTCCTCTGGATGGGCAGCCTTGCCGAGAGGGCCGTGCACCAGGCGGTACATTCGGTGCTGGATTCCGACGAGCAGCTGGCCAATCGCGTGCTCGCCGAGGAAGACGCTATCAACGAACTGCAGATCGAAGTCGATGATCGCGTCGTCCAGCTTCTGGCTCTGCATCAGCTGATGGCCGTGGATTTGCGTTTTGTGCTGGCGATCTCGCGCATCAATAACGACCTGGAGCGCATTGGGGACCAGGCCGTTAACATCGCGCAAGGTTCCCTCAGAATTCTGCGGCACCCGCGCGTCAAACCATACGTGGACTTGCCGCGAATGAGCGAACTGGCCGAAGAGATGGTGCGCGACGCGCTGAACGCGGTCGTCCGGCGCGATGTCGAGCTGGCGCAAAAGGTGCTCGCCAGCGACGATCAGGTCGACAATTTTCGGGATCAGATTTTCCGCGAACTGCTGACTTACATGATGGGCGATTCCAGCGTGGTGTTTCCGGCGTTCGAGCTCATTCTTGTGGCCAAGAACCTGGAACGTATCGGCGATCACGCTACCAACATCGCCGAAGACGTCATTTACATCGTGCAGGGCCAGGATGTTCGCCATCCCACGGTGGACCGTCGCTGATTCGCTGCTGAGTCAACTTCTCGCGCGTCTAACGAAAAACAGCATCAATACTATGACGCTGAGACTCGTCGAGATTCCGCCAATCGTTCGATCCGGCGTACGGGTAAAACGCACCACGACATGCGACGACCCGACAGGCAGCGGCACCACCATCTGCGACGTCTCCCGATTCGGTGGTTGCGGCTTTACCACCTTGTCATTCACCTCGATGCGCCACGCGGGATAATTCAACAGTCGTAGCGCGAGAAGTACCGGCTCCCGCGCCGTGATGCGCAACTCTTTCGTTTCGGCAGACCACCGTTCCACGTGAATCCTTGTGCCGGACAGGGCCGTGGACTCCCGCGCGCCCGCCAATAGCGTTACCCGCGCGGACTTCTGCGGCAAGCTCGAATGGTCATCGTTCGCGGGGTCATACTCGTCCACACCCTCGAATCCTTCGTCATTTTGAATTGCCTCCCTGAGCACTGGAATGTCTTCGGAGTCCCACCACGTGCGGCGCACCATCCAAGTAGCCAACCCGGCCAACACTGCTACGAACGCCACGATTTCAAAGGCCGCCCAATGCCACCTCTTGCGTTTTTGCAGAAGCGCGGCCGGCGCAAGGCAGGCAAATGGTATCGCGAGGATTGACATCCAGCGCCAGGGAAATTGCACGAAGCAAAGCTTGGGAAGCAGAATCCAGAAAACATTGCTCAAGCGCAGCATTAGAAACGCCGCCAGCACCGACAGCGCCAAAAGCACTGTCCATACGGCCTTCGTTACGGAATATCTCGATGAATTCCCGCTTCGTGGAAAGCCAGCCACGGCGAATAGGCCGGTGAGCCCGATCATCACCACCGCGGTATTCGAAGCGATGCGATTGAAATCGTTGTGTTCAGAATCGGCGATGATGGCGTACAGAAAATTTTGGGATGGCTGCAGCCCGGATGCAAGCGCTTGCGAGATGTTCACCCATCTTTGTTCGTAAATGGCCGGCACCAGGTAGAACCCTGCCAGGCCAAACCCCAGCGCCAGCGCGGCGGCCCCGAGCAGCAGCGGCTTGTACGACTTTGACCTAATGGCGGTGAAAACGAAGAGCGCAGCCAAGCTGTAGCTCGCAACCACGCCCGCCGGGGAGTTGGTAAGCCAAACCGCTGCAAAGGTAATCGCCAGAAAGGCCACGGGTGAAACATTTTTTCGAACGCCAGTCTTTGCCACGCCCAGCATTTCGAGCGCCGCGAGAAACAACAACGGAAGAAAAACCAGCGCCAGCTGCTCGGCAAAGTCACTGCGCATGTACACAATGAGCAGAGCGTACGGATTCGCGGCGTAAGCAACAGCGCAAAGCAGCGCCCCGCGCTCCGCGAATAAGCGACGCCCCAGCGCGAACGCCGATAAGCCCGCCATCCATTGTGTCAATACGATGAATACCGCTGGCACATACACCCACGGCACCACCAGGCCCAACGCCGCGCCAAACATCCACGACAATGGTGGGTAAAAGATGAAGCGCGGCTCGCCGAATCCGTAATTCGCTCCCGCCGTCCATCGCGGCAGCATAATCCCCTGGTGCCATTGGGCCGCAGCGTCCATCCAGGACGCCGCGTGAAAGGAAAAATCGTGCCCGGAAGCATTTCCCTTCCACGTAAAGGGCGAGATGATCGTCAGCGCTGTGACTAGAGACAGCACTAGTGCCAGCAGCCAAGCCCGTCTGGAACTTCGCTCCAAGGCCGGGGGAATGGCCGCTTCGGAAGAAACTGTCATGCCGGATTCATTTGCTGGCTCAGATAGGAAGGCCGGCGAGACTCGTCATCGCGCCGTCGGGCTCTCGTTTTTGTACACCACGCCTTCTTTCATCACAAAAAAAACATGCTCTGTTTGACGAATATCCTGGACCGGATTACCCGGGACGGCAACGATGTCGGCTGATTTCCCGGCCTCCAGCGTGCCAATTTTATCAGCCAACCCCAGCAACTCGGCGTCGACGGAAGTTCCGGCTCTCAACGCATCCGCTGGTTTCATCCCCAAATCCACCATCTGATGAAATTCCTCAGCATTGCGTCCATGCGGGTAGACCGCGGCGTCGGTGCCCAAGCCAATTTTCACACCCTTGGCCAACGCGTTTTGAAACGTTTTGTGCAGAGAGGTCATCGCCTGCTCGGCCTTCATTCGAATCGCGGGAGGAATGTACATTCCTGCCTGCATCTGTTCGGAAAGGCCCTGAAGCGCCATCAACGTCGGAACGTAGTAGGTGCCGTGCTGCTTCATCATATCGAGCGCCTCGTCGTCCAGGAACGATCCATGCTCGATGGAGTCGACGCCCGCGCGGATGGCGCGCTTGGCCGCTTCCGCGCCGTGCGCATGCGCCGCAACTTTTCGTCGCAGTGCGTGCGCTTCGTCGATCAGCGCGTTCATTTCGTCCTGCGTGAGCTGTGGGGTATCTACGTCATCGGCAAGCGAGAGCACGCCGCCCGATGCGCACGTCTTGATGACGTCCGCGCCATATTTGTGTGCCAGCCGCACCGCGTAGCGTACCTGATCGGGACCGTTGGCCACGCCGTCTTCCGGGCCGGTTTCCTTGCCAAACACGCCGGAGCGGTATCCCGTGTCGTCGCAGTGCCCGCCGGTGGATCCAATGGCATGCACGCACACCAGCATGCGCGGTCCTGGCACTTTACCGCTGCGAATGGCATTGCGCAGTCCGACATCCAGAAAATGATGCGATCCGACGTCCCGCACGGTGGTGAAGCCCGCCATTAGCGTAACCTTGGCATTCGCGATGGAGTCCAGTGCCTGCTCCGGGATCGTTTTTTGCAGGCTGTCGAGCTCGGCTTGCTTGTAGTCGGTCGTATACATCATTGTCAAATGAGTGTGCGCGTCGATGAAGCCAGGCAGCAGCGTGGAATCGCCCAGTTCGATCACTTCCGCTCCGGCGGGCACGGATGCATTCGAACCCGCTGCGGTGATCTTGCCGTTTTCCACCACCACCATACCGGGCGTCACCAGCGAGCTGCTTTTCCCGTCGAAAAGCCTCGCGGCCTTTAGCACCACCGTTTGGGATGCGGGCTTCTGCGTTTGGGCATGAAGTTGGACTGCGGACATCAGAGCCAGGAACAGAATTGCTGCCATCCTGCGCATATTGTTTGTCTCCTCGTTACAAAGGTCGAACGCAGACGATAGCCCGGTGCTACCAAATGTCAAGTGCTCTTGGTATTGCCGGGAAGATTCTGTCCGGTATGCTGGGGTAGCGCACTGGATTCACGCGATTCCCAGGCACGAGGCCTCGCCCAATTTTGGTTCCTGCTATTCGCATCCAAAGCTGCAATGCTGCACCAATCAACGTTTCCGGCGGATACGTCCTCTACTGGATGATTGCGAACCGGCGTCTCTTTCACAATTTTTCGCTGGATCGCGCTTTGGAGCATTGTCGCGAGCTGCACAAACCGCTGGTGGTATTCGAGGCGCTGCGTTGCGGCCATCCATGGGCTAGCGACCGCCTCCATCGCTTTGTCATCGATGGCATGGCGGATAACGCCAGCGTCTGCGCCGGGCGCCGGGTTCTCTATTATCCGTACGTGGAGCCGGCCGCGCGGGCCGGCCAAGGTCTGCTTGAAGCGTTGGCTGCTGACGCCTGCGTGGTCATCACCGATGAATTCCCATGTTTTTTCCTGCCGCGCATGGTTTCCGCTGCGGCGCGGAAACTAGCTGTCCGTCTCGAAGCTGTTGATTCGAATGGGCTGCTTCCTTTGCGTTCCGCGGATCATGCTTTCACGCGGGCATTCGACTTTCGCCGCCACCTCCAAAAAAACTTGCCCACGCACCTGGTGGATTTTCCAACGGCTGATCCTCTTTCGTCCGCCGGGCTGCCGCAGTCGCCTCTTTTGCCCGGCGCCATCACTGAGCGCTGGCCTGCCGCGTCCACCGCCTTGCTCGAATCCATGAATGGTTCACTTGGCTCCCTTCCCATCAATCACCACGTGAAGCCCACAAAAACCGCAGGCGGACACACTGCGGCTTGCGCGCGCCTCCAAACATTCTTGAAAAAGGGAATCAGGTTGTACAGCGAGGAGCACAGCGATCCGGAGCTGCACTCCACCAGTAATTTGTCTCCGTATCTCCATTTCGGCCACATCTCAAGCCACGAAATATTTGCGGCCATAACCCGCCTGGAAAAATGGCAGCCAAAGAAACTGGCCCTCCGCGCCAACGGCGCGCGTGAAGGCTGGTGGAACATGAGCGCCTCCGCCGAAAATTATCTGGAGCAGCTCGTCACCTGGCGGGAAGTCGGCTACAACTTCTGTGCGCACCGCCAAGACTACGATCGCTATGACTCGCTTCCCCCATGGGCGCTGAAAACATTGGCGAAGCACTTGAGCGATGTGCGGCCGAGTCGCTACACGCTCGAAGAATTTGAAGCCGCGTCCACCCATGATCCTCTCTGGAATGCCGCATAGGGCCAGCTCTTGCGCGAAGGGCACATCCGCAACTACATGCGTACGCTGTGGGGCAAAAAAATTCTGGAGTGGTCCGCTTCACCCCGCGTCGCCGCATCGATTCTCACCGAACTCAACAACAAATACGGCCTGGATGGCCGCAATCCCAATTCCTACAGCGGGATTTTCTGGTGTTTGGGTAGATATGATCGTCCCTGGGGTCCGGAGCGTCCGATATTTGGCATGATTCGCTACATGGGTTCGCAAAACACCGCGCGGAAATTTTCAGTGAAGAATTACATCCAAAATACTCCGGCGCGGGCCAGGCGCTTAATGAATTTCGACCGCGTTTGAGATACAAAGGATGACCATTTTACGATTTGTGTTTGCTATACTGATCGCGGTTTCAGGTGGTCCGTCCCCTCCCTGACGCTTGCCAAACCCCCAGCTTTTGCGTCGTTCCAGACGGGCTTGATTTCGCCCGGAAAGGCACGGGTGTTGCGGAATCATCTAAAAATCCGCGATTTACCCGCGAGGGCAACCTTAGTTTCCAAGCCGGGTTTAGCAAGCGAGTCACGATCACAAGGTCACTGATGCTCAAAACTCTCCAGGAACGATTCGGTTCTTCGCTACCAGCTCATCTGCGTGGCCGCCGGCGCAAAAGGTTCTTCATAAATTTTGCCCTCATTTCCGGATTGAGTGTTGCCGTGGCTGGTGCGATCGTCTGGCAGTCTGGAAACACGGCATTTTCTCTCCCCAAGCCCACGCACGATTCGAACTCCGCGAAACCTCCAGCCAAATCTACAGGCCCGGTCGCCGTTGCCGATCCTCCAGAGATCGTGGCCGACGAGGACGTGGAAGGGTACAAGCTCGAGACCGGACCCCTATCGGTCACCGAAGTTTCCGGCATCGCCCTTCATGACGCCAAGCGCAACAAGGATTTGCGTGTCCGGATTTTTTACCCCGTCGCTGCAGGTAAGTATCCCGTGATTGTTTTTTCTCACGGCGCTGGCGGATCGGAAAGTTGCTGCGAATCCTTGACACGCCATTGGGCCACGCACGGCTACGTCACCCTGCAGCCCACGCATGATGATTCGGTGGTGCAGCGCCGCAGCGACGGCGAGTACGTTGGCTTCCCGCAGGCCGTGCGAGACGCGCTGAAAAATCCTGCTTTGTGGGAAAGCCGGCCGCAGGACATTTCTTTCCTGCTGGACTCGCTCCCCGAATTGCAGAAGCGCGTCGCTGGCCTTGGCGGCAAAATCGATTCCGCGCGCATCGGCATCGCCGGCCATTCCATGGGCTCGTACACCGCCGAAGCGGTGGCGGGCGCACTTGTCGATCTTCCGGGGCATCCCGGCTCGACTTTCGCCGACCCGCGCGCCAAAGCCATTCTCTGTCTCTCCCCGCAAGGTCCCGGACAATTCGGTTTAAGCGCGCACTCCTTCGACAAAATCTCGCTGCCTTTTATGGGCATAACCGGTTCGCTCGACAATCTAGGCCCTCTGGCGAACGCCGCCTGGCACAAGGTTCCTTTCGAACGCAGCGAACCCGGCGATAAATATGAATTGTTCATTGAAGGCGCCAACCACATGTCCTTCATTACCGATCGAACCTTGCTTCCTGCGCGGTCCTCGCAGGCCGCTGCGATTCTGGGTTACACCAACTCCGCCTCGCTGGCATTCTGGGACGCCTACCTGAAAGACGACGCCGCCGCCAAAAAATTCCTTCGTTCCGACACGCTGGAGCGGTCCAGCCATGAAACCGTAAAGCTCACCCGCCGGTGACCCTCGTTTATCCTTGCCGGTTCCTTGCTTTACCCCCATCCTTGTGAAGTTTGTGAGCGAACTCTTCGTTTATCGCAGCGCCATGCCTGCCTCCGCAGAAGCCGTCTACGCCTGGCACGCCCGGCCTGATGCCCTGCAACGCCTGACGCCCCCCTGGGAAAACGCTCACGTTGTCGAACAGACCGGAGGAATCGATCAACCAGGATCGCTCGTCAAAATTCGCCTCCGGGTAGGCCCCATCACGCAGACCTGGACCGCCGAGCACACCGCCAGCGAACCCGGCCGGATGTTTCGCGACGTAATGGTTTCCGGACCATTTCGCCGCTGGGAGCACACTCATTTGTTTATTCCCGATGGTGAAAATAAAAGCTGGCTCGAAGACCGCGTCGAGTATGAATTTCCGCTTGACTGGCTGGGAAAGCTGATCGGCGGCGCCTACACACGCCACCGTCTGTCTCGCTTGTTTGAGTTCAGACATCGCCGTACTGCCGAAGCCCTCTCTCGTGAATCTTGAATGAGCAGCCGCCGCAAGGCATTTAAGACCGGCCTCACACTTGCGCGAAAAGCCGCAAATGCCTCAGGACTAGGCTTTCAATTTTCATCATTGGGACGCGCATTCAGCTCGCGGAGGATTCCTTGAGCATGGCCACCACTGCGGACGTTTTGATCGTAGGCGCAGGCCTCGGGGGACTATGCTGCGCCAGGCGTCTGGACGAGGCTGGCATCACCTTCGAGATTGTCGAAGCCTCCGACGGCATTGGTGGCCGCGTTCGTACCGACGAGGTCGACGGTTTTCTCCTCGATCGTGGGTTTCAGGTGTTGCTCACCGCCTATCCCGAAGCTCGCCTCGTCCTGGACTATTCCCGGCTCGACCTGAAATCTTTCTCGCCGGGCGCCTACTCGTGGTTCGCAGGCCGCATGAACTCCTTGATCGATCCCTGGCGCATGCCCGGAAGGTGGGTTGAGGCCTTCCAATCGCAATTTGGAACGTTGGGCGATAAACTCCGTATGGCCCGCCTCCGCAGCCGCCTGAAGCGTACTTCTATCGAGGAAATTTTCAAGCGGCCGGAGCGCGCCACCAGCGCTGCTCTGCAGGCTCAAGGCTTCAGCCAGGAAATGATTCACCGCTTCTTTCGCCCCTTTCTCGGAGGCATTCTGCTGGACTCCGAGCTGAAAACATCAAGCCGCATGTTTGAGTTCGTCTTCAAGATGCTGTCCGAAGGTGCCACGAGCGTTCCCGCGCGCGGCATGGGGCGCATCCCGGCGCAGATCGTGGAGAAATTCAAGCCCGGTTCCCTGCGCCTGAACGCCAAGGTCGAATCCCTGCACGAAAATGAAATTACCCTCGAAGGCGGCGAAAGCCTCCGTGCCCGCGCCATCGTCATCGCCACCGATGGGCCGGCCGCAGCGCATCTCGTGGGCGAAGCAGAGCCTGCCTCGCGGAGTGTAAGTTGCTTCTATTACGCCGCTGCCGAATCTCCAGTGCGGGGCGCTACGCTTACCTTGAACGGCGACGGCGCCGGGCCTGTGAATAATTTTGCGGTCATGAGCGAAGTTGCGCCTTCGTACGCTCCGGCGGGGCAGCATCTGATTTCTGTATCCGTTTTGGGCACCCAGCAGCTCACCGACGCGCAACTGAGCGGATTTATCATCGCGCAGATGAAAAACTGGTTCGGCGAGGTCGCTCGTTCCTGGCGCTTCCTGAAAAGCTACAAGATACCCCACGCCCAACCGCAGCAATATCCCGGCGCCCTGGAACCTCCCCAGCGTTCTGTGCGCGTTCGTCCGGGCATTTATGTCTGTGGCGATCACCGGGACAATGCTTCCATTCATGGCGCCATGCTCAGCGGCCGCCGTGCCGCAGACGCCGTCCTGCAAGACCTAGCGCGTTAAAACAACGTCGGAATCTATGGTTTTCCCCATATTTCCACACGCGTTGCGGCCGAGAGGACTTACGTACTATTGACGGTATTACTACCTCTTTGCAAACTGGAGAAGTATGGCGCGCTACTCAGCCTTCCTTGGCCGCCAGGTCGAAGTTCAATATCGCGCGGGCGATATCCTTTTACCTGCTTCAGGCACCTTCGTCGGTGATACCGGACGTTCTATTTTTCTCGAACAGAGTTTCGAACAGCGTGGCCAGCGCAGGCATTTTCGGTGGGAAATTCCATACCAGTACGTTGTGCGCCTGGCGGAAAAAATCGACGTGACCGCTCCCAAAGTGGTCCACGGTCCTCCGGAAAATCCGACCCTTCCGTCGAAAACCGCGGCGTCCGACGCTGATGCACCGTCTGAACATCCGCTGGTCGAAAACGTAGCTTCGGCCGCCGCTGGCGGCTCCTCCAAGATCTCCGTGATTTTCCCCCGGCCGCAACGCTCCAACGTTTAGCCTCATTTCCCCGTTTTCATTTCACCGCATCCTGATCGCTCTTTCGCCCTGCCTCCCGCACCGCCGGAATTTTCCCGGTTACGTTACAATTGATCCTTCAAAACATCGTCGGACATTCCTCTGTTCGACTACGCGGAGGCTCTGTGGATTCTGTCATTGGACCCCAAACGAAGATCGGTTTCATCGGCCTGGGTTTGATGGGCCGCCCCATGGCCCTGAACCTGTTGAAAGCCGGATACCCGCTCACTGTCTGGAACCGCACGGCCTCGCGCTCCAGCGAAGTGGTCGCCGCCGGCGCGAAGCTCGCGTCCTCGCCGCGTGAACTCGCAGCCAATTCTGACTTTGTGATTACCATCGTCAGCGATCCGCCGGCCCTCGAAGAAGTTCTGTGGGGCGACAACGGCGCGATGCAGGCGCTCCGGCGCGGAAGCATTTATATGGATTCCAGCACCGTGTCTCCCGACCTTGCGCGCAAAGTGGCTGCAGCTTGTGCCGAACGCGGCGTGCGCTTTCTGGATGCACCTGTCACTGGAGGCGACTGGGGCGCAAAAAAGGGCGAGCTGGTTTTCATGACCGGGGGCGATGCCACCACGCTTACGGATGTAGAGCCCGCTTTGCGGGTGATGGGCAAGAAATGGTTTCATTTGGGACCCAACGGCGCGGGCCAGACCATCAAGCTGGCCATGAACCTGATCCTGGCGCTTCAAGTGGACGCTTTAGCTGAGGCTTTGGCGCTGGTCACCTCAGCAGGCCTGGAAGGGGAGAAACTCGTCGAGGTCCTGCAGTCGAGCATGGCCCGGTCTGGCGTGTTGGACGTCAAATCCCAAAATCTGTTGAAAGCCGATTACACCCCGAGTTTCCCGCTGCGCCTCATGCACAAAGACGTGAGACTGGCGCTCGAACTCGCCAGGCAGGTACACGTGGAGTTGCCGGCGGCCGCCGCGGCGTACAAGACGTATTCCAAGGTGAAGGATGAAGCCAAGGAAGACCTCGATTATTCCGCGGTGATGAAATTCTGGAAGAAATAAAACGCCGCGTGCTCGAGCCGTGGCGAACTTTCCATCAGTCGTCCTACGGGCGCGCTTCCGGCGAGAAAAATCCAATGGGCAGGTCGCGCGCTGTCCGCAGTCCTGCGGGCGCATCAAGGATCACCGGGATGGAATTCACCACCACCGAGGCCGTGGCGATATCGCCCGGCGACCCCCCAGGTATCGTCAAGCTGATATTGGGGTGGCCTTGTAGCTCCAGCACGTCCACCGGGTTTTTGGCGCCGACGTACATCTGCAATTCGAGATGGATGAGTTCTTTTCCCCCGGATAACCCTCGAGCGATTTGATGGACGCCCGCTGCCTGGCCGGGCTCAACGGTGAGGAACTCGGTTTGCACCCTTTCGGCGGCGACCACGGGTTCGATGGTTTCAGTAATCTGATCCACCAATAGATTCAAACTATCGGCCACCATGGCCACCGATTCCGGCAAGCCCACGTGCTTGATGAGTCCCGCGCTGACCTTCTCGCGGAATTCTTCCAACGACATGCCCGCGCCAATTTTCTTTTGCAGCGGCATTCGCCGTGTGGACGCGTCCACGATACGCCGCCCGCTGACGTGTTCGATGCGCTGCGAGATCGCCGCCAGTGTGACGATCAACTTGTCCAGCACGAATCCCGGATTGACTCCTGTGCCCACCAGCGCCACGCCCCACTCCTTGGCAGCCTTGTCCAGTTTTGCCGCCAGTTCCGGATAAGTGCGATAGGGATAGGCCAGCTCTTCGCACGTGGAAACCACGCAGGATTCTCCTTCGAGACACGCCAGCAGTTGCTCCACTACCTTCGGCAACGCCGAGGATGTCGAGTGAATCACCACGTCTGCAGCCTGTCCCAGCACTTCCGCTGCATCGTTCGAGATCTTCACGCCCCAGGGCGCATCCGGCGCGCCTACAATTTCTCCCAGGTCGCGGCCCACCTTTTCCGGATCGGTGTCGATCGCGCCGATGATTTCAATGGCTTGCTTCTCGCGCATCAGCCGGACGATAGAGGCGCCGATAGGGCCGACACCGTATTGAATGGCGCGAATTTTCTTTTTCACGTCGACTCACTTTCGTGCGGCTCGCGCGCACGTCGCGCATTTTGCCGGCAAACGAAACCTTTACGATAGAGGAATTTCCCAGCGCAGGCAACGCCAAACGCGCCTGGTTCGGTCTATATTTTCCGCGGTGTGGCTTGCCGGTGCACGCCCGCCGACGCATACTTTCAACTCTGGAGAAGAGCTATGGCCGCCAAAAAACTTACCGACGTCGAAGTCGAAGAGCGCTTGAGCCAGATTCAGGGCTGGAGTTTCGTTGCCGGCAAGCTTCATCGCGCCTTCGAGTGCAAGGATTTCGTCGCTGCTTTTGGAAACATGACCCGGGTCGCGCTGGTCGCGGAATCCATGAACCACCATCCCGAATGGTTCAACGTCTGGAATAAAGTGGTCATCGATTTGAATACCCACAGCGCAGGCGGCGTCAGTGAGTTGGACTTCAAGCTCGCGGGCAAAATTAACGAAATATTCGCCACCTGATCTCCCTTGGTTGCCGGCGCTTGTCACTCGACGATGGGAAGCCGAAAGATGGCGCTGTTTTAAAAGCAATCACGCTAAGCTTCTGCCCTTTATCCCGTTGACACCGCTCATGGCAAATGCTAAAAACCCACTAAAGACAAGCCCTTGAATGGTGAGTCTCCTTTCGAGTTGTGGTTACGCGATCGCGAGCGAGGCTGTGTTCTGCCGGGCAGGGCAGGCGCTGCACTCCAGGGAAGCTTGTCATGCATCACCCCACCCCGGGAGGTGGAGACTTAGGTTTTCACCTCCTTTTTTTCTCCCCTTATTTTTGACGGATTTTTTTTAACAGGTTCTTCACGCGCGCCGCAGCCCCTCGGCTAGAATAATGCCCGCTGTTCCACGGAGCTTAGCCTGCGCGAATGAGTTCTTTTCCGCCGCTTCTCGATCTTCAACACGTGACCGTCTACCGTGGATTCTCTGGCGACCCTGACGTGCAGGCCGAGTCCGGTCTTGATCCCTCGACCGTCGCGCTCGATGACATTACCCTGCGCATTGAGGCCGGCGAGCACGTCTGCATCCTGGGCCCTAACGGCTGCGGAAAATCCACGCTGATCAAGACCATCACCCGGGAATGCTATCCGACGGTCCGTGAAGGCTCTTCCATTTCCATCCTCGGCCGCGAACGGTGGAATATTTTTGAGTTGCGCGCATTCCTGGGCATCGTGTCACCTGATCTCCTCGGCTCCTGCACCACGGAAACGACTGGCCGTGATGTGGTGCTCTCCGGATTTTTCAGCAGCACGCGCATTTTCCCGCACCACCATCCCGATCCGCGCCAGTTGGCGCTTGCCCAGAGCGCCCTGGAGCGCATGGGCGTCGCCCATCTTGCGCAGCGCCCGGTTGCGCGCATGTCTTCGGGGGAAGCCAAGCGCACGCTGATTGCCCGCGCGCTCGTCAATGAGCCTCGCGCCTTGCTCTTTGACGAACCCAGCAACGCGCTCGACATTGCCGCGCAGGCGCAGCTTCGCGCCAACATGCGCAGCCTCGCGCAATCCGGGATCGCCATCCTGCTCGTCACCCATCATGTTTCCGAAATTATTCCAGAAATCGAGCGCGTCATTTTACTTCGCAAGGGCCGCGTGATTGCCGACGGCCCGAAAGCCTCTGTCCTGACTTCTGAACGGATGTCGGAGCTGTTCGGAATCCCGCTGCGCGTTTCGCGCCAGGACGATTACTTTCACATTCTGGAATGATCCTGTTAAAGAAAAACGGCTGAAGAAAAATGGCGGCTCAAGAAAACTACGCTTTACAGCTCCACGCTTAACTCTTGATCGCTCCCCTTAAGTCCAATCAGCATATTGTCCAGCAAGCGAGTGTCGCCGAATTTGACGGCTAGCAGCACGTACGCCGTTCGGCTGACATGAGAGACAGGTTCGAAAGTTTCGGCATCCACAATTTCCGCGTATTCCACTTTTGCTCCCGGTGCACCCTTCAGAACCTGCAGCATGGCGGATTGCAACGAGGCGGAGTCTCGCGTGCCCTTTTTCAATAACTGCTTCACTGCTCGCAAAGCCCGGTGCAGCACCGGCGCTGCGGCGCGGTCCCCGGGGCTCAGGTAAACGTTGCGCGATGACAGGGCCAGCCCATCGGCTTCCCGGACGATTGGGCAGACCACAATTTCAGAATCGAGGTTCAAATCCTTGGCCATTCGCGTGATGATACCCGCCTGTTGCGCATCTTTTCTGCCGAAATACGCAAACTGCGCCTGAACGATCTGCAGCAGCTTCAGCACAATGGTGCTGACCCCACGAAAATGCCCGGGCCGGGAGCGTCCTTCGAGCCGCTCGCTCAACCCTTCAACGTTTACATATGTCGCATAATTCTGCGGATAAATCTCTTCCGACTCCGGCAGAAACAGGCAGTGCACATCTGCGCCGGCCAGTTTCTCCGTATCCGCAGCCAGCGCGCGCGGATATTTACCAAAATCCTCAGCCGGGCCGAATTGTGTGGGATTCACAAAAATAGAGACTACCACCGAAGAACACTCCAGCCGCGCTCGCCTGATCAACGCCAGGTGCCCCTCATGCAGCGCACCCATGGTGGGCACCAGTCCGAGAATGCCATGCTCGTCGCGCTGCCTGCGCGCAAATTCTTTCATCCAGGAAACAGTGCGTATGATTTCCACGAGGTAGGCTTTGCTAGGCGCTGACCGCCTGAGCGCGTTCGCGATAAAAATGCATCAAGTCGCTGGAAAGCGGCGTGGCATGCAGTTGCCGCAGTAGCGTAACCACCTGTCCGCGATGATACGTGCTGTGATTCACCACGTGTTGCATCGATTGCCATAACGGGTTCTTGTAAATTCCAAACTTCAATGTGCGGTATTCGATGACCTTGTGCAGGTCTTCTTGCGTGAGCGTGGAGACAAATTTGAGCAGACGGTCCTCGTCCTCGCTCCAGCGCGCTCTCAAAGACGATATGTCATTGAACTGCGTGCCCTCCGGCAACGACGATGGCGAGCGCCCTTGAAAACGTTCCAGCCACACCCACTGCGAGCCCCAGATGTGTGCCAGCGTATCGCGTACGGACGAAAAGCTGGAGCCCAGCGGCTTGGTAAATTGTTCCGCCGTCAGGGACGTGGCGGAATCCAGCGAACGCCGGTTGGCCCAGGCGTTGTAATCGTAAAGCAGGCGAAACTCTTCCGGCGACATCGTGCCTCCCATGAAAACCGATGTGTAGACTCTAAATCACCCAACGATGGAAATGGTCTTGCGGCTTTTTGCGCTTTGCGCGCCGTGATAGGACTCCGCATCCGAAGGGAACGCCGACTTGCGAACGTCGTCGCAGTACTCGCGCACTGCGCCGGAAATCGTTTCACCCAGCGACGCGTACTGGCGCGAGAACTTGGGCGTCGGCCCAAACGTCAAGCCGAGCATGTCGCTTAAAACCAGAATTTGTCCGTCACAATCGGGTCCCGCGCCGATTCCAATAGTGGGTATGCGCAGTTCACGGGTGATCTGCGCCGCCAGCTCGCGGGGCATAGCCTCCAGGACAATCGCGAACGCTCCCGCCGCTTCCACTGCGTGTGCGTCACGCAACAGTTGGTCGGCGGAGGCCGCCGTTTTCCCCTGTACGCGATAGCCCCCCAGCGCATTTACCGATTGCGGCGTCAGCCCCACGTGGCCCATCACCGGTATTTCCGCTTCCGTGAGCCGTGCGATCAATTCCAGGCGCCGCTCGCCGCCCTCCACCTTTACCGCCTCCGCGCCGCCATCCTTGATGAAACGCATCGCGTTGCGCAACGATTCAGCGATGTCCGCGTGATAGCTGCCGTACGGCATATCTGCAACCACCAGGGCGCGACGCGCTCCGCGCCGAGCCGCGCGAGTGTGATGCAGCATCTCGTCGATACTTACAGGAAGCGTGCTCTCATATCCCAGCACCACCATTCCCAGAGAATCGCCTACCAGTATGACGTCCACCCCGGCTTCGTCGAGCAAACGAGCCGTAGGGTAGTCATAAGCCGTAAGAGACACTATTTTTTGGTTTGTTGCCGATCCCGCGGGTAGGTTTTTACGCTGTTGAATATCCGGGACGGTGACTTTCCCGCCGCCAGTACCATTCGGAATGAAACTCACGCCGGCCTCCGGTGCCGCTCCTTAGCTTCAGGATGCAGCCCTGTACCTTACTTAAGTGCAGCATAGCAAAATCCGCCGCAAATCACTAGAACCCGATACGAATCAAACACTCGGCGGGGATTACCGAGGATCTACGCCTTCGCGGTTTGTAAGGCAGCCGCGCGGTGAATCGCCTGGCGGATGCGCTGATAGGTCCCGCAGCGGCAGATGTTTCCGCTCATGGCGTCGTCAATTTCCGCGTCAGTGGGCGACGATTTCTTCGCCAGCAGCGCCGCTGCGGACATAATTTGCCCCGGCTGGCAATATCCGCACTGCGGAACGTTGGTCTCCATCCACGCTTGCTGCACCGCGTGCTTTCCGCCGGCGGTAAGTCCCTCAATGGTGGTGATCTTTTTCCCGGCAATGCTGGAAATCGGCGTCACGCACGAGCGCGCGGCCGATCCTTCGATGTGCACAGTACACGCTCCGCACAGCGCCATGCCGCACCCGAACTTTGTGCCCGTCATGCTTAGCGTATCGCGCAAAACCCAAAGCAACGGCATCTCCGCGGGCACATCCACGGTCTTGGGTTCGCCGTTCAAGACGAAGCTGATCGCCAAAAGTTCCCCCAACGCAAATACGGAAAGCCGCAAAGCGCGAATATCCTACAACAGTTTTAGCCGTGCAACGAACTACTGCTTCGCCCCTTTGTCCTGTATAGAAATCAGTTCCACTTCAAAAACAAGCGTGGCCTCCGGGCCGATGTCCGAGCCCACTCCGCGGCTGCCGTAGGCCAGGTCGGGTGGCACAAACAATTGCCACTTCGATCCCACCGGCATCAATTGCAGCGCTTCGGTCCATCCCTTAATTACGCCATTCACCGGGAAAGTGGCTGGCTGTCCTCGTTTGTAAGAGCTGTCAAATTCCGTGCCGTTCAACAATGTTCCGCGATAGTTGCAAACCACGGAATCCGTCGCCGCGGGTTTCGGTCCGGTGCCCTCCGTGACGACCTTGTATTGCAGCCCGCTGGGCAGTGCCACGACACCCGGCTTCGCTTTGTTCTCAGCCAAAAAAGCATCGCCGGCTTTCTTGTTGGCGTCCGCGGCTTCTTGAGTGAGTTCCTCTTGCCGCTTTCGCAGTTGCGCCTGCAGGATGTCCAGCGTGCCTTTCATGTCTTCATCGGTCAAAAGCAGCTTGCCGCCGGCCAGGGCGTCTTTCATTCCGCGAATGAAGATAGCCGGGTCCACATCCACCGCATCTTTGTGCAGGCTCTTGCCGATATTTACGCCGATGGCGTAGCTGACCTTGTCTTTCTGCGTTTTAAGCGCCAGCGGAGTCGCCGTCCTCGTTCCCGTCGTCGTCCGTGGCTTGGCCGCCGGAGTTTTCTGCGCCGGAGCCGTCTGAGCCTTGGAAGCGGGAGCGGTCTGGGATTTCGGAGCGGGCGCATCCTGCGCGCTCAGAATGCAGGGCGCCAGCAGTCCGGCCACCAGCAGATTGAATGTCACAGCCAATATTTTTTGCATACGGCTATTGTCACATTGGCCCTCACGGCAAGCAAACCCCGAGGTGTCGGCGGGCGAATCCGCTCGGCGTAGGCCTCCTTCGAAATTTACGGAAGCCGGTAAGCAGCGACAGTGGCGGGTGTTTTTGGCGCCCGTGGCGCGCTCGGCGGTGAATCCGGTTCGACTCCGCGCCAACCCACCGGACGCCCGCTGACCGCCTCCTTCACCGAGCGGAACAGCACCACGTACATCAACTGCCGGTAATAGAAGCGCTGCAGCAGCACCGGAATCAGCAGCGTCCAGTCTTCCTTGCGTTCCAGCGCAAATGCCACCATGCACGTCAGCACATCGATGAGCACAAATCCCACAAAGTAGAATATGGATTTCTCCACGTCCGCCGTCGTCCAAAGCTGCGGCAGGCGCGCGATGTGCAGTTGCCCGATCGCCCAAAGTCCGAGCGAGCCCAGAAACATTAAATCGATAATCGGCGAAATCAGCGGCAGTACCAGTTGAAAAACAAAAATGTTTGGCAGAGCGATCCAGCCGAGCGTGCCGTATTTCGGCCGCAATAGAGTGCCGCGGTGCTTCCAGAAGGATTGTAGCGTTCCGAAAGTCCAGCGAAACCGCTGCCGGATCAATGCGCTCGCCGTCTCCGGCGCCTCTGTCCACGCAATGGCTTCCTCGTCGTAGCTGACGCGCCAGCCCAGCCGGCGAATGGCGATGGTCAGATCCGCATCCTCTGCCACCGTGTCCGAAGTGATTCCGCCCGCCGCTTCTATGGCTTCTTTGCGCCACGCACCCAGCGCGCCGGGTACCACGGTGATGCAATTGAGCAGATCGAACGCGCGCTTTTCCATGTTCTGGCTTGTGATGTACTCGAGCGCTTGCCATCGCGTGAGCCAGCGCGTCCGGTTGCCGACCTTCACGTTACCCGCCACCGCCCCGATGCGCGGGTCGGAAAAATGGCGCAGCAATTTGGCGATGGCATCCGGCTCGATTTCCGTGTCGGCGTCGATTGTGATCACAATTTTCGTGTGCGCCTGAGACATCGCCAGGCTCAGCGCCGCGGACTTGCCGCGATTCACCTGGTGAATAATGTGTACCCGGGGATCGGCTCCAAAATGTTCGTCGAGCAGCGCGCCGGTGCGGTCCGCGGAACCGTCATCGACCACGATAATTTGTAAATTCTTCGTGGTGCTCGCCAGAACCGACGCTAGCGTCTGCACAATCACGTTTTCTTCGTTGTGCGCCGGTATCAGCACCGTCACATCCGGCGCTGCATCGGAAATCACCGTTTGCTCGGGCCGCACTTTCTCGATCAGCGCCAGAATCCCGATTACCACCGCACGCCCGCTTACCAGCACGATCCCCACGATAAATATCGTCGCGAACCCCACTCGGAACCAGCGGTACAACCCGAAGATCACCCCGTCCACGCGCGCTTCGAAATGCTCCTGCGGAGAGAGCGGCAGCATCATGGCGGAGCGTTCTTTCCCAAGCAGCTCCGGAACAGAAACGAATTGATAGCCCTGCGCCCGAAGCTCATCGATCACCTGCGGCAGCGCCGCCACCGTCTGGCTGCGGTCGCCGCCACCGTCGTGAAACAAAATAATATTGCCCTCCGTCGCCTGGCTCAGCACCCCGTCCACAATTTCCGCGGCCGGAACCTGCTTGCCGCCCGGTTGCTTCCAGTCGTGCGGATCGATTTTCTGCCCCACGATCACGTAGCCCATGTCCTGTGCGATGGGAAGTTGCGCCACCTCTTCCGCATATTCCGGCTCGTGGTCGATGCCGTAGGGTGGCCGGAACAATATCGATTTCACTCCCAGCGTGCTTTCGATCAATCGCTGCGTTAGATTTAGCTCCCAGCGCAGCTGCGTGTGCGAGATGTCGTCAAAATTCGGATGCGTATACGTGTGGTTGCCCACTTCGTGCCCTTCCGCATACTCGCGTTTCAATAATTCCGGCCACTGGCTGCCGGAGACCCCCACAATAAAGAACGTCGCCGGAACCTTTTTTTCTTTGAGGATATCCAGAATTTTTGGCGTCCATTGCTTGTCCGGACCATCGTCAAAGGTGATCGCTAATTTCTTCTTGGCCGCGCCTAGTTGGTCAATGTGATAGGACAGCGGATAGGATTCGTACTTTTCGCTGGTGAAAAGATCAGTCGCGGGGTCGTAGGTAAAACTGCGGCGGCCATGTTTCGGCGTATCGATGAAGTGCCACACATCTCCATCGCCTTCGAAAATCAGGTCGGGACCCGGAGGCAGGTCCGCAATCTTTTCGCGAATGGCGTCGGTCGGACGGGTCGCATCCCAGATGGGCCACATCGAAGTATCCGCCGAGCCCAGCCGCCACAGCGCGGTGCCCTGCACGCCCAGGCGTTCATTCGCGCGCAATTCGTTGTATGCGGTAAGCGTATCCAGCATCCACACCTGGTGCACGTGGTCGTGCTCGTCGTTATAGGAGTAATGCGGATTTAACGAGACCGGATCGAATTCCACGGCGGTGTCTGATTCCGAGGCGCGCAACAGCGCTTCCTGAATGGTCAGCGATTCCGCGGACTCCTGGCTCTTCTTGGGTGCCAGCGACCAGTCATACGCGTAGTTGCCCACCGCCGCGATAATCTTTTGCGCTGGCACGACTTCCAGCACCTGCCGTAAATTTTCTACGTACCAGTCCTGCGATGCGATCGGTCCCGGCGGAGAGGTGAGCCAATGCTGGTCGTAGTTCATCAGCAATATCGCGTCGCATTCTTTGCCGAAGAAGCCGTAATCGTAGGCGTCGTCGCGTGCCGGTAGCGCCACCATCAGCTTCAATCCGGCGGAATGCATGACGGAAGAGAGTTCCGCGATGAACTTCCGGAAGTGCACTTGGCTCTCGTCCGGCACTTCCTCAAAATCCACCACGATGCCCGATTCGTGCGATTTCGCTGCATATTCCGCCAGGTCGCGTTCCAGCCTGTGACGCGCCGTGGCGCTCGCAAGCATTTCCGCCATTTCCTTGATGCGCCAATTGACACCGTCGTAGTTGTTCACCAGCCCCATCATGGGCAGCTCGACATTTACGGACTTCATCCACTGGTGGAGCTTGTCCTCTTTGAGAATAGCAATGGCCTGGTCCGGCGTAGCTTTGGTGACGTTTTGACCATTCTCGTAATCCACCACGGTGACGGCGCCGTCCGGCGTTACCGAGTGGAGTTGCTCGGGGATGAGTAGGTCCAGGTCTTTGTAGTGGCCCTTCAGCGACGCCATGCTGTTGGGATCCCAGCTCACAAAAAACGCGGCGCGCAGCGGATCGTAGCTGGCGGGCACCGTGCCGATATTGGCGACTCTACGCCGCCGTCCTTCGCGCACCGGTAACAGCCGCGAGCTTGGCTTCAGCTTCAGCGGGTGAAACCCCGGCTTGGTGTCCGGCAGCAGTCCTGCGGGCAGATTAACGCTGACCGCCACCGTCACAAAAAAATACGTCAGCGATACCGTCAGCAGAATCGCGGTGATCTCCAACACTCGTCGCGTTCGGCGCCAACGCACGCGCTCCGCGTCGTAAAAAATGGGTCCCCGTTCTTTCAAGAAACCTTTCAAACCAGCGGCACGGCAGGATTGTGCTTCCAGCTTCGTTCTAGAGCGGGATGCTCGATTCCGTCTGCTCTATTGTAAGATGCGTTCCATCCATGAAGCGAATTTTATCGAATCCGGCTGCCGCACTCGCGGCTGGCGCCTGTCTGCGTCTTTTTTTTGTGCTGAAGTATCCGGCCGGCTCCGGAGACACCGTTCTTTACGAGCAGATCGCCACCAACTGGCTGAAGCATCACGTCTACGCCATGAATGTCGGGGGCGTGGTTACGCCCGTGGACATTCGCGTGCCCGGCTATTCGGCGTTTCTGGCGACGATTTATTGGTTATGTGGCAAGACCGGACCGGACGCCCGCTTCTGGGTGATGCTTGCCCAGGTTGCCGTCGATTTGCTCACCTGTCTGCTTACCGCCGCGCTGGCCACCGTCCTCGTTTTTCTGGCATTTGAAAGCATTCGGCCGCGACGCGTATTTTCCGCCGCCTTATGGCTCGCAGCGCTTTGCCCGTTTACCGCTAACTACGTCGCCGTACCGCTCACGGAAACCTGGGCCATGTTTTTGACCACCCTCGCGATTTTATGTATGTGCCTGCTCTTGCTGAGATTTCGTGGTTCGGTTTTCTATGTCGAGGCCGTCTCCCTCAACCTGCGTGTGAAAGCCGAGTGGTTCGGCGCATTCGCGGGTTTAGCCGTCGGTTTCGGCACGCTGTTCAGGCCCGAGACGCCGCTGGTGCTGGTCGCAGGATGCGTAATCCTCGGTTGGTATCTGGTGCGCGGCAGGCAATGGCTGAAGATGTTTCGGATCTTCGCCTTCATG
>DASXLA010000101.1:0-44714 GCA_036496505.1 Candidatus Acidiferrum sp. | reverse complement strand
GTACCAGATTCTCAATTCAAGGCCTTGTCGAATCGGTCCTCCATGAGACGCAGTTTTGTTGAAGCACGGCGTCAAGACGTAATCGGAGTAGGAAAATGTTTGACTGGCTATCTCAAAAGATTCCAGCTGGTGGCCTTCGGGCGGCATTGGGCGGAAGTTAGTAACGACTCCTTCCACAATTGCAGCGCTTCCGCTGTTCAGCAATCGGACCGCTTTGTGGCGATCAGCAAAATAATTTCCGACCTCAAAGGCTGCAAACAATAAGGAAGCTGCGCACAAAATGTAGCCAATTTTAGGAACGCTGAGGCGGCTGGTCGTTTTCCTTCCCAGCCAAACGAGTATCGGGCCACCAGCAAATAATATCGCGACTTGCCAAACCTTCCAGTCGTACGCCTTATTACGGAGGTCGAACAATATGTCTGAATTCATAATGTGGCCATCGATCCCCGTCAGAAAATGGCTTGTATGACATCGATTAATGCGCCGAGACAATTCGTTTGTTTGATTGCGGTTGTGTAGAAAGCACCTTGAGGGCGCAGCGGTCAGCTGGGGTAGCTGGAGGAGATGTAGTTTTGGAGTTGCTCGATGGTTTTTTCCTGCTCGGAGACGACCCATTTTACGAGGTCACCGATGGAGACGACGCCGAGCACCTTGTCGTTTTGCACGATGGGAAGGTGGCGGATGCGGTTTCTGGTCATGAGCTGCATGCATTCGTCGACGGCCTTGTCGAGGGTGACGGAAATTACCGGGCTGGTCATGATGTCCTTGACCGGGGTGGTCTTTGAAGCTTTTCCCTGGAGGATGACCTTGCGGGCGTAATCCCGCTCGGAGACGATGCCGGCGAGCTTGCTGTCGGAAATCACGAGCAAGGCGCCGACTCCCTTGGCGGCCATTTTTTCGATGGCTTCGTAGACGGTTTGATCCGGCGAGACAGACCAGACTTCGCCGCCCTTGCGTTTCAGAACCGAATCGACCGTGCCAGTCATTTTGATCATGTGTGTCCACCTCCGGATGAGAAGCTTTGCGTCCGCGGCTGGATCTGCGGCAGGGGCCCACCGGGCGGGTTATGGGGGAAAAGTATGCCCATGGGGGGCGGATGTCAATATGTGGGAGTCGTTTTCGGTGTCCGCAAATTTCTGCCGGTGGACTAGAGTTAAGCAAACGAGGATGAGATACAAGACGAAGGGGTACATGACGAAGGAGCTGACGGCGAAGACGTGGCCGGATTTTGTGCGGCTGTTTACGCAGGGGGGCGGATGGGACCATTGCTGGTGCGTGCATTTTCACCGGGCGCGGGCGCTGCCGAAGAACGCGTGGCTGCACACGCGCGCGGAGAGAGGTGTGCGGAACCGGCGAGAGCAGCGGGAGATGGTGGAGCGCGGCTGTTCACACGGGATTTTGGTGTACGTGGAGGGCGAAGCGGTGGGGTGGTGCCAGTATGGGCCGCGGGAGGAGTTGACGCGCATCGACAACAGCCGGAATTACCGCGGGCTGGCGCCGGAAGTGGAAGCGGGAAAATTCTGGAGGATTACGTGTTTTGTGGTGGAGCGGAAGCACCGGCGGCGCGGGGTGGCCGGGGCGGCGCTGAAAGCTGCGCTGGCGGCCATTTCGAGGAAGGGCGGCGGGCTGGTGGAGGCGTACCCGGTGGAGAATTGGGAAGGTAAAGCGTTCGGGAACATGTCGACGAGTGGGACGGTGTCGATGTTTAAGAAGGAAGGGTTCGGGGTGGTGGCGGCGTTTGGGGCGACCAATGTGGTGATGCGGAAGAGGATTTGAGGGTGGGTGGTGTGTGGTGGTCGAGGCTCGCGCGAGAGAGCGAAGAGATATCCCTCCACTGCGCGAGCCGACTCCTTCGCCCTTCTCACGCTAGCGCCGGCTCAGGGTAAACCCTTCCCCTGCTGCGCCGGCTCAGGGTAAACAGGAGCGAAGGAGAAGAAAAGGCGTCGGCTCGCCCGCCGCGGCGGGTAAACTACGGTCGGGATGACAAATTTAAGTGGGCGTGAACCAACGCGAAAAAGATGAGGGATTGGGTCGTGGTTGGGGGAGGGAAAGTCAAAAACCGCACCCTTTGAAAAGCGCAAAGGGTGCGGCACCCTCGAGCATGCTGTGGGTTCGAATAGAAGGTTAATCGATCCAGCATGCTGGTGCATTCGAACTGTGGTTACTGGGTGAAGAGGTGCTGGAGTTGCTCCAGGTCGGCGGGGGAGACGTCGGAGACGGCGCAGAATTCCATGCCCGCATTGTGCCAGGCGAGCCAGTGGTAGCCCTGCTGTGTGCCGGAGCGTAGAGAGTCGTCGTGCTCGCGCATGGGCCAGATGAAAACACTGATGAGATGTTTGCGGCGTCCGTAGACGAGCGCGGTGATGGTGCGGCCGTGGACCACGTCGAGGCGGCCGCCTTCGAGGGGGAAACCGACGCTGGCGAAATCCTGCACCGGCGGGGAGAAATCGATTTTTCCGTCGAACCATGGCTTGACGGTGTGCTGATCGGAAGAAAGCACGTCGGCGAGATGGCCGGGCTGGAGAGAGCGCAGGTGGGCGTCGACGATTTCCGCGGCCATCATGGACTGGTAGTTATCGCCGCGAAGAAGAGGAATGGCGCGCCAGGCGGCGAAAGAAAGCAGCGCGAGGAGAATGGCGGCAGCGGCGGCGAGCCACGGCCAGCGAACGTAGCGCGGGCGCATGGCTACGGGCTGCTGCGGGCGGATGCCGGCGACAACTTTCTGGCGCAGCGCGGGCGGCGCTTTTTCGTAAAGCTGCGCGCGGCGTAATGCGGAGCTGACGGATTCCTGGGTGTCGAGAGCGGTGACGCACTCGTGGCACTGCTCGAGGTGGCGCTCGAATTCCGCGGCGCGCACGGCGTCGAGCTCGCCGTCCATGTAGGCGTGGATGACGGTGCGCGCCAGGTCACAGGCCATGAGGGGCCTCCTCGCGAGCGGCGGCGCCGGTGAGCGCTAGCTGCAAGTGGCGGCGCGCCCGCGCGAGCGTGGACATGACCGTGCCGATGGGGATCGAAGTGATGGTGGCGATTTCCTTGTAGGAGCAGCCTTCCAGTTCTCGCAGAACGAGAACCTCACGCTGGCGCGGCGGCAACGATTCGAGGGCGCGGGTGAGGCGCTCGCGGCTGTTGCCGGCGATAGCCAGCGATTCCGGCGAAATGCTGGCGGCGGTGTGCAACTCTTCGTCGAACTGGGTCATTTGTTCCACGGGCCGATTCTTCTCGAGCCATGAATAACAGGTGTTGCGCACAATCTGGAGAAGCCAGGCGCGCGCGTCGCCGCCATGAAAGCTCAGGAAAAAGCGATACGAGCGAAGCATGGCGTCCTGCGCGACGTCTTCGGCGTCGGCGCGGCTGCGCAACAGCCAACGCGCGAGATTGAAGGCGGCATCGAGGTGCGGCAGAACGAGCTGCTCGAAGCGCGCCAGGTCCTGAGGGTCCAACACGCCTGAACCTTTCCCCTGGACAGGATTACTCAACATGGATGACCGCCCTGGAGGCGATTTTATTCCCATTTTTGTGCGGAGAGCCAAAAATAAAAAGCACACGGGAAAGGAATAAGCGAAGGGCCGCGGCGGTCTAGAAGGGTGAAACACGCCGGGGACGGCGCGGTTTTGAAAGCTCTCTCTGGCCGCGCCGTCCTTTTTTCAAGTTTCAAGGCGTCGCGTTGGTGAAGAACAGAAGAGGCGATTGAGGGCGACGAAAATCCGGAGGAGGACACATGGCTTATAAGAAGGATGAAATTTTGCACGACCATAACGGGGATGGAATCGATCGACGCGGTTTTCTGAAGTGCATGGCGTGGGCAGGGACCGGGGCGTTCTGCGTGATGCAAGGCGGGGTGCTGAAGTCTTACAGCTTGAGCCGCATTGGGGAGATGAACGCCGCGGAGATGAGCGGGGAGTTGAGCTTCGTGCAGATCAGCGACAGCCACATGGGATTCAACAAGCCGGCGAATACGGATGTGGCGGGGACGCTGAAAGCGGCCATCGACAAAATCAACGCGTTGCCGGTGGCGCCGCAATTTCTGCTGCACACCGGGGACATCAGCCACCTGTCGAAACCGGAGGAGTTCGATACGGTGGGGGAGATTTTGAAGGGCGCGAGCGCGAAAGAGGTGTTTTACGTGCCGGGCGAACACGATGTGCTGAACGATGACGGGAAGGAATACCTGGAGCGATTCGGGAAAGGGAGCCAGGGCGGGGGCTGGTACAGCTTCGACAAAAAGGGCGTGCACTTTGTGGGGCTGGTGAACGTGCTGAATCTGAAGGCCGGCGGATTGGGAACGCTGGGGCATGAGCAACTGGAATGGCTGGAAGGCGACGTGAAGCATTTGAAGGCGAGCACGCCGATTGTGGTGTTCGCGCATATTCCGCTGTGGTCGGTGTATCCGGAGTGGGGCTGGGGGACAGACGACAGCGCGCAGGCGCTGGGGTATTTGAAGAAGTTTGGGTCGGTGACGGTGCTGAACGGGCACATTCACCAGACGATGCAGAAGGTGGAGGGTAACGTGATGTTTCACACCGCGGCGTCGACGGCGTTTCCGCAGCCGGCGCCGGGAACAGCGCCGTCACCGGGGCCGATGAAGGTGCCGGCGGAGCAATTGCGCAGCGTGCTGGGGATTACGGAAGTGAAGATGGTGCGCGGGCAGCACGCATTGGCGGTGGTGGACTCGTCGCTGGTGTGAAGGCGGGACTGGCGCAAGAAGAAGTTTCGTAAATCACTAAAAATTGAAAAGGAGAAAAGTCATGAGGAGAAGTGTGTCTGTTGCGGTTTTGTTGGCGGGGCTGGGGATGGGAATTGTGGGGGCTGGGACCGGGAAGCGAGCGGTGATGGCGCAGGAGAAGCCAGGGATGGCTGCGGCGGCGCCAGCGGGCTCTGCGGCTTCTACGGCTGCGGTGAAGATAGACAATTTCAGTTTTGGTCCGGCGGAATTGACGGTGCCGGCGGGAACGACGGTGACGTGGACGGATCGCGACGATATACCGCACACGGTGGTGAGCACGGACAAGGCCTTCAAGTCGAAGGTGCTGGATACGGATGAATCGTTTTCGTTCACGTTCAGCAAGCCGGGCACGTACGAGTATTTCTGCTCGATCCACCCGAAGATGACCGGGAAGATCGTGGTGCAGTGAGGGGATGATGAGCGCGCATCCCTTCGATATTCGAGCGGTGATCCTGGCCAAGCATGCGCAGCACGTGGTGCTGGTGCATTTTCCCATTGCGCTGTTTATCAGCGGAGTGGCGCTGGATTTCGCGGCGCACTGGACGAAGCGGCGCCGGCTGGGTGAAGCGGCGTACATCAACCTGCTGCTGGCGGCCGCGATGACGGTGCCGACGGTGGCGAGCGGGCTGGCGGCGTGGCAGTGGGCGCTGGAAGGGCAGAAGCTCAAAGGAGTTTTGCTGCTGCATTTGGTTTTTGGATTGATTTCGGCGAGCCTTATTTGCGCGGTGTGGTGGATTCACTATCGGGCACGCGCGAGAGCACATGGCGAATCAATGGCCGACGACGCGTTTTTGCCGGGTTACCGGCTGATTGTGGAGGCCGCAGCGGTGGCGGTGGTGGCGATGACCGGGCACCTGGGCGGGTTTCTCTCGGGCGTTAACACGTAGGAGTCTTCAGCCTGGAGTTGGACAACCTCGATAAAACCAGGGAGGTTCCGCGTCTAAGGCGGGCGCCAACGGAGATATAGGGCCGCAGGGGAACCAACGTTATCATGTGGGCCTGGCGGAGAACCCATCATGATGGAAGCGGCAAAAAGTTTATTTCTGATTTTGAGCGCACTGTTTCCGATTGTCGACCCGTTGGGAGGAAGCCCCATCTTCCTGGCGATGACGAGCCAGTATAGCGCAGAAACGCGCAGGGTGCTGTCGTGGAAAATTGCCTTCAACAGTTTTTGTCTGCTGGTGGGGTCGTATTTCATCGGGACGCATATCCTGACATTTTTCGGGATTTCGCTGCCGGTGGTGCAGGTGGGCGGGGGATTGATTGTGATCTCCACCGGCTGGACGCTGCTGAAACAGGGCAATGATTATGGGAAGAAAGAGCTGGCGCAGGACGTGGGGCCGAAGGATCCGTACCGCGACGCATTTTATCCGCTGACTTTGCCGCTCACGGTGGGGCCGGGGTCGATTTCCGTGGCCATTGCGCTGGGCGCGAACGCGCCGCATCACCATGGATTTTTCCTGTGGAGCATTCTGGCGGCGCTGGTGGGGTGCGTGCTGCTGGCGGTGAGTATTTTTCTGTGCTACGGATTTGCGGACCGGCTGGGACATGTGCTCGGCCCGACGGGCATGACCGTAATTTTGCAGCTCACTTCGTTTTTGCTGGTGTGCATCGGCGTGCAGATTTTATGGAACGGCGCGAGCGCGCTGCTAGCATCGGTTGGGGTGAGTTCGCACTGAGCCGCCAGTAATGCGGCCGGACGCGCGGCTCACTTTGGCAGCAAGATATCGTCGAGCCAGGGAACCGGCAAGGCGCCGGCGTCGAGTGCGCGGTCGTGAAACTCGGCTAGCCTGAAGTCCTTGCCTTTGGCTTTTTCGTAGGCGCGGCGCAAACGCCACCACTCGGTGGTGCCCACGAAATAAGTTGGCAACTGCGTGGAGCTGAGCTTGGCGCGCTGCAATTTGCCGAGAGCTTCGGCGCGCGTCTGGAAGCAGTCGGTCATCATGAAGGTCATGGCCTGCTCGTCGGTCATGCCCATGGTTTGCATGCGCACATCGAGAATGGTGTTGCCGACGGCGCGGAGCCAGACTTTCAAGTAGCTGATGCGGTAGCGCGGATCATTGTCGGCAAAGCCCTGGTGCATCATGACCTGGGCGATGTATTCGGCCCAGCCTTCGACATAGGCGCCGTTGCCGTAGATCCCGCGAACCAGGCGACGGGTGACCGGCTCGATATCGTTGGCGTGTTCGGCCTGGACGTAGTGGCCGGGCAGCGCTTCATGAATGGAGAGCCACTTCAGGACCCAATCGTTGTATTCGCGAAGCTTGGACTCGGCCATTTCCGGGGGCGTTTTGGCGTCGATGGGAGTGACCCAGAACTGGGCTTCGGCGTTGGGGTCGAGCGGCGGAGCGCCGTGGAAGCCGGCGACGGAATAAATACCGCGCATGAAAGGAGGCGTGGGGATGACTTTGAGATTGTCGCGGGATTTGAGCGAGACGATATTTTTTTCAATGATGAACTTGCGGATGAGCACCAGGTCGTCTTTGACGGTTTGCATGAGCTGGTCGGGCTTGGGGTGATCGTTGGCGATTTTCTGCAGGACTTCGCCGATGATTTTGTTTTCGCGCTCGGTGGTGGCCAGATCGGTGTGCTCATCATGAGTGGGGAAGTATTCTTTGTGAAGAGGAAGAGCAATCTGGAGCATTTCGGCGCGCCGCTCCTTGAGCTCGGTTTCCGCTTCGGAGAGGACTTCGGCAGGCGTGATGGGGGTCTCCATGACCAGGCGGAATTTTTCGGCGTAGAGATCGGTGCCCAGGCGCCAGGTGCGATCGGTTTTTTTCTTGGAGAGGTCGTCCTGCAGCCAGCGGGAGAATTTCTTGAGCGCGTCGATGGCAGGAGGAGCGAGCTGGTCGAATTGAGCTTTTAATTTCGAGCCGGCAGGAATGGCGGGGGCGATGGTGTTCTGAATGAGGTCGACGTTGCCTTCGTTCTCTTCGACGGCGACTTTGATGAAGATGGGATCGGCGTCGAGGAGCTCGGCGCGGGCCTGATCGAGAAAGCGCGGCGTGGCGGAAATGCGCGAGATGATGTGGCCGAGGCGCTCGTCTTTGGGGGCGTAATCATCGGTGAGCGGCTGAAAGAGCGCGCCGCCCAGCAGTTCGACGTAAACGGTGGGATTGTGGCGGTAATTCTGGATGCGGTCGAATTCGAGCAGGTTGAGGGCGATCTGGTCGTCGAGGAGACGCCAGTCGGCAGCGTCCTGGACACCGAGGGAGGCGAGCGGGGTCTCGGTGCGAAAGCGTTCGCGCCAATGGGCGAAGATTTTGCGCTGCTCGGCCATGGCGGGGACGCTGACGTCATCGAGAAGGGCATCGAGAGCGATGGTTTTGCCGGTGCGGGGGTCGAGGTGGCGATGGTAGCCGGCCTGCGAGGCACTGGAGGGTGAAAGGGCCAGGGTCTCATGGATGAATTCCTCGCTGAGCCTGGCGAATTTGGCGTTGGCTTCGGCGTCGGGAGATGAGCTGGCGGTACGGGTCATAAAGGCGCTGGCCACGAAGAGACAGACTGCTACGCGCAGAAAGTTCATGGGTCCTCGATTCGAGGGGCTAATGTTAAGTGGTCCGGCGAATCAAGTCAAAGGAGAGACGAGCGAACGCCGGCGAAATTGGCGGCGTTGACAGTGATTGCCAGCAGTCTTTTTTGCGTGGGCTGGGAGATTTTAGTTGGGGTTCATGGTGGCGGCGCGGATTTGCGCTACGCGTTGATCCAGTTTGGTGGCTTCGTCCTGGTGGCCCAGGGCGTGAAGCGCCTTGGCCTGGCTAGCCAAGGTGCTGACGAGCACGGGACTATTCTCGCCGTATTGTTTTTCGAGCACGACGAGCAAAATGCGATCGCACTCCGCAGCCTTGGCGGGCTGCTCCCAGCGATCATAAAGACCGCAAAGGGTGCCGCGCGGGATGAGCATGCCGACGTTGTCGGCGCCGTAGAGAGCTTCGTCGATGCGCACGGCGCGCAAGAGATAGGGCTCGGCCTTGGCGTAATCCTTGGTCATGAAATAAATGGAGGTGGCGCGGACGAGAGCCTCGGCAACTTTGTCGCTGCCTTCGCCAAAGACCTTTTCATTGAGGTCCACCGCGCGGAAAAAGAATTTTTCGGCAGTGGGATAGTCGTGCTGCATCATAGCGTTGCGGCCGAGGGACTGGAGAGGTTCGGTGAGTTGCGGCGATTGCGCGCCGAAGACCTCCTGAGCGACCTTGAGCTCGCGTTCGAAGGCGACCTGCGCGGCGGCGGGATTCTGGCCGAGGTAATGGTCGCCGACGCCGTCGAGTGCGGTGACCAGGCGCGGATCATGGGGCTGGAGCTGGTTGGCGAGGTCCACCGCTTTCTGATAGTCACGCAGACCTTCATCGTAGTTGCGTTGCTTGTCGGCCTCGGTGCCAGCCTGAATGGCGGCGTCCACCTGATCGGAGAGACTGTCCGTGCCACGGCCGCTTTTTATGCGCGACTCGATGCTCGCGGCCTCTTGCGACTTTCCCGCGGATTTCAGGGCGGCAAGATGAGCGTCGAGGCGCTGCTGAGCGTCCTTGAATTCCCGTTGCGGATCGCGGTCGGTGCTGCGGATGATTTTGCCCTCGAAGTTGACGCTGGCGTCGGCCAGCGCGGCATGGCGATACTCATCGATGGCGGCGACCCAGTCGCCCTTTTTTTCGAGGGCAGCGGCGAGTTCGATGCGTATCTGCACCTGCGTGGGATCGAGGGAGATAGACTGCTTGAATTCGCCGATGGCTTCGTCGTTGCGGCCTGACGCGCCGAGAGCCTTGGCGTAGAGCTCGTGAATGGTGGCGTCGGCGGGCTGCAAATCGGCGGCTTGCTTCAGTTGAGCGACGGCGCCGGAATTGTCTTTTTTGTTCAGCAGCAGCCTTCCCAATTCTTTGCGGGCGTCGGCAGAAGATTCATCGAGGTTCAAGGCGATGGCGTATTCCTTCATGGCCTCGTCGTCGTGTTTCTGATCCTCGAAGATGTAGCCCAGCCTCAAGTGCGGATTGGGGTCGGAGGGATCAAGGGCCGCGGCTTTGCGAAATACCGGCTCGGCTTCGTCAAAATTTCCCATGAGGTACAGGCCGAGCCCGAGCGAATAAGTGCACATTTCGGTGTCGGGATAGAGGGCCACCAATTCTCGAAACTCCGCCACGGCGTCGGCGGGGTGGCCGTGATTCATGAGTTCGGCGCCCAGATTTTGCCGCACATTGTAGCGGTTGGGAGCGAGGCGCTTGGCTTCGCGATAAGCCAGGATGGCCGCGGTGAAATCGCCGGTCTGATCGTAGGAGGCGCCCATTTCATAAAAAGCGTCGGGATTGTCGGGTTGCAGCTGAATGGCTTTCTTGAATTGCTCGATGGCGCCGGGGGAATCGCCCTTGGATTCAAACATGATGCCCAAATCCATGCGCGAGGACTCGTAGTCCGGTTTCAGGCGAAGCGATTCCTGGAACGCGGCTTCGGAAGCGTCGAACTTGTGCATGGCACTCAGGGCAAGGCCGACGTTCTTCTGGGCCTCGGCGTTTTCCGGAGTTTGCTTGAGCGCGGCCTTGGCTTCGGTGAGAGCGGTTTCCGCGTCACCGGCGCGATAGAGAACGAAACTCAGCTTGGTGTGCGCTTCAGGGAAGCCCGGCGACTCGCGCAAGATTTGTTCGTAGATAAGCTGCGCCGGCCCCCAGCTTTCCGTTTGGCGAAGCACCTGGCCCATCACGAATCCGGCTTCGGCGTTCGTGGGATCGTGCAGCAGGGCGGCGGTCAGTTCGCGAACAGCATCGTTGTATTTCTTGTCGTTCAACAATTTTCCAGCGGTGGAGATGTGCTGGAGAAGCTCCTTGCTGGTTTCCGCGTCGGGGCGGCTTTCCGCAGTGATTTTCGCGGAGTCCAGCGCCGAGAGAATGGCGGGACCGGCACCGGCGGTGGTGAGCAGCGCTTTGTAGGAATCATCGGGGCGAAATGCCAAGCCGTAGGCTTTGATGTCGTTGACGATATTTTCCGGCAGGGCGCTGCCGGCGACGAGAGCGAGCAGTTCGGCGGAGCGTAGCGGGTGGGTCGGGGCGTCGGCGGCTCGGCCACGATGCATGACGAACACCAGGCACAGGAGTAACAAGGTGGCGACGACCGGAGTGGATTTCTTCAACATGAGAGGTCTCCCAGGGAAGCATGAAGGCTGCTTTCAGTACGCTAGCAGAGGGGTTATCGCGGATGCGGTTGGGGAGCTTGAGCTGATACCAAAGGAGAACCTGTCCTAAAGGGTTAACCCCGGATGGTAACCGCGAATTTCGTGGTGTTAGCTGGGTTCGGGTGCGCCGTGTTGCAGTTGGCGGGCGTAGTCGGCGGTATCAAAGTGGCCCTGCGAGGAGGCGATGAGCGCGTCGTCGCCAAGCAGCCATCGTTCAACGCCGCTGATGCGCACGCGATGCCCGGCGCCACCCGGGCCGCTGTTGGTGCCGATCAGCGTCCAGTGGAATTCAGCGCGATCGCCCTGGACGAGAACGTCGTCCAGGACCACCTGCAGATCCGGGAACGTGGTGAAAAAGGATTGAGCTACGGCGGCGATGGCCTCGCGGCCCACGGCGAGAGCGCCGTCATTGACCGTCAGCGAGCCGGCTGGAGAAAAAAATGAAGCGACAGCGGCAGGGTCATGGCTGCACCAGGCGGCGGTGTAGCGGGCCGCGAACTCGCGCAAGCTGGCGGAATCAAGTGGCATCGGGGCGCAATGGCATCAGGCGGGCGCGAAGAGTCAAATTATTTGAGGCCTTTGCAGACGTAGGCCTGCGACAGCACCTGAACATAAACGTAGGCATAAGCTTTGCCGTCCGCTGAAAAATGCGGGGAGCCAACACTGTTGCCGCCCGCCTGCAAATTTTCGCCAAACTCTTTCCAGAATTCAGTTTTTCCGGTGGCGGGATCGAGGCGATAAACCTTGCCTGAGCGCTCGGCGGCGCGAGAGGAGAAGAGGTATAAGGCAGTGCTGTCGGGAGTCCAGCCGATGACGGTGTATTTCTCGTCGACTCCCGGGATGGTACGAAGACCACTGCCGTCCATGGGCCAGATGCCCAATTTGCCGTCAGGCGCCCTGACGGCGAGTTTTTGGCCGTCCGGGGAAACGACCACGCCGGCGACGCCCTCTGGAGTGATGGGTTTGGAATTGCCCTCGGACAGATCGACCAGGTAATCGCGTGCGCCGTGTCCTTCCTCGACTCCGACGGCGACCAACTTCTTGCCGTCGGGCAAGAAGCGAACGGTGCTGTAGCTAATCTTGTCGTGGGTCAATTGGCGCGGTTCGCCTGCGCCGGTGGGCACCAGCATGAGCACTTCGCGCTTGAGCGGCTTGGTAATCACCCACTTGTTGTCGGGCGAAACGGCGCGGGCTTCACCGTCGCCCATGCGCACCGGAGGAGAACCGGTGGTATCACGGAGATAAGAGGTGTAATTCGGGCCGCCGCCTTCGGCTTCCTCTTCAAAGAGAACCTTGGTGCCATCGCGGCTAATGTCGCGGAGGTAGGACCAACCGAGCCAGCCGAGCTCGCGCTCTTCTTTTCCGGCGGGAGGGAGGGCGCGGATATTGAGGCGCTGCTGCTGAGTGACCATGAGAATGGAGCCGTCGCGCGCGTCCTGCAGCCACATGCCACCCGGGACGTTGGCGATGGTGCGCACTTTGCCGGCGAGAGTCGCGGCACGCAAATTTTCCGAGCTGCCGCTGTTGGAAGCGGAGAACCAAATCTCGGCGCCGGAGGGCGACCATAAGACGCCTTCGATGGAGGTCCAACCCTCGGAGACCTTTTTTTCGTGGCCATCGGAGTTGATGTAGGCGATGGCGCCTTCGTCGTCGCCATCGGGATTTTCGTGATCGGCAAACGCGACGAGCTTGCCGTCCGGAGAAATTTTCGGGTTGCTGATCCAGTTGATGCTGTCGAAGAGCACTTTGCCGATGGGATATTCGAGGCGCCAATGGAAAGTTTCGGGAACGAAACGGACGACAGCCATGGTCTGACCATCGGCGGCCCAGTCGGCGTCCTGCACGTTGGCGAGGACTTCGCGCGGTGAACCGCCACTGAGGGGAATGCGGGCGAGCGTTCCCACGCGTTTGTAGCCGCCAAGATTGTCGGAAGCGAGGCGGACGGCAAGTTCGCCGGTTTTGGAGATGGCGAGAAGCTCCGCGTCCTTGATCTGCAGTTCGCGGGAACCAACTTCGTCGGTGCGGCTGAGATACAAGTCGGAGTCGCTGTTTTCCCAGGTAGCGCTGTAGACAATGCTGCCGTCGGGAGTAAAGCGCGCGTTGCCGATGAAGCCGGAGCGAAAAGTAATGGGTTGGTATTCCGGCGGAGGATCGGCGTCGTGGCCATGTCCCAGCCACCAACCGAGCCCGAGGGCGCCGAGGGCCAGCGCAAGGGCAACGGCGGCGCCCAGAAACTTGCCGCGGGCGGCGGAACTTTTGGCCTGGACGGCGGCTTGCGCGCCGGAGGTGTTGGTGCCGGAGACATTGGAGAGGGATTCGAGAGCGAAAGCGAGATCCTTGGCGGATTGAAAACGATGCTCGGGATTTTTCTCGAGGCAGCGACGCATGATGCGATCGAGGCCGGGAGAGATGGGCGTGGCGAGGTCGTTGAGCTCCGCGACGTCGTCCTTGAGAATCGCGGTCATGGTTTCGGCGGCGGTGTCGCGGCGAAAGGCGCGGCGGGCGGACAACATTTCAAAGAGCACGGTGCCGAAGGCAAACATGTCGGTGCGAGCGTCCACCGGCTCGCCGCGAACCTGCTCCGGGGCCATGTAGCTGGCGGTACCCATGACCACGCCGGCAGCGGTGTTGGTCATGGTCATGGTGGCGCCGTCGCGCTCCGAGTGGGGCTCCATGGAAGCGAGCTTGGCGAGACCGAAGTCGAGAATTTTTACGCGGCCATCGCGGCAGACGAAGAGGTTGTCGGGCTTGAGGTCGCGATGCACGATGCCCTTGTCATGCGCCGCGGCCAGGCCCTTGGCGATTTGCACGGAATAGTCGATGGCTTTGCGCTGCGGGAGCGGGCCGCGGTCGAGCACGGCGCGAAGCGTTTCGCCCTCGAGAAGCTCGGAGACCAGGAAGGGGGCGGAGTTGTGGTGACCCACATCGTAGATGGCCAGAATGTTGGGGTGGTTGAGGGCGGCAACGGCCTGGGTTTCATGTTCGAAGCGGCGAAGGCGGTCGCCGTCAAGAGCGAAAGATTCCGGCAGGATTTTCAAGGCGACGTCGCGGCTGAGGCGTGTGTCGCGGGCACGATAGACTTCGCCCATGCCGCCTGCGCCAACCTGTGACTGGATTTCGTAGGGACCGAGCTTGGTGCCGGAAGTAAGGGCCATGGGTGCGCAAATTATAACGTGAGGAATGGCGGAATACTATTCGCGTCGGGCCGCGGAGTCTTACGCGGAATACTGGAGCGCAAAGCAAGCGGGTTCAGGGCGCGGGCAGCGTCCGTGATATAAACTTTCGATCAGTTCAGTGGCAGTGCGATTTTCTGTAAGCCACCATGCATCCAGTCATTCAAGTTGCGGGAATGCGCAAGACATACGGCCAGACGGTGGCTGTGGACGAAGTGTCGTTCGAGGTGAACGATGGGGAGATTTTTGGATTAATCGGGCCGAACGGCGCGGGAAAAACCACCACGATGGAATGCATCGAAGGGCTGCGCAAACCGGATCGCGGAACTATCTCGGTGCTGGGCCTCGATCCATTTCGCCAGGTTTACAAGCTGCAGGAGCGCATCGGGGTGCAACTGCAGCAGGCGCAACTGCAGAAGCGCATCAAGGTGTGGGAGGCGGTGGACCTGTGGGCTTCGCTGTACCGGAAGAAAGCGGTGGATGGCGAACGCCTGCTGGAGCAGTTAGGCCTGATTGATAAGCGGAATGCGTGGTTCATGAATCTTTCCGGAGGGCAGAAGCAGCGACTGTTTATTGCGCTGGCGCTGATTAACGATCCGGAAGTGGTGTTTCTCGACGAGCTGACCACCGGGCTGGACCCGCAGGCGCGGCGTGCCATCTGGGAACTGGTACGGGGAATCCGCGAGCGGGGCAAAACAGTTTTTTTGACCACGCACCTGATGGAAGAAGCGGAACGATTGTGCGACCGCGTGGCCATTATCGAGCACGGGCGCATCATCGACATCGACAGCCCGGAGAAACTGGTGGACCGGCACTGTCCGGAGCGCTCGGTGATTCTCTCGACGGACGCGCCGCAGGCGGAGGAGCGCTTTCGAGCGATTCCCGGAGTGGAGGAAGTGAGCCGCGCGGAAATGCGCTTCACCATTCGCGGACGTGGCGACGACCTGGTGACGGAAGTGATTCACTGTTTGTCCGAGAACGGCATGCGGGTCACGGATTTTCGCACCATTCTTCCGAACCTTGAGGATGTGTTTCTGAAGCTGACGGGGCATTCGATCAGGGAGTAAGTGATGCGGGAGCAGATTCGATCATGATACTGCGTGGACTGTGGAAGCTGACATGGATCGAGATCAAGGTTTTTATGCGGGAGCCCCTGGGCGCGTTCGGCACGATTGGCATACCGGTTGCCGTTTTTCTGGTGGCGGGGCGGATTGTGGGGCGCAGGCTCTCGCCAACGGCGCTGGAGTCCAGCAATTTCATGCACGTGGGATTGCCGGTACTGGCGTCGGTGCTGATTACCCTGAGCGCGGTGATGTCGCTGGTGACGATTATTTCGATTTACCGCGAGGGCGGGATCCTGAAGAGGCTGCGCGCGACGCCGCTGCGCCCACAGACGATTTTGAGCGCGCACGTGCTGGTCAAGCTGTTGCTTACGGCGGCCACGCTGATGTTGATGGTGCTGGCGGGCAAGCGCTATTACCCGGTGGGCGTTCATGCGCCGCTGTTTTCGTTTACGGTGGCGCTGCTGATCAGCACGTGGAGTTTTTTGTCGGTTGGATTTCTGATTGCGAGCGTGGTTCCGACGGCGCGGTTTGCGCAGCCCATCGGGGCGGTGATTTTGTATCCCATGGTGGCGTTCTCGGGACTTTTCGCGCCGCTGTCCTCGCTGCCGACGGCGCTGCGCGCGGTGACGCGGGTGCTGCCGCTGACTTACGCGGTGCGGCTGATGCAGGGAATCTGGGGCGGAGAGGGATGGGCGGCGCACGCGGGAGACGTGGCCGCGCTGGTGGCGCTGTTTGCGGTGTTCACGGCGATTTCAGCGAAGGTGTTTCGGTGGGAGTAGCGGGGAGTAGCGCGGGCTAGCGGGGACGATGGACGCGTAGCCTGGCGGCGCAGCGCGTCAAGAGGCGGAAGAGTCCGCGGCGCGGCGCTCTTCCAGCAGCAAGCGGCGCAGCATTCTCAAGTCGTTTAAGATGCGGCGGCTGGCGACGATGTGGGTGCAGAGTTTTTCCAGTTTGAAATTGACGAGTTGCAAAGCTTGCCTGCGCCGCTCCATTTCCGGATTCTGTGCGCGAACCGTTTCCGTGGCGATTTCGGATTGCGCCTCGCGGGTGGCCCCCAGGAGTTTGTCGACGTATTCGAGAGCGCTTTCGATGTTGTCGAACGGAGTTTCCGCTTGGTAAGGCATGGTTTTTCTCCTACGTTGGCGTCAAAGAACTAGGTTAAGGCTTAACAAAGCGGTTGTTCAAGGCGGGTGAAGGCTTCAGGCGGAGGTTGACAAATTTGGTGGACGAGACCGGGGTCGAACCGGCGACCTCATCGTTGCGAACGATGCGCTCTCCCAGCTGAGCTACTCGCCCACGAGCAGCAGGAGAAATTTTAGCATAGTGGCTGGAGGTTGGAAGTTGGATGTTCGAGGTTGGAAGCGTGGTGGGGAGCATTGGAGAGGCTCCGCGATGGATCGAAGAGAGATTCCTCCGCTGTGTGAGCCGCTCCTTCGCCCTTCTCCCGCTGGCGGGGATTCGAGGTAAGCAGGAGCGAAGGAGAAGAAAAGGCGTCGGCTCACCCGCACGGTGGGTGAACTTCGGTCGGAATGACCGGGTTGCAGTGCGGGAGGCTACTGGTGTGGCGTGGCGGGTTGGCTGATATTTGGGAGGGGGATGTAAGATGGGACGGTAGGGCCGCAAATGAAAAGAGGGTGAATGGCTACCTCTCACCTGCGGGTTGTGGAGCGAATTGAAGGGCCGCAAGAACTAGTCTTTGACCTGATTGCGGACTTGCCGAATTATGGGCGATGGTTGTCGCGCTCCGACGTGTTCGACGGGACGGCGGAGGTGTCGCCGTATCCCGTGCATCTGGGCACAACGTACGTGGACGAAGGTCCCGCGGGAAAAAGACCCGGCTCGGTGACGGGTTACGAACGCCCCAGGTTCATTGCCTTTCATCACAGCATGCTGGTAAAGAGCGACCCGCTTAACGCCGATGTGGACGTGCGTATTTGCTGCACGGTTGACGCTGAAGGACGGGCGACGCGCGTCACCCGCGACGTGGACCTAACCATCCACATGACTGGGCTGTTCAAACTGGCCGAGCCGCTGGTGGTCTATATTTTGCGGCGGGAAAATGCGCGGGTCCTTGCGGAATTAAAAAGTTACGTCGAAGAGAAATGCAAGCCGCGCACGCCGTGGCGAGCAAACGCAACTCCCCGTTAGACGAGTCTACGAAAGCCCTAGGGCTGGTCGCCGGGGGCGGCGGTACGCTGGGCCACGATTTTGCGCGCGTTCTGGTACAGGGCGCGGGCCTGAGGAATGCTGTCCTCGGCTTTCTGCACCTGCGGGTCGGCTTCCAGCAGGACTTTGAAACCTTCCTGTTGGCCGAAGGCGGACATGAATACTTCCTGCTTGATCTTGCGCTTGATCCAGTCCAGATTTTCGGCGATATCGGGTTCAGTGTAGCGGATGTTGTGCTTGTTGAGATAGTCGCGGAAAGTCCTCATGAGCGCGTCGTTCACTTCAAAATCCTTGGTGATGGTGGGCTTGGTGCCGAGGTAATAGCGCGTGAAGCCGCCCACGCCGGTTTCCGCCGGGAAGAAAACGTCGCCCCGGAAGAGGGTTTCTTCAAACTTGTCGAGCTTGGCGGCGGGCACGACGATGTCCGGAGTGATGCCGCCACCGCCGGTTACCTGGCGCCCGCTATCGGTGAGCTTGATCTCCGTGGGATGCTCGGGAACTTTGCGCTCGTAGTGATACGCGTAAAGTGAAACGGATTTGTAATCGCGCTGAATCAGGCGGCCGCTGGGGGTGTAGTAGCGCGCAGTGGTCAGAGCGAGGCCGGTGTTTTCGCTGAGGGGCGTGACCGTCTGCACCAGGCCCTTGCCGAAAGTGGTCTCGCCGACGATCAGGCCGCGGTCGTGATCCTGGACGGCGCCGGCGACGATCTCGGTGGCGGAAGCGGAATTATTATTCACGAGAATGACCAGCGGTACGGTGTCGCCCTGATTGCCGCGCACGGCGTAGTAGCGGCGCTCGGGAGAAGTGCGCCCATGATGGGAGACGATGAGCTGATTCTTGTCGAGGAACATGTCGCCCACGGCGACCGCTTCGTTGAGCAGACCGCCGGGATTGCCGCGCATGTCGAAAATCAGGCCATCCAGCGTGGGAGCGTTGAGCTGCTTGAGGGCTTCGGCGATTTCGCGGTCGGTGGTTTCGTTGAAACCGGAAAGACGGATGTAGCCGATGCCGGGCTTCAGCAAAAAGGCGATGTCCACGGAGTGGCGGGGAATTTCATCGCGCGTGACGGTGAAGACCAGAGGCTCGGAGTAGCCTTCGCGGGCCACGGTAATTTTTACGACGGTGCCCTTGGGACCTTTCAGGAGGTCGGCGACTTCGCTGGTGGTGAGGCCGTCGGTGGATTTTTCGTCCACACGGGTGATGACGTCACCGGGCCGCAGGCCGGCGTTATAGGCGGGCGCCCCAACATAAGGAGCCATGACCACGGTGTGGTTTTCGCGGGGAGCGACCACCATGCCAACGCCATAATATTTGCCGCGCTGATCTTCGCGGAGTAAAGCGAACTGCTTGGCGTCAAAGAAATTGGAGTGTGGATCGAGCATGCGCAGCATGCCGGGAATGGCACCCTGATAGACGGCTTTGTCGACGTCGACCGGCTCGGCGTAATTGTTCTGCACCACGTCGAGAACGCGCGTGAAATTGCGCACGGCGGTCTGATAGTCATCCGCCGAGGAGGTGGTGGCGCGGACATTGGGGCCGTAAATGGCTCCAAGGACGGCACATAATACGAGAACGGTGATAACCAGCACCAGGCCACGAAACTGTGATTTCATGCGGACCTCGGGGGAAGCGGGCATCCAAGAATTATAGCACAGCGTAATCTATAGGTTGGACGTACCAGGCTCGGGTTTGACAGTGTGAAACACCGTTCTCTATGATGCCAACAGCGGCGAAAACGGCTACTAAGTAAGCGATGCTCAGCATACCTCACATGCTGGTGGTGTTCGTAATCGTGCTGGTGGTCTTTGGGCCGCAGAAGCTGCCGGAGCTTGCGCGGAGCCTGGGGAAGTTGATGGCGGAGTTCCGCAAGGCGTCAACGGATTTTCGCAGCGCATTTGAAGAAGAAATGAAGGACCTGGAGCGGCAGGCGCGGGAAGTGGAGCGCAAAAAGTCCGCGGACGCGGCTGCCAAAGCCGCGGATGAGAACCCAGTCCAGGCGGCGACACTGGCAACGCCCGCCGGGACGGAAACTCCGGAGGCGGAGGGCGGGCCGACAAGTTCGGGAGACGAAACTTTTGAGGTTCGCGGGCAGGCGCCAGCGCTTACGGCGGGCGAAGCGAGCGGGGAGCGCGTCACGGAAGGAGCGGCGGAGCTGGTGGTGACTCCAGTGATGGAAGCGGTGTCGCGCACGGAAGCGGAAGCGGCCGACGCGGCAACGAGCGAATCGGCCAGCGAAGGCCCGGCGACTAACACAAATGTTAATGGAGACGGTTCGGCCTCAGAGCCGGGTGCGGTGAAGGCCGCGATTTCCGAAGTTGCGGATGCATCCATCCGCGCAGATGTTCCTCATGACCAGCAGCCCGCCTGAAGCAGTGATTTTACCAGCAGCGCCGCCGGAAGATCCCGGCGGGCAGATGACGTTTTTCGAGCACCTGGTGGAGCTGCGAAAGCGAATCATCGCGTCCTTGATTGCGGTGGGAGTGGGCGCGGGCGCAGGGTGGTTTGTCGCGCCGCATTTTATTTCCTGGCTGACCAAGCCGATGCTGAAGGCGCTGGCGGACCAGCACCTGACGCAGCAACTGGTGTACACCAATCCCACCGGCTACCTGAGCCTGCTCATTTCACTTTCGATTTACCTGGGAATCGTGCTGGCGTCGCCGATCGTGCTCTATCAATTCTGGCTGTTTGTGGCGCCGGCGTTGTACAAGCACGAGCGCAGTGCGACGACGGGCTTTCTTTTTTCCACGGTATTTCTATTTCTGGCGGGGATCGGCTTCGGTTATTTCATGATGCTGCCGAAGGTGCTGAGGTTCCTGATCAGTTTTCAAGGGCCGGTGGTGCCGCTGATCAGTATCAACGAATATTTTGACCTGACGCTGATGGTGCTGCTGGGCGCGGGACTGATTTTCGAGCTGCCGGTGCTGATCTTTTTTCTGACGCTGTTCGGAATCGTGACGCCAAAATTTCTTTTCGTGAATTCAAAGTACGCCATCCTGGTGATTGCCATTATTGCGGCCATTGTTACGCCGACGCCGGATGCGCTGACGATGCTGGTGGTGATGGCGCCGATGGTGGTGTTGTATTTTGCCGGAATCGGAGTATCGGCGATTGTGGTGGGGAAGCGCAACCGGCGCCTGGCCGCGGCCGCGGCGGCGCACTGAGTGGACGAAAGGCGAGAAAAGGTCTGCACATGAAGAAACATGGCGAGAGCGCAGGGCGCATGGCGTGGAAGCTGGCGGCGCAGGCGGCCTTGTGCGCATGCGTCGGGCTTTTTAGTTTAACGGGATGCAAGGCGAAGAGCGACGATGCGCAAGGCACGGCAAGCAGTGGCGCGGTGAGCACCGCCGCGGGTGGTCTGGTGCCTGCCGCGGCGCAAAGTGCAATGGACGATGCGCCCGCCCCGGATACGGTGGACGGATTCGACGGCAAGAAGGCGTTTATGCACGTGGCGAAGCAAGCGTCCTTCGGGCCGCGGCCCTCGGGCTCGCCGGCCATCGCGCAAACGCAGGAGTACATCCTGAAGCAGTTGAAGAGTTACGGCTGCACGGTGGACGTGGACGCGTTCAACGCGGATACGCCGGTGGGCAAGCTGCCGATGAAAAACATCCTGGTGAAAATCCCGGGCGACGACGCGTCGATCATTTTGTTGGGGACGCACTACGACACGGTTTTGCGGAAGGATATTACGTTTGTGGGGGCGGACGACGGCGGCTCGTCGACGGCAGTAATGCTGGAACTGGCGCGGCTGCTGTGCCCGACGCACGGGAAGCACGCGGTGTGGATCGCATTTTTCGACGGCGAAGAGGCGATGAAGGCGTGGAGCGACACGGACAGCCGCTACGGCAGCCGGCAGATGGCAGCGCGATTCGCAGCGAGCGGGGACGTCAAGAAGATCAAGGCGTTTTTGCTGGCCGACCTGGTGGGCAGCAAGTCGCTGCACTTTATGAGAGATCCTTCGAGCAAGAAATTGACGGACCTGGTGTGGGCTACGGCGGACAAGCTGGGATACTCGGAAATTTTTGTGGATCAATCGGCGCCGATTCAGGACGACCACGATTCTTTTCTGGCGCGCGGAGTGCCCGCGGTGGATGTGATCGATCTGGACCGCAGCGTGGACGTGCCCTTCTGGCATACCGCGGACGATACGCTGGATAAGGTCGACGCAAAAAGCCTGGCGATTACCGGGCACGTTTTTCTGGAGAGCATTGCGGCGTTGCAGAAACAATAACTCCTCACCACCGCGGCAAGTCCGGCGGTATGTTACTTTGGGCTGACGGAACGCTTTCACGCACACATGAAATCCAAAATGATCCAGGTGAAATCGGCGGCGGGACGCTACGCGGTTTTGTGCGGCGCGGGTGTTTTGCGCAGCGCGCGGCGCGAGCTGGCGAACCTTGGAGAGTTCTCGAGCGTGCAGGTGGTGTCATCGCCGAAGGTGTGGCGCGCTCTCGGGAAGAAAATAAAAAGCGCCGTGGCATTTGATGCGCGCCGGCACCTGCATTTGTTTGACGATGGCGAACCGAAGAAAAACATGCGTACCGTGGAGCTGGTGTGCCGTGAGTTGACGCGCGCGGGCGCGGACCGGAAAGCGCTGATCGTGGCGGTGGGCGGCGGAGTAGTGGGCGACGTGGCCGGGTACGTGGCGGCCAGTTATCTGCGCGGTGTGGCGCTGGCGCACATCCCGACCACGATGGTGGCGCAAGTGGACAGTGCGATTGGCGGCAAGACCGGGGTGAATCTGCCGGAAGGGAAGAACCTGGTCGGCGCGTTTTATCCGCCGCGGCTGGTGCTGGTGGACTTTGAATTGTTGCGGACCCTGCCGGGGCGCGAATATCGCAGTGGGCTGGCGGAAGTGATCAAGTACGGGGTGATTGCGGACCAGAAATTATTTGCGTACCTGGAGCAGAACCTGGAAAAGGCGCTGAGTCGCGACCGCGCGGCGCTCGACTACCTGATTCCGCGATGCGCGCAAATCAAGGCAGAGGTGGTCAGCGGCGATGAGCGCGAAGCGGGACGCCGCGAAATTTTGAACTTCGGGCACACGATTGGGCACGCGCTGGAAAGCGTGACGAAGTACCGGCGCTACAAACATGGTGAAGCGGTGGCGTGGGGCATGATGGTGGCGGCGCTGCTGGGGCACGAAGTGGGGTGGATGGCGGCGGACCAGGTGGCGCGGGTGGTGTCGCTGGTGCGGCGCATGGGGGCGCTACCGGGCTGGCCGCGGGTTTCGCCGGAAGCGCTGATCGCGGCGATGCGATCGGACAAAAAAGCGCGAGGCGGGAAGCTGCGCTTCGTGTTGTCGCCGCGCATCGGCGAGGCGCGCACGCACGACACGGTGCCGGAGGCCGCGGTGGAAAGCGTGCTGCGCTTTGCGCCGCGCGTACTGGACGGTACGGGGAAATTTCATGATTGAAGCGCCCGCGCCGGTAAAGGGCACGCGGCCCGAAGGCACGCAGACGGAGGCAGAAGCTTCGCGCAAGGTGCGCGAAATGTTTACGCAGATCGCGCCCAGGTACGATCTGCTGAATCACCTGCTGTCGATGCAACTGGACCGGGTGTGGCGGGCGCGCGCGGCGCGGATTCTGAAGCCGATCTTGCGGCGAACTGACGCGGTGGCGCTGGATTTGTGCTGCGGCACCGGGGACTTGACGCTGGCGCTGGCGCGCGCGGGTGCGGCGCGGGTGATGGGCGCGGACTTCGCGCACCCGATGCTGGTGGCGGCGAATGCCAAGGGGGCGGCGAGGATTCCGTTTCTGGAGGCGGATGCTTTGCGGCTGCCGTTCGCGGACGCGTCTTTCGATTTGCTGACGGCGGCGTTTGGATTTCGCAACCTGGCGAATTACGAGGATGGGTTGCGGGAGATGCAGCGCGTCCTGAAGCCGGGCGGGACGGTGGCGATCCTGGAATTTACGGAGCCGCCGGCGGGTTTACTGGGCAATGCGTACCGCTGGTATTTTCGGCGGGTGCTGCCGCGCGTGGGCGGGATGCTTTCCGGGAAGCGCGACGCGTACACGTATTTGCCGAGGTCGGTGGCGAGATTTTTTCGGCCGGCGGAGCTTGGGGCGTTGATGGAGAAGGTGGGTTTTACCGCGGTGGGGTACCGGGTTTGGACGATGGGGACGGTGGCGCTGCATATTGCTCAAAGTTAGAGATTGGAAGTTGAAGGCGAGAAGAGGCTGAGCGGGTTAGTTGCCGGGTTCCAGGCCGGCGGCGCGGAGTTTGGTGAGGAGAGTTTTGGGGGAGACGCCGAGTTTTTCGGCGGCTCGGGTTTTGTTCCAGGTGCATTCGCGCAGGGTATTTTCCAGCAGGATTTTTTCTACGTGGTTGACGGCGCGGCCGGTCACGTCCTCGAGAGAACCATCCCAACTGAAGGTTTCGGGAAGCAGGCCGGCGGGCAGTTCGGCGGTGTCCGGCCTAGGGGCGGGGAGCTGCAGGTCCTGGGCGCGGATGCTTGCGCCGTCCGCGAGAATGACGGCGCGCTCGAGAGTGTTCTGAAGCTCGCGGACATTTCCCGGCCAGCGATACTGGCGGAGGCGTTCGCGCGCTTCGGCGGAGAGCTCGAGTCCGGGCTTGGCGAACTCGCGACTGAATTTCTCGAGAAAATGGTCGGCCAGAAGGTCGATGTCATTGCCGCGAGAGCGCAAGGGCGGGATGGTGAGGGGCACGGCGGAGATGCGGAAATATAAATCTTCGCGAAAAAGTTTTTCTTCCGCCAATTTCTGCAAGTTGCGGTTGGTGGCGACGACGATGCGCACGTCGACATCAATGGATTGCGTGCCGCCGACGCGCTCGAAACGGCGGTCTTCCAGAACACGCAGGAGCTTGGCTTGAATGGCCAGCGGCAGTTCGCCGATTTCGTCAAGAAAAAGCGTGCCGTGATGGGCGAGGTCCATCTTGCCGACTTTGCGCGCGCCGGCGCCGGTGAAGGCCCCGCGCTCGTGACCGAACAGCTCGTTTTCGACCAGGCCTTCGGGAATGGCGGCGCAGTTCAGGGCGATGAAGGGCTGCTCGCGGCGGGGCGACAAATGATGGACGGCGCGCGCGAACAACTCTTTTCCGGTGCCGCTTTCGCCGAGAAGCAGCACGGTGGAATCGGTGGAAGCGACTTTCTGGATCTGTTGGCTGACCTCGCGAATGGAGGCGTCTTCGCCGAGGATGCGCGGGAAGCCGTAACGCGCGGAGTATTCTTCGCGAAGAATGAGGTTTTCGCGGAGGAGCTCCTGCTGGCGGGCGGCGCGCCCCACCAGTAATTTCAAGTGCTCCAGGTCCACGGGCTTCTGGAGAAAATCGAAGGCGCCTTCCTTCATGGCGGTGACCGCTTCATCGACGGAGCCGTAGGCGGTAAGCAGGAGCACCGGGATCGTGGAGTCGGCTTGCTTGGTTTCGCGCAATACGTCGAGCCCGGAGGCGCCGGGCATTTTGAGGTCGGTGATGACGAGGAGATAGCGACGAGCGCGCACCTTCTGGATGGCACTCGGGCCGTCGGAGGCTTCGTCCACTTCGTAGCCGGCGCGCTCCAGGGCCTTGCGGAGCATGGCGCGCAGCTCGTTCTTATCTTCGACGAGAAGCAGGGATTCCATCTCTTCCGTTTTTACCATGAATTTTGCCGCTGGCTTGGGCAGCGCGGATAGCGTGTGCGGAGAAGGGCAGGTGCGATTCAAGCACGCGGCGATTCGAAGATTCGTGGCCTCGGGCGGGTGAGGCGGCCTTCGCGGCGAGCGGGTTTCGGGATTGTTTGCGAGGTGGCCGGGAGTTTTTCAGTGTACAATCCGGGGCACTCGCTTTTGGACGGGCGATTTATGGCTTCAGCGCAAACTCCCAACGTGTGGGTTCCGGTCTGCTGCGACCGGGTAATGCGCTACAACGTGTTTGTGCAAAAGGGCGGCGCGGCATACGGCGCGCTGGTGTGCACGGTGTGCAGCAAGAATGTCACGTTTGAACTGGAGTCCCTGCCGGACCTGAGCGTCTACGGAGATGGCTGCCGGATCCTCAACATGCTGGGGGCGCCGAAGCCTCCGAGCGTGGACAGGCCCAAGCCGGCGGAGGACGCCACGCTGAACGATCAGACCTTGTGATTTGAATCGACGATGTTGGAAGTGCGGGCTCGCCAATGACGGACGGGACCATTTCTCATTACCGCATACTGGAGAAACTTGGCGCCGGCGGAATGGGCGTGGTTTATAAAGGTTTTGACATCCGGCTGGACCGCGCAGTCGCACTGAAATTTCTCCCCGACAATATGGCGCAGGACACGCAAGCGCTGGAGCGCTTTCGGCGGGAGGCGCACGCCGCTTCGGCGCTGAATCACCCGGCCATCTGCACGATTTATGACGTGGGCGAAGAGGACCATCGCCCGTTCATCGCCATGGAGTTTATCGACGGGGAGACGCTGACCCAGCATATACACGGCAAGCCGCTGCCGCTGGAAACAATTCTCGACTTGGGCATGCAAATTGCGGATGCGCTGGATGTGGCGCACGGCGAGGGAATTATTCACCGGGACATCAAGCCTTCCAATGTGTTCGTGACCAAACGCGGGCAAGCCAAGGTGCTGGATTTCGGGCTGGCCAAGCTGGTGGCCAAGGATTCGCTGGGTACCAGTGCGGACGATTCTTCGCCGCGAGCGCCGCAGGAGCCGCTGTCTATCGTGGGAGTGATCAGCGGCACGCCCTCGTATATGTCGCCGGAGCAGATTCGCGGCGACGACCTGGACCGGCGCACGGACATTTTTGCGCTGGGCCTGCTGCTGTATGAAATGGCCACCGGGCGGCAAGCGTTCGGAGGGAAGACCGGCGGAGCGATTATCGAATCGATTCTCACGCGGGCGCCCAATGCCGCGCACCTGGCGAATCCGGAGATTCCCGCCGAGCTGGAAGAGATCATCAACAAGTGCCTGGAAAAAGATCGAGCGCAGCGCTACGCCAGCGCGGGTGAAGTGCGCGCGGCATTGCGGCAGTTGAAACGCGATACGGAATCCGGGCAGACGCTGCGGACGCAAACGGTGACGATCGCCGCGGCGGCGGCTCCGCCACGCGCGGGGCGCTACGGGTGGAAAGAGCTGGCCACGGTGGGCGCGGTGGTGGTGGCGTTGCTGGCAGTGGCAGGGTGGTTTTACAACGCGCGCCACGCCAAGGCATTGAGCAAGATGGATACCGTGGTGCTCGCGGACTTCAGCAACAAGACCGGCGACGTCATTTTTGACGACACGCTGCGGCAAGGGCTGGCGGCGCAACTGCAGCAATCGCCGTTCCTGAGCCTGGTGTCGGAGCAGCGCATCCAGCAGACTTTGCGGCTGATGGGCAAGGCGCCGGACACCAAGCTGGCGCCACCGGTGATTGGGGACGTTTGCCAGCGCGCTGGAAGCAAAGCGTATTTGAGCGGGTCGATTTCGACCATGGGAAGCCAGTACGTCATCGGCGTGAAAGCGGTGAATTGTCAGACGGGGGATTCTCTGGCGCAGGAGCAGGTAACCGCGAACGGCAAGGAAAATGTTTTGAAGGCGCTGGGCGAAGCGTCCACCAAGCTGCGCGAAGAACTTGGGGAATCGCTGAAGACCGTGGAGAAGCTGGATACGCCTATCGAACAAGCCAGCACGCCGTCGCTGGAGGCGCTGCAGGCGTATAGCCTGGGCCGCAAGACGATGCAGCGGCAGGGAGAATTCACGGACGCGTTGCCGCTGCTGAAGCGCTCCATTGAGCTGGACCCGAAATTTGCGATGGCTTACGCGATGCTGGGCACCACCTATCACAACCTGGGAGAAAAAACGCTCGCCGCGGATTACACGAAAAAAGCTTATGACCTGCGCTCGCGGGTGAGCGAGTGGGAGAAGTTTTATATCGAGTCGCACTACTATCATTTTGTCACCGGGGATCTGGAAAAAGCGCGGCAGGCGTACGAACTGTGGGCGCAAATCTATCCGCGAGAGGACGTGCCGCTGACGAACCTCGGGATCGTGTACCAGACGCTGGGGCAGTACTACAAAGCAGTGGACGAATTTCGCGCCGCCTTGCGGCTGGCGCCGGACGATAGTTTAGGCGCGGGGAATTTGGTCTTCGGGCTGATCAATCTGAATCGTCTGGACGAAGCGCGTGTTGCCAGCGACGAAGCCTTGTCAAAAAACCTCGATTCCGGGGATTTGCGCCTTTACCTGTACCAACTGGCTTTCCTGAAGAATGATTCGGCGGGCATGGCGCGGCAAGTGGCGTGGTCGGCGGGAAAACCCGGGATAGAAAATCTCATGCTGTACGCGGAAGCGGACACCGACGCGTACTTCGGGAAACTGGAGAAAGCGCGTCAACTTTCGAGTCAGGCGGCGACATCTGCGGAGCGCGCCGGGGAAAAAGATATGGCGGCGGGATGTGAAGCCGCGCAGGCGCTGCGCGAAGTGTTGTACGGAAACGCGGCGGAGGCTCGCGAGCACGTTTCCAGGACGCTGGCGACCTCCAACAGCCGCGATGCGCAATACGTCGCAGCACTGGTGCTGGCTTTGACCGACGATACGGCGCGGGCTCAGAAGCTCGCGGAGGACCTGGACAAGCGCTACCCGGAAGACACGGTGGTGCGCTTCAATTACCTGCCGACCATTCGCGCGCAACTGGCACTGAAGGATGCGGACGGCGGAGACAAAGCGGTGCAGGCGCTGGACGCGGCGTCGCCGTACGAATTGGGAATACCGGGCAACGCCACTTTCTGGACGAATTTGTATCCGGTGTACGTTCGTGGCGAGGCCTTTCTCGTTGCCGGCGATGGGCCGCAGGCCGCGGCGGAGTTTCAGAAAATTGTGGACTGGCGCGGCGTGGTGATCAACGAGCCCATCGGGGCGCTGGCGGAGCTTGAGCTGGCGCGGTCCTGGGCGCTGGCCGGTGAAAAGCAGAAATCGCGCACCTCGTACGAAGCGTTCCTGAAGTTGTGGAAAGACGCGGACGAGGATATTCCGGTGCTGCAGCAGGCCAAAGCGGAATACGCCAAAATTCAGTGATCTAGAGCGTGCGAAGCAGGCGGTGCGCCCGCGCGGACTTGCCACTGCTTATTTGCTTATGCAAGCGGTGAAGCGGATAGAAGATCAAGCAAAAGCGGGCACGAGACGGCTAATGAGACTTTATCGCCATCACGCGGAGCGTGACATTGGTCACGACGGAGTGGGGGACGCCCTCCTTTGTATACGGTACAAAAATCCAATTTCGTGCGGAGGCGACAACACGGTCGGCAATCTCCGCCGCGGTGGAGTGAAGGATTTCGACTTTCTCAACTAATCCATTCGGCGCGATGTGCAGCTTCAACTCGACTTCAGCCGGGCCCTGAAATTTCTGCGTGACCATCATTCTTTCAAACTCACAGGAAATGCACTGCAGGCCTTGAGCCGGAGGGGCATTCAGGGCGGGAGGAAAGTGCGTTGGCACGATGGAGGAAGAATTGTCGGTGTAGCTGGGCATCGTTTGCGTGGTAACGACCGGCGCACATTTCAAGTCCGTGGCGATCGCGCAGATGCCCCCTTTTGCGACTGCCCACTTCGCGGTGACGGCTTTCTCCGCTGGGAAAGTCCAATAACTGACTGGATTCCCGGGAGGAAGTTCCACTGCCGCGCCATCCCAATACAGACAGCCCTGTGCAGTACAGGTGGAAAATCCTTTCTCGGACCACCTCGGCAGGTGCGTCCACTCCTCGCCATCCACCGAGCGCATGACCAGCGGAACGCTATAACCACCGCCAGGCTTATCTTTTTCGATGACCTCAAATCCCAGAAACCAGTATTGTCCGTCATGTTTGCTTAAGCGTTGCAGGCCTGTGCTGGGTACGTCCACCGTTTTCCAATTGGTTCCGCCGTCCTTGGTCACCAGGAATATTTGGTGGTGGTAAGGAGCATCCCCTTCGCCGAGGACGATGGCCATGTGTTCGGCATCTAGAGCCAGGACTCTCGCGACGTAGACAAATTTCCTCAGATCATCGTTTTCAAAGTCAATCTTTACAGGGGTCCAGGTGGCGCCGCCGTCCGCGGTCGTGTAGATGGAGCGCGCGGCGTGCAGAATGCCGTGCCGTTCGTCTGAAAATGAGAGGTCGTAGACGAGTTGCGCCGGAGCTTGCAGTGTGGCCCACGTGGTGCCGCCGTCTTTGGTGATGAGAATCTGACCGCCGGTGCCGGCAGCATAGCCGAAACGCTCGTTGGCGAATCCAAGCGTGAGCAGAATTCCTCCGCTTTTTGCGGAATGCCTGGTGCTCCAGGTTTTTCCCCCGTCAGTTGAATTAGCGATTAATTCATCCGCGCCGGAGATCCATAAATCTCCGTGATTTTCGACGATGTAGAAAGGGCGCGCTGCAAGACTGACCTGATGCCACTCGGATGCGCACGCCGGCAGAGCCGCGAGAAAAAACAACGTGATGGTCAGAAGGGAACGCAAGTTCATGAAATTCGAGCGCACGAGGGCTGCCGCGTTGGTCCCGACGCAAATAATGACACAACTGCGAATGGTGGGTTCTTTACTTTGCCGCGAAATTTATTTTTATCGGGCAACGGAATTTGCAGGTGTTAGCGGGCCCAGCCGGGGTCGCCGCCGGCTTTGCGCAGTTCGTCTTCGAGGTCGCTCAGGCCCTGCTTGAGTTGAGCGATTTCCTGCTGCTTGCCGGCGATTTTAGCGTCTTTCTCGCTGATTTCCTTGCGGGTGTACTGCTCGTTCATGGCTTTCTGCGGGTCGGGATAATACTGAACCTGCGCCTTGTTGTCTTCGCGCTGAAGGACGTCCAATTCCTTTTCGGCGCGGACGATTTTGTCGCGCTGCTCCTGGAAACGCTTGCGCCACGCGGCTTCGGTCTTGGCATCCTGATCGCCAGAGGCGGCGTTTGCCTGCGTGGCGGTGGTGTCCGGGGTCGTGGGAGTCCGCTGCGCGTTTCCGGAAGCATCGGTAGCAGCCGGAGGCGCGGGCTTGGGTCTGCTCAAATCGTCTTCGGTATAAACTTTTTTGGGCTTGGCGGCGTTCTGCTTGGCCTCGCGCGAGCGACGGGCGGCGTCGGCCACGGGATCGGTAGTTTGCTGCGAAGCGTCCTGTGCGAAGACCGCAATGGGAAGGGAAACGAAGAGCAAAGCCGAAACCGCTGCGAAGACTTTCACCCACGATTTGGAGCGCATACAACCTGCTTTCCCACGCGAGAATGCCGTGTCCATCACCGCAAAAAAGGGCGCCAGACAAAGAGGATCGGCTAAATGACCGTCTTACTCGATTCTACTGCTTCCGGGACCTCCACGCACACGGGTAACGTAACGATAAACGCAGCGCCACCTTCGGGGCGATTGCGGGCGTCCACCTGGCCGCCATGCTGGACGACGATTTTCTGGACGACGGCGAGTCCCAGGCCAGTTCCGTTGGCCTTGGTGGTGTAAAAGGGGCGAAAAAGCTTGCGGCGCGCGGCAGGCGGAATGCCGGGGCCGTTGTCGAAAATAGTGATGCGCTGGAAGCCGGTTTCGCCGTTGCGAACGACCTCGCCGCGAAGCAGCACGCGGCCGCCGTTCGCGGCGCCGCCACAGGATTCCGCGGCGTTGCGCGCCAGGTTGAGCAGCGCCTGGCGGAGCAGACCTTCATCGCCGGGCACGCTGCGGAATGCGCCTTCGCAGCGTACGCGAATGGCGGGCATGGCTTCGGAAACCTCGGAGACGATGCGCTCGATGAGCGGCTGCAGGGGAACTTGTTCGTTGGAAATTTCAAGCGGGCGCGCGTACTTGAGAAATTCGGTGATGACGTGGGTGATGTTGCGGGTCTGGTCCAGAATTTTTTGCGCGTACTCGGCGAATTCCTCGACGGAAGCTTCGGTGCGAATCATCTGGGCGTAGCCGGAAATGGTGGCGAGGGCGTTCTTGAATTCGTGGGCGATGCCCGCGGAGAGCTCGCCGAGCGCGGCGAGATTTTCCTTGAGCTGCACGCGCTGCTGCAAGGTGGCGAGCTCAGTGAGATCCATCATCAGGCAGATGGCGCCATTGATTTTTTCCACACCGCGGCGGATGGGAGAGATGGTTACGCCCAGATGACGCGATTCTCCATGGGGAGCAGGATGCTCGACTTGTTCGCGGCGGAAGATTTTGCCTTCGGTGAGGCACTCGGAAAGTAGCTTGGTGAGCTCGGAAGTTTCACCGAGGGCTTCGCTGTAACGCCGGAAACTGAGCCCCTGAATGCCCAGGGCCTGCTCGGCGGCGGGATTGGCGCTGGAAATGATGCCGGTGGCGTTGACGATCAGGAGGCCGGCGGGCATGTTGCGGGTGACTTCTTCGCTGAGGCGCTCGGTTTGTTCGGCGCGTTCTTTTTCGATGCGATGCAGGCGCTCCAGCTCTTTTTCCTGCTCGCGCAATTTCTGAATGACGCCTTGCATGGAGGCGGCCATGAAAGCGGAGGGATTTTCTGTATTGGGGGCCACGGTGAGATGGCGGTTTTGCGCTTCGTGGGTGTGCTGAAAAAAGCGGCGGATAAGAAACACCGCGAAGACGGCGACGACGATGACACCGATGCCCAGGCCGCCGGCGACGAGCCAAACGTGGGAGCTGTCGGTGGCCAGCAAAAACAGCGCGGAAAAGAGCGGGCAGGTCATGAACTCAACGCACCGCCGGATTTAAATTAATCACCGGGGAAGAGAAGAGAAATACCACGACGAGGGCGCCGATGCCCAGAAAAGTACCAAGCGGGAGCTGATACTGGCTGGCGATAGCCCAGCGCAGAGAAGCGACTTTGCCCAGGCCGCGGCGGCTGGCGCGCTCGGCGAGGCGGCGTTTCCAGCCGACAGCGTACAAGGCGATGATCAGCCCCAGGCCGAGAATGCTGCCCAGCAGTGTGCCCAGCAGAATGGTGATGAACGAACCGCGCAAGCCGAGAAAGGCGCCGACCATGGCCATCATTTTAACGTCGCCGAAGCCCATGCCTTCGCGCCCGCGAACCGCTTTGTAAAGCGCGGCGGCGCCCCATAACAGCAGGCTGCCAAAAGCGGCGCCCAGCAGCGCGTCGATTACACCGAGAATGGGTTCCGAAAGTGCGCCATGAAAGAGGCGGACGCTCAGGAGCATGGCGGTCCCGTCAGCGGGAGGAACGAAATACGCGAAAATCATGCCGGCGAGAAAGCCGGGGAAGTTGATGGCGTCGGGGAGAATGCGGACGCGCAGGTCGGTGATGGTAAGGATGACGATGATGCAGACGAAGAAGAGCCACTTGAAGGTTTCGATGCTGAGGCCGAAGCTGAGATAACAGGCCACGAAGAGAAGCCCGGTGGCGAGTTCGATTAACGGATACATGGGCGAGATGGGCAAAGCGCAGGACCGGCATTTGCCGCGCAGCCAGAGCCAGCCAAAGATGGGTACGTTGTCGTAAGGTTTTATCGGTTTTAGGCAGCGGGGGCAGCGGGAACCGGGCGAAACGATGGAGACGCCTTCCGGAATGCGCGCGATGCAGACATTCAGGAAGCTCCCGATAATGATTCCAAAAAGAAAAAAGAAGAAGAGGACCACGCTTTGACTTTGCCACAGTCGCCGAAGTGCCTCAAGAAAGCGGCCACGGGGCGTGTCGGATGGCTAACATGCATGAGGTTGAGCGTGGAAACTGTGCCGGGATGATGTGCGCAGAAGCGCCTTGCAATGGAGGTTGATGTTCTCACTATGAGAACATGGAACGATGAGAGGCCTGATCCTCTGCGCCGCTTATGCCGGCTTGCGCGAACGCGCTGAAGCACATCCAGATCGGGCAAGTAGTGGAGGTCGAAGCTTAGGCGGCGCTGCTCGGCCCGGACCCGCTGTCTCATCACTGAAGCGAACGTCATATACATGAAATGGTTTGAGCGGAAAATTCGGCGGTACGAGCACCGGCGGTGGACGACGGACGACAACCGGCGGGTGCAACCGTTTGAGTGGGGGCTCGAGCATATTGACGGCAGCGCCACGGAGTCGAATCCGGGGGAGTACCTGCGGCAATATGCGCGGCACGCCATTGAGACGAGCCACGAATGGTTTGCGACGACCGTGGCCCCGGAATATCGCGTGGACGGCGACAACGTATTGACGTTTCCCAGTTCGGTGGAATCGGCGTGGCCGGAAAACAACGTGGTGCACGCGCAGATTTTTCCCGGGAAAAAACGCGGCGCGGCGGTGCTGGTGTTGCCCAACTGGAATGCCAAGTGGCATGGGCAGCGCGGGTTGTGCGAATGGATCCAGCGGCTGGGCATCACCGCGCTGAAGATGAGCATGCCGTATCACGACCGGCGCATGGCGCGCGGACACGAGCGCGCCGACCAGATCTGCGGGCCGAATATCGGGTTGACGCTGCAGGCCAACCGGCAAGCGGTGCAGGACACGCGCCGCTGCCTGCGCTGGCTGGAGCAGCAAGGGCATACGCGGCTGGGAATTTTGGGTACCAGCATCGGTTCTTCGGTGGGATACATCGCGCTGATGCACGATGAGGCCGTTCGCGCCGGCGGTTTTTTTCACATTTCCACGTACTACGCCGACGTAGTAAGCCAAGGCATGACCACCAATCACGTGTGGGAGAGTTTGCGGCACCACGTGACCGTGGACGAGCTGCGGGATTACTGGGCGCCGATCAGTCCCATGCCGTACGTGGAGCGCAGTCTGGGTGCGGACCGCAATTGTTTCATGGTGTACGGCAAGTACGACCCTACGATGTTGCCGGAGTTAACCGAACAGATGCTGGATTCCTTGCGACGCCATGGTTCGAATCCGCGCGTGCTGGAGCTGGCGTGCGGGCATTACTCGCTGGAACTGCGGCCCTTCAGCTATGTGGCGGGCTACCAGATGCTGACGTTTTTTCGGCGCGCGTTGAGCGATTCCCGGCCCAGGATGCAGGATGCCGGCGCGGGCAAAGGCGTGGCCATCAGGAGCGATTCCGGAGGCGAGTGAATGGGAACGAGCGGGCCGCACATCGAACAGCTGAAACAGAACATGAAGGCCGCGTGGATGGCTGGCGATTTTGGCCAGATCGCCCGGTACAGCGCTGCGGAAGCGGAAATTTTGTGGAGCGGCTACATCTCAAGCCGAGTTTAGAGGTGCTGGACGTGGCGTGCGGCACGGGCAACCTGGCGATTCCTGCGGCGCGGCTGGGGGCCAAGGTTATTGGAGTGGATATCGCGACGAATCTCCTGGAGCAGGCGCGGGCGCGCGCCGCCAGCGAGGGCTTGACTGCGGAGTTTCGTGACGGCGACGCCGAGAAGCTGGCGTTTGCGGATGCGCAGTTCGACGTGGCCATGTCCATGTTTGGCGCCATGTTTGCTCCCCGCCCGGCCCTGGTGGCAGCCGAACTGGTGCGTGTTTGCCGGCCGGATGGCTTGATAGCCATGGCGAACTGGACGCCGACGGGTTTTATCGGCAAAAACTTTGCGGTCACGGCGCGATACCTGCCGCCGCCGGAAAACCTGGAGCCGCCAGTTTTGTGGGGCAAGGAAGAAGTGGTGAAGGACCGCTTCGGGGAGCTGGGCTGGGAAGTGCAAGTCACGCGGCAGCATCTCGAATTCAAGTACCCCTTTGGCGCGGCGGAAGTGGTGAAGCTCTTTCGCGAGTATTTTGGCCCAACGAAGGTGGCCTTTTCTCGATTGGATGCGGCGGGCCAGAAAAGCATGGCCGCGGACCTCGAAAAGCTCTGGGCGGATCACAACGAGGGCCCGCCACACCAGATCCACGTCAGAGGCGAATATCTGGAAGTGCACGCGCGCAAAGCGCCGCGCTGACCCGCTGCCAGGGGGCCGTATTTCTTGACTTCATCGCTTCTCATCGCATAGGCTTCGCCTGACCACGCGACCTTTCGCGCTTGCGGGAAACAATCCACGCGCGGGCATGCGGGTTCCTACCGAAATGGCTTTTTCAAATCGCTTCCAGCCGAGGAGGTCGGCATTTATGAAAAAAATTTATGGTTGTCTGTTGGGGTTGGTGCTGGCATTGGGATTTTCGAGCGTGGCGCAAGCACAGGGCGAGGCAGCAACAATGTCCGGGCCGCCGAGGGTGCTTACCGTGTCGCGGGAATTCGTGAAACCGGGCAAAACCGGGGCGCTGCATGACCGCATGGAGAGCGCCTTCGTAAAGGCCATGGGCAACGCCAAGTCGCCGACGCATTACCTGGGGCTCGATTCGCTGAGCGGCAAACTGCGCTCGCTGTTTCTGACCGGGTACGATTCGTTCGATGCCTGGGAGAAGGACATGCAGGCACAGTCGAAGGACGTGGCGTTGTCCACCGCACTGGAGCGAGCGTACACCGCGGATGCGCCGCTGCTGGACTCCGTGGACCAGAGCGTATGGGTTTTCCGCGAAGACCAGAGCATGCACCCGACAACCGATATAGGCAGCGCGCGCTTCATGGAGTTTGAAGTGTTTCACTTGAAGCCGGGACACGGAGCGGACTGGGACGAGGCGGTGCGGATGGTCAAGGAGGCCTACGCCAAGGTTCCCGACGCGCATTGGGACATGTATCAACTGGTTTACGGCGGCGCGCCGTCGTACGTGGTGATTACGCCGCTGAAATCCGCTTCGGAAATCGACCGGAATTTTGCCTCGGGCAAGCAGTTTGTGGAAGCCATGGGCCCCGATGGCATGAAGAAGCTCGACGAACTTTCCGCGTCGACCATTGAGTCCATCGAGATCAATCTATTCAGCATCAATCCGCACATGAGCTACGTGCCCGACGAAGTGGCCAATTCGGCCCCGGACTTCTGGCGGCCCAAGGCTGCGGCCGAGGGGAAGCCGAAGGCTAAGGCCAAGGCCGAGGCGAAGCCGGCGACACCTTAACGCGCCACTGAAGGCGATAGATCAGCTGGCGGGCGTCGCGAAAATCCAAGAGCGAAGAACGCACCGCACTTGTGAAGTATGGGTGTGCTTTGTTTGAGCCAGCCATCATTCGTCGCGGAGGGCGCGGATGGGCTCAATATTGGCCGCGCGCAACGCGGGGATGAGGCTGGCGAGCAGGGCGACCACCGCGAGAAGCGTCGCCACTGCGGCGAAGGTAACGGGGTCGTGCGCGCTGATGCCGTAAATGAGGCTGGAGAGAATCCGGCCGAGGGCCAGCGCGCCGGCGGCGCCGAGAAGCAGTCCCAGCAGGGCAGGTTTCATTCCTTCCGTAACCACCAGGCGCAGAATGTCGCGCACCTCCGCGCCTAAAGCCATTCGAATGCCAATCTCACGAACGCGGCGGCGCACCGCGAAGGCCAGCACGCTGTAAATTCCTACCGCCGCGAGCACCAAAGCCAGGAGAGCAAAGGCCGCCAGGAGCAGCATGCTGAAGCGGCGCTGCGAAAGGGAATTAGCAATCAGGTCATCCATGGTCATGATGTCGGTGAGAGGCTGCTCGCTGTCCACGGAATGAATGGCCCCGGTAACGGCGGAGACCAGGCTGGAGGGCGAGGGGGCGGTGCGCACGGCCAGCTGCATGGGGAAGGAACGCCACTCGCCGAGGCTGGAGACGGACAGTTGCGTCCCGGGCAGATATACCGTGGCGGAAGAGGCGGCGGCGTCCAGGCTGTCGAGCTTCACGTCGCCGACGATACCGACCACTTCGCGAACCCTGTCAGGGAAAAAAGTCATGGTGAGATGGCGGCCGATGGGGTCTTCATTGGGCCAGAAACGTTTGGCCATGGATTCGCTGATTAAAACCAGCGCGGGCCGGTCCGGAGTGTCCCCGGAAGTAAATTCGCGGCCCCGGCGCAGGGGAATGTGCAGCGTGCTGAGATAGCCGGGGCTGATCACGCGAGTATCCACTTCAGGCTGATCGGCCATTTGCACCACGGGTTGACCTTCGATGGCCACCGGCTGGTGCGAGCCCCCGCCATTCAAAGGGAGATCATCGATCATGCCGGCAGAAACGACGCCGGGCAGGGCGCGAATCTTATCGAGGACGCGGTCGAAGAAGGCGATTTCATCGAGGGGCCGGGCATATTTGTGACTGGGAACGACCACGGTCATGGTCAGGACATTGTGAGGATCGATGCCTGCGTCGACGGTGCTGAGGACCCACAGGCTGCGAATCATCAAGCCGGCGCCGACCAGCAGCATCAGGGAAAGGGCCACTTCGGAAACGACCAGGAAATTCCTGGTGCGCTGTCCACTCGAATCGGAATCGGTTTTCCCCAAGCCTTGCTTGAGGGCCTCATTGACATTGGTTTTGGTGAGCCGCAAGGCGGGAATGAGGCCGGCGATGAGGCCGGTCACGATGGAGAGAAAAAGAGTGAAGGCCAGGACGCCGGCGTCCAGGGTGACTTCCGTGGACTTCGGCAAATTTTCCGAGAGGAACTTCAGCGTCAGGACAATTCCGAAACGCGCGAGCAGCAGACCCAACGCGCCGCCGGCCAGCGAGAGCAGCAGGGTTTCAGCCAGAACCTGTTGAATGATGCGGCTGGTGGAGGCGCCCAGGGCCACGCGGATGGCAATTTCCTTGCGGCGGCCAAATGTTTTGGCGAGGACAAGGTTGGCAACGTTGGCGCAGGCGATGAGTAGCACGAAGGCGACGGCTCCGAGAAGGACGAGAAGTGCCGGGCGCACGTCGGCGACCATTTGTTCGCGCAGCGGAATGACCACGGCGCCCCAGCCTTTGTCGTCCTCGGGATATTGCTGCTCCAGCCGCGTGGAAAGCGTGTTCATCTCGGCTTGCGCCTGCGGTAGCGCCACGCCAGGCTTGAGCCGGGCGATGACCATGTAATGATGCTCGCCGCGCACGGCGCGCTCCTTGTCGCTCCAACCCATGGGCGTCCAGAGTTGCGCCCAGCCGGGGAAACGAAATTTTTCGCCCATCACTCCGGCGATGAGGTAAGGCTGCCCGTCAAATTCCGCGGACTGGCCGACGATATTGGCATCGCCCGCGAAGCGGCTTTTCCAGAGGCCGTAGCTGAGAATCACCACGTGATTTTTTCCGGGCTGGTCTTCCTCGGGAGTAAAGGCGCGGCCGAGCGCCGGTTGCGTTTGCAGCGTGGAGAAAAAGCCGGAAGAAACAGAAGCGGCGAGGAGCGCCATGGGCTGCTCGCGGCCGGTGAGATTGAGGCTCGAGCCGGTGTAAATCGCCATGTTGTCGAGGACGTGATTCTGCTGCTGCCAGTCAATGAAGTTAGCGGCGGACACCGAGAAGGTGGTCATGCCGGGGAAACTTTTCGCCGGAGGCACATGCCAAACCTGCACCAGGCGCGCGGAGTCATGGAAGGGAAGCGGGCGGAGCAGGACGGCGTTCACGACGCTGAAGATGGCGGTGTTGGCGCCGATGCCCAGTGCCAGCACGAGGACTGCGGCGGCGGTGAAGCCGGGATTTTTGAGCAGGCCGCGCAGGCCGTGCTTGAGGTCCTGGAGCAATGTGTTCATACGGTTCGTCCCTCAAAGAGATAACGAGGAAGAGGCGGGAAATGTTTCCGGAAGAAAGCCGGCATTTGCGGCGATGCAGCAGGCGAAAAAAACCTGCCCGCCGTCGAATCTGGCGGCGAGCAGGAATCTCAGCAACTGATGCTACGACTCAGCGGTTGCTTCCGCCGTGTACGCCTTCGGGCTTGCGGTCTGGAGCGCCGCTGCCCTGTCCTGGATTCTTTTTGTTGTCATCCTTATTATTGGGGCCCTGCTTTTTGGTGCCTTGTGCCATGGTGAGACTCCTTCACGGAACTTCCCGCAAGATTGAAAAACGCCCGCTGCGCATCGCGGCGCGGCGAACAAGGGTGCTCCTCGAAGTGGATTATGAAACGGTGCGTGAAGCGTGATATCCGGCTGATGCTGTAGCTGCTTCCCGTAGAAACGCGCATCCGACCTTAGTACCCAGGTATTGCCGTTGAAATGCACCGATCTGGTGTCGCGACTCGCCCGGCGGCAGCTTGGTGCAAATTGGGCAGCCCTGCACGCCTGTGTTAGCATCCGGTATACCCGAGACGATGGATTTTTCGCTTAGCGACCACCAAAAACTGATTCGCGACACGGTGCGCCAATTCATGGAAGGCGAAGTGCGCCCTTCCGTGAAGCAGCGCGACCGGGAAGAGCGCTTTCCGGCGGAGGAAATCCGCAAAATCGCGGCACTGGGCTGTTGCGGCATGATGATGCCCGAGGAATGGGGCGGCGCGGAGTTGGACGCCATCTCCTACGTGCTGATGCTGGAGGAGGTGGCCCGCGTGGATGCCGCCATGGCCACTTCGCTCAGCGTCACCAACTCCGCGGTGCAGATTCCGCTGCTGCATTTCGGCACCGAGGCCCAGAAGAAAAAATACCTGCGACGCCTGGCTACTGGAGAAATTCTCGGGGCCTTCTGCCTGACGGAAGCGCAGGCGGGCTCGGACGCGGCGGGAATCCAGGCGCGCGCGGTGCGGCAAGGTGAGGGCGCTTACAAACTGCAGGGCACCAAAACGTGGGTGACCAACGGCAGTGTGGCGGGCGTGTTCATCGTTTTTGCGAAAACCGATCCGGCTGCGGCGGGAAAAGGCATCAGCGCGTTTCTCGTGGAACCGGCCTTTGCGGGCTTCAAGGCCGGTCGCCATGAGGAAAAAATGGGGCAGCGATGCTCGCCGTCCGTAGAAATTATTCTCAATGATTGTGAAGTGCCGGCGGAAAACCGACTGGGCGAGGAAGGCCAGGGGCTGAAGATTGCCCTCACCGCGCTGGACAGCGGGCGCATCGGCATCGCCGCGCTTTCCGTGGGGCTAGCGCAGGGCGCGCTGGAAGAATCCGTGAAATACGCAAAACAGCGCAAGGCCTTCGGCAAAAATATCGGCGATTTCCAGGCCATTCAGTGGCTGCTCGCGGACATGCAGATGGAAATTGAAGCGGCGCGCGCGCTGGTGTATCAGGCCGCGTGGCTGAAGGATACCAATCCGTCGCGCATCGGCACGGCGTCGTCGCGCGCGAAACTGTATGCCAGCGAAATGGCCAATCGCGTGGCCGCGAACGCCGTGCAGATTCACGGCAGCGTGGGATATTCGCGGGAGACCGATGTGGAGCGCATGTATCGGGACGCGCGGGTGCTGACCATTTATGAAGGCACCAGTGAAATTCAGCGCATGATTATCGCGCGCGAGCTTTTGCAGCGTTCCAGCGCGGCGTAGCCGGCGCAAATTGCGTCGAGAGAATCTGGCGCTATTGCATTGGCGCGATGCGGGCTCTTCGAATGATTACAATAATTAGAAGGACGGCGAGTGCAGAGCGGCGTTAAAGCGAAAAAAAAGCGAGTCGTCAGCGGCATGCGCCCCACCGGGCGCCTGCACGTAGGCCATTATTTCGGCGCGCTGCAAAACTGGGTGCGCCTGCAGAACGACCCCGAATACGATTGCTTTTATTTCATCGCCGACTGGCACGCGCTGACCAGCGATTACGCCGATGCCAGCGCCGTGGCCCAGAACACCATCGAAATCACCACGGATTATCTGGCGGCGGGACTCGACCCGGACAAATCGGTGATCTTCCAGCAGTCCCTGGTGCGCGAACACGCGGAGCTGCACCTGCTCTTGTCGATGGTCACGCCGCTGGGTTGGCTGGAGCGCGTGCCAACATATAAGGAAGCGCTCGAGCAGGTGAAGGACAAGGACCTGCACACCTACGGTTTCCTGGGTTACCCGTGTTTGCAAACGGCGGACATCGTGATTTACAGCGAGGAGCATACCGAGCTGTTCGTTCCGGTTGGCGAGGACCAGGTTTCCCACGTCGAGCTCAGCCGTGAAATCGTGCGAAAATTCAACCTTCATAACATCACTCTCGATTTCGACAGACTTGAATCAGATGCAATGGCGGTGAAAGTTCTTCAGTCGACATTCGCGGACGAGGCAAATTTTGCAATCCAGTCCGGGTTCGGTCAACTCCTGACTCATGTTCCGCATGAGGAATTGCTTAGGTTACAAAGCTCCATTAGAGCGCGAGTTGCCGAAGTAGGATTAAACAACTATTTCGAGGAAGCTTCGAAAAAATTAGAGCAAGACCCAGACTTCCACAGAATACAGAGCCAGCAATTCAAAAACTTCGTAGATACTCATAGTGTCTTTCGAGAATCTCAGAAAGGGTTGCTTTGCGAGCCGGCGGTGATGCTCACGCAGACGCCCCGGATCCCCGGCCTCGATGGCCGCAAAATGTCGAAGAGTTACGGCAACACCATCACGCTGAGCGAATCGGACGTGGACATTCGCGCCAAGACCAAAGTGATGGTGACGGACCCGGCGCGCAAGCGGCGCAGCGATCCTGGCAATCCGGATGTGTGCCCGGTCTACGACTGGCATAAACTGTTCTCGCCGCCGGCGACTCTGGAGTGGGCCGCGAACGGCTGCCGCACCGCGGGCATCGGGTGCATCGAGTGCAAAAGCGCCATGGCGGATTATTTGATTAAGTGGATCGAGCCGGTGCGCGCGCGGCGGCTGGAGTTTGAGAAGGAGCCCGCGAAGGTGCTGCAAATCCTGAACCGCGGATCGGAGCGCGCCCGCGGCGTGGCGCAGCAAACCATGACGCGCGTGCGCGAAGCGGTCTTCGGCTGGGACAGCAAGAGAAAAGAAATATACGGTACCGGGGAATAAAAAATGGCTTCGCCCTACAAAATAAATATTCCCATGTACGAAGGCCCGTTGGACCTGCTGCTGGACCTCATCAAAAAGCAGGAAATGAACATTCACGACATCCAGATTTCCACCATCACTTCGCAGTACCTGGATTACCTGCACAAGCTGGAAGAGCTGGACGTAAACGTTTCCGCGGAATTCGTGTACATGGCCGCCACGCTCATTTACCTCAAATCGAAGATGCTGTTGCCGCCCGACCCGCTGGCGGGCACGGAAGAGGAAGCCGCCGATCCGCGCGCGGAGCTGGTGCAGCGGCTGGTGGAGCACGAGAAGTTCAAAAATGCCGCGCAACTGCTGTACCAGAAACAGCAAATCGAAGAGAACGTGTGGTCCAAGCCGGATAAATCGCTGTACAACGACGAAGGCACCGAGGGCGAGCTGGCGGTTTCGCTGGTGGACCTGGTCAAAGTCTTTCAGCAGGTGCTGGAGCGCCGCAAGGAAGTGTCGCGCATCGATTTGCGCCACGAAGAATTCACCGTCGCGCAGATGATCGCGCAACTACGCGCGCAGATTCTGGCAAGCGACGACAATACCCTGAGGCTCATCCAGTTTTTCGAAGCATGCCCGTCGCGCCACGCCATGATCGTGGCTTTCCTGGCGGTGCTGGAGATGGTCAAGCTGCAAGCCGTGGCCCTCGCGCAGGAAAAACAGTTCGGGGAAATCCTGCTGCGAAAGCATAAAATGTTTGATGTGGTGTTTGACGAACAGGGCGGCATTCGCGAGATCGACGAGCAGTATCAGTAGGTATTCGCGGAGACCATGAAGCGACGCCGGAGTAAACTGGTGCTGAAAAGCAGATGACCAACGAAGAAAGAAAAGCCGCTCTGGAAGCCATTATTTACGCCGCGGATGAGCCCGCCACCATCGATCAACTGGCCGGCGCGCTGGGAGATGAAAAGCTCGCGGTGCAGTCGTCGCTCGACGAACTGATGGCCAGCTACGCGGGCGACGATCACGGCATCGAGATTCGCGAAGTGGCCGGCGGCTTCAAGCTGTACACCAAGCCGCAGCAGCACGACGTTGTGCGCCGTTTCATCAAGAGTCTGAGGCCGCCGCTGCGCCTGACCATGCCGGCGCTGGAAACGCTGGCGGTGATTTCCTACAAGCAGCCGGTGACCGGGCCCGAAATCGGAGAAATTCGCGGCGTGAATACCAGCGGTGTGCTCAAAACTTTGCTGGACAAGCGGCTGATCACCACCGCGGGGCGCAAGGAAGTCGTCGGGCGTCCGATTCTCTACAAAACGTCAAAGGAATTTCTGATGCGCTTCGGCTTGAGCGATCTCGGGGAGTTGCCGAGCCTCAAGGAGTTCGAAGCGCTGGCGCGTGAGGCGCTGGGCACCGATGAAGGCCTGGCGGTGCCGGACGAGTTGCCCACGGACGTCGCCGACGAAGTGCTGGATGCGCCGGAAAATACCGGTGCTTTGAGCGAAAGTGCGGCTGACGCCGGGGGAGCGAAGCGCGACGATCCCTTCGTGGATGCGTTCGCGCAGAAGTTGCAGGGAGGCAGCATGGACAGCGATGAAGACGCAACAAACAATCTGGACGAGGAAGAGCTAGCCGCGGAGGTTGACGCCACCAACGAAGGCATGCCTGCGGGCGTGCTGGACGAAGAACCCAAGGATTCGCGAGAGGTGCAGCATCCCGAGGACTTCGATGCGGAGACCCGGCGCAAGAAAGCGGGAATGGTAAAAGAGTCCAAGGACGCCGCGGCCGGGGAGTAAGTTTTTCGGCGCGGGCGAGCAAGCGCGAGCATTTCGCCGGCGGCAATTCTTGAGACTAATGTTCTTACGTTGCTTTTTTCCGGGCAGCACTTTTTTAATCAAGCAATAAAGCCATTTATCTACAGGTGTTGAAACACCGTCATTGCACCACGTCATCCCAGGGAGCCGCTCCACAAAAACAACCGATGCAGGAACGCTTACAGAAAATTATTGCCCGCGCGGGAATCGCTTCGCGGCGTCATGCGGAACAACTTATTTTGAGCGGGCAGGTGCGCGTAAACGGCCAGGTGATTACCGAGCTGGGCACCAAAGCCGACGCGCAGCAGGACCGCATCGAAGCCGCCGGCAAAGTTGTGGAAGCCAGTGAGCGCCCCGTCTACATCGTGTTGAACAAGCCGCCGGAAGTGGTTTCTACCCTGGCCGATCCCGAAGGGCGCAAAACGCTACGCAATTGCCTCAGAGGATTGCCGCAGCGGGTCTATCCCGTGGGGCGCCTCGATTACAACGCCAGCGGCCTGGTCTTCCTGACGAATGACGGCGACCTCGCCGCGGAAATGCTGAAGGACTGGGGCAATCTGCAACAGATGTATCACGTGAAAATCAAGGGGCGGCTCCTGATGGGGGACCTGGAGCGCCTGGGGCGCAACGCGGCGGCCACGATTCGCACCGTGCGCCAGCCGGATGCCACCCGCGGGCACGCGGAAAATTTCTGGTACGAGGTGACGCTGGAAGATTCCAAGAAAGACATTCTGCGGCGCGTGCTGTTTGCCGAGAAACACCCGGTGGAGAAACTGAAGCGCATCGGCCTTGGGCCGCTGACGCTGGAAGGCCTGCCGCAGGGGCGCTACCGTCTGCTGACCGAGCCGGAAGTGGCGGAACTGCGGCGCATGTTGAAAATAAAACCAAAGCCGCGCAGCCCGTTTGTTCCGAGCAAGGCAGCCTTGACGCAAAAACCGCGGCCGTTCGCGCCGGGCAGGACCGCATTTGGCGGAGATCGCCGGCCGGGACGGGCTGGTTCGCGCCCTGCAAAACATTTTGGAAATCGCAAGCACGGCCCGCGACCGAGCCGGCCGCCGTCGCCCAACCGGCTGGAAGCGCAGGACCGCGAGGAATATTTGCGCGAGAACTCGCGACCGCAGCGGCCGGGGGGTGAAAATCGCCCGGCGAAGTGGAACCAGAATCGCGGACCAAATCGCGGAC
>DASXLA010000100.1:0-29714 GCA_036496505.1 Candidatus Acidiferrum sp. | reverse complement strand
GAATACGAGGGTGAATACCACCATCGTGAACAATTATTACCGCACTACGGTGATCAACAATACTCGCGTGACGAATGTTACATACGTGAACCAGCGGGTTCCTGGAGCGGTGGTCGCCACCAGCAGGGAAGCGTTTACTTCGGCGCAGCCTGTTTCGCGCAACGTGGTCAGGGTTGACCAGCGGGAGATTGCCAGGGCACAAGTGGAAGCACGCGCGCCGGCCATCGTGCCCTCGCGGCAAGCGGTGCTGGGTTCCGGCCGGGCTGCTGTGAGGCGGCCGCCTGCAACCTTGCAGGCGCGCGCGGTGGTAGCCAGGACTGCGCCTCCACCTCCTCCGCCGAGTTTCGAAAAGCGGCAGGAAGCCATCAAGAGCAACGGTGGCAGACCTTTGTCGAACACGCAGGTTCGTCAAATACAACCCGCGCCAGCAGCTCGGCCGCAGGTGGCGGTGAGAGTGGCTCCTCCGCCGAAGCAGCCAGCGGTGTCGGTGAGGCAGGCTCCGCGTCCTCCGGCGAACGCGCCGCGCGGGAACTTTGCGAATCGGCCGGGTCAACCGGCAAACGCCAATCCCGGCAACCGTCCGGCAGCGGCGCCAAACGCTCCGCAGCCCGCGAACCGTCCGGCTGACCGCACGGTAACGCAGCCGAACGCACCGCAACCCGCGAATCGCCCGGCCCCTGCGGTAACGCCTGCAGCGCCTCCCGCGAATCGGCCAGCGCCAGCCGCGACACCCACAGCGCCGCCTGCAAATCGCCCGGCGGAACGTCCCGCGGAGAGACCAGCCGAGAGACCTGCGCCCGCAGCGCCCGCGAATCGTAATGATCGTCCGCCGAATGCCACGCAACCGGCAAACCGTCCGCCGGCTCAGCCGAACAACGCGGCGCCTGCGAACCGTCCGGCAGAAAAGCCCGCGGCACGTCCCGCAGAACGACCGGCGCCCGCCGCAAGACCGGCGGAGCGCCCTGCGGAACGTCCCGCGCCGGCCGCAAGACCTGCGGAGCGCCCTGCGGAACGTCCAGCGGAAAAGCCGAGAGAGCAGAAGGAAAAGCCGCCAAAGGAAAACCGGGAAAACAAGAAGGATAAGGACAAGGACAAACCGCCGAAGGGCTAAGCGGTTCTTAGCTTTCGAGAACGGCGTAGTGTGCGACGGGCGAGACGAGGCCAACCGGCCACTGTCTCGCCCGTTTCATTTGCCGTCTAAAAATCCGTCCGTACGGCCCTTTGCGATGCTTACGCTGCCGCGCAACTCGGTTGGCAAATTCGCTCGCAAGCGGCCTCACTGTGATATCGTCAAAAAAATTATGAAATCCAGTGTACTCAGCAGCGCGGTTTTTCGCCAGGCGCTTGGGCGCTTTGCGACGGGCGTCACCGTGGTTACCGCGGAGCGCGCGCCCGGGCAGGTTCACGGCATGACCGCGAATTCCTTTACGGCGGTGTCACTGGATCCGCTGCTGATTCTGGTTTGCGTGGACGAGCAGGCGCATATGCTGGGTGTATTAAAAAACACGCCGCGCTTTGGCGTCAACGTTTTAAAAGAAACGCAGCGCAGTATTTCAGAATATTTTGCGCTTGCCGAACAGGACCCGGAAGCGGAGCGCGAGCTGGGTATCCGCTTTGAGTGGGCTCCCAACGGAATTCCGTTGCTGGCCGACGCGCTGGTGCAGCTCACGTGCACGGTGGTGGCCACGCACCCCGCGGGCGATCACACTATCTTCCTTGCCGAAGTGGAAACGGCGGATGTTTTCGAAGGCGAGCCGCTGCTTTTTTTTCGGGCGAATTACCGGCGCATTCATCCCGCCTGAGGTTTTGCGGCTTCCAGCCTTCGAATCAGACGGAGCGAGGGCTGTTCTTAGAGGTTAGTGATGGCCGCCCAGAGGATCGCGCTTTACGCCGTACTGCGCGCCCCACTTGTCGGTCATCTGACCGCGAATCTCCCACAACTCCGGGAAAAATTTCTGACGCATACCCTCTTCCAATATTTCCACGGCGCGGCCCTTCAGTGATTTCGCGCCAAAGCCGATGGTGCGGTGAATCAACTGTATGTGCTCGTAGCGGAATTTCTGAAAGAGCGCGTCGAATTCGGCCAGCGCTTCGGCGACGACGTAGGCATCGCCATGCGAATATTCCGAGTCGTAAATTTTTTCCACGGTGAGGCCGTATTTCTCGAGGTAGCAGGTCTTGAAGGAATACCAGATCGGCTGGAACATCTTGAGCAGCACGCGAAAGCCGGGCGACTCCTGGCCGCTGCCGTTTCCGAGGCGGGTGCGAATGGCCTGGTACTCCTTGGGAGACATGGTTTCGAGCAGGGCGATCTGCTGAATCATCATTCTCTGCGCGAGATGCACGCGGCGGAAGAGGGTAAGCACGCGGTTGGTATTTTCCTGCTGCAAGTACTCGTCGATGTCGAGAAGCGAGTAGGCAATCAGCTTCATCCACAGTTCCTCGACCTGGTGGACGACCTGGAACTGCAACTCGTCGGCGTTGCACAGCTCTTCAAATTTCGTTTGGCAGGAGAGCAGCGCCTTGGTGTTCAGATACAGCTCGTAGTCCAGCGTGCCTTCGCCGTTCATAATGGCGTAGAAATGTTCGCGATTCATCAAACCTCCCGCACTTCATGCCTGCATCGCGCGGTGCGACCTGCGGCGCCGCGCGAAGATCGGGTGAAACCAGAAATAAAAGGAAATTTATCGTTCGGAGCTGCCTGAAGGGCGAGCAGGTTCGGCGGGATCGCTCATCTCCTTGCGATGGCTCTTCACTTCGCGCAGGGAATAGATGGGCTTGTTCTGCGATTCGTAATAGGTGCGGGCGATAATTTCGCCCAGCAGTCCCATGGAGATCAACTGCACCCCGCTGATAATCAGCACCGCCGAGAGCAGCATCAAGGGCCCGTGTTCGGCCATGATGCTCCTGCCGTAATAGAACTTCGTGAACGCCAAAAAAGCTCCGATGGATAAACCGGCCCCGGCTCCGGTAGCTCCCAGCAAGCCAAAAAATTGCAGCGGGCGGGTGGAGTAATCCAGAAGGAATTTAACGATCAGCAAATCGAGGAATACGCGAAAGGTGCGGCCAATGCCGTAATTGGATTTGCCGCTCTTGCGCTCCAGATTGGTGATGGGCACTTCGGCGATTTTGGCGCCGGTGGAACCGGCTAACGCAGGAATGAAACGATGGAGTTCGCCGTAAAGCTGAATCTCCTGGATAATCTCGCGGCGATAAGCCTTGAAAGTGGTGCCAAAGTCATGCAGGTCGATTCCCGAAAGTTTGGCCATCATCCAATTGGCGGCGTGGCTCGGAACCTGGCGCATCAGCCAGTGGTCGCGGCGGGCATGGCGCCAGCCGCTGACGAGGTCGTAACCCTCTTCAATCTTTTCGAGGAAGCGCGGAATTTCTTCGGGGTCGTGCTGTAGATCGCCGTCCATGGAAATAATGATTTCGCCGCGGGCAAAATCGAACCCGGCTTTGAGGCCCGCGGTTTGCCCGAAGTTGCGGCGCAGCCGAACCAGATTTACCCTGCGGTCGTGCTCGTAAATATCGGAAAGGACCTTGAAGGTATTGTCACGGCTGCCGTCGTCTACAAACACCAACTCGTAAGGTTCGCCAATGGAATCCATCACTTCGGTGAGCTTCATGTATAAGGGAGGGACGTTCTCCTGTTCGTTGAAGAACGGCACGACAATGGAATAACGGATGGGTGATTCGTTTCTCATGCTTTCCGTTGAACCTTCAGCGCGGCTTCGACTGCGCGCCCAAATCAGGCTTTCTGGGCCACAAAAACATAGTCTATCAGGCGAATCCCTTGCGACGCGACAAGATTTCGAATTTCCGCGCTGGTCAGTATGGAAACTTCCACCTCCCGCGAATCCTGCAGCCGAGTCGGGGATTTCTCGAGATCCTCATCCATATAACCCGGGTGACACATCATTTCGGTGGTGCCTTCGGGAAGACTCTGCAGCAGGCATTTCATGCCATCGACGGTCAATTCCCCGGTTTGCGCGATGCCGCAGAAATAATCCGCGGTGGCGATGCCGGCCCGCTCCGCCAGCGCCCGCGCATCCCGCGCCAGCAACTTCAGCACTCTGGCCTGCACACCCTGCTTCATCACCACCGGCAGATTTTTTGGTTCCCCGCTGGAAAGCGCCACCCGCAACGTCGAGGCTTCGTGCGAAACGCGCACGGCTCCGATACCATGGCGCTTGGCGAGCCGCAGCACGATTTCAAACATTCCCGGCAGCATCTGAATGTGCTTGTGCCCATCCAGGTGCGTCGGAGCAATGCCGGCGTCTTTCACCTTCTGTATCTGACGGTCCCATTCGGCCTCGACTTCCTTCATGCGCAGATTTCGGCGCGCGATGCGCAACAGCATGCTCTCCGGCCCGCCTGCAAAAACACCCTGCTCATTCACAATGCTCGGTACCGTGCTTACTTCGGAGACGGGCTGGCCATCGCTCAAGTTCAAATGCACGCCGACACCGAGGGCCGGCGTGGCGCGCGCCAACTCCACTGCGGAATCGAACGCCGCGCCATTGGCCAGAAGGGAAGTGCTGGTCACAATTCCGTTGCGGTGCGCTTCCGCGATTCCGCGGTTAACTCCCTCCGTCCATCCCAGGTCGTCCGCATTAACGATGAGGTTCTTCATGCGCGCCTCGTTCTGCCGCTACTTCCACGCCAACTGTCCTAACGGGCAGCTACAGCATCGGTACCACTTTGGAACAGTGCCATTGACCGTTTTTCATCGCAACTCTAGCATGGCGTCATTGCCCTAACGTGCTCCAGAAGCACGTTTGATGCAATCCCAGGTTGAGGAAAACATGTCGGTAAAGATTAGTGACTCGAAACAAGTTGGCACGCGGTACCGTGAAAAGCGCCGCGGACAACGCATGAATTCTCGCGTGCCGGTGCGGCTGGAGTGGGACGTCGCGAGCGGTGAGCGCATGCAGGTGGCGGCGCACACGCGCGTGGTGAATCCCTACGGTTGCATGATCGTGCTGAAACACTCTCTGGAGCTGGAAGATCGCGTAGCACTTACCAACCTGGCCACGAATTCCACGAACATCGCGGTGGTGGTATGGAAGGGCGGGACGCGTCCGGACGGCTGGGAATACGGCATTGAACTGGTTACGCCGGAGATGGATTTCTGGGGTCTGGAGTTGTGAAACAACCCAACGCCAATATCAATCGTTCTCCGGGAACGGCCACGCGGCCCGCGCTCACGCGCCCGCCCACGGCGGAAGAGCGGCGTCGCGCGCAGCGGGTGCTGCTGCGCATGCCGGTGGTGCTGCATATCGCAAACCGGGCCGAGCCGCTGCAAGGCGAGACGCACACAGTGAGCCAGAACGGGGCCATGGTGCTGGTGGCGGAAGCGGTGCCGGAAGGTTCAAAGCTCACGCTGGAGAATCCACGGAATCAGAAACGCGTGGAGGCACGGGTGGTTCGTCCTCCACAAATGGCGCAGGGCGGTTCGCTCGTGCCGATTGAGTTCACTGCACCATCGCCCACATTCTGGGCGGTGTTTTTTCCTCCTGCCTTTGCCGCTTCCTGAAGCATTTTCCTTCATTCGAATTTAGCTGCTGCCGGGGCAGATATTCGGCTTCTGTTGTTTGTGGGCTGATGGACCACATGACGGCCGGTTATCCAAGCTCGTTCAAAAAAAAGGCCCAGGAAAAACCGGGGCCTTTTTTCGTGAAGGCAGTTCTTTTACTGAATTGTCAGATTGAGGTTTGCCGATCCGGTGGGGCTGGTGGTCAACGGCACGGTGGTGCTTCCCGTCACCGTCAAGCTTAATGCGCCGCTGCTGGACGCCATGGTCGTAGAGCCGCCCAGGTAATGCGCGCTCACCGAGTGGGTTCCCACCGCGCCCAAGCCGGTGGTGATGGATACCGTGCCATTGGACACCGGCACGGCCGCGCCCAAGGCCGTGGAGCCATCGAAGAGCTGCACCTGCCCGGTCGGCGTAGCGCCCGAGGATGTGACGGTAACGTTGAATGCGAAGTTGTTCATGGTGGACGGCAACTTCGTCGCGGTCACGGATACGGAGGTATGCGTGGTCGCGAGTGTTCCGCCACCGCTGCTGCTGCCTCCGCCACAGCCGAGCGCAAAACTAAGCACGCAGATGAGCCCGAGACCCAGCGCCGCGCGAAGTTGTTTTCGTCCCCTGATGCCCGGCAGCAGGAACAGCAGCAGAGCAGCAAAACCGGTGCCGGCGCTGAGGGTCCACCAGCCGTTGGCCTTCGTGTGATCGGTGTCCGAGCGGGGTGCGGCAATAGCGGAAGCGTACAGCGCATGCTCCGTTGAAATTCTGGACGCCGACATTGAACTGGAGGGGGCCGCGACGGCCACCGTCAGTTGCCCAGTGGCTGTGCCGGAAGTGACCGCGATGGTCAGCGGATTTGGTGTGCAAGTGACTCCCGGGGGCAATCCCGTTGAGGAGCAGGTCACCATTACATTTCCGGTAAAGCCTCCGCTCGGAGTGACGGTGATGGTGGAAGTGGCGCTGCTTCCCGCAGTGACGGTAACGGGTGCACCTGAGACGGTAAATGAGCCGGTGGTGCCGGTGCTGACGTTGATGGTGAGCGTCCCCGATGGTCCGGAGGCTTGGTAATTGGTATCTCCGCTGTACGCAGTCGCGGTGATGATGGTCTGTTGCGCCACCGTTAACGGCATGGTGAGCGTGGCGACGCCGGTCGCGGGGGCCCCGGTGGTCTGATTCGCGGCGGTTGGGACGACGTTGGCAGTTCCCAGGGAACTCGTCCTGCCGCCAATCGTCTCGGAGAAGGCCACTGTGCCGGTGGGACCTACGCCGCTACTGGAGGTGTTAACGGTAGCGGTTAGGGTTACCGGCTGAGTGGTGGTGGCGGTAGTCGGGCCCGTCAGTGCCAGGGAGGTCGGCGCGGTCGTAATGGTGAAGGCGTCGGCAGCCGAAGTGCTCGCGGTGTAGCTGTTATCCCCGGCATAAGCCGCAACGAGGCTGTGACTCGCCGCGGGAAGCTGAATCGGCTGATCTTCGAGGTAACCCAGGGCGTTGAGAGTCGCGGTGTTCCCTGTAACTCCGGTATTGGTGTTGCTGAAGTCGTTGAGCGGAGCACCCTTGTCGGTTACGGTGACGGTGCCGGTGGGGCAGGGGACAGTAGAAATCGGAGGAATGTTTCCGGCGTCGGAGTTGGCGGAGCAGGGTGTGCCGGAGGCGTTGGTCACATCGATGCGCACGATGTACGGCGAACCGTAAGCCGCAGTGGTGGCATTGCTGCTCGTGATGTTGCCTGAGGCGTCAAAGGTGACGAGGCTGGCAAAGGCCTTGCTACTTTCCTTGCTTACGGTGACGGTGACCGGCGCCGAATCGCTCTGCGCAAAGGTGCCGTCGCCGCTATAGTGCGCGACCACGCTGTATGCCGTGCCACCCGGCAACATATTGGTGGAAATCGTGGCGGTGCCGGAGGCCAGGTTAAACGGACCAATGCCGGTTGCCGCGGCACCCGTCGGAGTGGCAATCAGGGAAACCTGTCCGGTGGGCGTACCAGTGGCAGTCACCTTCACGGTAAAGCTGGCGTTGGAGCCGTGCGTGACGGTGCCGCTTGGCGAAGCGGTGATGGCGGACGTCGTGGCGGTCAAACCAACGCCTCCCCACGCTGCCGCGAGGTTCGCCACGTTGATGGTGCCCAGGCCAGTGGCCAGATCATATCCCGCGGTGGTAGTCCATGCCGGGGTGCCCGCGCTGCTGAGCACGCCGTATTGATTGGCGGCCGTGCTGGTATTGCTGCAGTTCAACGTCCCGCCCTGACAAGCGACGGAAATATTTCCGTTGACCACGTCGTAATAAATGCAACCCGAAGCGCTAGCGGCTGCCGGATTGGAAGTGCATATGCCCGCAGGGTGCTGTTTGTACAGCTTGTAAAAGATGTAGTTGGCGTTGCCCTGGCGCGGGGCAGGATCCTGCATGGTGGCCTGGCTTTGATTGATGAGCGCCATGATACCGGCGAAGGCCTGCACCGAGGCGGAGGTGCCACCGACGCCTTCGAAATCCATGAACGGGGAATTCAAATCGCAGGAATTGGATCCGGTGAAATCCTTCTGGCAGATGATGTAAAAGCTGTTGTTCTGGCCATTGCTGGCGAAGAGAGAAATGTCCGGAGTGTCGCGTTTGCTGTCGGCGGGCATGCCGGTGATGCCGGACTGCCATGACGGCTTGGAGTAAACGGAACTGGGCCCGCCGCTGGCGGCCACCAAGTCGGTGTCGTTGGAACTATTGGAGTTGATGATGGTGGCGGTGCAGCCAGTAAGGCCAGCTCCGGCGCAGGAATCGTTCCAGGTGGCTTCCGGGATGTACGATTTCGCCGACTCCGTCGCGGGCGTTCCGCTGTTGGTGGTGTTCCAGTAGACCGACGATGGGGAAGCGACGCTGTACATAAAGTCGGTTCCGCCAACGGCTACGTTAAAGGGCGTGGAGGCGATGCCGCTGATCGCGAGTCCACCTGTGGCGAAATCCGAGGAATTGGGATCATCGCAATTCGCTGAGCCGTTGTCTCCGGTGGACACCAGCACGGTGATTCCCTGCGCGGAAGCCTGTTCCCACAAGGCGGTATAAAACGCATTGCCGACGGCGCCAAGCTGCGGTTCGCATGCGCCATAGCTTTCGCTCATGACGCCCGCTAGATTGTTGTCGACGATGTACAACGCGGATAAATCGGTACCCGCGGTTGAGCCGGTGAACGGCGTTTCAGAGATCACAAACTTAATGGCCGCATTTGGCGCGACGCCGCCGGAAACCTCGACGTCGAGGTCGGCTTCGGACTCGTCTTCGATAATTCCCGGGTCCGGTCCATTCAGAATGATGGTGGGATCGTTGGACGGCAGACCAAAAATCGAGCGGTACTTCTGTACATCGGTGATATCGATGTTGGTCTGGCCGACGACGGCGATCGTTTGTCCGGTGCCATCGAGATTCGAAGGGATATTGTAAATTTTGGCCAAATCGGCCGGCCCGAGAGCGTTGCATTGCCCACCGGTACTCGAGTCACAGCCCGCGAAAGAGAAAAGGGGTTTGACCGCGCCGCCATCCCTGGCGCGCTGGAAATTACCGAGAGCGTGCGAGTGCGCGAACTTTGGAAAATTATGCAGTGACACGACTCCCGCTACCACGGGCGACAGCGCCGCGGGAATTTGTGGATCGCTGGAATTTGCGAAATGTGCCGCGCCTTTCACCATATAGCGGTGAATTTCGGTGTGAAACGCGTTGCGCACCTGGCCGGCGTTGCCGGAAAACTCGATGACCGTGCGACCGGCGCCCACCTTGATTCCGTGAAAGCCCTTGGCGCCGAGCCAGTTGGTGATGGCCTGAATGTCCGCATCTGCAGGCTGAAACTGGGCGGCAAACTGCGCGGGGGTCAGCCAGCCATGGTAGCTTGGAGAATGGAGCGTCAACTGGTCTTCGAGGAGTTGACGCAAGGCGGCTTCCCGCTCCGGTGAGCGCTGCAACAGCAGCAGCATGCGATCCAGGGGTTGCGCGTCGCTGACCGCGCCCTGATCGAAGCGGGCTTGTGCCAAAGGGTGCACGTTGCCCCGCAGGCGTACCAACTGATTCTCATCGACGGCGGCGGTGATGCGTGCCGGCCGGGATGGTATCCGGGCACTCGCAGCGCTCGTCTGAGTACTCATTTGAGTCTGCGCGTAAACCGGCAGCCCCCAGGCAGCCACAGCCAGTGCAATCATCGACGTGCAGATCCGCGAAAATCTGAGTTTCCGAACGATCATGGATGCCCGCCCCGCTTTGATTTTCATGAGCCCGCCACAACAATCAGATTTGGTTTTGATAGTACAAGAGATTGGAAAGACTTTTTTGGGCTGGGATTTCCCAGGCTCTTCGCCGAAGAAGGAGCGCACGCATGCAGAAGTAGAATCGCCTAGCCGGAAGAACCAGCACTTGGAAGGACCCACTCGCCACGCCCCAATTTCAAAAGGCTATCACAGTCAAATTTCGTTACCGAGTCGTAAAGTATCTTTGTGGGTCCAGTCTTACACTCCCGGCCGTCCGAGCCCTCCCCCGCTGCCTAGCTCTGATGCGGGAATTGTTTGTACAGGATGCTCTTGAGGCGGCAGTGATGGATTTCGATCAGTCAAACACTGGAGAATGCCAAATTGTTGCGGGGGGAAACAGATTTTTTGGAGAAAATAGCCGCCTTCCGACGAGGCCGGACCGGACTTCGGCGGTAGCCGCGAGTTGATGCGCTGGCGGGCTAGTGAACGACCATTTCCCGGACGCCGGTTTCCAGGAATTCGGCGCATTTCTCCGCGCTTACCGGACGGCAGAAATAATAGCCCTGGCCTTCGGTGCAGCCCTGCTTCTGCAGAAAGTGCAATTGCTCCGGAGTTTCCACGCCCTCGGCGATCACGCGATAGTTGAGGCTTTTGCCGATGTTGATCAGGGCGCTCAGGATGGTGGCATTGTCGGAGTCCGGGGAAATTTCATTAATGAAGCTGCGGTCCACTTTCAAGGCGTCCAGCGGAAACCTGCGCAGATAACTGAAACTGGAATAACCGGTGCCAAAATCGTCGACGGCGAGCTGCACACCGATGGATTTCAAGGCATTCAAGGTTTCGATCGCGGAGTCCGCATCGCGCATCAGCACGGTCTCGGTGAGTTCCAGCTCGAGATGGTGGGGTTGCACTCCGGTTTCGACCAGCACATCGCGAACCACGGAGAGAAAATCGTCGCCCATGAATTGCACCGCGGAGACATTCACCGCCATGCGAACCGCGGGCAATCCGGCTTCCTTCCATGCACGCACCTGATGGCAGGCTTCGCGCAGCACCCACTCCCCGATGGATACGATCAAGCCGGATTCCTCCGCGATGGGCACGAATTGCGCCGGCGAGACGAGCCCGCGTTCCGGGTGATTCCAGCGCAACAAAGCTTCGACACCGCTGATCTCCGCGGTCTTGAGATCGACCTTGGGCTGATAATGCAGAGCGAATTCGTTGCGGCCCAGCGCGTTGCGCAGGCTGCCCTCGAGACTCTGCCACTCCAGGACGCGGGCCTGCATATCGGCGCGGAAAAACTGATAATTGTTGCGGCCAAGTTTCTTGGCGTCATACATGGCAGTGTCGGCTTTGTGGATCAGTGTTTCCGCGTCTTTACCGTCGCCCGGATAGGTGCTGACGCCGATGCTGGCATTGATGAACAGATGCTTCTGGTCGATGGAATAGGGAGCGGCGAGACAGCCCAGAATTTTCCTGGCGATGAAGACGGCGTCCTCCGCATATCCCACCTGGGAAAGCAGCACGATGAATTCGTCGCCGCCCTGGCGGCTTACGGTGTCGGAGCGCCGCACGGAGGCCACCAGGCGGACGGCTACCTCTTGCAGAAGTTTGTCGCCCAAGGCGTGCCCGTGGGAATCGTTGATTTTCTTGAAGTGGTCCAGGTCCACAAACATGACTGCCAGTTGTTTGCTGTAGCGTTCCGCGAAGGCAATGGCCTGGTTGATACGGTCATTCAGCAGCACACGGTTGGGCAAGTCAGTGAGGAAATCGTGCTGCGCCAGATGGGAGAGTTCCAGGCTCTTGGCGCGCGCGGTGCTTACATCGTGAAAAACCAATACGGCGCCGGTGATTTCTTGAAACTGGTTGCGGATGCCCCGGTGGACATTTCGACGAGCACTTCGGTTCCGTCATGCCGTCGCAAGGTGTAATTGCCACCGGGACGAGACTTTTTGTCATCCCGCGGGAGATGCAGGGAAGGAATGTCCAGTGAGCGTTTTTCGCTATCCTCCATATGAAACAGTTCCACCGTCAAACGGCCCATGGCTTCCTGGCGCGACCAGCCAGTCATCAGTTCGGCGGCCGCATTAAGATGGGTGATGTGCCCGGACCGATCGACGATCAGCACCGCGTCGCCGGTGCATGCCAAAGCCACTTCCGCGCACTGCCGTTCCAGGAAGACCGCCTCTTCGTGGGCTTTGCGCTCGATCATGCCGTACACGATGCGCCGCAACCTGAATTCATGCAGGTTGTCCGTAAGAATATAGTCATGCGAACCGCTGTTCGCGGCTTGCCTGGCGACAGCTTCGTTTTCGTGGTCAGTCAGGATCAGGATGGAGAGATGTGGAGCAGCGGCAACAATGCGCGCGAAGCAAGCGAGGCCATGATCGACGGGCGCATACATGCACAGGATTACAGCCTGCACGCCACCTTTGCGGATTCGTTCGAGCGCCGCGCAAGTAGTGACGGCACATTCAATTTGAAATTTGCCGGCAGAAGTGCTGAGCAAAGATCGCGACACCAGTTGCTCGTCGGTGGAATTGCATTCCACCAACAGCACACACTCTGCCAGCGAGTCCATAGGTTCTCCCAGGCCTGCGTGATCGCAGGCGCTTAGCGGCTAAAAGCCGGGAAGGGAGAAAAATTGCACTGCCAACGAGAGGGTGAAAGAGAGAAAGCCAGCCGACCCAGGGATGGGATTCTTTCCTTGGCACAGAGCGTGCCTGATTGCGGGCATTATGGCATCAAAAATAGAAAGCGAGTGTGCAAAAGAAGCCATCAAGACATTTCATTTTTCTAATGTTGCGCTTGGGAGAAGTGGTCGCTTTGGCGTAGTGTGTGACGGGCGGAGAATGGCTTCCGCTGGCAATCGGGCGGTGAAATGAAGCTGTGGAATTTTGAGGGAGGCAATTCCAGATGAAATCCGGGCTTCGTTTGCTGGCGCTACTTGTCGCGGCGGTGCTTTATTTTGCGGTGACGCCGTGGTTCGAGCAAGACTCCGCACAGCAGCAGGAAGGCGCTGCCAAGGATCGTCCGTGGATGAACAGTAGCCTTTCTCCCGACGAGCGCGCCGAGATGGTGCTGAAACAATTGACGCTCGACGAAAAAATCACGTTGGTGCACGGCGAAGGCATGCGCGGTTGGGGCAAACCGCATGCCAACGCGTATCTGGGGAACGGCGGCGCAGGATTTGTGCTGGGCATCCCGCGGCTGGGGATTCCCATGATTCAGATGAGCGACGCGGCGTATGGAGTACGCAGCAGTGCTGAAAATGGAAGATATTCCACGGCGCTTCCGTCTCCGCTGGCCTCGGCAGCGTCCTGGGATCCACAAGCTGCTTGCGAATATGGCGCGCTCATTGGGCGCGAACTGCGCGCGCAAGGTTACAACATGACGCTGGGCGGAGGCACAAACATCACCCGTGAGCCGCGCAACGGGCGCACGTTTGAATACCTGGGCGAAGATCCCATTCTGGCTGGAACCCTGGTGGGCAATCGCATCAAGTGCGAGCAGGCCCAGCACGTCATCGGGGACATCAAGCATTACGTGCTCAACGCGCAGGAGAGCGGGCGCAAGCAGGTCAACGCGGTGATCGGCAAGCGCGCTTTGCAAGAGGCGGACTTGCAGGCGTTTCACATTGGCATCGAAATCGGCAGTCCTGCCGCGGTGATGTGTTCCTACAATGCCGTCAACGGCGACTATGCCTGCGAAAATAAATATCTGCTTACGGACGTACTCAAAGAAAGCTGGAAGTTCAAGGGATTTGTGGTTTCCGATTGGGGAGCGACGCACAGCGTGGTGAAAGCGTCCGCCGCGGGCCTCGACAACGAGGAACCTGAGGATATTTTTTATGGCGAGCCGCTCAAGAAAGCTGTTGAAGATGGAAAAGTGCCCGCCTTGCAGCTCGACGACCATGTGCGGCGCATTCTGCGGTCTGAATTTGCGAGCGGCATCGTGGATTTTCCCGCAAAGAAAAGCGTGGTGGACGTAGAAGGTGGATTCGATATTTCGCGGCGGCTTGCGGAGCAGAGCAGCGTGCTGCTGAAGAACGAGAAAGGGATTTTGCCACTGGATCGCGCGCGCATTCATTCCATTGCCATCATCGGAGAGCATGCGGATAAAAGCATGATCTCCGGCGGCGGTTCCGCACAGGTCGATCCGCCGGGATTTGGGCCGTTCCCGTGGCAATCACACGTGTGGTTTCCCACTTCGCCGTTGAAGGCGGTCAGTGCGAAAGTGCCAGGCGCGACGGTGAAGTTCGCCTCGGGCGAAGATTTCAACGCAGCCGAGAGTCTGGCAAAAGAGTCCGACGTAGCGATCGTGTTTGCGCACCAGTGGACCGCCGAAGAGATGGACCTGCCGAACCTGTCCTTGCCGAATAATCAGGACGCGCTCATCGATCGGGTGGCGTCCGCGAATCCGCACACGATTGTGGTATTGGAGACGGGCACGGCGGTTACCATGCCGTGGTTGGATAAGGTCGGCGGCATTCTGGAAGCCTGGTACGCAGGAAGCAAAGGGGCCGACGCCGTGGCCAATATTCTTTTTGGCGACGTGAATCCTGGGGCGAAATTGCCGATGACCTTTCCGCGCAGCGTAGCGGACCTGCCGCATCCGCAACTGCTCGAGCCGCCGCACGTAGGCACGATGGACACCATCATGAACAGCGCCGGGGAAGCCACGCCTATCTTTGAAGTGAAGTACGACGAAGGATTGAAGGTGGGCTACAAGTGGTACGACGCGGAAAAGAAAGCGGTGCTGTTTCCGTTCGGTTTCGGATTGTCGTACACCACGTATGCTTATTCAGACCTTAAAGTGACGCACGGCCAAAATCCCACGGTAAGCTTTTCCGTGAAGAACACCGGCAGCCGGGCTGGCGCGGAGATTGCGGAAGTTTATGCCGCGTTTCCCGCCGAAGCTGGAGAGCCGCCGAAGCGGCTGGTGGGATTTAGTAAAGTGCACTTGAACCCTGGGGAGAGCAAGGAAGTAAGCGTGAGCATCAATCCCATGTACCTTTCCATTTACGACGAAGCCTCGGACACCTGGAAGGTGGTGCCGGGCAATTATTCGTTCATGGTGGGCGGCTCGTCGCAGGACCTGCCTCTGTTGCAAAAAGTGGCGCTCAAGTAGCGCACTCGATAGGTCGTTGCAAGTTCGATATAATCGGCGGGCATTCCGGCCGAACGGGAGGGGAAAATGGCTGAGCCATCTTACGAAGAATTGAAAGCCAAGGTCGCGGAACTGGAGAAGAAAGGCGCCGGACGGCGCACCGGGGCACTGGAATTCCGCGTGGGTGAAAAAGGCGGAGTGAGCGTGTATGGGTTGGGCCGCTTTCCGGTGACTCTATATTACGAGCAATGGGTCCGGCTGCTGGATGCCACGCAGGATTTGCGAGCATTTCTGGAAGAAAACAAGGCGGAAGGCAAACTCAAATTGAAGCAGACGTAGTGCGATGGCGCCGGTCAGGGTTTAGAAGGGCAAGGTAGAGAGATCGACGTTGCCACCGGAGAAAATCACTCCGATTTTTGGCGCGCCGCCGTCCCCTCGCGGCGGAAGTTGCAACGCGGCAATCGCGCCGGGACGCAGCAACGGGGCAATGGCCACCGCCGATGACGGCTCGATGATAATTTTCATACGTTCCCACACGAGTCGAGTCGCAGAGATAATTTCCTCTTCACTGGCTAGCAAAATTCCATCCACCTGTTCGCGCAAAATGGCAAAGGTGCGCGGCGCAAGCGTGGCGCGCAGGCCGTCGGCGATCGTATCGCTGGAGTCCTGAGACTGCAGGGTGCCGGTGGCAATGGAACGATAGGCGTCGTCAGCGCGTTCCGGCTCGCAACCAAAAACACGAACCTCCGGGCGAAGGCCTTTGGCGCCGAGGCACGTGCCGCTCAGAAGGCCGCCGCCGCTTACCGGCGCAAAAACGGCGTCAAGATCCGAGAAGTCTTCAAGTAGCTCTTTGGCTGCGGTGGCCTGGCCGGCGATGATGCGATCATCGTCGTAGGGATGAATCAGGTAGGCGCCCGTTTCAGTTTGCAGCCGGTTGGCAACCTCATTGCGCGAAGTGACGGTTGGCTCGCAAAGGGTGATTTGCGCGCCGTAACCCTCGACGGCGCGATATTTCACAGCGGGCGCATTCTTCGGCATGACCACCCAGGTTTTTGCGCCGCGCCAGGCACCGGCGCAGGCCATCGCCGCGCCATGATTGCCGCTCGATTGCGTGATGATTCCGTGGGCGACGTCCGCGTCGGTAAGGGAGAAAATCGCGTTGGTGGCGCCACGAATTTTGAACGAGCCGGTTTTCTGAAAATTATCGCATTTGAAAAAGAGGCGTGCGCCGGTGAGGGCGTCCAGCGACGCGCTGGTCAGCACCGGGGTGCGGTGAATTTTGGGCGCGATGCGCTGGTGGGCTTCGAGAATGGCGGACCATGAAGGAGGCGTGAAAACAGGCGCCGTGGCGGACGGCTGATCAGGCTCGGGGTTTGAATCTGGTTTTGAAATTGTGACCGTCATAGTGTGTGACTGGCGAAAAGCAGAATACTGGAAGCAAACATTGATATAAAGCCAGCGTGCCTGCGCGCGGGCGCCGCCGCAACGCTAATTTGCCACTTGAATTCTCCCGCAGCTTTGCTAGGCTGAATTGAGCCCCCGCTTAAACGCCATTCGTCGGCCTTCCCCCGAGTGGAGCAAAAAAAAGTGAAAGACTCGGAACGCAGGCAACTGACCCGCTACAACTTACGCACCCCACTGCGCTTTCGCGCACTGGGAGTTGCGGCAGACACCAGCGAACACTTTACGGAAGCCTTGAACGTTTCGCGCGGAGGATTTTTCTTTGCGTCGTCGGCGCCGCTGCAAGTGGGAATGCCGCTGGAAGTGACGCTGCGCATGCCCAAGGAGGTAACGGGCACCTCGGCGCAGGACACCAACTGCACTGCGCGGGTGGTGCATGCCCGCAGCGAACCGTTTGGTGACGGACGCATGGGCTTCGGCGCAGAAATCGAAAAGCTGCACATTGCGGCGACGGGACCGGACCGCTGGGCGGTATAACGGCGGCTCGCGCAACGCGTGTCGAAAGTCTCGATCTAAATTCCCCGTGTCAATGATGCTCGGGATTCGGAGCGGTCACCGTAGTTTTGGCGCTTCCCACATTTTCAAAACGATCGTACGCGCGCACCGCGATGGTGTGTTCTCCCGCTGATAAATCACTGAGGGTGAACTCATATTTTTCCTCGGGCGCGTCGCTGATATTTCCCGCGGGCGCGACGAGAATCCAGTCGCCGCCGTCGACGCTGTACTGCGCGCGCTCCACGCTGGTTTCTGCGTCCCGCGCGGTGAAGGTGACTGTCGCGGAAGCGCCCGTAGAGGAGTTGCCGCGTGCCTTGGCCATAGCGGCTTCAAGATGCTCGATGACCGGCGGAGTGTTGTCCACTTCAAAGCGCTCGCTAACGCGCTCCGCGGTCAGCGCGGCGGCCGGCGGATTGGAAGGCGCATCGCTGGCTAAGATTTTAAGATAGTACGCGCCGTCCGGAAACGAAGTGGTATCCCAGGAATAGAACTTCTGTTCCAGCTTGTCCTTCAATAATTTCCAGTCCTGCTCGTTTTCGCCGCGGTAATAGACGGCGTAGTGCAAGTCGTCGTCATTTTCGTCGTGCGCACTCCATAACACCGTAGCGTAGCCTTTTTGCTGCACGCCCTGCGGGGGAGACTCAAATTTTGGCGCAATGCCGGACTGCGTGATGATGATTCCTGAAAAGTTCGGAGTCGGAGGAAATTTCAGGCTTACGGTAGCGGGCTGGCCGGTCGAGATGATGCTGGTGGGGTTGGCGCGCACGCCGGGTTCCTGCATGGCAATGCCGTCAATGACCGGGGCAACGTTGCGCGGCTGGTACGCCAGACTGGCCCAATCGACGCCGTCGCCCGCCCGGCCTCCGTGAATGACCGCTTTCCACTGCGCGAATCGCGCGGGGGGAATTTCCACGGCGGTTCCGGAGCGGGTGTAAGGGCCATACCAGCGGGACCATTCCTTGCCGGGGTCCTCGGTGTTACCGGAGCGCGCAAAAAATTCCACGCGCGGCTCACTGTCATGGCCGGACGACTTCGCCCCTGCAGATGCAGAGTGGTGATCCGGATTGGCGTCGGACACACGCGGGCTCCACCATTCCAGGCGTCCCCACTGCGAAAAAATCTGGGCGTCGAAGGAACGTGATTCGTAGGTGCCTTCCGCTTCAAACTCCGGACCCACGGAGAAAACCTTGCCGGGATTTGCCGTGCATACAAAGACGCGGCCGTCTTTGCCACGCGAAATGCCGGTGATTTGCGCCGAGCCGGCCTTGGCGAGTTGCGCGAAAACTCCGTTGGAATCGATGGCCAGCAGCGCGCCGTTGTTGCCGGTTCCGGCGAGAAGCCGCCCGTCAGCCGCGAGCCCCAGGCCATAGACCACGTCTTCGCGCGAAGACCAGAGCTCATCGGGCGCTCCGGCAGGACTGAGGCGATAAATGCTCGAAGTGAGCAACGGAGGAAAGGCCACGAAAATGGACGGGCTGGTGGTTTGGCTGGAAGAAAGCGCCGGTCCCGCGGTGATGGTGGTGTTGCCCTGAGGAGTGGCGATGACCGTGGACGGCGGAGGAACTACGGTGTGGGGCCGTTCACCGATGGCGGAGACATAAATGGTGCCGTCGGGAGCCACGGCGAGCGCCGTGACTTCGCGCTTGGGAGTTTCATAGAGAACGAAACCTTCCGCGGAGGCCGCCGACTTATCCGCGCGAGAGCTTTTATTCTTCGGCCGCGAAACGCGCAGGACTCGTCCGCTCGGCTCAGTACCGGCGAGGAGATTGCCCGTCGGATCGAAGGCCAGCACGCGAATGTGCGCCTCATCGCTGGCATAAAAAACTTCGCCCTGGCCCTGCGGATTGACGGAGAAAATCTGGCCTTTATCGCCGGTCGCCACGTACAGCGTGCCGTCAGGAGAAAAAGCCAAGTCCCAGATATATTTCGTTTTGGGATCGAAGAACACGGACTTCTCGCCGGAAGAGGACACGCGATAAACCTTGCCGTCGGGAGATGTGCCCACATACAGATTGCCCTGCGGATCAAAAGCGATGGCTTGCGCGGACAGATCCGAAGATTCGAAAACGGTGGAGCGTTTTCCCGCGGCGTCGAAGCGAAATACCTTCGCGGGCGAGCCGCCGGCGGCGTACAGGGTGCCCTTCGCATCGGTGCGCAACGACCAGAGATAGGACGCGTCGGCGTCAGCCACCAGCGAGAATTTAGGAGCCAACTCGATGCGCCCGTCGCTGCGGACCGCCACGCCATGTGCCGTGCCTTTCACGAATTCTTCGTAGGTGTTGATGCGCCAGCGGCGGGTGTGTTCCGCGCGCGCCGCGAAAGCGCAGGCGATGGCGAATACAAACACCAGCGCGAAGCGAACACACAGATTGCTACGCCGGTGCGCGGCGCGCGGATGATGCGGCTTGGTTTTTTCAGAGTTGGTCATCGAATTTGCAGGTTCAGTGAAATGACTCCGGATACCGGGCCGTCGAGCGGAATGGAAGATTCGCTCGAGAGCGATTCGCGCAGAATCTGGACGCTGCCGGGCGCCGGGCGGCCGTCCACAATATTAATTTCAGAGAGCGGCACGTTGGGCAATTCCTTGTCGTCCCACAGCATGGTGGGCGAAGGAGCAAACAGGCCGACGTACAGCCGGTCGTTGCGTCTCTCGCGATTGAGCAGCGCGATGAGCTGGTCCAGGCCCGGGGAGCCGTTGGCGCCGGGCGTGGAAAATCCGCGGGAAGCGCGATTGAGCATGTCGGCATCGCTCACGAGAACGCGCAGCATGGTTCCGCGCGCGACCTGGTCCGGGACGCGCACCTTGGTCTCTTCGATCCGCGCCGCGCCGCGATACGGCCGCAACAGCACCCGCACGCGAAGAGTTTCCCCGGGAGCGGCTTCGCCTTTTTCGAGCCACGCACTCTCAATGGTGAAGGAATGACGCCCGGGCATGCTTGCGACTCGCAGAGAAATGTGCTCGATGCCGATGGCTTCGAAATTGTTGGTGAACAGGCGGGAAAAAATGCTTTGCATCGTCAGCGCGATGGGCAGGCCGTCGGGGGAAAGGACGTCGCCGGGGGCGAAGGTATTTTCAATCTGCACCGGGGCATGATTCTTGATCTGGATCTCGCCGGAAAGATGCAGCGTGGTGCCTTCGCCGTAGAGAGAATTCTGGGTGAGCCCGCTGAAGGTGGTGAGCGCCACCAGGATAGGCGTCAGGCGCGGGTGATCGACCAGCTCAAAGTGAAGCTTTTTCTCCGCGCCCGCGGAAGAGAGGGTGATATCCAACGGGATCATTGCCGGGGGTGTACCGAGTTTTCCGGTGACGGCGGTAATGTGATCGCCGGTGATGGTGCCGATGGAACCGCCCACATTTACGATTTTTGTGGAGGCCAGGTCGGAGGAAAGCGTGGTGACCACACGGGTGCGCGCCATGGGAAGTTGCACGTCACCAAGGCTCAGAAATGGATGGCCGCACAAGAAAACGCGGTCGGCCTGCACCGCGGTGACCGTGCAGGCGGAGTTGATGGAGGCGTCTCCTTGCACCAGAACCATTCCAGCCATGTCGCCGGGCTGCAGTTTCGAATCGTCGGGCCGCGGCGCAGCGGTGCCGCCCTGCGCGGCGACGAATCCGTAGTTCTGCAGCTCCGACGAAAACGGACGCAGCGCCGTGGCCTGGAAACCAGAAAAGACCAGAGGCGTTTCGATCGGCTCGAGAGCAGAACCGGAGGGCAGGTTAAACGGTTGCGCGTTGGAAGGACTCGCTGAAGTCCAGGAAGCGCCATTTTCTGGATTGGAGTTCGAGGGCGCGCCCGTTGCCGGCATCGATGGCGTATAAAATTGTTGCGGCGTGTTTTGCGACGATGTCGCCGGCTCTGCGGCCACGTTTTGCGAACCTGGATTCAGCACATCGGCGATGGGAGTGACCCCGGCGATCGGCTCTTTGGTGAAAACCCCCAGCTTGAGAGAAAGCGCGCCCGCCAATTTTCCCTCAAGGTACACCGGGCTGCCGCTCATGCCGGCGACCACTCCAGTGTGCTCGACTTTCGGACCTTTTAACTGTACGAGAATGATGGATTGCCGGGGACCAAGAAAATTCGGCATGACGCCCAGTACTTCGAGGTCGAATTTTTCAATCTGGTCACCGGCGAAGATGGTGTAGGCGTAGCCCTGCATGCCGGCATGCACCTGCGAAAGCGGAAGCATTTCAGTGGACTGCTGCGCGCGAGCGGATCCGGAGGCGGCCAGAACGCAGGCGAGCGCGAGAGTCGCAGGAAAAACAGCACGCAGAATCGAGCGGGAAATGGACTGGCGCATCCGAGCCGGGAGCATGAACAGATAATGATACGCGGCGGCGGAAAGTGGCGCAATCGGACTAGCGGAGTGGCCGGCCTAGGAGGAATTGGCTAGAGGTTCTAGCACTGTTTTTTGCATTCGTGACCTGCGGTTGGTTCCGCCGGCTCGCAGGGATTGGGGTTAGGGTGCGGTACGAAAGGATGTACCATCCGTCTGTATATAATCATTCTGAAGTGAATCCTGGATCGGAGAATCATGACTCTCTCAATGACGCGGCGGCAATTCGTGAGCGCGGGTGTACAGGGAGCCGCGATAACCGCGGCTGGCCGTTTCTTTGTGGTGGATTCGCTGGCGGCAACCGGGGGCGCACAGGCCACCGGCACGGCCTACCGCGACACCTTCAGCTCCTTGGATCGTTTCGTGGGGCAGTACATGCGGGCCATGAATTCGCCGGGGCTCACACTTGTGTTGGCGGACCGCGACGGAGTGCAGCGCGTTGCGACGTATGGATTCAGCGACCTCGACCAGAAAATCGCGGTGAAGCCGGAGGAGCTGTTTCAGATCGGCTCCATCAGCAAATCGTTTGTCGCCAACTGCCTCTTGCAATTGCGGCAGGAAGGGAAGCTGGATCTCAACAAACCGATTGTCGAGTATCTTCCGTGGTTTCCAATTGAATCGAGCTTCGCGCCCATTACCACGCATCATCTTTTGACGCACACCTCCGGCCTGCCCGGAATTCCGCCGCTGTTTCTTTCTGATCCGTCGCAAAAACATCGCGCCGCTGATCCGCCGGGGCAATACTTTCACTACAACAACATGGCCTTTGTCGCCCTGGGTCACCTGTTGTGGACGCTGGACGGCAGGCCGCTGCCGGAGGTGCTGCGCAAGCGCGTTTTCGAACCGCTGGGCATGAGCCACAGCGAACCGGGGATCACGCTGGATGTTCGCGCGAGGACCGCAAAAAACTACGATGCGTTTCAGAACGACCGGCCTTTTATGCGGTTCGGCCGGCTCAGCGAGGCGCCAGCGGTTGTCCTGACGGATGGCTCCGGATGCATTGCCGCCACGCCCGGCGATATGGGGCGGTATGTTCAGATGATTGCCAGTCATGGCGCGGGCCCAAAGGGACCGCTGCTTTCGCCCGAGAGCTTTGAACTGTTTTCCAAGCCGCACATCAAGGCGGAAGAGTTCGGTCCCACGGCGAGCTATGGGTACGGCATTGCCGTGGACACGCTCGACGGCCATAAAATTCTGCGCCACACCGGCGGAATGGTTTCCTTCATGTCCGCAATTCAGGTGGATGTCGATGGCGGCTTCGGAGCCTTCGCCTCCATCAACGCCATGCAGGGCTATCGGCCCAATCCGGTGGCGCAATTTGCCATGCAATTGATGCGCGCCAAGCGGGAGAGCAAGTCTTTGCCGGCCGCGCCGCAATCAAAGGCAGCGACCGCGGTCGAAGGTGCGGCTTCTTACGCGGGCCTGTACAAGAGTGAAGACGGGCGGCAGCTCGAATTCGTCGCCGAGGCTGACGGATTATTTCTGCTGCACGAAGGCCGGCGCGTGCCCCTCGAAGGTGGAGGGGACACTTTTTCCAGCGGAACCGGCGCCTTTGAGCGTTACACATTTGTGTTTGGGCGAGCCAACCAGAAGGAGCCAAAAAGCGACGTAGTGGAAGTGGGCTGGGGAAACGATTGGTTCACCAACGGCAAATATTCGGGCGAGAAAAAATTCCCGTATCCTCAGGAGTGGAACGAGTACCTCGGCCACTACCGAAACGAGAATCCCTGGGTGGGCAGCACGCATATCATTTTGCGCAAGGGCCAACTGATGATGGATGGCGTCGTGCCGCTCGAAGCGGGCGAAGGCGGGATATTTCATTTGCGTGATGAAGAGCACAGCCCGGAGTGGATTCGCTTTGGTGAGCGCGTCAACGGCAAAGTGATGCGCATCAAATTGTCCGGCGAAGACTTATGGCGGGTGATGGCCGAGTAGTCTCTTAAAAAACTCCGCGATGGAATTCGTGCTGAGCCACGAGAAACTTCACATCTAAATCAAAAACCCCGCGTGCAACTGCGGCGCGTGAGGAACCAGCCCATCCATTAATCCATGTGGTCCATGTGGTTGTGCATGGCGAAAATCTTGTCGAGGCCATTCTCGTACGGATAGACGTGCACCATCCAGCCGAACACCACCGGCATGAAGCGGCCGCCGGCGGCATCGCAGGCGTCTTGCGTGGCAATGGAGCCTTTCAGGCCGAACTTGCTGTAGTCCGCGGAAAGCGCCTGGCCGCGCGGGGGCAGACAAAGATTGGTGTGCAGGTGCCAACTGGCGACGCTCAGCGGAACGCGCTCGTTGAGTTGCTCCTCGGAAGCGCGTCGCGGCATGGTGTACATCGCACCGACCAGTTCGTAGCCGCTGGAAATTTTCTTGTACAGCAGGGAAGTGGGCCGCGCGGGATCGAAGTTGAACGCCCCGAGAAAACCGTTTTTGTAACTGGTGAAGTGATATTCCGGCTGCGGCACGTTCGGCAGGAAGATGCGGAAGCCGTCATCCAGAGCGACGTGATAGTCGCGATATTTCTCGATGCCCGTGCGAAGTTTGACAACAATTTCGTCGGCGCGCCGCATGTCATCCGGAGTTTGCGGGCGCGACGCGGTCATGTACATGTGCAGGCTGTGCGCATCGTGGCCGCCCGGCGTCATTTCGTGCACCGCGCCGGCCTCTGCGGAATGTTCGTCGCCCATGTCCATGCCGGGCATACTGGTCGCGGCCGGAGGAGCGGACTGCGATTCCTGGGCGCTGGAACTTTGCTCTGTCGAAACCTTATGAGCGGGAATAGCGGCGAGCAAAACGCCGACCACGAAAAGCGCGCCGAAAAAGATTCCAGCTTTCGTGGCGATATGAAATGTAGTGCTGCGCGCGGACATGACGTTTCTCCCTACCTATGATACGTGGTCGCTAACGGAAAGTTTCACGTCGAAAGCGGGGGAAATTGCGGCGGCGAAACTGTACCGCGGTACAGGTGGCCAGTCTCCGAAACGCGGCGCTATGGCCGAGCGGGCCTCTGCGGACGACGAAATGAGGCGGCGTGGTAAAATTTGCGCGTGAAAAAAGAGACCATTCAACCTGCCAGGGCCATCACCGGAGGAGTCGAGCCTCCGGGCGACAAATCCATTTCACATCGCTACGCCATGCTCGCGGGACTTGCGGAAGGCACCAGCGAGATACGCCACTTCGCGGCCGCGGTGGATTGTCACAGCACCCTGAAATGCATGAGCGCGCTGGGCGCGGACGTAAAAATTGACAAAGATTCCGTTAAAGTGACCGGACGCGGCGCGCGCGGCTTGAAAAGCAGCTGGCGAGCTCTGGATGCCGGGAATTCGGGCACAACCATGCGCCTGCTGGCGGGGATTCTGGCCGGGCAGCAATTTACCACACGCCTGACCGGCGACGACTCGCTGCAAAAGCGGCCGATGAAGCGCATTGTAGCGCCGCTCCGCGCGATGGGCGCGGATATCCGTGCGCGCGATGATAATTTTGCCCCGCTGGAAATTCGCGGCGGGAAACTAAAAGGCATCCTGTATGAAATGCCCATGGCCAGCGCGCAGGTGAAATCCGCTGTGCTGCTTGCGGGGTTATTCGCGGAAGGCATCACCACCGTGACGGAGCCGGCGCGCACGCGCGACCATACCGAACTGGCCCTCGAGGAATTTGGCGCCAACATCGAAAAGCACGGCAAAACCACGCGCGTTCACGGTTTGACCGTTAGCGCCGCGGCCCCATCGAACGGCGCCGCGAAGCTCATCGCGAAATCGCTGGACGTACCGGGAGATTTGTCATCGGCGGTATTTTTCATTGCCGCCGCGTCATTGTTTCCTGAATCGAGCTTGCTCATCCACAACGTCGGCTTAAACCCCACGCGCACCGCCATTCTGGATTTATTTGCCTCGATGGGCGCGGCGATTGAAATGCCCAGGTTGCGCAGCGCGCATGGCGAGATTGTGGGCGACCTGGCGGTAAAGGGCGCGACGCTGAGGGGTGGAATCATCGAAGGGCCGCAGATTGCGCTGCTGATCGACGAGCTGCCGATGCTGGCCGCGCTGGGCCCGTACACCGAAAACGGCATCGAGATTCGCGACGCCGGCGAGTTGCGCGTGAAAGAGAGCGATCGCATCGCGGCGCTGGCGGAAAATTTGAAGCGCATGGGCGCAATAGTGGAAGAGCGCCCGGACGGCCTGAAAGTGGAGGGGCGCAGCGCCGGGAAACTGCATGGCGCGGAGATCGATCCGCGCGGAGACCATCGCATTGCCATGGCATTTGCGGTGGCCGGCCTTGCGGCGGAAGGCGACACCGTGATTCGCGACGCGCAATGCGCGGGCGTTTCCTACCCTACATTTTTCGAGGATCTGAAGCGTGTGGCAGAACGCTGACTTTTGCGCCGCAAACGCGCCACAAACACCGCGCTCCGCTAATTTTCTTCTGAATCGGGAATTTGCACCGAAGAGTTGGGAGCCTTCGGTGGATGCGGCGGAACGGGCGGAGCCGGCATGTCGCCGCTGGTTTTGCGCAGCGCGATGCTGCCGTAGCTCGTTTTCAAAGTAATTCTGACGGGCCGGCCGCTGCCGTATTTTCCCTGTAAATGATTGTCGCCCGAACCGCTGGATGATTTCGACAGCGTGCTCGAGGAAAATTCCGAATCGATATCGCAGGAGTGGCAATCGGCGGTGATGTCGAAGCTCGAAGATTCGGGAAGGCTCAGCGAAATACTCGCGTTGGCATTGGTGACTTCGATGTCGTCCTTGGGCGGCGAGGAATAACGCATCTCCACGCTTCCGTCGCGATTCTCTATTTTTGCCCTGCCGCCAAGGTTCTCTAGGTCCATGTCATAGCTTTTGGTGCGCAGCTGGAGATTTCCCGGCGCGTCGGTGATCTCCAGATTGCCGGAGCCCAATTCCAGGTGGCCGCTGAGCTGGCTGAGGGTCAGATCGCTACGCTGGGAAATGTAGCGCACCCCGCGGGCGATTTTATCCGCGCGGATGGGGCCATAAAATTCGCCATCCACGGTGAGCCCTCCGGTGGCGCTGGTGACATCCACTTCGCCGCCGCGCCCGGAAAGTTTCACGTCGCCCTTGGTGTCGGAAACTTTGACGTCGCCGTGGCGCATGTCGATGGTCACGTCACCGCCGCTGTCGCGAATATCCACGTCGCCGCTCTGATTGTTGATGGACACCGCGCCGGCGATGTCGGAAACCATGACGTCGCCTTTGTCGCTGCTGCGGACCATCAACGTGGATTTTTTGGGAACCGCGATGTCCATGTCGAAAGCGAGATTGGAGTTGCCGGTATCCGCGCCGGTGGGATGAATTTCGTACCCGTCGCCGCTTTTTACCACTTCGACGGAGACGCGATTGGAAAGCTTGTCGGCATCACGCTGGTCCCAGGCGCGCACGCTCTTTTTTCCGGACACGCGAATGTCGGCGCCATCAGATGCGCGCACGTTAATGTCGCCGCGCGTGGCCCGCACCGTGATGCGCGAGTTGGCGGGCACGGTTTTCGACGCGATTTCCAGGTCGTAGTCGTACGAATTTCTGCCGAAATCGCCGAAGTCGATACCCGTATGTGGGAAATGTTCCCGGACGGTGTCCACGCCAATCACGATACCGACCACGGCGAGCAATCCCAGAACGAGGAACACTTCACCGGCGGTGATGCGGGCGCTTCCGGGCTCAGACGGGCCGCTGGAGGTGCGCTCGTACAATTTGACGGCGCCCCAGAAAATCAGAATCAACGGCCACCAGTGACGGAACGTCGGCCCAAATTCAAAGCCACGGAAATTGTGCAGCAGCAGCAGCGTGCCGAATGTCAGAAGAATCAGACCGGTGAAAATGCCGCTGCTGCGTGGCCTGATGGACATGGAGGCTATTGCCCCTGTCTCGGGTACGTTTGGGGCGGATTTTGCGGCGGCAGCGGCGAGCCGGGTGGCGGAGGAGCAGGAACGCTGCTGGAAATGTGGCCGTCCATGGGAGCTAGTGAAGAAGCCAGGCTGATGACGCCGATCACCACCAGGATTAACGGCCACAACTGTCCAAAGGAGTAGCCGCTGTGCGTCTGCTGGAGCAGGAACAACACGCCCACAGTGATGACCACGGCCGGCCCCATCAACCCGCGAATGGTACAGCGGCGGCATTGGCAACGAATGCGATCGCTCATGAAATAAACCTCAGCTCACTCTTCCGCGAGAGCTTCTCGCAAAATTCCTTCGCTTGCTGTTTCACTGGCGGGGCCCCAGGCGGTTGCGGAACATCAGCACCCCCACGCCGATCAGAATCAAGGGCCACAGCTGCGCTATGCGGTAAAACGGAAACCACCTGAAATTGTCCAGCAGCAGCAGCACCCCGATGCCGATCAGAATAACCGGCCCGATGGGGCGCTCTTTGCTCCACGTCTCCAGCGGATCCACGGTGACCTGCCCCATCTGGCGCGCTTTGGCGGTGCGCATGGCGTCGAAAGCCATGTAGAAGATAAATCCGGCGAGCAGTAGGCTGAGCGCCACATCCGCGCCGCCGCCGATATCGCTGCTGAGCCCCACGATCATCGCCGCGAAAACCACGATGTGAATCAGCGCCTTGTTGTATTCGCCGTTGTAGATGGCGCCCAGGCCAGGGAAAAATCCCAGAATAAAGGCCACCACGGGACTGCCTCCCGAACGCACCGGCGGCGGAATCGCTCCCGTGCCCGGCGGGATGCCCGGCGCGGTATAAGGCGCAGCGAAAGCTGCTGCGGACGGCGGCGCGGCCGAAGCCGAAGGAGCCGCGGGCGGAATGCCGACAGCGCCGGCCAGGCAATCTTCGCAATAGTAAACGTCGCGAATCGGACGCGCGCACGTGGCGCACAGCGGTTTGCCGCAATTCCGGCAGTATCCAATGGCGTCCACGTCCTGATGGACGGCACACTTCATCGCATTCTCCTCTCGAATAAAACCGGCAAGGCCGCAGCATACATTTGCGAATTCCCGTGAATGCCGTTGGCGCGGTTCTGCTGCTTCGGGGAAGAAGGATTGGTGCCGTCGGTGCGGCCGGGATCGGTATCGGGTGCAGATGGTGGATTGCTGCGCTCCTGGGCCGGAAGCTGCTGGTCGTCCTGGCTCAGGCGAGATTGAATTTCATAAACCACGCGAAGGTCGCTGACGAACTTGGTGCCGCGCGCGTACACCAGGTGAACCTGGCGGTCGGCGTTGCGATAAATGGTGGTGGGCTTCAGGTCCGCGAGTCGCGGTTTGCGCCACGAGAAACCCGAGGTGGAAACCAGAATCAAAAATGTGGCTGTCACCGCCGCGAACCCATAACCAACCCGCGGGTTTGCCAGCGAACGCAACCATGCCAGCACGGCGCGCCACCCGGTAGCCGTTTCACGTGGGCCCAGCGTCTGGTCCAGGATGTTGTAAATCAATCGCGGCGGCGGTTCCAGCTCGTCCATGGAATGCAGATCGGTGAGCAAGTGTGAAACGCTGGCCAGTAGCGGCGCGCATTGCGCGCAGGTGGAAACGTGGGCATCGAACGCCGATTGCTCTTCGGGAAGCAGCAGCCCTTCGAGATAGTCGGTGAGCCGCGCTTCCGTTTCTTCGTGTGTCCAGTTCACGGGAGTCATGATGGGCGCACTCCCATCTGCTGCAGGATGCGCGCCAGTTCGATGCGCCCGCGGTTGATGCGGGATTTCACCGTGCCTTCGGGCACGGCGAGCGTGCGTTGAATTTCTCCGTACTCCAGTTGCTGCAGGTCCCGCAAAATCACCGCTTCGCGCAATTCCGGCGAAAGCCTGGTCAGGGCGCTTTGAATCTGGGTGCTCAGCTCGCCGAGCAGCGCGAGCTCATCGGGCCGGCGCGCGGAGGTCGCCTTGTTTTCGACCACCGGCATGGCGTCATCAAGCGAGTCCGTGATCCGGTCTCTCTTGGTGCGCCGGTAATGGTCAATTAAAAGGTTACGAGTCACGCTGGTCATCCAAGTGGCAAAGCCGCCGTAAGCCGAACGGTAGCTGGCCAGAGTCTTGTATACGCGGAGGAACACGTCCTGAGACAGGTCTTCGGCTTCTGCCGTATTGCCGGTAAACCTGTAACAGATGTTATAGATGCGGCGCGTGTGGCGGCGCACAAGTTCCTCCCAGGCCGACCCGTCGCCCTGTAGGCATTGCTGGACCAGTTGGGCATCCTGCTCCAACGTATCATCAGCCTCAAAATCCCGCTACGGTGCAAGGGTGACCGCTTTCCGCTATGTTGCAAAGCAGCCAATCTCGGCCTGCCATAAATGGAACGTAAACTGCGGGTAAAATGTTCCCTATGCCGCTCGTTCGGCCAGGGAGCCAGCAACCGTAATGCGGGCATAGTACCGGGCTAGGGGCACAGATACAAGGACGGCGAACGCCTGCCTGCGAGTCCTGATTATTCCCCATCATTCTCCAAAAAAAGTGCCGCCTTTACGAATTGCATTTGCCACGAATTGCATTTGTCGCGCCGGAAATTTCCGTCGCCATCGCCGCCCTAGCTCCTTGTGTTTCACCGCGTTCCGGCACTCTCGAAAATTTATGATTTGTTGACGCCTCACCGCGCCAACTCTAAGATGCGTGCACAC
>DASXLA010000099.1:0-41177 GCA_036496505.1 Candidatus Acidiferrum sp. | reverse complement strand
CTTCGGAAATGGCCAGCAAATCGTTGGCGGAGCCGCCCTTGACGAGGCCTTTGTAGCCCCAGTGATACGGCAAGCCCACTTGATGAACAACCTGCCCATCGATGTGCATCGGAGGAATTCGCCGCGTCACCAGCGCCCGAGCTTCGATCGATCCACGCGGAGAACTGACCGTCACCCACTCGCCATTGGCGATGCCCAGCTCCGCCGCAAGCTGCGTGGAAATCTCCGCAAACATTTCCGGCTGCAATTCCGCGAGGTGAGAAAGCGTGCGCGACATTCCTCCCGCGGTGTGATGCTCGGTTAAACGGTAGGTGGTCAGCACGTAGGGAAACCGCGGGTCGGGAGAATGCGCGTACTCATTCCCTGGCCGTTCCTTGCGGTCCGCCGCGGGATCGGTGGGGTGCCCTGGATACAGCCGATTTCTCACCGGGGATTCCAGCGGTTCGTAGTGCGCAGGAAGCGGCCCGTCTTTCAGTCCGCTTGGGACCCAAATCCAGCCGAAGCCATCGGGGTGCATGATGAATGGCTTGTCGCCGCCGAGGGCGTCGTCGCCTTCGGCATTTTCCGGCGGTCGATAATCGGGGCGCTTATCTTTTGTAAAGTCGGGCGTATCGTGGCCGGTCCATTCCTTTTTGGACTCATCCCACCAGACCAATTTTTTGTGCTCGCTCCAGGGTGAGCCGTCGGGACGAGCGGACGCGCGGTTATATAGAATCCGCCGGTCGCTCGGCCAAGCGTAGCCCCAGCCGTGTCCGTACGGTCCTTTGGGATTACGTTCGCGAGCCCGATTTTTTTCCGCGCTCGGAAAAATTCCGGAATAAATCCAGCAGCCGCAGGCCGTCGAGCCATCAGCTTTCAGGGCTTTATAACCGTCCACGAGTTTTCCATCGCTGACGGAGCAGCCGTTAATCTCGCGGAGAATCTCTTCCACTTGAGGTTCACGAATCGCACCGGTGGTCTGGTAATCCCAGGTGAGCGCGTTTAATCCCGCGTTGCGCGGGCGCACATCCCCGGCGGCTTTGTTTTTCAAGCGGCGGCCCAGGTGGTACATAAACCACGTCTCGCTGCGCGCTTCACCCGGCGGATCAATGGCCTTTTCGTGAAATTGATTCAGCCTTTGCGTGTTGGTGAAGCATCCTTCTTTCTCGACATGGCCGGCAGCCGGAAAGAAAAACACTTCGGTTGCAATTTCGTCGGTGTGCAGCTCTCCCCGCGCGATTTCCGGAGAATCGAGCCAGAAGCTGGCCGTCTCCGTTTCCACCATGTCGCGCACTACCAGCCATTTGAGCTTCGCGAGTGCCTTGCGTTCCAAACGCGCGTTGGGTGCACCCACCGCGGGATTTTGCCCCATCACGAACAGGCCTTCCATTTTGCCGTCGGCCATATCGAGCCAGTATCCGAGATGGGAGTGGTCACCGGTAACGCGCGGCAGCCAATGAAAGCCGTAGTGATTTTCTGAAGTGGCATGCTCGCCGTAATAGGCTTTCAGCAGGCTGACCATGTACTTGTCGAAGTTGGCCCACCATCCGGTTTTGGACTTGTGGCGGCCCACAAATTCCTGAAGGCCCCTGGAATCCGCATCAAGAAACGGCATGGGCAGATAACCGGGGAGGATATCGTAAAGCGTCGGAATGTCCGTCGAGCCCTGGATGGACGCATGTCCCCTGAGAGCGAGAATTCCTCCGCCAGGCCGGCCAATGTTTCCAAGCAGCAACTGTAGAATCGCCGCGGTGCGAATAATCTGCACGCCGTTGGAGTGGTGGGTCCAGCCGACGGCGTAACAAATCGCGGCGGTTTTTTCCGGGCCGGAGGCGGAACAAAACGTTTTCGCCAGGTTCAAAAACACTTCGCGCGGAATGCCGCACACCTGCTCGACCATTTCCGGCGTGTAGCGCGCGAAGTGGCGCTTCAACACCTGGTAGACACAGCGCGGGTTCTGGAGCGTCAGATCCTGCTCGTAGACATTTTCCTGCGACTTCTCGCCGCCGCGATCCTTCGCATGCCCGCCACTGGCATCGCCATGTTCAGGCTGGCCGCTGCTCTTGCCGAGCGCGCCGCGATAGGCCCAGGAATCCGTCTCGTATTTACGCTTGTCTTCGTCCCAGCCGGAGAATACTCCGCCGAGATCTTCGGTATCGCGGAAGTCGTCACGCAAAAGCACCGAAGCATTGGTGTAAGCAAGAATGTACTCGCGAAAATCCTTTTCACTTTCCTGCACGTAATTGACGAGCCCGCCAAGGAAGGCGATGTCCGTGCCCGCGCGGATGGGTGTCCACAAGTCGCTCATCGCGGAGGTTCGGCTGTATCGCGGATCCACGTGAATGACTTTGGCGCCGAGCTCCCGCGCTTCCAGCACCCACTGAAAACCGACGGGATGATTCTCGGCCATGGAGGAGCCCATAATAAGGATGGCATCGGCATTGCGAAGGTCCTGCTGCGCGGTGGTGGCCCCGCCCCGTCCAAGAGATGTGCCCAGACCGGGCACGGTGGAGCTATGTCATATGCGCGCCTGGTTGCTGACGCACACCATGCCCAGCCCGGCGGTGAACAGTTTCTTGATCAGATAATTTTCTTCGTTGTCGAGGGTGGCGCCGCCCAGATGCGCCATCGCGGTGGTATTCATTACCGTTTGCCCATCTTTTTCTTCTGTGAAGCTGCGCTCTCGCGTATCCCATACGCGGTCGGCAACCATATCCATGGCCTCTTCAAGGGGCAGGCGCTCCCACTTCTTCGAATAGGGGCGCCGGTACAGCACCGCTTTGGCCCTGTTGGGGTGCGTAAGCAATTCAAAACTCGCCGATCCCTTGGGACATAATCTACCGCGAGAGATTGGCGACTGCGGATCGCCCTCAATGGACAGCAGCTTGCCGTTTTTGTGAAACGCCAGTTGCCCGCAACCTACACCGCAATAGGGACACACCGACCGCGCAACTTCGGCTCCCTCATTTTTCATCTTGAGCGCGAGAGTGTGGTCGCTCATGGATTCGCGGCCGGTGCCATCGGCGCGATTCAGGATTTGGCGCATCAAAGGCCATTTTTTTAAAGTTGGAAGAATCATCTGGGAACCTTTTCCTGCGTTGGTGACGCTGGACAGTTAGAAAGGTTGACTAATTTATCCTGGTGCCTGGCCAAGATCTTGGCTACGACCTGGAGCGACCACTATTCTCATGCGGCGCAAGCGACCCGCGGAGCTCATGCCAAACCAATCTACTTAGCTACGTTAGAACAATCCACAGGCATTCCTATCCTGTAATCCCTTTAGCGATACTGGGAATTGGGTGTAAGGCAGTTTAATGCCGGTTGGGAATGAAACTGTGAGCTGGCGATGGGTTCGATCCGGGGCTGAGAGTTGCGCGACGGCGAAGGGGCTCGGAGCGCACGCCTTCGTACGCGTTTGTCCGGAGCAAAAAATTCTTCACGCCTGCCTGGGCTCAGGCCTGGGCGCCGGAGGCCCAATCCTCAGGCGGAAAAGAAATTGGCCAGAAGTACGGCGCAGGCTCTTCAAATTGAAAGGCGACTGCCAAATTCTCAGAAGCGGTTTGTTCCGTTCTTACCACCTTGCAGCGCCGCGTCGCTCCGGCCCTGTTGGTCAAGACGATTTCCTGCCCGGCGATTACATGGAAACGCCCCAGAAGAAGGCCGCCATGCGCGTTCACAACCTGCGTTTTTGCCTGCTCGTTTGCAATCCGGCCGTCAGAGGTCGTGAGGGAAACAACGATGGGGACGATGAGGACCACCCGCTTACTTCTGCGCTTGTTCTTCACCGCAGCCGTTGTGTCGGTTTCGGTCATGAATTACCACTTCCTTCCGAGCCAGTCTGGTGGCGAGCGACACGGGTTTCCAACATCAAATTAGGATTTTTTCATGCCAAGGGAGGGTTCAGGCGGGGCTTGGCAACTTTGGTTGGGATTGTAACCAAGCGGATTTTCACGAATTTGGCGCGAATTAGCTCAAAATTTTACGTGTGGTAATGAGGAGGACAAATGGATCAATTTCTCGGGCGCCGCCAGGGCTTGGGGCTGAGACGCGGTGAAACGGCAACTAGATCGCGCCTTGAATTCCTGGTGTTTTGCGTCCGCGAGTACCACCGAGGTTTGAACCAAAGCCGTTTTATCTACCGTCGGCAGCGGCAGCGCCAGCGCGAGTGGAACTGAGGCTGCGCACGTAATGAACCACATCCCAAATGTCCGCGTCGCGCTCCACCTTTCCGAAAGCCGGCATGCCGCTCAAGTGGATGCCGTTTTTCACAATCCAGAATAATTCGGCGTCGGAATACTGCTGCACCTCCGGCGCGGATAAGCTTGGCGCGCGTGGATACATCGAGCGCCCAAAATCTGTCGGCGTGGTTCCCTGCTCGCCATGACAGACTGCGCAATCCACGCCGAATAACTGTTTAGCTTCGACGGCGCTGAGTTGTCTATTGGCCGCAATCGGCGGCTTGATGCCCCGGCTGCTTCGCCGGATCAGCAGGCGTTTCACCTTCGCGGCTAAGAAGGCTTCCGTCCTTCCGGGATCGGGCATGGCGCTGATCTCCACCCTTGACAGCACAACCAGCGTCGCCAGAACGGTCAACATACTCGCAACAATCGATGCCAGGCGCACGGCCTCACCACTTTTCGAAGATTCGAATGCGCTTATCGCCGGCCCGTGACCACTATTGAGCGCAGGTAGACGATCAAGTCCTCAATCTCGGCGTTCGACAGTCGATCATTCCAAGTGGGCATCGCGCGCGAACGGCGCAACTCTCCTCCGCCGAAACGAATGATGGCTTCTTTATATTTGTCGGCCTTGTTACTGCGTGTCAGATCCGCGGGTCGTGGGTCATACAGCCGGGCCGCGCGGCCCTTGCCGTCGCCGCGCACACCGTGGCAAAGCACGCAATTTATTTTGAAGACCACTTCACCACGGCGCACCGGATCATTTACGACTTTCAGGTAGACGATCACGTCCGCGACCTGTCCGTCGGACAGTTCACCACGCCAAGGCGGCATTCCGGGCGAAGCGCCGACGGCCTCGCCGCCATTGCGAATGATGTTTTCGTAATATTCCTCTGATCGCGGCCTGATGGTGAGATTCACGCCGACGTGCAGTCTGGAGGCGCGCGCTACGCCGTCACCGCGGTCGCCGTGACACAACACGCAATACGATTTGAAGACGATGCCGCCGCGGATGAGCGGCTTGGACAGCTCCTGCTCGACGGTTTCGTGGGTGTCCTGAGCGGGCACAACTGCCATGGCGGCACCGGAAACCAGCAGCGCCAATCCCGCAAGGAGTGTCCCAAATCGCGCCACTACTTCACCTCGATGATCATGTGCATCTGCGGGTGGATGGCACACTCGATCTCTACTTTTCCGGACTTTTCGAATTTGACGGACTTCGACTTTCCCTGGGGATAGGAGCCCAGGTCGAACATCTTCACGTCCGACAGGGAAAACACGTTGTGAAAGTAAGGATCGAGATTTTTGAATTCCACGACATCACCAACTTTGATGTTCAAGGTGGTGACCTTGGCTCCTTTGTAAATAAACTCCTTGTCCTTTTGTTCCACCAGGTAGTCTTCTCCGCCAAGCGCGCCAGCGGCCCACAAAAGGCTCGACAGAATCATCGCCGCACAGACTTTTTTGCTGCTCATCATGGTTGCGCCTCATTCCTGTTTCTGTATTACTGTTGCTGGGGCAGCTGCGGCAGCGTAACGGCCTGCTGCTTTCCGCTCAGCGTTTTCAAAAACTCCACCAAATCTTCCTTTTCCTCGATGGTGAGACCCAGGGGTTTCATGTTGGGGTCGAGATTTTCCTTGTCGTCGCCGCCGCGGTCGTAGTGATCGATCACCTGCTCCAGCGTCTGATACGCGCCGTTATGCATGTACGGACCTGTCCGTGCCACATCGCGGAGAGTGGGAGTTTTAAAGGCTCCGCGCAGAATGGGAATCCGCACAATCGCATAACGGCCCGGATCCGTGACTCCTTTCAGCCCGATGTTGTGAAAACCCTGATCCCTGAAGGTGCTCCCTTGATGACAGGCGATACAATTCGCTTTCCCGGTGAACAACTGGAAGCCGCGTTTTGCGGACAGACTCACTGCGGATTCGTCTCCTTGCACCCATTCATCGAAGGGCGCATCCCCCGATACGATGGTCCGCTCGAAACTCGCGAGAGCCTTCGCGACGGTGTTCCTGGTGATGCCTTCGCCGGGATAGGCCTTCTCGAAGGCGTTAACGTATCCCGGCATGCCTTTCAACTTGGCCAGTACCACGGCCTCCTGCAATCCGTGCATTTCCGCGGCGGCCAGCATCGGTGTCCAAGCTTGTTCCTCGAGACTGGTGAATCGGCCATCCCACATTTGAAAGGCGTTGAATCCGACGTTGATGATGGAAGGAGTCGCCCGCGGCAAAATTTGCAACCCCTCGCCTCTTGCGAGCGGAGCCGCGTCGGCCCAGTCCAGGGAAGGGTTGTGGCAGGTGGCGCAACTGATGACATCTGAACCTGAAAGGCGCGGATCAAAGAACAGCATTTTCCCCAGCTGGATTCGTGGCGGGGTCAGCTGATTGTCAGCCGGCGCAGGAACCTCCTTTGGAAGAGTGAAAATGGCTTTCTGCGGAGCCGGGTACGTAACCGCTGCCCCGGTCACAAACAGACCGGCGATTGCCAGGCAAAATCCTTGAAGTACATATTGAGGAAGGCAAAATTTAATCATTTGGGTCCTGTCGAATAAACTGCCGCTTCAGGAAATAATTCGTTTTCCAAGAATTTTGCGGAGCGCCAGATTTGTCGCCACATGCAGAGGTCATCCTTTCTGTTATCGTCAGCTCTGAAGTTTCAGTGGTTGCCGGGCAATGTCTTCCGCTTCACGTGAGATGGGCAACTCACTCCCCACGCAAACTTCGATCAGACTGAACAGTTCCTTAATCTGCAAAGGCTTGCAAACATACCCATCCATTCCCGCGTCAAGACAGCGCTCCTTGTCTCCCACCATGGCGCTCGCGGTCATGGCGATAATCGGAATGTGTTTTCCGGAAGCCCCTTCTTTCCGCCGAATCATTTCGGTGGCCTCCAGCCCGCCCATCACCGGCATCTGCATGTCCATCAAGATCAGGTCGAAGGAATCCTTTTCGTTAAGTTCCACTGCGGCTTTTCCGGTTTCGGCCACGACGACCTCGTGCCCACGCTTGTTCAGCACTCGCACCGCCAACTTTTGATTCACGATATTGTCTTCGGCCAGAAGAATGCGCAGTCGCGCGCGTGGTTCGCGCAACGAATGCACGGTAACCAGCGGCGCCTCGCCCTCCGTTTGACTTTGCGGATGCAATGCCGTGCGGATGGCTTCCAGAAGATCCGCCCGGTTCACTGGCTTGGGCAGGTAAGCGCGGATTCCCAGTTCGCGACAGCGTGCGGCGTCTCCGCGCAGCCCCGCGGAAGTCAGCATGATGAGCGTCGGGCCCGTGAACCGCGGGTCTTTCTGAATCATTTCCGCGACCGTGAACCCCCCGATCCCGGGCATCTGCACATCCAGCAGCACCATCGAAAACGAACTGCCCCTGGCTTTCGCTTGCTCTATCTTGTCGAGCGCCTGCTGTCCGTCGCTGGCCGCCACGTGATTGATTCCCCAGTGGCGGAGCATCTCCTCCAGAATTTTCCGGTTGGTGGCGTTGTCGTCCACCAGCAGCAAGCGCAGCCCGCGAACCGCTTTCATGTCTCCCAGTTCCCGTTTTTCCGGCAAGGTTTTCGACATCTCAAACGGCACGCTGAAATGGAATGTGCTTCCCTTTCCCGGTTGACTCACTACCCAGATTCGCCCGCCCATTACGTCCACGATCCGCCGGGAAATTGCCAGTCCCAGCCCGGTGCCGCCAAATTGTCGCGTGGTTGAAGAGTCCGCCTGCGTGAAGGCTTCGAAAATCGCTTTCTGCTTATCCAGCGGGATTCCCACGCCGGTATCCCGCACGGCAAATCGCAGTTCGACTTGCTCTTCGCGTTCCTCCACCTTTTCGACGCTGAGCACCACTTCGCCCCTGGAAGTGAACTTTATGGCGTTGCCCGTCAGGTTGATAATCACCTGGCGCAAACGGGTGGGATCTCCCATCAAGTTGTCGGGTACGTCCTGCAAAACGTGGCACGCGAGTTCCAGGCCGCGTTCATCGGCGCGCAGACTGAGCAATCTCATGGCGTCGGCAAGGCAACTGCGCAGACCGAAATCAATCGTCTCTATTTCGAGCTTCCCGGCCTCAATCTTGGAGAAATCCAGAATGTCGTTCAGCAGCGACAGCAGGGAGTCCGCTGACGATTTCACCATGGTCAGATAGTCGCGTTGTTCCCGTGTCAATTCGGTGTCGAGCGCCAGTTCGGTCATTCCGAGGATGCCGTTCATCGGCGTGCGAATTTCATGGCTCATGTTGGCCAGGAACTGGCTCTTGGAACGGTTGGCGGCTTCGGCTCCTTCTTTCGCCCGTTGCAGCCTTTCTGCGAAGAGGCCTGCCAGTAGGCTGATGAAGATGCCTCCGCAGACCGCCGCCAACAGCGCTTTGACGGCGGCGCTGCGGCGTTTTCGTTGATCCCCCATGGCGAAAGTGAGCTGGTTTTGTTCTTCTTGCACGATCTCGCCGGAAAGCTCCTCCACGCTTTCCATGTCCCGCTGCATGGCGCTGACCCTTGATCGCGCGCTCGCCAGGTCGTTTGCGCTCACGGCCCTGATCACTTCCATTTTGGCGGGCGCAATCTTGGCCAGCAGTTTGGTCAGTTCGGCAACTTTCGGATTGTTCGGCAATGCTCCCTGCAGTTGCTGGATGTTTTCATCCAACCCGGACAAGGCACGAATCGCCAAAAGCGCCGCGGCTCGCCGCTCGCGCGCATCCGTGGCGCTGATCAGTTGCGCCTGCGCTTTGCCCATCGTGAGAATGGCAATTTGTGTGTGGCTGGCTTCATCAACCCGGGCCTGTGACAATCGCAGGGTCATCTCCGTCGCCTTGTTTTGCGTGGAGATGGTGTAGGCGCCCACCAGGCCCACCAGAAGCAGGCACAGGATGTAAACGCCACTAAGCGCGAGCAGTATTTTCGACTTTTGAGCTGGCAAAATCCGGAAAACACAGCCTTCCTGTTTTTTTTAACACTTAAGTTATCGCGGCCTTGTGCGCCGGGCATCACCACAAGTGGAACGGCGCGGGTCGGGCGAGGACCCAGCGCAACCACCAATCCGCCGTATAGGCACACCTGGCCAAGGCTGCCGGTGCTGGCACGAATAACTTGTAGGGAGGGCATGCAGACCAAGGGCCACGGGCCACGGGCCGCGGGCCGCGGGCCGCGGAAAATGGGTGCGTGATGCGTCAAAAAGTTACGGAAAATATGGTGGCACGGCAGGTTTCGTCTCAATTAGCTCCGAACGAATGTTCCAATTCAGGGCATCTCAGTCTCCAGGCCACGTTGTAAAACTCTCGACGAGAACCAGGTCGTCCCGAGTTGGTACGCCATCCCACTTCAGGAAATCAATCCCTCGAAAACATGAAAATTGCCTGCAGCAGACAAACACGCCAGACAGGTGGATGTACTGCAAGCGGCAAGCGCAAAGACAGCGAGGAACAATTTCAAACAGCGAACAAATCTGAGGAGAAAAACGTCCAGGGGAGTAGAAAATTACGTTTGTCTCTTCTCAATCAGGACGTGTGTCGTCACCTATGTGTCCGGGTTGGACCGAAACGGTTTGGTGGGCCCGCCAGGATTTGAACCTGGGACCAACGGATTATGAGTCCGCTGCTCTAACCGCTGAGCTACAGGCCCGAAGAGGATGACCAATCTGATTCTATATGATTGAGTGAGCATCCGCGAAGGCTGCCGAGAGGCACAGCCAGCGCGGACGACTACGTCTCTGCGATGGCTGGTATTGCTTGGCCGTTTCAAAACCAAAGGTCCAGATTATCGCGTCGTCCGCGCCGCAAATGTCCGGCGAACAAACTGTGGAGCTGCGACTCGATCCGGCTCGGCACAGTGTGCGAGATTTCCTTGAATGCACATAAATGCCCTCCGCAGCCGAGGCGAAGGTGTCAGATTTCCGGAGGCGTTTCGACGTAGCGCTTCGCGGAATTAATTTCAGGCACGCGCCGTGACAAGCTTCAGGCGGCACTGTACGCCCGTACGGTATTCCATAAAACACGCGCTGCTGCAAAACGGCCGCGACGAGAATGCGCTGTCATACAGTGAAGAGAGAGGCGATTCCCGGCCTGCTGCAACGCAGTGATGCCTGAAGAGCCGAGCAGCCATGAGCGATCACGAAGAAGCATGCGCATGAAAATAAACTCCAAATTAATATCGCCGTGGCTTGGCGCCATCGTCCTGATTGTGATGAGTCTGTGCGCGCTGCAGACTTCAGGACAGGAAGCCCGCAAAATATTGTCAAATCCTCAGCCTGCTTACCCGGAACTCGCCAGGCGCATGAATCTCACCGGCGTGGTAAAAGTGGAACTGACCGTCGGCGCGGGTGGAGAAATAAAGGAATCAAAAATCCTCGGAGGACACCCCATTCTGGTGGACGCCACGCTGAAGGCTCTCCGCAGCTGGAGATATGAGCGAGCCAAGTCGAATAGCAAAGTTCAGCTCGAATTTAAGTTTCAATCCTGAAGAGAGCCCTGCCGGGCCGCTTCTTCAGAACGGCGGCCGCATCATCCACTTGCATGAATCTTTATCCTTATAAAATTCGCCGAAGGGTATGTTGTTGTACATCGACGCGCCGATGTTCCTGGAAGCGACCTTCACCGTGAAAGTGCATCGGAAACCTTGCGGCGTCGGATTGTCGCAAGCTTCTTTCTTGAAAAAGGTGATTTTGATCGGATCGCCGACGGTCTCGCCAGGCGGATGATTCATGGCATCGTCCATGGCCTCTTTCATTTGGGCTTCCGAGGGCTCCGACCCGCCGCCACAGCCGGCAACTCCCAACGTCAAAACAGCGCCCAACGCAATTTCTCGAAAACGGAAAGGCATTCGACTCTCCTCACTGGAAAAAGTTCGCCGACAATGCAATTCAAGAATTGCTTTTGATGCAATCCCGCACTTTATCGAGGCCCATTCGGAGCTGATAGTTCGCTATCATCGAACTCTATCGAATGCCGCCCGGATGGTTTTGAATGCGCCGTGAGCATCGCACCACTCTATCCATCGCCCTCCTGCTCGCCTGGTTCCCAACCGCTCAAGGAAGCTTTCCCTCGCGTGGGTTTCCGGCCCAACGGTACGCACAATCTCGCATCGCACCATCGCCGCTCGCACAATCCGCTTCAGCGCCGCAAAACACGGCAACCACCGGCGCCGAGGATCAAGACTCCTGCAATGCCAGAATGTTTACGCCCAATTACGCGGAGGAGATTGACGCGCTGCACGGTGGGAAGTGGTCGCAATTCCCGATCGACATTTGGATTGACGCTTCAACGGTACAGAATCAAGACGAAATGCGAGGTCTAATCAAAGGCCTGCGGTCCTGGTCGGATGGCACCGGTGGCGTACTCGGCGTCAATTTCCTGAACAACCGTATCGGTGCACAAATCGACGTTCGAATGGTCGATAGTCTTCCGGGCGGCCGCTCGAGCCTTCTGGTTCTTGGCCTCTCCACCATACAGACCGAAGGAGAATTCACGACCCACGCAAGCTTGAAGATTGTGCATCCCAGCCCCGCGATCTTAAGAGCCGTCGGCGGCTCGGCAAATCCTCAAATGACCAGGGCGCTCATGACGCAAAGGACTGCGGCACACGAAATGGGTCACGTGTTGATGGGCACCGCCAACCTCCATCCGTCCCAATCAACTGCGGTGCTCCAGCAGGATAACTTCACGGTGATGAGGCCTTCGCCCGTGGACATCAATACCGCCAAAGTAAAATATTGTTTACTGTTTAACGGAAAAGCAGCGCCCGGCTCGAACTGAACCGCGGGAATTCCAATCACGGGAAATAAGCCTGTTTCGCGAACCCCGGGACCGATACCTCACAATTCCGCTGGTGGTCGTTGCCTGCAACTTAACCATCACGTAACATTCCGCCCATGAGTGTTTCATCACGAAACAGTGGCGGCGCTCTCGATCCGCAAACAAATGATCGCCGCGCCCACGAGCGGCATTCCATCAGTCCGCGTCTCTACGTCATCCTCGATCGCTCTGACAGCGATGGCATTTTGAATGATGTGAGTGAAGGCGGCGCGGCTCTGGATATTGTGGGCTCGCAACCTGCGGGTGAATATCTCATGGTCGATTTCGAAATGTCGGAAATCGGCCAGCATTTCAAAGCGCGGGGCCGCATCGCCTGGAGAGACGATGCGCACCACAAAGTCGGTGTGAACTTCGTGGATCTGCCTGAGGAGTCGCGCAACCTCATCAAGGGTTGGCTCGCGAAAAAATCGGCTCCCGCGGAGCTGCCGGAACGACACGCGGTACAGCCTGCGATTGGGGAAAGCGCTGCAGTTCCACAACCGGCACCAGAGAATGTAAAACCCCGCGAACAGCAGCTTGAGAAACCAAGCGCGCCGCAGGCAGTAAGCCAGACAGCGCCGGCCTCACCCGGCAACGTCAAAGTTCCCGCCGCAGTCAACGCTGCAAGTTCGGGCGCTTCGACAGCCGCGGCTGCACGGGAAGCGCAGCTTGCGGCCTCGAACGCGTCACCATCATCGGCGCCGGCGTCTCTGCCATCTCCAACGCCGACTTCCCGCGTACCGGCTGCCAATCCTTCAAGTGTGCCGCCGGTTTCGGCGCCACCGTCTCTGCCATCTCCAACACCTACACCCCGCGTACCGCTTGCCAATCCTTCAACTGTGCCGCCGGTTTCGTCGGCCCCGGCGCAGCCTTCCGCCGCTCCAGTCCGACCGCGCGTTGACGCTTCGCGCGAACGGGACGGAGACTCACAGGACGACCGGCAAGGCAACATCGTGTTGCAGAATTTGCTGGATTCCTTCCGCGAGCGGCAGGCCAATCCGCGGTCAAGAACTCTACAGGCGACCCTCACTGCCGCGCTTTCTAACCGGCAGGCGGGGAGCCCCAGGCGGCCGCTACAAAGATGGGTTGTTGTGGTCGCTGTGGCATTTTTTGTGGTGCTGCTCTTCTTCGGTGTATCCGCGTACCGTTCATCCGCCCGCAACGGGGGACCCATCAGTGTGTCGAAGATTGGCCGCGTGAACACTGCTGCTTCAGCGCAACTCGACGCCGCGGAAGCCGCCCGAGCGAAAAGGGTGGCCGAGAACTCCGCAAGCGCCAGTGACCGTGGCAACGGCGGTGGAGGTGATAATGCCGATCCGCCATCCGATTCGCGTTTTCCTCCCTCAGCACTGCTGTCTTCGCTCGCCGCGTCACTTCCCAAGGGAAGCCGCCCGCAATGCATCAACGTCGGGCTGCCCGGCGATAAAATCCGAATTTATTTGTGGACGGAAAAAGGCACGCCCTCGCCCATCGTTGCGGGGTACGCGAAATATCTGCAAACCGTCATGGATGTCCGTGTGGTGGATAAAGCGCCATACGACCTGGTGCTCTACGTGAATGGTGCAAACGTCGACGCCGACGGCGCGGAAGCCGGATTTATCTGGAGTTCTCGCGTTTTTCGCCCCTGGTATTGCGGCCAGTCCCTCGGCCTGCTGGAGCAGACGCAGGTGAACGAAAGCCTGCACTTCGTTCAAGGCGTAAATCTTGATCAGCACATCCAGGCGGAAGTTGCCAACCTGGTCCTTCACACTTTTGAATCCATCCGCACCGAACAAGACAGGTAAAGCCTCGCGCTCTCCTACTTTTGCGCAAAGCAGCATGCCGTCCGGCAACCGTAACCAAAAATCCGCTTAAATCCGTCATATACTTGCGGCGAAATCGATTTGCTGGCCCCTGCAACCCGAACGGAAAACTCGTGAGCATCGCGCCAGAAGCCAGAAGAATAACTTGCAGAAAGGTCGCTCGCCACGTGTCTCCCGCCGACCCTGTATGACGCCAAGCCGCAGTATGGCCTCTCGTTCGCTCTTCATCGTTTTCTACGCCGCGCTCATTCTGCGCCTGGTGTCTACAGCCGGCGCCGCTCCACAAAATCAGGGAGATCCCCGTTCCGCTGCGAACGTGGCGACTCAACAACCGCAGGTGATTCGCAGCGCCACGCGCCTCGTGCAAGTAAGCGTCGTGGTACAGGCCAAGAACGGAGCGCCGATCACCGGCCTGAAACAGGCAAATTTCACGCTACTCGACAATGGCAAGCCCCAGCAGGTCGCATTCTTTTCCGCTAATGCTCCCGCCCCGCTGGCCGCGCGCCCACATCCTTTGCCGGGGAATGTCTTCACCAATCGCGCGGAACTCAAGGGCCAGGAACCCGGAGCCACCATCGCCATTCTCTTCGACGCGCTGAACACCTCGTTTGAAGATCAATCTCGAGCGCGCCAGCAAATCCTGCGATTCCTGCAATCCTTCAAGCCTCAGGATCATGTCGCTATTTTCACGCTCACCGATAATCTCGCACTGCTCCACGGCTTCACCGAAGACTCCGCAGCGCTGACAAACTCCGTCAACCGTTTCAGCCCGCGATTGATGGCAGCCTTCGATGCCTCGCATCCCGCGAACCTCAGCGTCGCGGCGCTCTCCAACGATCCCTTCTGGAAGAGCTTTGAAAATCACGTGAATAACGCCAATGGCGAAATTGCCGACTCGCGCGTTGCCGATCGTTTTCGCACCACCTACGCCGCGCTGGTGGCCATCGCCGACTATGTCGCAAACATCCCTGGGCACAAAAGCCTGGTGTGGGTCTCCGGCGGAATTCCTATCGATGTGGGCATCGATCACATCGGCACTCCGGACCGCGATAATTTCAGCCTCGACAATTCGGCGATTCCCGGCGTTGCGGGCGACATGACGGCCCTTGCGCGCGCCCTCAATCGCGCGAACATGTCCGTCTATCCCGTGGACGCCGCCGGAATTGATGTGGACGATTCGCAATCGGCCTTTTTTGCGCGGCACCAGCAGCGCGACAGCTTCCGTTTGCTCGCGGACAAGACCGGGGGCAAGGCGTTCTATGGCACCAACGATATTGCCGGCGCGATCGAGTCCGCCTTTGACGACGGACGCTACACATACACGCTCGGCTTCTACCCCGATCACAATGAGTGGAACGGAGAGTTTCGCGACATCAAGATTCAATTGCCCGTTGCCGGAGCACACCTCCACTATCGCCGCGGCTACTTCGCCCTACGCGAAAAGTCCGATGCAGAAGCTCTCAGTAACACGGATTTACAGCAGGCCGCTTTCAGCCCCCTTGACGCCACTACGCTGGGAATCACGCTGCGAGGAAAGCCGCAACCATCCACGTCCGCGCGCGTACTGCAACTCCAGGTGGGGCTCGATCCGAAAGAGTTTCTATTACATGACCAGGAAAATCGCATGGCTGGCGGCCTGGATCTGCTGTTTCTCCAGAAGGATGCCGGCGGAAATTTCCTCGCGGCGGAAAAACAGCATTTCGAGGTGAATTTCAGTCGCAAAGAGTACGCCATGCTCGCCAAAAGCGGCCTGGTGTTGCAGCGGCGCCTCACGATCGCACCCGGCGCGGCGGAAATTCGGGTGTTAGTGCGTGATGCGACGTCCGGCGCCCTGGGGTCGGTGACCGTCCCGCTAAACAAGCTTCTCTGAACCGTCCGGTCCCCTCATTCTCAACAGAGGACAAGCACTTTTGAGGGTCCGGCACCAATCCTGTTCGGATTATATTCGGAGGTTAACAGGGTCGCAGATCTTGAAGGCCACTTCCTAACGGGGTTGGGTCGTGGGTGAATTTGAAATGAAAGCGTGGACCAGCCTTGTGCGGACACGTGTTTGTCCAGCTCCGACTTTTGCCTCTTATTCGCCTCGCCGCCAAACAGCCGCCCGCTGCCGACGTGTCGTTGTTTCCATCGGTGCCAAGCCCTGCCCAGGTGAGCGATTGTCAGCGCGCAACTTCGTATTCACCCTTGTGTTTGACCTTCTAACCCCGCGGAGTGTGGCGCGAACAGCGCGAGCAGCAACTCAAAATAGGAGAGAAAAAGCTATGAGTCTTCAATGGACGAAGTGGAGCGTCTTATCGGCCACCGTGCTGATGGCCGCATCGGTTGCATTCGGTCAGTCTGCTTCAACGGATACCCCAAAAACAACGGAAGTCGGGCAACGCAAGGAGAATCAGCAGGATCGCATCGCGCAGGGCGTCAAGAGCGGTCAGTTGACCGCCGGTGAAACCGCCAACCTGGAAACCAAGGAAGCCGCCATCAATGGAGAAACAAAAGCCGACCGTGCGGCAAACGGCGGAAAATTGACCCCCGCCGAAAAGGCGCAGGTCAATCACCAGCAGAATCAGCTCTCGCACCAGATCTACAACGACAAGCACAACGCCAATACCGCACACTACGGCAACAGCGAAGTGGGCCAGCGCCGCGAAAATCAGCAGGATCGCATCGCCCAGGGCGCCAAGAGCGGCCAGTTGACTGCCGGTGAAACCGCCAAGCTGGAAAACCAGCAGCGCGGCATCAACCAGCAAGTGCGGGCCGATCGCGCCGCCAACGGCGGCAAACTCACCACCGGAGAAAAAGCGCAGGTCAACCGCGAGCAGAATCGCGCTTCCAAAAATATCTACAACAAGAAGCACAACGCTCGCACGGCGCGGCATTAATTCACGAGAGTAAATTCTCCCAGCGTACCGGTGAGAGATGAAGGGCACTCCGCAACGGAGTGCCTTTTTTCTTTGCTCCTCTGTTCACCGAGGCTGCCCACCCGGCATTTTCCGCCCGGAACCCCTATAATTCAGGAACTCGGTGCGCGGAACGTGAGGTTCATACATCGCGCACTTTATGGAGAAAAAGCCGACATGGCCATCGCGTCCATCAATCCTTCAACGGGAGAGGTCTTGAAAACCTTCGAGCCGTTGACTGCCGCGCAAATCGAAGCAAAGCTGCAGCGCGCCGCGGATACTTTTGAGACCTTTCGCAAAACTACGTTTGCGGAACGCGCCGGCATGATGAATAAAGCCGCCGCCATCCTGGAAAACGAAAAGGATGCGCTCGGTAAACTCATGACCCTGGAGATGGGCAAAACTCTTCGCTCCGCTGTCGATGAAGCCGTGAAATGTGCGTGGGCCTGCCGCTACTATGCGGAAAATGCCGAGCGCTTTTTAGCCGACGAACTCATCGAAACCACCGCCAGCCGCAGTTATGTGCATTACCAGCCGCTCGGCCCGATTCTTGTGGTGATGCCGTGGAATTATCCGTTCTGGCAAGTTTTTCGTTTCATCGCACCCGGGTTGATGGCCGGCAACGTGGGGGTCCTGAAGCATGCGTCCAACGTTCCCCAGTGCGCGCTGAGAATAGAAGACATTGTTCGCCGCGCGGGCTTTCCGGAAGGCGCCTTCCAGGCGCTGCTCATCGGTGTGAAGGAAGTCGATGGCATTTTGAATGATTCGCGAATCCGGGCGGCCACTTTGACGGGCAGCGAAGAGGCCGGCATTCAGGTGGGCATTTCCGCCGCAAAGAGAATCAAAAAAGTGGTACTGGAATTGGGCGGCAGCGATCCGTTCATCGTCATGCCGAGCGCGAACCTCGACGACGCCGTGGCTACCGCGGTGAAGGCGCGCGTGGGCAATAACGGCCAGTCCTGCATCGCCGCCAAGCGCTTCATCGTGGCGGAAGAAATTGCGGAAAAATTCGAACGCGCGTTCGTCGACAAAATGAAGGCCCTGAAGGTCGGCGATCCCTTTGACGAAAAAACCGACGTCGGTCCGCTGGCGACCGCTGGCGCCGTGCAATCGCTGCAAGCCGACGTGCAAAAGACCGTTGACGCCGGCGCACGCGTTCTGACCGGCGGAAAACCAAACGGCGGCCCGGGGAATTTTTATCCCCCCACGGTCCTCGCCAACGTTTCCAAGGATTCCCCGGCCGGTTGCGGCGAATTATTCGGGCCAGTGGCTTCCCTGTTTCGCGTGAAAAACGCCGAGGACGCCATCCGAGTGGCCAACGACCATCGCTACGGCTTGGGCGCCAGCGCGTGGACCAATGATCCGCGCGAGCGCGAACTGTTCGTCAACGAATTGGAAGCCGGGATGGTCTTCATCAACCAGATGGTCGCTTCCGACCCGCGCGTGCCCTTCGGCGGGGTCAAGCGTTCCGGCTTCGGCCGAGAATTGAGCGTCAACGGCATCCGCGAATTCACGAACATAAAGACTGTCTGGATCCGCTAAGCCTGAATATTACGCGAGAACTTCCGGGGCTTCCGCCAGGCGCTGTGCGGCAGTTTCAGGCGTGATATCCCGCTGCGGCGAGCCCAGCATTTCATAACCTACCATGAATTTCTGAACCGTGGCCGAGCGCAGCAGCGGCGGAAAATAGTGCCCGTGGACGTGCCACTCGGTGTAGGCGTTTCCGTCCGTTGGGCGCTGGTGAAAACCCATCGAGTACGGGAAGGAGGTCTGAAAAAGGTTGTCGTAACGCGCCGTGACCCTCTGGAGAATCTCGCCCAGCAAATCCCGTTCAACGCTGGACAGCTCGGTGATGGCCGCAATATGCCGCTTGCTCAGCACCAGTGTTTCGAACGGCCACACCGCCCAGAAGGGCACGAGCACCGCGAAGGCGGCGTTCTGGCAGACGATCCGTTCACCGCGCTGCAATTCCAGCCGTAAATAATCACAAAGCAGGCAGGACTTCTTGCTCTTGCGATATTCCTGGAGCGCGCTAGACTCCCGCGCCGGAATGTTCGGCAACGTCGCGTCGGCCCAGATTTGGCAATGCGGATGTGGATTGCTTGCGCCCATCAGCACGCCGCGATTCTCAAAAATCTGCACGTGACGAACCCGGTCAATTTTTTCCAGCGCCTGGAATTGGTCCACCCACATTTCCACGACGGCGCGCAATTCTCCCGGCGACATGCGCGCGATGGTCAGATTGTGCCTCGGCGAAAAACAACCCACGCGGCAATGCCCCGCTTCGCTTTCTGCAACGATTAAATCCCCGTCATTGACTGACGCAGGCGGCGCATCCGGCAAAAGCGCGGGGTAATCATTCTCGAAAACAAACGTGCTCGTATATTTCGGATTGCGGACTCCGCCCGCGCGCTCATTTCCGGGGCATAAATAGCAACCCGGATCGTATTGCAGCTCGCTCGACGCCGCGACCCTCTCCACCTTGCCAAGCCAGGGACGCTGCGTGCGCTGCGGGGAAACCAGCACCCACTCGCGCAGCAGCGGATTGAAGCGCCGGTGCGGCGCGCCTTGCAGGGCGAGAAAATCACTGCTCTCACCACTCACGAATTTTCTCGCGTGGAACTGTTGGCCGCGGTGGTTCCCGCGACCGCTTCTCCAGCCGGCACCGCTTCCACACCCTGTGACGCTCTACAGATATAAATGTCCGGGCGCAGGCCCGTCGCGCTGGCGTAAGCCGCGCCTACTTTCTGCTGAAATTCCTGCGCATGCGCATATTCCACGAGATTGATGGTGCAGCCGCCGAATCCGCCGCCGGTCATGCGCGCGCCCGACACTCCGCGCTGGCGCGCCGCGATTTCCACCATGGCGTCGAGTTCCGGGCAGCTCACTTCAAAATCCTCGCGCAAGCTACGGTGCGAATCCGCCATGAGCTGGCCAAGCTTTCCAATTTCGCCGCCCTGAAGCGCGTCCGCACCCCGCAAAACCCGCTCGTTTTCGGTGATTACGTGACGCGCGCGTTTGTAAAGGGTCTCGTCGAGCAATCCGCGGTGCTCTTCCAGTTGCGTCGCGTTCACGTCGCGCAGAGCGCGGGTGCCCGGCAGAACCTTGCCGAGCAGGCGCGCCGCCTCCTCGCATTCCTCCCGCCGCGCATTGTATTCGCTGGCTCCGAGTTCGTGTTTCACCATGGTGTTGCAAATCACCAGCGCCACTCCCATGGGAACCGGCAGCATGCGCATCTCGAGCGTGCGGCAGTCCAGCAACAGCGCGTGTTCCGCGCGCCCATGGCAGGAAACAAATTGATCCATGATGCCGCAGCGCGCGCCGACAAATTCATTTTCGGCGCGCTGGCACAGGAGGGCCAGCGCAGTGCGCTCGACGGGATTCCCGGCGAGGTCCAGCAACGCGTAACCGACCGACACCTCGACAGCCGCGGAGGAACTCAGTCCCGCGCCCAAAGGCACATCGCCGGAGATATACACGTCCGCGCCGCGCAAGCGTTTGCCCGATTCTTCCAGTGCCCACGCCACACCCAGGGGATAGTTCGCCCACTTGCTGTCCGGATCCGGCACAAGGTCGCCCAATTCCCCTTCCGCCGTCTCTCCAAAATTCTCCGAATGAATCACCAGCCTCCGGTCTTCTCGCGGGGCGATCGCCGTCCAGCACGAAAATCCAATCGCCGCCGGCAACACGAATCCGCCGTTGTAGTCCGTGTGTTCGCCGATGAGGTTCACGCGGCCCGGCGCCCGGTACACCGCGGCCCCTCCGCGAAAAACGGATCGAAATCTGGCGATCATCTCTTGAGCCTTGTTCATGCTTCCCCGAAAAAAATCCTCTATTCGCAGAGAATCAGCCGCAAAATCCGCACGTCAGCAGGCCTCTTATACTAGCGCATTCGACTCCGCATCCTTTTGCTCACACTTTCTCGGCGCTCGCGTCTATCCCTGCAGAAGCGGACCGCGCATCCCTGCGCCTTCCGCCACACCTCTCCATACGCAGCACCACGGCGCTGCGCTGAAAATACTGCTTCAGAAAGGGAGTCTAAATTTATGCGCAGGTTTTGCGGGTTGATCGCGGGCGTTCTGTTTTTTATGGGCTTTAGCGCCGGTTCGGCGCGGGCGCAGTTCAAAAATGGCAGCCAGGCAATCGAGCTGAGGCTACCGAGGCTCAGCCAGCGGGCCGAAGTGATCCAGCGAGTGGGCCTCACCGACATCACCATCGTCTATCACGCACCGCTGGCTGATGGCCGCGAACTCTTTGGAAAGGTCGTGCCCTACGGGCAGGTCTGGCGCGCCGGCGCTAACGAAAACACCACCATCACATTCACCGATGACGTGAGCATCGAGGGCCATGCCTTGCCGGCGGGCACCTACGGCCTGCACATGATTCCCAATGCTGACCAATGGACCATTATCTTCTCGAAGAACTCCACCTCGTGGGGCAGCTTCAGCTACGACGAAAAGGAAGACGCCTTGCGCGTCAACGTTAAGCCCGGCGCCGTCGCTGAAAGCCGCGAGACCCTCGCCTACACTTTCGATGATATGAAGCCCGACTCCACCGCGGTGACGCTGCGCTGGGGCAAGGTTGCCGTACCCTTCCATGTTTCCGTGGACACCAACGCCCTCGTGGAACGCACCATTCTGAACCAACTCCGCAATACGGGTGGATTTACCTGGTCGGGATACGACGAAGCGGCCAATTGGAACCTTGATAACAATTACAAGCTTGAGGAAGCCCTGAAGTGGGAAGACACTTCCATTCAGAACGAGGAACGCTTCGAGAACCTGGAAACAAAATCACGCATCCTCGATGCCATGGGTAAAAAAGAGGAAGGCGCCGCGGCGCTTTCCAAGGCCCTTGATAAGGCTAGCGCCGTCCAGTTGTACGTCTACGCGCGTGGACTGCAACGCCAAAAGCAGCAGGATAAAGCTTTCGAGCTTTATCGCCGCGGATACAAACAATTTCCTGACAGCTGGATCTCGCATGTCGGCATGGCACGCGTCAATTCGGGTTCAGGGAATTTCGACGAAGCCGCCAAAGAAATGAAGCTCGCCATGGTTTCGGCTCCAGATGTGCAAAAGCCTTTTCTTGAGAAATATGAGAAGCGCCTGGAATCGAAGGACGACATCAACAAATAACTTTCACCTCGCGGTAAGAGCTTGCGGAGCGGAGCCGAGCCGGCGAATTTAACCGGCTCACTGCAACGAAACCTGCAAGTTTGCACCTAGGCGTGAGACATGGCCGCGGGCGCGCGTTCAGACACCGCCGCCAGCGCCGCTTCCATCACGCGCAAACCTTCCTCCAGCTGTTCGTTGCTGATGACCAGCGGCACCAAAATGCGCAGTACATTGTTATAAGTTCCCGCCGTAATGGTAATCAGTCCATGCTCGTAACAGTAGTGCGCTATCTCTTTCGTTTCGCTGTCGGCGGGCTCGCGTGTCTCGCGGTTCCGCACCAATTCGATGGCGCACATCCCACCCATGCCCCGCACCTCGCCGACCAGCGGCCATTTCTTTTGCCACTCGCGCGCGCGCGCCTCGAATATTTTCCCAACGGCCGTCGAGCGTTGCAGCAAACCGCCATGCTCGATCATTTCGATCGCCGCCAGCGCCGCCGCGCAAGACGCTGGATTCCCCGCGAACGTGCTGCCTAGCCCGCCCACACCCGGCGCATCCATGATTTCCGCCCGCCCGGTGATGGCCGCGATGGGCATGCCGCCGCCGAGGGACTTCGCCGTGGTGATGAGATCGGGTTCCACTCCGTAATGTTCGATAGCGAAGAACTTTCCGGTGCGCCCGATGCCCGACTGCACTTCGTCGGCGATGAACACGATGCCGTGTTTGCGGCAGATTTCCTGGATGATGCCGAAGAATTCCGGAGGTGGCGCGACAAATCCGCCTTCTCCCAGAACCGGCTCCACAATCACCGCCGCCACCGATTCCGCCGCCACGAGCCGCTTGAAGGCATCTTCCAGCGCGTGGGCGCACGTCATCCTGCACGACGGATACTTCAGGTTGTAGGCGCACCGGTAGCAATACGCGTACGGGATGCGATAGACATCGTTCACGAAGGGTGCGAAGCCCTCTTTGTACGGACTGGTCTTGCTCGTCAGCGACATCGCCAGCAAGGTGCGACCGTGAAAAGCGTCGTTAAAACAGATCACCGCCGGCCGCTTCGTGAACGCTCGCGCGATTTTGATGGAATTTTCAACCGCCTCCGCGCCGGTATTCACGATGAATGTTTTCTTCGCGAATTTGCCCGGAGCCAATGCATTCAATTTCTCCGCCACCGCAACGTAAGGCTCGTAGGGGGTCACGCTGAAACACAGATGCAGATATTTTTCGATTTGGTCGCGCAACGCGGCCATCACCGGTTCGCTTCGATGCCCCATGTTCGCGCAACCGATGCCTCCCGCGAAATCGAGGAAGCGGTTGCCGTCCACGTCCTCCAGGATCGCGCCTTCCGCCTTGGCCGCAAAAATCGGCGTGGCATGATAGGGCCCACGCGGGATGGCCGCCTCGCGGCGCGCCATCAGGGCCCGTGATTTGGGCCCGGGAATTTGTGTTCGAATTTGAATTGCGCTCATATTTTTCTTCCTTAAAAAACTAGTACCAGCCAATCGGCGTTTCATCGAGGTTGACGAACACCTGCTTCGTTTCCAGATATTCTTCCAGCCCCCACGGCCCCAATTCACGCCCGAATCCCGATTGTTTATAACCGCCCCACGGGGCTTCCACATAGGTCGGCTGCATATGGTTCACCCACACGATTCCCGCGCGCACCGCTTTCACCACGCGAAACGCTTTGTAAATGTCCCGCGTCCACACCGCCGCCGCCAAACCGTATGGCGTGTCGTTGGCAATGCGAATCGCTCCCGCTTCGTCGTCGAAAGGAATCACCGAGGCCACCGGACCGAAAATTTCCTCCCGCGAAATGCGAGCGTCGTTATCCACGTCGTAAAAAATCGTGGGCTCGAGGTAATAGCCCTTGCCGAATTGCTTTGGCCTACCGCCACCGATGGCCACCTTCGCTTCTCTTTTACCGATTTCCAGGTAAGAGTTCACCCGATCGTATTGCTCCTTGCTGACCAGCGGGCCCATCTTCGTGCCGCGCTCCAGCGGCGGCCCCAACTGGATGCGCTTGGCTTTCTCGGTCATTGCTTCCACAAACTTGGAATAGATTTTCTTCTCGACCAGGATGCGGCTGCCCGCCGAACACACCTCACCTTGATTGATGAACACGCCGAAGAGCGCCCCATCCACGGCGGCTTCCCAATCCGCCCCTTCAAAGAAAATATTCGGCGATTTGCCTCCCAGCTCCAACGTGACACGCTTCAGGGTATCCGCCGCGCTCTTCACAATCAGCTTCCCCACCGCTGCGCTTCCGGTAAACGCGATTTTGTCCACGTCCGGATGCGCTACCAGCGCCGCCCCGCATGTTTCGCCGAAGCCATTAATAATATTTACCACCCCGGGCGGCAGCCCCGCCTCTTCAAACCAGTTGGCAAATTCCAGCGCCGTCAACGGCGTCTGCTCCGCGGGTTTCAGCACGCAGCAACACCCAGCCGCCAGTGCCGGCGCCAGCTTCCACGCCGCCATCAGCAGCGGAAAATTCCACGGAATGATCTGCCCGGTCACGCCGACGGGCTCGCGCAACGTAAAACTCATCGCGTTGGCGGGCACCGGATTCACGTGGCCCAACACCTTATTGGCCAAGCCGCCGTAATATTCGAAACAAGTGGCCACATCGGCGATATCGAACTCCGCTTCCACGATGGGCTTACCGGAGTTGCGCGATTCCAGCTCCGCAAGCATGCCGCTGTTCTGCCGGACCTTTTCCGCGAGCTTGAACAAAACGCGGCCGCGCTCCGCAGCGTTGGTTTGCCCCCACGGGCCGGAGTCAAACGCCGTCCGTGCAGCCTTTACGGCGCGATCCACGTCGGCGGCATTTGAAGAAGTCACCTGCGCGATAATTTCTTCCGTGGAGGGATCGTAAACGGAAAAAGTCTCGCCGGATGCGCCGGGCACCCACTCCCCATTCACAAAATTCTGATACGTTCGAACGTCGGCCTTCACACTGCCTGGCATAACCGCCTCCAGATTTCGCTTACCGCCAAGTTCCATGATCAGGCGAAATCGCGTCGCGCTCAAGCTGCGCGCAACGCCTCAAATCCCCGCCGCCGCCGCAAGTTTTCGCGCCGCCTTACGCCTGCCGTACACAAAAAAGAAAAACGCCGCCAGCCCGATGAAAAACAGTGTGCCTCCGAACATCCACAATTCGTAGGATCGCAGCGAGGTGATCTGTTGCGCCGGGAAAAACGCCAGCGCGATGCCCAGTATGGTGGTCAGCATCCCGCTCGCGCCCGCCAGGATCATCGTCGTCCGGCTGTAGCGTCCGCGCACGAAAGGTGTTTGAAAAGCCATTTTCAGCAGCGCGCCGAACATGTAGAGAAACGGCACGAGCTGCAGCACCACCGCGAGCGACAATAATTTCTGGAATGTTTCCTGTACGCCTGCACCCGTAAAACTGAAATTCAGAATCACCAGGATCATAGATACTGTTGCGTGCACTATCAGCGCCGCGTACGGCGTCGCATATTTCGGGTGAATTTTCCCGAGCCAAGCCGGCATATAAGAATCCAGCCCCGCCACAAATGGAATTCTCGCCGACCCGCCGAGCCACGCCGATCCAATCCCGGCTATCGATAAACTCAGCAGAAACGCGAACGGCGCTACGATCCACGCCACGCCCACGCGCCCCGCCATGTGCCGCACGGCCTGCACAATTCCCTGCAGCACGCTGATATTGTCTTTGCTCACCGCGATGAGCAGCGTCAACGTAGCACCGATATATAGCAGCCCGGAAAGCACACCGCCCCACGCGACCGCTCCCGGCAAGGTTTTTTGCGGCTCCTCGATTTCGTCGCCCATCACCGAAGCCAGCTCCAGCCCCACCAGGCCAAAACAAATCACCCCAAACGAATTCAGCACGAAGCGCGGATTGGCCGGAATCTTGAAGTCCGCCCACGTCACCGTGGTGCCGAATCTCAACCACACCACGGCACCCAAGCCGATCAGCACAACCGCGGCCACGCCCGTCCCAATCGCGCCCAAATTGTTGATCCACTTCCCGACACCCAGGCCCACGATGTTCATTACTACCAGGATGATCAGCAACAGCACCGACGTGCTCAGCGCGAATGCCTTGTTGTCCGCCAACGATTCGTGGCCCGCGCCGAGCGCGTACACCGATACGCCCACGAAATACAGCATCACCGTGGGCACGTACATCATGTTGTTGGTCCAGTAGCACCATCCGGAGAGAAAGCCGTGAAAATCGCCGAAGACTTCTTTGGCCCACAGGTAAACTCCGCCTTCTCCCGGAAAGCGATGCGCCAGCTCGATCACAGCAATCCCCTGTGGCCAGAAAAAAAGCGCCAGGGAAATCAGCCATAGCCATACGGTGACTCCGCCGTTGGCCGCAATCGAGGGAACGACATTCAGGTTGAAGACCGCGACGACAAACAGCAGCACCAGGTCCCAGCGGCCGAGCACGCGCCGGAGATGTGGCGCGTCGGCCTCTTCGGCATTCGCAAGCGGCACGCTGACTTCCGTCGACATATTTTCCCCGGCGCGTGACTGCTGGATCCTGCCACTCCACCGGCGGCGCGCCTGCGGTCGCTCGCCGGACTACGATCCCCGTAGGACGGGCTAGTGTCCCGCTGCGCCCACAAACGCCGCACCGCGCTCCTGTTGCGCATGCGCCAGTGCCGGAGCAATCTCCTCAAACACCGCGAGGTGCTTTTCGATATCCGCTTCGGTGTGCTGCACCGAGATGGTCCACTGCTCGTCCCACCAGTACGGCTGCGCCAGCACTCCGCGATTCACCATCGCGAACCAGTAATGCCGCCACAGGTCCACATCGATTGCCGTCCAGTCGCGGTAATTGCGAATCTCCTGCGGGTACAGCATCAATGCGCCATTGACACCCGCGCTCACTACGTAGGCCTGCAAGCCCGCCTGCGCGACGATTTTGCGATAGCCTTCCGTCAGTTTCTTGCTGAGCTTGCCGACATGCTGGTAATTCTCGCGCGTCAGCACTTCGCGAAACGTGGCCAGCCCCGCCGCCATGGAAATGCGGTTGGTGTTGTAGGTTCCGCCATGAAAAACCTTGTGCTGCGAAATCAGGTCCATCACCGCGCGGCTCGCACCAAACGCTCCGAGCGGCGCGCCCCCGCCGATGGATTTCGCGAGGCAGATCATGTCCGGCTTCACGCCGAAAAACTCCGAAGCGCCACCCCACGCCAACTTGGCTCCGGTTTTCACCTCATCAAAAATCAGCAACGCGCCGTTTTTTGTGGCGATGTCCCGCAGCCCCTGCAAAAATCCCGGCTGCGGCATGCACAAGCCCACGTTCATCAGGATCGGCTCCAGGATAATCGCGGCAATCTGTCCCGGGAATTGCTTGAAGCGGTTTTCCACGCTACCAAGATTGTTGAAGCTGGCAATCACCACGTTGTCGGTCGAGCCTTTGGGCACTCCCATCCCGCCCGGCACGGAATTTGGTGCATTGGGGTCGCCGTACTCCTCCGCTTTGGGTTTTACGCTTACCAGCGCGGTGTCGTGCAAGCCGTGATATGCGCCTTCGAATTTCAAGATTTTGTCCCGCTTGGTTGCCGCTCGCGCCATGCGGCAGGCGTGCATGGTCACTTCCGTGCCGCTTGAACCGAACCGCACCATCTCCACCGGGTACCGCGAGCAAATTTCTTCCGCCAGCTCCCATTCCATGTCGTGCGGCATTCCAAACGTGGTTCCGATGCGCAATGCGGCTTCAATCGCTTTCACCACCGCCGGATGGCAGTGTCCGGCCATCAATGCCCCGAAGCACAAATTGTGATCTACGTACTCATTGTCATCGAGGTCCCACAGCTTGCTGCCCTTGCCCTCTTTCACGAACAGCGGGTAGGGATCGTAGGCGCGGTAATTGCTGGCTACTCCCAGCGGTATGCGTTGCAGTGCGCGCTGGTGGGCCGCCGCCGATTTCGACGTGCGCTTTTCGTAGGTGGCAATTTCCTTTTGTAATCCTTCATGCATTTTTCCCGACATACTTTCTCCGTGCCTGGAGGCCCTGTTCAGGGCCTCCAACAGGTCTCTTCCCTGCCGTCAGTTTTCCTTCATGTAAATATAGTAGGTGCGGTTGTCTTCTTCCGCCAGTTCCAGACGCGCGTTCGATCAAGTTGGGCGCACGTCGTCGCAGCGCCCTTTGCTCGTACCCTCAAATCGGCTTTGCCACTGCTAGAACAAAAACTTCAGCGCAAACTGGAACAATCGCGGCCCGCGCACTTTCTGCGCGAACCCGAAGTTCGTTCCATCGGAGATATTTCCGTCGACGTCGTAAAACTGCGCATGATTCGCCACGTTATAAATCTCCGCGCGAAATTCCATCCGCACCCTTTCTCCTAACGGCGTGTCCTTCACCAACCCGGTATCAAAATTGTTGATCCCCGGCGTGCAGCAAATCGAGCGCGGCGCGTTTCCGATGGTCCCCAACGGCACCGTGTCGTTGGTGAACAGGCTCGGATCAAACACGTAGCCGTTATTTTTCCTCACGTCCTGCGTGTGAAATGGCGCCGTCAAGTTTGGCTCGCCGGGTGCCTCGAAGAACACGCTGCTGAATTCTTCTATGTCATCCGAAGAGGTAATGCGAATCGGGAATCCGCTCTGGAAGGAAAGAATCCCGGACCATTGCCATCCATCGACAAATTTGCCCAGCAATCCCTGGTACTTCGGAATTGGCAACTCCCAAACATAGCTGAACACGAAGCGATGGCGCGCGTCATACAGCGACGGCCCATAAGTCGAATTCAAGTTCACAGGGTTCAGCGAGCTTTCGAAGCTGGAGGCGTTGTCCAGCGATTTGCTGTACGTATACGCGCCCTGGAATTGCAGTCCGTGCGAGAAGCGTTTCTCCAGCAGTACCTGTAGCGAGTTGTAGTTCGAATGCGCCACAGTGTTTTCCGTGAATATGTTGGAGAACACCGGCAGCAGATCCGCCGGGCAACCCACTCCCGTGAGCGGCTGGCAGTTCGGCGAGGAATACTGGCGCAAGCCAGCCAGCGTAATTCCCGCTGAGCCCACAACCGTTCCCGTGGGCACGAGCAGCCCGCCGGAACCGGCATTGTATGGGAGCACCAGTCCCCCATCCGGTGTATTGGGAATCACTGTCCCAGGGGGAACGTAAAAAGAATCGTCCGCCGAATACGGGCCGCATGCGAGCGGATTGCCGCCCGGACTGTCCAAGGTCTCGGGGATCAACGCCAGATCATTGCAACTGCTGGGATTGCCATGATTGATGTCGTACGAAGCCAACAACCGATGACCTTGCGTTCCTACATAACCGATTTGGAAGAGAATATTCCCCGGCAATTCGCGCTTGATGGTCAGGTTGTATTGATCCGAATACTGCGGCCGCAAAATTTTCGGAAATTCTCCATACAACAAAATGGAACGGAAGCTGGCCCAATCGATGGGCGTTCCGCGCGGCGGACTCAAGATTCCGTTAAACGGATTGGGATACGGACTGCCGGTCTGGTCCAGGAACGGCGCCTGAAACAGAGGGTCGGTAATATAGTTGCTTCCTCCAAATGGCGGCTCCGCGCTGAATTGTTCCAGAACCAGTTGTTCGATGGGATTGTAGAAAATCCCATAGCCAGCGCTAATGCTTGTTTTGCCCGGTCCACCAGTCAACTTCGCAAGCCAGCCATCCTTGGCACTGGGGCTCCAGTTCACACCGAGCCGCGGCGCAAATCCCTTCCAGTAGGTTTTTGTCAGCGACAGCGGGACACCCTTGTCACCCGGAAATACCAATCCGGTCGGGGTGACTCCTGCGGCGTCGCACGCGCCCGGGTCTCCGCCAAAATCCGCGAATAAAGGATCGTCCGGCGTGATGGTGCAGGGATAGATTGTCGAGTTCTGGCCCGGCCGGAAGGTCTGCACCTTGTGTCCGATATCATTGAGCGGCGTATTGACTTCCCAGCGCAAGCCGTAATTCAGCGTTACGTTGGGCTTAATTTTCCAGCTGTCCTGCGCGAACAGATACACCGAGGTGCTGCGCACCAGCTCCTTTTGCGCGGAACCCTGGCTGTAACTGTTCGGCAAACCCAGCAGATAATCCGGATAATTGTCGTCGCCCGCTACGTCGTTCGCGCCGCCCGGCGAAAACGTGTAATAGCCATTCACGTTGTAGTACAGCGTCTGGTCAAACTTCTGGTAGCGAATGTCTCCGCCAAATTTAAGGCTGTGATTTCCGATGATCTTGCTGAAGTTATCGGACCACTGAAAGGTGTTGCCCACCTGCGGCAATTGCCCTTCGAAGTTGTTGCCCAGGCTTAATCCCCCATCTACCTGAATGAAGGGCAGCCCTTCCTTGCCGGCTCCCAGATTCGGGTGAATCCCCAAATTCGGGTTCGGCGCGATGGGATTGCCGCTGCCGTCGATGAGTGGCGTATCCGTCGTGCCCGTGAAGCAAATCGCCGAAGCCGTACTTCCGCACGAATCCTGCACCAGGCTGGTTACCGTTGGCGCGTTGAACTTCGCTTGCCCTTCCCGGAAATATGAGAAGCGCGCTTCGTTGACCGCCGTCGACCCTAGTGTCCAGGTGTGCGAAAGGTTGACCTGTTGCGTGCGCGTCGCAAAATCCCCGGGGAAATTTCCCAGGTTTCCGCCCGCCGCCTGGAATTTCGCGAATGGATCCAGCGTGTTGTCGTCATCGAAATAGTAGTAAGCGGAAAGCTTCTGATTTTTGCTGATGTCGTGATCCACCTTTATGGTGAACTGATTCCCGTTGTCGATCTGGTTGGGCGCCGCCTGAAACAGTCCGTCCGAGGAGGGGTGCGCGTAACTGAGCAGCGCCACCGAAAGCGGATCAAAACACTGCGTCGGAATGATGTTATTCGGAAACAGGATATTGTAATTCTGCGGCGTGGGTGTTCCGCCCGTCTGAATATTTGACAATTCCGCGTTAGCCGACGGGCTCAAGGCCGTTCCGCAGCGCGCCTGCAACACGTTCGCCACCGTAGGGGTCGTTAATGTTCCCGCGAAGGGCGATTGATCCGAAAAATCGCCCGACAGGTTTGCCGCCGTGGGCAGTGGCACGGGGTTGGAAGAAATTCCTTCCTTGATGCGCCGCCCCTCAAACGAACCAAAAATAAAGGTCTTGTCCTTCTTGATGGGTCCGCCCAGCGTTCCGCCAAACTGGTTCTGCTGGAAGTCCGGCTTGACGGGATCGTAAAAACCCTTGGCGTTCAAATCCTTGTTCCTGAAAAATTCGTACGCGCTGCCGTGCAGCTCATTTGTTCCGGACTTGGTAACCACGTTGACCACCGCGCCCGAATTGCGGCCATACTCCGCGTCGAACGAATTGGTGATTACCCGGAACTCCGAGATGCTGTCCGGCGACGGCTGAATCGCCGGCAGGTTCGCGAACAGGTCGTTGCCGTCGCCTCCGTTCACTGAATAATTGTTGGAGCGCCCACGGCCGCCGTTCACTGTCACTACGCCCGCTTTGTCCGAACCATAAAAAAGGTCGTTGCCCAGCTGCGACTGCACGCCGGGCTGCAGCTGCAGCAGTTGGTAAACGTCGCGCTGGTTCAGCGGTAACTGCGTCGCGTCGCGCTCGTTGACCACCGCGCCCAGTTGCGTCGAAGTCGTATCCACGACCGGCCCCGAACCCGTCACCTCCACGGTTTCCGTCGCCCCGCCGATCTGTAGCGGGATGTCCAGGCTCACTACTTCGTTCAAATCGATCGACAGTCCCTTGCGGCTGTACTTCTTGAATCCGATCTGCGCGACCTCCAGGTCGTACTTCCCGACCGGTACTTCGAGAAACACATATTCGCCATTCGCGCCGCTCGTCGTTCCACGCTGTACGTTGGTGGCTTCGTCGATCAGCGTTAGCGTCGCACCGGTCACCGCCCCGCCGCTCGAATCAGTCACCGTTCCGCGGATGCGGCCGCCGGTGCTTTGCGCCGCCGCCAGTGGCGCCACGCACAGCGCCACCATTACAAAAAAGAGTGCGTGCATTCCCGATTTGTAAATTAAGCGGTACACCAGATCGGAATGATGGGACTTCATTCGCGTCACCCCTGTTTCGCCGGTAGCGAAAACTTTAACTTTTCTAATCGATTCTTCGAGGTTGCTGCGCTTCCGAAACCTTACTATAATCCTGCAAACTTAGAGAAGGTCGGCACCGGTGTCAAGCAGAAATAATTCATCCGGCGAATCGCCAAACCGCGGGGCTCCGCGTCCCCTGCGCATCAGCGAAGTCGCGCATCGCGTGGGCATTTCGTCCTCCGCTCTACGCGCCTGGGAAACCCTCGGGCTCGTCGCTCCGCGCCGCACGCGAAGCCGTTATCGCGAATATAGCGAGTCCGATGTGCGCCTGCTCCGCCGCGCCATTTTTCTTCGCCGCGCGCGGGGTTTGAATCCCGCCGCCATCGTGCACGTTTTGAAAAGCCAGGGCCTGGCGGTAACGCCGCAGGCCGCGGCGCGTGTGCCCGGCCAGCGTTTCCGAACTTTGCGCGCGCGGCGCGGCCTGTCGCTCGCGCAGGTCGCTCGCGCTACGGGCGTTTCCGTGGGATTTCTCAGTGCCCTCGAGCGCGGGCAGATGCGCTCCTCCATCGCCACTCTGCGACGCATCGCCCGTTTCTACCGCACCAATATTCTTTCGCTCTTCGAAGCCGCGGAGGAAAATCCGCGCCTTGTGCGCCCCGCGCAGCGAAAGATCCTCGAGACCACTCCCGGCGTGCGTATGGAGTTGCTCGCCTGGGGTCACACCGCCATGGAGCCTCATCTTTTTCGCGTGCGTCCCGGGGGCGGCAGCGGCGCATCCTATGCCCACGAAGGCGAGGAATTTCTGCACCTGCTTCGCGGTGAGTTTGAAATCTGGCTGCGGAGCGGCGAGCACTATCGCTTGAAGCCGGGTGACAGCCTCTATTTCGAAAGCTCCACGCCGCACCGCTGGAAAAATCCCGGACGGAGCGAAGCGTGGCTGCTGTGGATCAACACGCCGCCAACATTTTAATTTTCCAGGGAGACTATCGCCGATGACCGTTCGCCCAACTCGCCTCTTCGTTCTCCTCGCGGCGCTTTTACTCTGCGCCACGGGAACGATCAGCGCCCAGAACGCCAATCCCGCCAAAACAAAATCCGCTAAATCCAATGCGAAAAGCGGCGCTGACACCGTCATCGTTCACAGCCGTATATACACGCTCGACGCGAAGCAGCCTTGGGCGCAGGCCCTGGCCATCCGCGCCGGCGAAATTGTCGCCGTCGGCGACGATGCCGCCATCTCCAAATTTCAAAATCCTGGCACCAAAGTCATCGATGCCGCAGGCCAACTGGTGCTCCCGGGCTTCGTCGATTGCCACATTCATTTTATGGACGGCTCGCTCAGCCTCGGCCGCGTGAATCTGGAAGGCGCTAAAAATGTCGCCGATATTCAGCAGCGCCTCCGCGACTACGCCGCCAAGCATCCCGGCAGTGATTGGCTCCTGGGCCGGGGCTGGGATTACGCCATGTTTGGCGCCGCCGCCTTACCTAACAAAAAATATCTCGACGAGCTTTTCCCGGATCGCCCCGTTTTCCTGGAAGGCTACGATGGCCACACCTACTGGGCGAATTCCAAAGCGCTGGCCATCGCCGGCATCACCCGCGACACGCCCAATCCGCCTAACGGGATCATCGACCGCGATCCCAGTACCCACGAAGCCACCGGCGCCTTGAAGGAAGCGGCGCACAACCTCGTCGGAAAATTTGTGCCGCCGCCCACGCGTGCCGATAGACTTGCGGCCCTTCGCGCCGGAATCAAATGGGCCAACGAAAATGGCCTCACCCGGGTTCACAGCGCAGGCGGCGATTTCCCGGAACTGGAGCTATACGACGAGCTCCGGCGCCACGGTGACCTGACCTTGCGCTTCTACATCGCTTATTTCATGGACCCACCGGAAATGCGCCCGCAGGACGTCGAGGCCATCGAAACCGCGCGCAAGAAATATCACGATGCGTGGATGGATACCGGCGCGGTGAAATTCATGGTCGATGGCGTCATTGAATCTCACACCGCGGCGATGCTCGAGCCCTACAGCGACGATCCCTCCTTGAGTGGCAAGCTTTTCTGGGATCCCGCGAAGTACGATGCCGCCATCGCCGATCTGGACAAGCGCGGCCTACAACTCTTCACTCACGCCATCGGTGAATTGGGCGTCCGCACCGCGCTCGATGCCTATCAGCACGCCGAAGAAGTGAACCACACGAGCGGCCGCCGCCCACGCATCGAGCACATCGAAACCATCAGTCCCACCGATACTCCGCGCTTCGGCAAGCTCGGCGTCATCGCCAGCATGCAGCCGCTCCACTCTTATCCCGACGTCGACACGCTAGATGTTTGGGCGCGCAACGCCGGCCCGGATCGTGCCTCGCGCGCCTGGTCCTGGAAGAGTATCGCCGACGGCGGCGGCCGCTACTGTTTCGGCAGCGACTGGCCGGTTGTCACTTTAAATCCGTGGTACGGCTTGCAAACCGCGGTCACCCGCCAGACTCGCGAAGGCACACCGGCCGGTGGCTTTGTGCCCTCACAGCGCCTCACCATAGCGCAAGCCGTGGCAGGCTACACGCTGGATGCCGCTTTCGCCGGCCGCCGCGAAAAGACCGAAGGCTCGCTCGAACCAGGCAAACTCGCCGACCTCATCATCGTCTCGCAGAATATCTTCGATATCGATCCTCACAAAATATCTGAGACCAAAGTCCGCACCACCATCGTGGGCGGCCAGGTGGTTTACCAATCCGATGCCAAATAATTCGAAGGGTGCGAAGACGCAATCCAAGATGACTGTTCTTGCGAGCCGGATTAGAAGCCGAGCTGCGCTGCGTTGCGTGACGCTTACGGTGCTCACGATTGCACTGTTCTGCGTGGCCTGCAAACCAAAACAGCCTACGTTGACTCTCCTCGTCTGGGAAGGCTACGCCGATCCGTCATTCATCGAAGCCTTCGAAGAAAGCCATCATTGCAAAGTGGCAGCCTCTTACGTGGGCACTAGCGACGAGCTTATCGCCAAACTGCGCGGAGGCAGCGCTTCCAATTACGACGTGATTTCTCCTTCCAGTGACGTGGCCGCCTCCATCGTCCACGCCGGGCTTGCCGCGCCGCTTGATCTTTCCAAAATTCCTGCCTATTCCCAGCTTTCCGCCAAGCTGCGCAACTCCACCCTCGTCAAACTCAACAATCAGATTTACGGCGTGCCCTTCATGTGGGGACCGAACCCCATGCTTTACGACACCACCGCGTTCCCGCAGCCGCCTGATTCCTGGTCGGTTCTCTGGGATCCCAAATATCGCGGAAAAGTTTCTGTCTGGGACGAACTCTCCACCGTGTACATGGCCGCGCAGGTCCTCGGCTACGACAAGCCCGACCCCAGCCAGCTGTACAACTTGAGCGACGAGCAGCTCGAAGCCGTCAAGAAAAAGCTCATCGAGCTGAAGCCCAATATCCGCAAAATGTGGGCCACTGGCGGCGAGCTCGTCAATCTCTTCCAGAATCATGAAGTGATCATCGCCATGGGTTGGCCGCTGGTCACCAACGATCTGCGCAAACTGAATTTTCCTATCGCCGAAATCATTCCGCGGGAAAACACCACCGGGTGGATTGATCACCTTATGATCACCGCCGGCTCAAATAAAGATCTCGCGCAGGACTTTCTCGCCTACATGGTCGAGGCTCAAACTCAGAAAAAAGTCAGCGACGTCACGCATTACACTCCGGCAAATCCCGGCGCCGCTCAATATCTTTCCGAAGCGGAAAAGAAAACTCTGCATCTCGACGATCCCGACGCTTACATGCAGCGCATCTATTTCTGGCAGGACGTGCCTCGCCGCCCCAAATACAACGAAATCTGGAATGAGGTCAAAGCCGCGCAGTGAGCCTGGCACCCGCCATCTCGCCGGGGCAAAGTGATACTGCGGTCGCGCCTCTGCTCGAGATTCGTTCCATCGCCAAGCGCTTCGGTGCGAACGAAGTACTCAAAGCTATTTCACTCCAGATTGGTTCGGGCGAATTCATCACCCTGCTTGGCGAGAGCGGCTCCGGCAAAACCACCATGCTGCGTTTGATTGCCGGGTTCGAACAGCCGACCAGCGGCGAAATCTGGATGAACGGTGAACGCCTCGACCTGCTGCCATCTTATAAGCGCCGCGTGAACACCGTTTTTCAGCAGTACGCCCTGTTCCCGCACCTCAATGTGCGCGACAACGTCGCCTACGGTTTGCGCGTCACCAACACCCCTTCCAGCGACGTGGAAACCCGCGTCGCCGCCGCTTTGAGCATGGTCAAAATGGATAGCTTTGCCGCCGCTCGTCCCGCGACACTCAGCGGCGGCCAGCAGCAGCGCGTCGCCTTGGCTCGTGCCCTCGTCAATCGCCCGCTACTTCTGCTCCTCGACGAACCGCTCTCCGCCCTCGACGCCAACCTCCGCAAGCAGATGCAGAGCGAGCTCAAATCCCTGCAGCGCGAAGTGGGCATCACCTTTCTCTTCGTCACTCACGACCAGGAGGAAGCCATGGCGCTCTCCGATCGTATCGCCCTGCTTCGCAATGGCGCGCTCGAGCAGATTGCTTCTCCACGCGAAATCTATTCCCGCCCCGCAACCGCCTACACCGCGCAGTTCATCGGCCAGACAAATCTTCTCCACGCTGAAGTTCGCGCTGCCACCGCCACCTGTGGACCACTGCGCTGGCCCGCGAATGGTCCCGATGGCCCGGCGCTTTTTTCGCTGCGCCCCGAAGCCATCCGCCTCGCGAAAGACACCGGCAACTCCGGCGACACCGCGCATGAAAGTAATTCGTCGGCTGAGGTGCGCTTCTCCGCCGCTATCAAACAGCAGCTCTACGGCGGCGCCAGCGAATTGCTCGAAGTGGATTGCGGCGGCCAGCCCCTGCGCGTGAAAATTCCCGCGCGTGGCCCGTTGGCTGGTATGCAGGATTTTGTGTTTTCAGCCGCCGACGCCGTGCGCGTCGCGGACTAAAACTTATAACGTTTTAACGGTTTCGAATGTACTCACGCGCCTACAAATCGATCGTCTCGGTGCCGCCGCTGCTCTGGGTCGGTCTCTTCCTGCTGCTGCCCTACGCGCTCATGTTGGCGCACAGCTTCTGGATCGTGCGCGACGGCTTCATCATCCATCACTGGACCTTCCACAATTACCGCACCCTCATCACCAATCCCGTTTACGCCGAAGTCCTCCTCCGCAGTATGCGCATCGCCGCTTCCGTCACACTCTGCTCCCTGCTGCTCGGTTATCCGCTGGCCTACTATCTTTCTTTCCACGCCGGCGCGCGCAAAGAAATTCTCTACCAACTCGTCATCGTCCCCCTGTGGGTCAGCTATCTCGTGCGCGGTTATGCCTGGAAAACCATCCTCGGCAGCGACGGCGTACTAAATGGCTTCCTCCAATATCTGCATCTCACCAGCGCCCCGGTCGGCTTCCTGCTGTACAGCCCCTTTGCCGTCATCCTCATGCTTACCCACATTTACACGCCCTTCGTCTTTCTCCCTATCTACGCCGCCCTCGAACACATCCCTCGCCCGCTCGTTGAAGCCTCGCAGGATCTCGGCGCAGGCCCGCTCAAGACTTTTCTGCGCGTCATCGTCCCTCTCTCGCTTCCCGGCTTGATTGCTGGCGCCACCTTCGCCTTCGTTCTTTCTCTCGGGGATTTTCTCGCGCCCTTGCTCGTCGGCGGCGCTTCCGGCACCATGATTGCCAACATCGTGCAAAGTCTTTTCGGTGCCGCCTATGACTGGCCGCTTGGCGCCGCTATTTCCGTTTGCATCCTGCTCATCACCATTTCTATGTTGTTCCTCACAGAACGCCTCGAAAAGCACTGGTCATTCCGATGAGCGCCACCGCCTCCGCAGCGCGGCGCGCTCCGCTCCTCGCCTCCTACGCCTACCTCGTCTTCGCCTTCATCTATCTTCCGATCCTCGTGCTCATCGTCTACTCCTTCAATCGCGACGGCGTCGGCGGCTTTCCGCCGCGCCATCTCACCTTCGACTGGTATCGCCAGCTTTTCGCCGACTCCGCCATCTGGACCTCCGTGCTGAACAGCCTCATCGTCGCCGCCTGCAGCGTTACTCTCGCGCTCACACTCGGCTTGCTCGCCGCTCTAGCGCTCGATCGCGCCAGTTTCCCCGGCAAATCCCTATTCCGCCGCCTGGTTCTTCTCCCGCTCATTCTTCCCGGCATCATCACCGGCCTCTCCTTATTAATGTTAGCCGTCTATGCCCGCGCACACCTCAGCCTGTTTACTGTATTCCTAGGCCACGGCACCGCACTCATATCTGTCGCCACCACCGAACTGTTCGCCGGCCTTCAGAAAATGGACCGCGCGCAGGAGGAAGCCTCTCTCGATCTCGGCGCTACCCCGCTGCAGACTTTCTTGCGCGTCACTCTGCCGAACCTCAAACTCTCTCTCATCGCCGCCGCCCTGCTCATCTTCACTCTCTCCATGGACGAGATCGCCGTCACATTTTTCCTCATCGGCCGCGACAATACTTTGCCCCTCGAAATCTGGGGCCGTCTGCGCCGCGGCATCACCCCGGAGATCAACGCCGTCTCCACGCTGATTTTTGCCGTTTCCGTGGTCCTGATCGTCATCTGGTTTCAACTGCGCACCCGCGCGCAGCGCAAGACATTCTGAATCGAGGAGCCTCTATGTCGCACTCACGCCGCAACTTCATCAAGTACGTGGTTGTTGGTTCCGTCGCCGCCGGCTGCCCCATCGACGCCAGTCTCATGGCCGCGCCCGACGAAAAATCCGTCAACCCCACTCCGCGTGTCGAAGGCGAACATTTCGAAGTCTGCCACCAGGTGCGCGACGGTCATCAGTTCGCCCGTCCCGACGCCACTAACAAAGCCGACATTGTCATTGTCGGCGGCGGGGTCGCCGGCCTCTCCGCTGCTTATTTCCTCCGCGGCAAGGATTTCCTCCTGCTTGAAAAAGAAAATCACTTCGGCGGCAACGCTTACCAGGAGGAATATGACGGCGCCGCGTTCGCCACCGGCTCAGCCTTCGCATTCAAAGGCGATCATGGCGACCAGCTCTCCGCCGAGTTGGGCATGAAACTTCTTCCCGTCAATAATCCCGATCCCACCATCGTCAACAAGACCTTTATCCCCGACACCTGGAACTCTGGTCTCGATCATTTGCCCTATTCGCCGGACGTCCGCGCCAGCTTCAGAAAATTTCGCGACGAAATGATGAAAATCGACCTGCTCAAGCGCGTTGTCGAGCTCGACGCTCAGCCCATGAGCGACTTCACGGGCGGTTACGCGCCCGAAATCCAGCAATGGTGGGATGGCTACGGCCCCTCCAACTGGGGCGCCACCACCGAAGACACTTCCGCGTTCGTCGGCCTCGCCTCACTGCAGGGCATCGTCAGGGGCGATGACAGCAAGCGCGTCATTCTTCCCGGCGGCCTCGGCTGCATCACCCACAAGCTCGTCGAAGTCCTGCAACCGAAATATCAGGACCGCATGCTCGGCGAAGCCACCGTCGTCACCGTGGTTCCCGATAACGACGGCGTACGCGTCACCTATTTCCATGCTGGCCAACTCGCCACCGTCGCCGCCAAGGCCGTCATTATGTGCACCGAGAAATTTATAACTTCGCGCCTGGTCATGGGCCTCCCTTACGACCAGAAAACCGCCATGCGCCGCACGCGCTACGCGCCCTATCCGGTCGTCAACGCCATCTTCGACAAGCCCGTCTATAATCGCGGTTACGACACCTGGTGCCCCGGCAATGCCTTCACCGATTTCATCGTCGCCGACTGGACCATCCGCAATCAGCCGGGCTATCACCAGAAATTCAACATCCTCACCTTTTACACTCCGCTGCGCGAAGCCCAGCGCTCCACCCTGCTTGAAGAAGACAACTGCAAAGCCCTCGCCGCCCGCGTGCTCACGGACTTCCAGAAACTACTTCCCGAATTCAACGTCGATCCCGTCGAAGTACGCATCTACCGCCGCGGCCATCCCATGTTCATGGCCACGCCCGGCCAGTTCACCAAAAACCGAATCGCCGCAGCTCAACCCATGGAGCGTATCTTCTTCGGCAACAACGATTCCGGCGGCCCCGAATCGCTGACCAGCGAAGCCATCCGTCTCTCCCAGGGCGGAGCCGAATGGGCACAAATGATTCTCGACGGCAAACCCGGCGCCAAGGATTTCGCGCAGAAAGTCCTGAACACCCGTGAATACTGATCGCTCTCCTGCGGGGTGGCGCATCTCTTGGCCGCAGTTGCGAAGCGTCTGGTTTTTGACTCTCGCTCCGCCTCTCCGTTAGAATCGCCTCGTTTTCAGCCGCAGCCCAGAACCGCCGATTCTTTAAGGTTCACATGCACTCGTCCGTAAGATTTTTGTCATACTCACTCGTCCCATCGAGGCTGCACATGAAGATGCTTCTCTTGAAGCTTACCGTCCTGCTCGCCTTTTTCGCCGCACTCGCTCTCGGCCTGACCCGCGCCGAGGACCAGCGCCCGCGCGCCTCCTTCGTCATCATCAACGCACAGGTCTCCGACGGGAGCGACGCCCCGCTCAAGAAACTCAGCGTGCGCGTCAGCGGCGACAAAATCTCCAAAATCGGCATCTTCAAGCCCGCCCCCGGTGAGCAAGTCATCGACGCCCAAGGCCTCGTCCTCGCCCCAGGCTTCATCGACATTCACAACCATTCCACCGACGGCCTCGACACTGACCCGCTCGCCGAAACGCAAATTTCTCAGGGCATCACCACCGTGATTCTTGGCCCAGACGGCGACTCCCCCTGGCCCATTGGCGCCTGGCTCGACACTCGCCGTAAAAACCCCGCCGCCGTGAATGTCGCCACCCTTTTCGGTCACGCCACCGTTCGCTCTCTCGTCATGGGCAAGGATTTCCGCCGCATCGCCACTCCCGAGGAAATTCAGAAAATGACCGCGCTCGCCGAAGACGCCATGAACGAAGGCGCACTCGGCCTCTCCACCGGCCTCGAATACGATGTCGCCAGCTACAGCACCACCGAGGAAGTCATCGCCCTCGCCGAAGTTGCCGCCAAACACGGCGGCTTTTACGAAACACACATCCGCGACGAGGGTAACAAGAGTTTCTCCGCGCTCGACGAAGAAATCGCCATCGGCCAGCGCGCCCATATTCCCGTCGAGCACTCCCATATCAAGTTGAGCACCGTCGCCGTCTGGGGCAAAGCCGCTCAGTACATCAACGTGATCGAAGCCGCGCGTAATCGCGGCCTGGACTTCCTCGCCGATTGCTATCCCTATGACGCTTGGCATTCCAATATAAAGGTGCTCATGCCCGACAAGCAGTACACCAACCCGCAAAGCGTGGAGAAAGCTCTCACCGATACGGGCGGCCCGGACACCGTCACCATCACCGAATTCAAGCCGCACCCGGAATACGTCGGCCACACCATCGCCGACCTGGCTGCTGCGCGAAAAATCTCTCCC
>DASXLA010000098.1:0-2260 GCA_036496505.1 Candidatus Acidiferrum sp. | reverse complement strand
GCTGGACATTGAACGTGGGGCGTTGTGCGCCTGCTCGCGATTTATCGGAGTTGGGCGCCTGCTCGCGATTTATCGGAGTTGAGCGCTTCGCTCGCGAACACTTTGGGCGTTGAGCGTTGAGAGTTGGGCGTTTGCTCCTAGATTCCTCCGTGAAGCCCTTGCTCACCGGCATCATCCTGGAGGAACTGGCAGATTTTCTACAAAAACGCGGCGTCGCTTCCTATCGCGCGAAGCAGGTCACCGACTGGATCTACAAAAAACGCGCCGCCTCGTTCGACGCGATGACGGATTTGCCTAACGAATTGCGCGCTGAGCTCGCAGCGGAATTTGACACACCGAAGACTGAAGTTGTCCGCGTCCTTGGCTCGAAAGACACAACCCAGAAATTTCTTTTCCGATTACGCGACCAGAACCTGATCGAATCAGTCCTCATTCCAGCGTCACCCGCACTTTATGGCCAGCCGTCAGATCGCCGAACCATTTGCGTCTCCAGCCAGGTCGGCTGCGCCTATGGCTGCAAATTTTGCGCCAGCGGATTGGAAGGTTTTTCTCGCAATCTGGACGCAGCCGAGATGGTGCAACAGCTCATCGCCGTCGAAGAAGTTAGTGGAGAAAAAATCGATAACGTCGTTTTCATGGGCATGGGCGAGCCGCTCGCGAACCTTAAAAATCTTTTACGCGCAATTCGCATTATCAATGCTCCATGGGGCCTCGGCATTGGCGCCCGCCACATCACCGTTTCGACCAGCGGCTTGGCGCCGCAAATCCGCGAGCTGGCCAACGAATCCACGCAGTTTCGGCTCGCCCTTTCGCTACATGGCGCAACCGACGAAGTGCGCGGTCAGATCATGCCAGTGAATAGGAGGTATCCACTAAAAGTCTTACTCGAAGCGTGCGATTACTATATCGCGAAAAAACGAAGGATAACGTTCGAGTACATTCTTATCGCCGGCGTAAACGACACTGACGAACAAGCCCGCGAGCTGACCAGGATTGCGGGGCGTCTCTCGGCTAAAATCAATCTCATTCCATATAACACCGTCGAAGGCCTGGAATGGTCGCGCCCCTCGCGCGAGCGACAGGAAAAATTTCAATCCATCCTGCGGAAAGGTGGTGTGACCGCAACCCTGCGCCGCGAAAAGGGCCACGACATCGCCGCTGCCTGCGGCCAGTTACGCCTACACACCAAGCGAGGCGAACGCGAACTCCGGCTTTCAGTCTGACTCAGATTGAAAAACAAGGAGAACAAAGAAAAGCCGCCGAGGCATTCCTGCGCCCGGCGGCTTTTGGTTGATAATTTAACTTACGCCAATCCGAGGGAATCGAGCGTTGGCTGGTCGATTACCGCCGTCGCGGTAAGGCCTTGGTCCGCCTGATAAGCGGTGAGCGCCTCCCGGGTCAGCGGCCCGAGCAATCCATCCACTTCACCTGTGTAATAGCCCATCTGCTGTAGCAAGGCTTGCACATCCGCGATCACTTTATCCGGCGGCTCAGCATGTTGACCGACATAGATCGGCGCATCGTAGGCATAATATTGCGCTGAAGGGCTGTAGCCCCACGCCGGAAACCAGTAGCCATTGTTGAAGAAATAGTAACCGCCAGCGATCAGCTCAACTCGGTTGTAATGTGAATGATACCACCCCTGATCGTGCCATTCCGGATGATACGAGCGGAATACCTCGTAATGCTGGCCCTGCCAGCGATCACTTCCTTCAATCCGATGGTTCTGGTTGAACGTAACCGCTTGAACCTGCTGCGGCTTTGGTTGTGCGTGGAAGCTCGCGTGCTGCGATTTGACCTGCTGCACCTGCTGCGGATCGAGCTTCTTCCCTTTGACGCCCGGTTTAGCCTGCACATTTTGCTGGCCGGCTACCGACGTTCCGCCGGCTTCAGTCATGGGCTGCTTCACACCTTGTCCTTGCTTCCGCTCCTGAACCTGCTGCTCCTTCTCCTTCTGCGGTGGCATTCCCGCCGCATTACCGGAAACATCCGTTCCCGTCGCGGGAGCATTCCCAGATTCCTCGTGAGTCGGACCCTTCCGGCCAGGCTCATTCGTCGTTGCATCGGTCGATTTACCGGGAACACTCGTTTTCGCAGCGTTTGCAGGTTCGTGGCCCACGTGAGTTTTTTGGCCCCTGTCCGCGCCAGGCAGAGCCGTGGCACTGCGCTCATTCGTCGCGCCGCGTCCCTTTACCGCTCCGGTTTGTTGCGCCGGCCTCTCCTGAGGCTTGGCCGCATTCGCGCCGGGTTGTGCTTGAGT
>DASXLA010000097.1:0-2664 GCA_036496505.1 Candidatus Acidiferrum sp. | reverse complement strand
CCCAGCGCCCACCAATTGCCGGGGGCGGCGAACCATAGCCTCGTCGCCTTCCGACTATGGCCTCAGTCCCCTGGGGCCATTCTTTTAGGTGCCGATCGCCTTGCGCCGCTTTAATCGTCATCCTTGGCAAGCAAGTGTGAGCACCAGCTACACAGTCCTGTCGCGAAATAGAGATCAATTTCTTCGGATAGTGGCTGTTCGCCACAGCGATCGCACGCCCACCGCCGTCGACGCGCCGCATGACTATCATGTCGGTTTGGATGCAATGCGGTCATGAGTCTCCCCTGTTAATCACGCGTTCTTTGATGGTGACGCTGGCAGGACTTGAACCCGCAACCTCCCCCGCCCAAAAACAAGGACGCTCTATCCCCCTTGAGCTACGCACGATCTTCATGGCCGTTTGTGGCGGCGCAGGGGCGTTCGATCAACTCCCACCAGGAGGCGCAAGGAGATGCCCACCCGCCGCTTCCCGCCGCCGTGGTCTGTCGAGGATATTTGCACGAGCTTCGCAGGATAGCGGTTGACATCCGCCGCCCTCGCCAGACCATGCTCACATGTTCGCGCTGTCTGATTCGCAGCTTCGGATCATCTGGGACGCCGCCGATGGCTTACCGGCAAAAAAGCGCGGCGTTTTTCTTGAACGTATTGTTGCTTGGCTGCAGTTCCGCGGTGGTCGCTTTATCGATCGTGATTTCGACGACGCGGTGCGTCTGGCCCTGCGGGGGCTGATCCACGAGTCGGCGGCCTGATCTCAGCAAGCGAAGGATTGTGGTGAATATCGTACATCGCGCACGATTGCCGCGCGCTATTCTGTCAACTTGAAACGAGATGTGAGGCGGATAGCGTCCAGTATGGCGTGCCTGGCGGCGACGCAACCGGCCAACGCTTTTCGAATGAGCTTGGCCCCGGTATCGCCAACCACACCAACACTGCGATTGGAGAGAGCCAGCAGGCGAGCAAGGCTTTCACGACACGCCTCCGTTATCCCGCGCTGGGCGGGAATTGCTCCGCTTCATGGTCGTCTTCAGACCGCGGACGCGGTCTCACAAATCTGACCACGATGCCATGCTCTTCCGCTGACGCTGGCTTTTCGGCCTTTGGCTCTACAGCGCTCATTTTGGGATGCAGATAGGGAGCGGCAGCGATAGCCATTGCGTCACGACGCTTCAGTTCAGCGCCGGCATCGCGCATCACCGACAACATGTAATCGAGCGGCAGAATTCCTGTCGCTTCGGCCGCAGCGCGAGCTTCCGCAGCCGCGAGATTGCGCGCGCCTTTCTGTCGTCCGCCGGTTTTTCGTCCGCGTGCCATGGCATCTAAGATCTAGTTTAGACTGGACCAGGACGCTAGCATTATGAGAAGCTTTGTTCGATCCGATAGCGCACCTACGCGTCTGCGCGGTCAGATCTCTTCCATCGAACATTCCAAATTTTTGGGACCGGGACATCGCATGGTCACCTCGACTTTCGTTCGGCTGCGTCCCGACGCTCGCGCGAAGAGGAGCGGCGGATTGCGGCCAACGTGGCAAAGCTGCTGGGGCTTTTGCGGAACGAGTAGGTTGGCGAAAATGCGTTAATAGGGATAGCGCCTTTGGACCCCGGTCAACGGATGTGGTCCGGGAGGGGGTTGATACAGCGTGTTGCGTTCGCAAAACCCGCCTATCCCGGTCACGTTTTCTAGACATTGTTGAAATGTTGTGAACCCGCAATTCCTACCGCCGCCACCGCTTTCACTGTACTGCGAGCACCACGGATAGTTTTGCGCTTCCGCAGGTTTCCCAGGGCTGGCGATACCTACGCAAATCGCCAACATGAACAACAAGAGCCTCATGGCCATTCCCGTGAGTTATTCCTAGCCCTGTTTCTCGCCGACGATCGGCCGCCATCGCGGGCAAGTGTTGGTTCCTGTGAGTCACGTTCCGCGAGCACGAAGGGCGCGGCTATTGGAAGGGTGCGGCTTGGACGACATGGTAGGCAACGCGCAATTGAGGCGCGCCGACTGGATCAGTCGGCAGCCTGTTTACTTATAGAACGGGAACCTCTGCCGCCGGGTGGATCAGTCGGGGGCCTCTTTTTAGGATCGGGAAGCTCCGCTCCTTTCTGTGTGGTATGCCCCGCACACCACCTAAAGCGCAAAAAACGGGCCTGCGTCGGAACTCCAACACAAGCCCGCCACGCGTAGTTCATTCGAAGTTTAATCAGGCAGGGATGATTGCGACGATTTCCAGAGTGCTGGGGTCGACAATCACGATCTCATCCCCGATGAGGAAATACTCGTATCCTCGATATTCCGGAACGATGCGCACGATTTCTTCGGGCAGCACCACGACATGCACATTTCGCGGAATTCTGGTGCCAACAGTAACGTCAAAATTGACGTTGCCGCCAAGCCGCGGCCCGCGCTCCTTGCCAATGATCGTCTTGAACCGAGAGCGTTGGTCCTCGGACAATTGCACCGATGCGCCACGTGAGCCGCTCGTGCCGACGTTTGTATTCACGCCGGTTTTGCTTTGCTCGGTCGTGCTCGTGCCGCGCTGCTCCTCAGCACCTTTCAGCTTGGTGCCGTGCTCTTCTTGTGCTCCCTTCTCGTTCTTTTGCAAGCCGCGCTCCTGCTGGGCACCTTTTTGCTCCATGCCGCGCTTCTCTTCCTGCGCGCCGCGCGTCA
>DASXLA010000096.1:0-3151 GCA_036496505.1 Candidatus Acidiferrum sp. | reverse complement strand
GCTTCTTGAGGCGGCCATCGTCACCGCAACACTCGCGCAGCGTTTCAGTTTCCGGCTGGTTCCCGGATACCCCGTGGTCGCGGAACCTCTGGTGACCCTGCGGCCGCGTCAAGGAATTCAGATGACGCTCCACGCGCGCTCATGAGCAGCAAACTTACTTGGCGTGATCTGCGCCGTTCGCCTCGCACAAACGGGCGCCTCCTGTGGAGTGCGGGAGCTTGCCGCCGCTGTCTGCCGTCCGGGCTTGCCCGGGCGTGCTGCAACCGCGCCCCATAAATCGCGCACGTGGTTTGGCGCTCGGCTGCCCCTAAAAAACACCCCAAACCGCCCGTTCACCGTAGACGATTTTTCTTTACACCAACAGGTACTTGCGCGAATCCGACCCCCGGTGTAAAGATTTTCCTCGTATCCTCGGACTACGCCCACACGCGTCCTTGGGTTTATGTAGCTCACCCCTTCAGGGGTGAGGTCTTTCGGCCCTCTCGCCAGCCCACTAGAAACCTCAGGCCTGAAGGCCTGAGCTACATTAAAAAAACCTGCCCATGCCTTCGGTTCAGTGCACGAATTCGCCTGTTCCGCCGTTCGCCCAGGGATCGTACGCCAGCGAGTAGCGGATTCGCGCGGGGATCGTCGGGTGGTCGTAAAACAAGAAAACATCCACGGGATTGGGCGCAGGGTCAGACAAATCCACCTCGCCAAGAATCTGAAACGACTGCGCGGCAACCTCGCCCGAATCAGGTGTTAGCCCGTGGGTAACTTCGAGGCCGTATTGATCGGCCTGGTGTTCGTAATGTCGACTGATCGCATTGGCAAGCGGATTGGCCGCAAACGCAAAGATCGTGAGCAGCAGCAGCAGCGCGGGAAACGCAGCCCAGTCGCCAACACCATGGATTTCCCAGTTGGCGCCCCACCGCGCCAGCACCCGCGCAATCGAGAGATACCCAAGATAGAACAACGCCAGAAAAACCGCGGCGTCGAGCGCCAGTTCCTGGGGAATATGGTAAAGCACGTAGTGCCCCGTCTCATGCCCGGCGACAAACACGATCTGCGGCGTGGTCATCTTCGCGATCGTTGTATCCCACACGACCATTCGCTTGGAAGAACCAATGCCCGTCACGTAGGCATTCAGGCCCGTCGATTTCTCCGAAGCGCCCATCCAGAACATCCGCTGCGGCGGAATATTTTCGCCCGCGCGCTGCACCATCTGCTCCAGTGAAGCCGTCAGCGCCGGATCCTTTTCCGTGAGCGGCGCGAACTTGTGGAATAGAGGATCGATCACCAGCGGTTGTATGAACACTCCCAGCACGGTGAGCGGCAGAGAAGCAATCCAGAACCAAAGCCACCAGCGCCGCGGGCTTTTGCGAATCGCCGCGAAGAGTATCCAGATCACGATGATTCCGATGATCACCGCAATAATCTGGCTCTTCGTCCAGTCCCAGCTCCACGATCCCCAGCCCTGAACGCTCAGTCCGAATTTTCGCGATACCCAATGCTGGCCGATGTCTCCAGGACTTTCCAAAACAGCGATCGTCAGCAGAATCAGCGGAGAGAATATCGCCGCCTGCAAGAATCGGTTCGCGGACGTCCCTTCCGCCCAAGCGCGGTATTTGGCGCCGAGCCGCCATTTCAAAATCACCAGCAACACAACAATCGAGTACAGGAACAGTACGATTTGACCCCAAAACGAGATTTGCGCCAGATGCCGCGCTTTCCGATAAAGGTCCGGAGGCAGCGTATAGGCGGTTACTTTTTCTTCCCTCTTGTCAGGCGTGGAAGCGGTAGACGAATCAGTGGGCTGTCTCGACTGAGCCGCAATGCTTAGAGAGCCAGCGCCATCATAAGCGGAGAGAAATTTCAGCGCCGATATTCCATTTGCCAAGGCATGCGAACGTAGCTGCGTCGGCGCCGGAAAGAAAATCAGCAGAAGCGCCAATGCCGAGCTGGAAAGGATTGTCACCATCGCTCCGTGCGTGGCGCAGGCACTCTTGCCTGCGCGGGTAAGTCAGGCCAATCAGTAAGCCACACCCAGCAGCAGCCGCGCCACCAGCAAAACGGGTGGAAGCGCGGGCCTTCAGGCCCGCGAAAAGTGAGGCTGGGAGAAGGGGCTTTGGCCCCGGCCAGCTGAGGCACGACTACCGTTTCGAGATGCTTCTCTTATATGTTTGCGGATTATATCCTGCGAGGTAGTGGCGGAGGAGGTGGGATTCGAACCCACGAGACCCTTTCGGGTCTAACGGTTTTCAAGACCGCCGCCTTCAACCGCTCGGCCACCCCTCCGTTTTTAACTTCCCGAAACATTGTAGCTTACGATCCGCGAGTGTGACAGTTTCGGGCGGCAGGGCGGAACACCCTTTCGTGCACAGTGGCCAATTCCCTCGAACTCGCAGGTCACACCAGAATTCCCTCAAGGCACCTATAACACCCACGGGGTGCCGCATACTTCGCTTCTCAGAAGGGTGCGTCTTCCTGTTTCTTTGCTCTTTGGTTTTGCCTTCGGCAGGCACAGATTCTCTCTCCCGCTCCAATAGAAAAGGTAGCCGCTTCGGAAAATACGGATAGAAAGGGTGCGCCACCCACCTTATTCCGTTGTCGATTGCCCCGGCCGAGCCCAAAGTTCCTGGCTGGCGATCCGCGCGCCCTCGGCCAGGGCTTCCAGCTTTGCCCACATGATGCTGAAGTGCACCCGCCGGTTGAACTGCTCCTGGGCAAATCCACAGTCGGTGCTGGCGATTACATTCTCGCGCCCGACGACGCCCGCAAACCGGACGATGCGTTCGGCGATGAGTTCCGGGTGCTCGACCACGTTCGTGCCATGGCTCACCACGCCAGGAGCCAGAATTTTCCCATCGGGAAGTTTGACGTCTTTCCAGACCCGCCACTCGTGCTCGTGACGCGGATTCGCCGCCTCGATCAGATAGGTGCCCGCGCGCACCTTCAAAATCAGGTCGACGATCTTCTTGAGTGACACGTCAGTGGTGTGCGGCCCCGGCCAACTGCCCCAACAAACGTGGTAACGAATCCGGTCCTCTGGAATCCCTTCTAAGGCGTGGTTCAGCACATCAACGTGGCGGCTCAGCCATCGATGGTAGTCTTCGAAGTTTCCTGGAGGCACCATTCGATCGTAGGTCACGGCGGCTCGCGCGTCGTCGAT
>DASXLA010000095.1:0-22706 GCA_036496505.1 Candidatus Acidiferrum sp. | reverse complement strand
ATCAATCCAACCGAACAAAGCAAATAGCTATTACGGACTCGGCCGGCAGAATCGTATTTTGCTGGTGTGCCAAAAATCAGCGCAATTCGCGGATGATTTCGCGCGCGGCGTTGGCGCCGGACGCGCCGGTAAGGCCGTTGCCCGGATGGGTTCCCGAGCCGCACAGGAACAATCCGCTGATGGGGGTTTTGTAGCGCGCCCAATCGAGCACCGGACGCATGGTGAAGAGTTGGTCGAGGGCCAGCTCGCCGTGAAAAATGTGGCCGCCGGTGAAGCCGTATTTTTTTTCGAGATCGAGAGGAGTGATGATTTGCGTGGCTTCGATGAGCCCGGCGAAATTTGGCGAATAGGCGGAGATGGTTTTGATGACGGCATCACCCAAAGCCTTGCGGCGCGTGTCCCAATTCCCTTTTTTCAATTTGTAAGGCGCGAACTGCACGTAGACGGACATGACGTGCTTGCCGGAGGGCGCGAGAGAGGGATCGAGAAGAGTGGGAATGCTTAGATCGAGATAGGGAGCGTCGGAAAATTCGCCGTACTTGGAAGAGTCGAAGGCGCGCTCGAGATAGTCGATTTCGGGGCCGATGTGAATGCGGCCGGAAAGAGCCTGACGAAAACCATCAGGGCCGACGGTGCCGGCAAGCGAAGGGAACGCGGGAAGATCGCCGAGCGCGAAATTTATTTTTGCGAGGATGCCGTTGGCGCGAATATTGCGGATGCGCAGCGCAAAGGTGGGATCAAGCTGCGACGGATCCATAAGCTGAAAAAACGTACGCTTGGGATCGACACCGGAAACGACGGCTTCGATGGGAATCTCCTCGCCATCGGAAAGCACCACAGCGACGGCGGCGCCGTCTTTAACGCGAATGTGCTGCACTTCGGCGCCCGTGCGAATCTCCACGCCGGCCTGCTTGGCGGATTCGGCAAGCGCATGGGAGAAGGAGCCGAGGCCGCCGCGAGAAAAGGTGGCCGAGCCGACCGGATGGGAATCGGCGGCAGCGCGCAGCAAAAGCACCGCGGTGGAACCAGCAGACCAGGGGCCAAGGGCGGCGCCGAAGATTCCGCGCGCGGCAATGACGGCGCGTAGCAATTCGGTTTCAAAAAATTCCGCCACAAAATCGGCGACAGCCATGGGACCCCAGCGAAGCATGTCGAAAATGCCGTGCTTGCCGAGGGCCCGCACGCCGCGACCGGTCTTGAGCAAATTCCAGAGATCCTCGGGAGAAGGCTTGTCGATGGAAGGCGGGGTGATGGAAGAAATCTGCGCGAAGACTGAGGAGATTTTTGAGAGCGCGGCGGCGAAGGCAGTATATTTCGCGGCGTCCTTGGCCGAAAGGCGGGCGATGCCGCCCGCGGTCTTGGCGTGGTCGTCGTAGAAGAGGAGCGATTGGCCGTTCAAATTGGGCGCGAAAACGCGTGGATCGGGGCTGAGAATTTCGCAATCGAATTTTTCAACTTGCAAGTCGCGCGCCACGTCGGGCCGCAAGGGGCCGAGATTGTGGGCCAGCGTCGAGGCGCGATAACCGGGATGAAATTCCTCGGTGACTGCGCCACCCCCGACAAATTCGCGTTGCTCGAGGACGAGCGGCTTGAATCCGCCCTTGGCGAGATAAAACGCAGCGATGAGCGCATTGTGACCGCCGCCGATGAAAACTACGCGCTGTCCGATGGGCATAGTCAGTCGGGCTCTTTGGCGGAATGCGCGGCGGCGGGCGCGGCGGATTCAGAAGCTTGGCGACTGCCGTTCGAATGACGTTGCGCACCGGACTTTTTCCATTCTTTGAGAATGACCTGACTGGCGATCCGGCCGTTAGCGCCCATGATGCCGCCGCCGGGATGGGTGGCGGAGCCGCACATATAAAGGTTATCGACGGGAGTGCGGTAGTAGGCCCAACCGGCTACGGGGCGGAGGAAAAACAATTGTTCGAGAGAAAGCTCGCCCTGAAAAATATTTCCCTGGGTGAGGCCGAATTCGCGCTCGAGATCGAGAGGCGTGAGAATCTGGCGGCCGATAATAATATTTTTGATGTTGGGGGCGTACTCCGCGATGGTGTCGATGACATTGTCGCCGAAAGCTTCGCGCTGATCGTCCCACGTGCCTTGCGCAAGTTTGTAGGGCGCGTATTGGACGAAACAGGAGAGCACGTGTTTGCCCGGAGGCGCGACGCTGGGATCGGTCAAGCTGGGAATGACCATGTCGATATACGGGCGGCGCGAGTAATAGCCGTACTTGGCGTCGTCGTAAGCGCGCTCCATGTATTCCATGCCGGGCGAAATGGAAATGGCGCCGCGCAGGTGCGCGCCATCGCCGGGAATGGCTTTGAAGTCGGGCAGGGCGTTGAGCGCGATGTTCACCTTGCCTGAAGAACCGCGAAATTTGTAACGACGCACACCTTCGAGGAAATCAGCAGGCAACTCGGACGGTTCCAGAAATTTTTCAAAGGTGAGATGCGGGTCGACGCTGGAGGAAACCACGTTGGCGGCGATTTCTTCTCCGGATTGCAGGACCACACCGGTGGCCCGCCCGTTTTTGACCACGATTTTTCCGACGGGCGCTTTGGTGCGAATCTCCACGCCCGCTTCACGCGCGGAGGCGGCGATGGCATTGGAAATGGCGCCGGTGCCACCGCGACTGAAACCCCAGGAGCGGAACGCGCCGTCAATTTCTCCCATGTAGTGATGGAGCAAAACGTAGGCAGTGCCCGGCGAGCGAATGCCGAGGAAGGTGCCGATGATGCCCGAAGCAGACATGGTGGCTTTGAGCACGTCGGTCTCAAACCACTGATCGAGAAAATCGGCGGAGCTCATGGTCATGAGCTGAATCAGGGTGTAGCGTTCGTCGGAAGAAAGTTCGCGGAAACGCTGCATCATGAAGTGCAGTTGTTTAAGGTCGCGCGGATTGAGAGTGGTGGGATCCGGCGGAATCATCGAGAGCATGGGCTTCACGAAGCGGCACATGGGGGTCATCATCTTGGAAAATTCGTCGTAGGCTTCGGCGTCGACGCGGGAATGGCGGCGAATTTCGCGGATGGACTTGGCGTGATCGTTCATGCGCCAGAGGTGGTTACCATCGGGCATGGGGGAAAAGGTGCCGTCGAGCGGGAGAATTTCCAGGCCGTGACGCGGAAGGTCGAGTTCGCGGATGATTTCCGGGCGAAGCAGGGAGACTACGTAAGAGCACTCGGAGAAAAGAAAACCGGAAATGATTTCTTCGGTCACCGCCGCGCCACCGAGAACGTGGCGGCGCTCGAGGACCAAAACCTTTTTCCCGGCTTTGGCCAGGTACGCGGCGTTGACCAGGCCGTTGTGACCGCCGCCAATGACGATCACGTCGTAATGCTGCGTCATTTTGCCAGAGCTCCGTTAGAGACAAGCGCGAGGAATCGACAAAGAAGCGATCGCAAAGCGCGCACAGTAGTTTAGAAAGGCGAAGAAAGCAAAAGGCATTCTACTGGCAGCGGCTATGCGGCACAAGTCGCAGGCCTTGCGACGCCTGGTAGTTACCGGGTCCGCAGGCGGGTATACTTCGAAAACAAATGGATTGGCTTCCGTGGGCGCCGCTCGGTGCGGCCATGCTGCACATGTTTGAAGAGTTTGTTTTCCCCGGCGGATTTATGGCATGGTACCGCCGTTATCGCGATGACGGCGCGCGTGTCACCGTACGCTTTCGTGATCATCAACGCGGCATTGCTGGTGGGCTGCCTGCAAATCGGATTGCTGGGACATCGTGCCGCTGGCCTGTTTTATTGGCTGATGATTGCCGCCGTGCTGTGTTCCAACGGCATCTGGCACGCCTGGGCCAGTTACAAATCGCGCACCTACTCGCCCGGGGTGGTGACAGGTTTGTTGATTTATTTGCCGATGACGGTCGTCGGCTATGTGCACTTCCTGCGTGCGGGCGAGGCTCCGACAGGGATGGCGATCGTGGCGGGGAGTGTGGGCGGCTCGCATCACTTTTGGTCCGCGCTGTATCACCGTAAAACGCAAGGATAGGTTTGATGAAAGTAATGTCGCTGAATGTAGCGTTGCCACGGGAGGTGACGTGGCGCGGCCGGGCGGTGACGACGGGGATATTCAAGGTTCCGGTCGCGGGCCGCGTCACGCTACGCAAGTTGAATCTTGATGGCGACGGCCAGGCGGACTTGACGGTGCACGGCGGCGAATACAAAGCGGTGTATTGCTACCCGCACGAGCATTACGCCTTTTGGCAGGAGGAGTTGTCGCGGGATTTGCCGTTGGGAATGTTTGGAGAAAATTTTACGACCGAGGGTTTGCTGGAAGATTCCGTGCACCTGGGCGATCGCTTTTCCGTGGGCTCCGCGGAAGTAATCGTGACCCAGCCGCGGCTGCCCTGTTACAAGCTGGGCATAAAATTTCAGTCCGACGACATGGTGAGGCGATTCCTGGCCAGCGGGCGAAGCGGATTTTACGTGGCGGTGACGCGTGAGGGCGAAGTCGGCGCGGGAGACGAGATGATCAGGGTCGGGAGCGACGGGAATGGCGTGACGGTCCCGGATATTACGCGCCTGTTCATCAGCAAGAAGTATGCAGAGGCGGACGTGGAGCTGGTGCAGCGGGCGCTGAAGGTGGAGGCACTGCCGGCGAGCTGGAAGCAGTACTTTCGCGAACGGCTCGCGAGATAACGGGCATTTGCGTCGCGGAAGCGGCTTGCGAGCGTGGTGAATTCGCACCTATAATTCGAACACTTTTGCAGAATGGTTTTTTGCGTGGCGAGCGCCCGCATGTGAACAGTGGAGGGATTGTGCCGGTTGGTACCGCGTTTCACGAGAGAACCCTGGCACTGTGCGAGAGCCTGAATTACCGGGAGTGGTCAGGCTACTACACGGTCAGCGTTTACGAGATGCACCACGAGCATGAGTACAACGCCATCCGCAATTCTGCGGCGCTCATCGATATTTCGCCCCTGTTCAAATACAAGGTGACCGGGCGAGACGCGACGAAACTGGTGAACCGGGTTATCTCGCGGGACATCAACAAGGTGGCGGTGGACCAGGTGATTTACTGCTGCTGGTGCGATCCGGAAGGAAAGGTCATTGATGACGGAACGATTACGCGCCTGGGAGAAAACGAATATCGCTGGACGGCGGCGGACCCCAGCCTGCGATGGTTTCAGCAGAACGCGCTGGGATTGGACGTAAGAATCGAAGATATCACCGAGCAGGTGGCGGCGCTGGCCCTGCAGGGGCCGACGTCGGGCAGGCTACTGAACGCAGCGGCGGATGCGAACGTCACCAACCTGAAATATTTTCGCGTGACGCACGGAAAAATTGCAGGTGTGGAGGTGGATATTTCGCGCACGGGTTATACCGGCGACCTGGGTTTTGAAATCTGGATGCCGTGGAAGGACGCGGTGAAGGTCTGGGACGCGTTGAACAGCAAAGGAAAGGCGTTTGATATTCATCCCGCGGGAATGATTGCGCTGGATATTGCACGCATCGAGGCGGGATTAATTTTGATCGAGGTGGACTATACCTCCAGCAAGAAGGCCTTGATCGATGCGCAGAAGTTTTCGCCGGCGGAAATCGGGCTAGGCAAACTGGTGGATTTGAAGAAAGAGAATTTCGTAGGGCGCGAAGCGCTGGCGCGGGAGGCCAAGAAAGGCGCCGAGCGCGCGCTGGTGGGCCTGGAAATTAACTGGAATGAGGTGGAGGCGCTGTACGACAAGATGGGCATGGCGCCGCAGGTGCCCAGCATGGCTTCGCGGGTGGCAGTGCCGGTATATCGCGGAGGGCGAATGATTGGCAAAGCGACGTCCACTACGTGGTCGCCCACCTTGAAGAAGATGATCGCGCTGGCGTGCGTGAACCGCGACAACTCCGCGGTGGGCACAACTCTTCATATGGAGATGACGGTCGAGGCGGTGCGCCACACGGTTTCGGCGAAAGTTGTGGCGCTGCCGTTTTTCAATCCGCCGCGCAAGATGGCCGTGCCAGTGATTTAGCTGGTTCGCCGGGCACGCAGGCAAACCGGCCGCGCAGGACTTCCCGCGCAACGCCTTCCCGGAAAACTGATTACTCGTTGAGGCGATTGTATTTTTTAAGGACCGCGCGGAGGCGGTCGTGCGGCAGCGCGATAACCTTGTGATTTTCGATGCCGGTCATAGTTTCAGCGGCGACCATGGCGTTGACGATGGCTTCTTCCGTGGCCTGCACGGTGGCGGCAAAGAACGGCTCGATTTTTTCGTTCGGCAACATTTTCAAATCGACGACGTTGCCGCTGAACGCCGCGCCCGGATTGGCGGTGGAGAAGGCGATGAAGATGTCGCCGGAGCCGTTGCCGGAGATGCTGCCGTCGCGGCCTAAGCCGAGAGTGACGCGGCGGGCCAGGCGTTTCAACTGATGAGCGACAAGAGGCGCGTCGGTGGCGACGACTACGATGATGGAGCCGCGGTCAGCATCGTGGAATGAAGTTGTGGCGTAAGCGCGATCCTCGGGAATTTCCTTGCCGACGGGCACGCCGGCGATGCGCAAATCGGGTCGTCGGCCGTAATTGCACTGCACCAGAACGCCGACGGTGTAGCCGCCAAATTTTTCCTCGAGCTTGCGCGATGAGGTACCGATCCCGCCTTTGAATTCGTTGCAAACCATGCCAGTGCCGCCGCCGACGTTGCCTTCGGTTACAGCACCGGAGACTGCGGAATCGATGGCGTGAAAAGCATCCTCGGGCTTCACATGAAAGCCGTTGATGTCGTTTAGCCAACCGTCCCACGTCTCAGCAACGACGGGCAGCGACCACCAGTAACCGGAAGGATCGGGCTGGCCATGAGAGACGCGCCACTGAATGACGGCGTCGCGCACCACGCCGACGCTGTGAGTATTGGTGATCATCACCGGCCCTTCCAGGAAACCGGATTCCTCGACCCAGGTGGTGCCGGTCATTTCGCCGTTGCCATTTTCCGTGAACCAACCGGCGAAAACGGGATCGCTCATGGACTTTGAACCGCGCGGCAAAACGGCGGTCACGCCGGTGCGTACCGGACCTTTGCCAATCTGCAGTTTTCCTTCGCCGGAGATCAGCGTGGTGTGGCCGACGGTGACGCCGGCGACGTCGGTGATGGCGTTGAACGGGCCGGGCGTGCCATCAAATGGAACGCCTAAATCACGGGCGCGCGGCTTGGCGGTATTTTTCGGCGAGTTATGTTCCTGGGCGCGGACCACGAGTGCGAAGAGAAATGCAGAGGCGAAAAGCGAAACGAGAATTCGGAAAAGGTGACGCATCATCGAGAGTTATCTCCGGGATAGGCGGCGACTACGGTTTCGAACAGTAGTGCAACCAAAGGACAAAGAGAAGAGGGATTGTTTGGCGCAGTGCGGTGAGTGTATTGCCGAGAATGAGAGTTAATGAGTAAACACTTTTGCGAGCGCGGATTGCAGGGCGGCGGCGATGCGCACGGATTCGTCAGCGGTGAGAATGAACGGCGGAGCGAGAAGAATATGGTCACCGCGTAAGCCGTCGACGCAGCCTTGTGTAGGATAGGTGAGGACGTTTTCTTCCATGGCAGCCTGGCGAATATGTTCGGCGATGTTGTCACCGGGCGGAAAAGGCTCGCGAGAGACTTTGTCCTTCACGAACTCGACGCCAATCAGGAGGCCAAGGCCGCGAATGTCGCCGACATGCGGGTGATCGAGGAGCGGGGTAAGATCGCGGCGCAAAGTTTTTGAGACGGAAGAAACGCGTTCGAACAAGTTGTGAGTTTCTAGGTAATCAAGAACGGCGTTGCCGGCCGCCACGGCAACGGGATGTGCCTGGTAAGTGAAGCCATGCTGAAAGGCGCCTGATCCACGTTCGAATGCTTTCACCACAGGCGCTGAAATCAGAACGGCGCCCAGAGGCGCGTAGCCACTCGCGATTCCCTTTCCCACGAGGATGATGTCGGGCTCGACGTTCCAATGCTGAATGGCGAAGGGTTTGCCGGTGCGGCCCATGCCAGACATGATTTCATCGGCGATGAGAAGAATTTTATTTTCACTGCAAATTTCGCCGATGCGCGCGATGTAACCTTCGCTGGGAACGGCGGCGCCGAGTGTGGCGCCGACGACGGGCTCAAAAATAAATGCGGCGGAGGAGTGACCCGGCGGGCCGTGGAGAAATGTTTCAAGCTCGTTGGCGCAGGCAATGGCGTATTCGTCCTCCGGCAAATTGCCGGCACCGTGGTAGGCAAAACACGGAGCGATGTGGCCCCATTCTGGAAGCAGAGGCTGATAAGGAGAGCGTCGGGCGACGTTGCCACTCACCGCCATCGCACCGAGGGTGCTGCCGTGGTAGCTCTGCCGCCGCGAAACAATTCCAAAACGCTGCGGCTGATCGGTTTCAAGGTGGAATTGGCGCGCGAGCTTGATCGCTGTTTCCGTGGCTTCGGAGCCGCCCGAAGTAAAGTACACGCGGCCGCCATTTCGAAAATTCGGCGGGGCGAGTTGCAGAAGTCGGGCTGCAAGTTCTTCGGCGGGCTGGGAGTGAAATTGCGAAGTGTGAGCGAAAGCAAGCTGCGATGACTGCTCGGCCATCGCGCGGCCAATCTCGGGGACGCCGTGACCGATGTTGACGACGGCAGCCTGGCCGGCAGCGTCAAGAAAGCGGCGGCCATCGGCACAGGTAATCCAGCAACCTTCCCCGCGAACGGCAACGGGATAGTGTTTGCGAAAATTTCGCGGAAAAACGCGGGAGTGGCTCGCCATGGGGCTTGGAACGAAATTGTAACAGAGTAAAAGACGGCGGCGATGGCGCGCTGCCAAAGCCGGCGGAAGAGATGTGCTACGCTGGCGGCGTTTTTTGCGCCCGGGGGCGGGGCGCGGCCAGACGCGAAGCGATCGAAATTCTGCGGGTGAATGGAGCGGTATTGACGGAGACTTCAAGCGGCCTGGTGCGAACGATCAGTCGCTGGAGCCTGGCGGCCTTGATCGTCAACACCGTGATCGGCGGCGGCATTTTTGGATTGCCCAGCGTGGTGGCAGGACGGCTGGGAAAATACGGAGCGCTTGCTTATCTGATCGCCGGCGCGGGCGTGGCACTGATTGCCGCCTGCCTGAGCGAGGTGGCATCACAATTTCGCGAGACGGGCGGCCCTTATCTCTATGCGCGCACGGCGCTGGGCCGATTCTGGGGAATCCAAATCGCGTGGCTGACGTGGCTGGCGCGATTGACGGCGGCCTCGGGCACCGCGAATCTCTTTGCGACGTACCTCGCGGAGTTCAGCCCACGCGCGGTGCAGCCGTTTTATCGCGCAACGATTCTTGCCACGCTCATCGGAATCCTGGCGGTGATCAATTATCGCGGCGTCCGCTCGGCCACGCGTGTTAGCGATTCTCTGACCAGTGCGAAGATTTTTCTGCTGCTGGTGTTTATCGGCACGGGTCTCGGCTGGCTCATGAGGCATGGAGCGGTGGCGGCCGCACCGATTTCGCACACGATTACACCGCAGGACTGGCTGACGGTAGTGCTGGTGCTGGTCTTTGCTTACGGCGGATTCGAGGCGGTTTTCTTCGCGACGGGTGAAACACGGGATCCGCGGCGAGATGCGCCGGCGGCGTTGGGGTACGCGCTGGCGCTGGTGACGCTGATTTACACGCTGGTCCAAGTGGTGGTCAACGGCACGCTGGCAAACCCGGCGGCCACGGAACGCCCGCTGGCGGAAGCGGCGCGACATATTTTCGGGAGCGGAGCGGCGGGGGCCATTGCGGGCGGAGCGCTGCTTTCGATTTATGGATACCTGGGCGCGAACATGCTGCACACGCCGCGGCTGACGTTTGCAATGGCCGAGTGCGGAGATTTCCCGCGTTTCTTCGCAGCGGTGCACGCGAAGTTTCGCACGCCGTACGTTTCGATCATCCTTTACACCGTATTGCTGCTGACATTTACACTGGCGGGAAATTTCCGCTGGAATATTACTCTTTCCGCGGTGGCACGGCTGCTGACTTACTCCTCGTTTGCGATTGAGTTGCTAGTGTTGCGGCGCAAACACCCGCAGGCCGATGCGTTTCGCGTGCCGGCAGGGACAGTTGTCGCCATACTGACGCTGGTGTTTTGCGTGGTGCTGTTCGTGCACACGCCACTCAGCAATTTGTCTGTGGTGCTGGGAACCATCGCGATTGCGTCGGTGAATTGGCTGCTGGTACGTGCGAGTGACGCAAGGCCCGCTTCGCCTCAAGAGGCCGGGCGTTAGTCCAAATTGGCGAGGCTTTCTTTCTTGGGCAGCCAAAGCGGTAGGGATGACGTCGAATCGCGCCATGAGAAAATTGCCACGGACATACGGAGAGCAATGGAGACGTTATGACCATGAAGCGCAGCGGCGATGCCTGGATGCCGGCCGACGAATATGGGCGAGGATTGCCTCGCTTTTCGGTGAACCTGCTGGTGCGGAACTTATCGGTATCGATTCCGTTTTATGAACGCGTATTGGGAGCCACAGTACGTTATCGCGACGTTGATTTCGCGGCCATGGCGCTGAACGGCGCGGAGTTCATGCTGCACGCCGATCATGCCTACGATCATCATCCGCTGTTTGCGCGGCTGCAACGCCAGGGCAAACGCGGCGACGGCGCCGAGCTTCGCGTGATGGGCATCGATCCGGATGAACTGCAGCGGCGCGCGGAACAAGCGGGAGCCACCATCCTGCAGCCGGCCGCGGATTTTCCGCATGGATGGCGCGACGTGATGGTCGAGGACCCAGACGGTTACATCTGGGCGGTCGGGGTAGCGCTCAATAAGTGATAGCGTCAACAGCGCTGGAGCTTATCGAAAAGTATTTTGATGGCGCACAAAAAAACCGTTTGCCGCTTCAACCGCCAGCGGTTGCGGCTCTGAGTGGATTGGAATCGCCCACGATTCGTGACACTATCCGTGAGTCCAATTTTGTGAATCCAAACTATTGTGGCTTAAGGATGGGCTCCAAAGGAGAAGGCATGAAGGTTGCAACGATGCGGGTGATTTTTGTTGCGGCGCTGCTCATTGGCGCGTGTGTTTCTGTTCTCGCGCAAGAAAGCGGCAGCAAACACGCCATCACATTCGACGATTTGATGCAGATGCACCGTATCGCGGGCGCGACGTTGTCGCCGGACGGTAAATGGGTGGCCTATTCCGTGTCTACGCCCGACATGACTGCCAATCGCAATGCCAGCAATCTCTGGCTCGTGCCCGCGGCAGGTGGCGCGGCGATACAACTTACACAAAGTGGGCATGACAACAGCCCGGCGTGGTCGCCAGACAGCAAGGCGCTGGCATTTATCTCGTCGCGGGCCGGCACCCCGCAGGTGTACGTGATTTCCATGGAGGGAGGCGAAAGCCACGCAATCACGCAGCTTTCCGGCGGGGCGGACCTGGTGAAATATTCGACGGACGGAAAAACCATTGCGTTCACTTCGTCGGTTTATGTGGACTGCAAGGACGATGCGTGCAACAAGGCGCGTGACGAAGAGAAAGAAAAAAATAAAGTAAAGGCGCGGGTCTACGAGCAGCTGCTGTACCGGCACTGGACGCACTGGTCGGAAGGAAAGCGCAGCCACCTGTTCGTGACGGCACCGGACGGCAGCGGCACGCCCCGGGACTTGACCGCGGGAGCGAACTACGACGTGCCACCCGACGAGCGCGGCGGGCCCGAAGACATCAATTTTTCTCCGGACGGCGCCGAGATTTGTTATACGGCGGTGCCGGACAAGGTGGAGGCGCTCAGCACCAACGGCGAACTGTTCCTGGTGCCCACGGCGGGCGGCGAAGCGAAAAAAATCACCACAAATCCGGGGTTCGACGGCAATCCGGTGTATTCGCCCGACGGAAAGTACATCGCGTATCACGCGCAACTGACCGCGGGATACGAAGCGGACCGCTGGCGAGTGATGTTATACGACCGAAAAGCGGGCAAGAGCGAAGATCTGACCGAGAAATTCGATCGTAGCGCGCAAGGATTAGCGTGGTCGGCGGACAGCCAGACGATTTACTTCACGGCTGAAAACGAGACGCTGTCGCCCATATATGCGATGAAGCCCAGCGTAGGCGCTGAGCCAAAAATCGTGGCGCAAGGCTTCGACATGGCGCTGACCTTGAGCGGCGACGGCAAGCTGATGGCCTTCGAACGCACCAGCCTCACGATGCCGGCGGAAATTTTTGTGGCGAACAGTGACGGCTCCAATGAGAAGCAGGTCACGCATCAAAATGATGCTCAGCTGGCAAAGCTGGAGATGAACGCTCCGGAAACGTTCTGGTACGAAGGCGCGGCTGGCTCGAAGGTACAGGCAATGCTGATCCGGCCGCCACACTTTAACGCGACGACCAAGTATCCGCTGCTGGTGCTGCTGCATGGTGGTCCGGAGACGATGTGGTCGAACGCGTGGGGTTACCGCTGGAACCCGCAGGTATTTTCGTCGCCTGGCTACGTGACGCTGATGATCAACCGGCACGGATCGACCGGTTACGGACAAAAATTCACCAAGGAAATTACGGGAGACTGGGGCGGCGAGGCGTACGTCGACATCATGAAAGGCGTGGACTACACCCTTGCGAATTATAAATTCACCGATGGATCGCGCATGGCGGCGGCGGGCGGGTCTTACGGAGGATACCTGGCAGACTGGATCGCAACACATTCGGGGCGCTTCAAAGCCATCATCAGCCACGCGGGTGTTTACGACCAGACGTCGATGTATGCGACGGAAGAATTGTGGTTTGGGGAACACGATATGCAGGGGACGCCGTGGAGCAATCCCGAAGGCTACAAGAAATGGTCGGCCTCGACCTACGCGGGGGACCTGGGGAAATACAAAACGCCCACGCTGGTCATCGCCGGAGAAAATGATTTTCGCGTGCCGTACACGCAATCGCTAGAATTTTTCAACACGCTGCAACGCGAAGAAGTGCCGTCCAAGCTGGTGATTTTCCCTGATGAAGGACACTGGATTGCGAAGCCCCAGAACGCGCAATTCTGGTACAAGACGTTTCTCGACTGGCTGGCGATGTATTTGAAATAGAGGAAGTGCTGGGTCGAATCGCGATGCTTGCCTCGTTTCAGGCAGTCGACACGCGGTGAAACGTGCGGCGGGCGAAGCGGAATAGATGGAAAATCACGAACGCGGAAAGTAGCAGCAGGACGCCAACCACAATGCTGGTGGCCCAGGGATGGGCGCCGGCCATCCAGCTCAGCCATACCGCGAGCAAATCTTCTCCAATACTTAACGCCCAATTGCTGAAAGGCTCTGGACTGGCATTCACGGCGGCGCGCGTGGAGGCTTTGGCGCTGTGGGAAGTAAGCGCGACGCCACCCGCCAGCAAGGCGGCGGCCCAGCGCCACTCCGGCGAAATCTGCCCGACGGAGTCATAGGCGAGCAGCGCAGCAGCGGGCGGGCGAATGAAGGTGTGGACAGCATCCCAGATCGAATCGAGGTACGGAATCTTGTCGGCGAAAAATTCCACGAAATAAAGCGCGGCGGCGATTGCGAGGACCCAGGAGCGGGCAATGCCCTGCGCGGCGGGCGGAAGATGGATGATACCGAAACGCTCGAGAAGGCCGAGGGTGAGGATGGTGGCGTAAAGGTTGAGGCCGGCAGAGTAACCGGTTCCGAGAACGACGCCAAGTGCGGAGAGGACGTTCATAGGTGCAGTAAACAGCTTGAGTGTACCAAGAGTTTGGGCGTGAGGTGAATGCGGCGGTCAAAGAAATGTGATGGCGCACGACGAACAGTTTGGGCCCGAGCTAAAAAAAAGAGCTGGCCCCAAATGGGCCAGCTCGCCTTGCGACTAGTTAGACAGCTTGGTATTCAGCACCGCTCTAGGCGCCGCCAAATTCCTGACAGCCTACGACGATCCGGCGGTGCGGGTGCGCTCGCGGCGATTGTCTTCCTCGCGTTGGGCAGCATTGTCGTCTGAAAATGAATTGCCAAATTCGTCGACTTGGCGCTCGGCTTCGTCACGCGCTATGCCGTAACGTTCCTGAATGAGTCCGACGAGCTGATCTTTTCTGCCGCTCAACACTTTCATGTCGTCGTCAGTGAACTTGCCCCATTTGGACTTGGCTTTTCCTGAGTACTGTTTCCATTTGCCTTCAATTTGATCCCAGTTCATTTAGCCTCCTGGTCTTGGTGCTATTCGAATTGCCGCAAGCAGCTGTTAGAAAACCACGGCGCGGGAAAGGTATGAATACAGGGATCGCCTTATATGCGCATGCAGGCTTCTGTACGCTTCTCTTTAAATCGAATTGAGAATTGTTTGAGCCAAGCTGAAAGACCGCACAGGTTCAAGACAACGAGAACGAGGACGGACGAGCGCTACACGATGCAAGCGTCGGAGATAAGGGGTTCCGGGTATGGAGCCTTAGTTTCAGATCACGTAAAAGTAGCGGGACCAACCGGAACCAGCATTTCACTAGAAGCACTGGTGTCGCGAACGAACCCCGGCAGCGGTGTGGAGATGGAAAGCCTTGGTGATGTTTTCCAGGATGTGAGGGCTCAAAGGTTGAGCTAGCCAGACGGGAGCCGCAGAGAAATCGAGAGGACAGGATGAATGGAAGGACGATGCTAGGCGTGGCGTTGATGGCGATCGGCATCATTGCGCTCGTCTATCAGGGATTCACGTATACCACACAGAAAAAAGTGCTGGATATTGGACCGATTCAAGCAACGAAACAAGAACATCACTCGGTACCCATTCCGCCGATTATTGGTGTGATTGCATTGATCAGTGGAGTCGCGGTGATGGCGGTCGGCCGGGGTAAGTAAATCCTGAAAGGCATGGAGGAAACAAAGATGAAAACGTGGACAGTAGCACTGGCAGGAACGTTGGCATTTTCCACGCTGGCGTTTGCAAAACCAGCGAGTGAGCACGAAGAAAGAGAACGGCTGGCGAACGCCGGTAAAGTGATGCAAGAGATTCTGGACGTCCCGGATGATATTCCGCAAGACTTGCTGGACAAAGCGCGATGCGTGGTGGTGCTGCCTTCGGTTTTGAAAGCGGCATTTGTGGTGGGCGGCAGCTATGGCCGCGGTGTGATGGTATGCCGCCGCGGTGCGAACTTCGACGGACGGTGGGGAGCGCCGGCCATGTACGCGCTGGAAGGCGGAAGCTTCGGTTTCCAGATCGGTGGCGAAGCGACTGACTTTGTGATCCTGGTTATGAATGATCGGGGAATGAAGGGGTTGCTGCACAGCAAGGTAAAACTGGGCGGCGATGCCAGCGTTGCAGCAGGACCGAAGGGCCGCACGGCCACGGCGGAGTCAGATGCGACGCTGCGCGCGGAAATGTTGAGCTACTCGCGGTCGCGTGGAGCGTTCGCGGGAGTATCACTGGAAGGATCGACGTTGCGTCCCGACGGCGACGCCAATGCCAAGGTGTACGGCAAGGGCGTGACGGCGGCGGAGATCATTGAAGATCCGAAGCGCGATTCGCCTGAAGAAGGGCGCATGCTGGATTCCGTGCTGCAGAAGGCTTCCCCGCATCTGAAGCCGTAAGTTCAAGAGGAGTATCCACGGGGCGGGAAATTTTCCCGCCCCGTTTTTTGCGATGATTTCTGGCATAAGGCTTTTTGGCTTAGCGGTTTAACGCGCAAAATTAGCATGGCGCCTACAAAATCCTGAAAGCCAGAGTACACGGTCCTCTGTATTGTTGATTTGCGTCGCACACCCTACCTTGGAATTGCGCTCCGATAGGACAACCAGCAGGTTCGGACTTTCCAGAAACAATCAGAACCGCCTTGGTGAGTGTAATTCACAATATCGCGAGACAGTGCAAATGAAAAATCAGACGGCTCTCTCAGACAATAAGCTGGTGGCCATGGCCAGGCGCGGAAACCACGAAGCTTTCAGCGAGCTGGTGCAAAAGCATTCCGGCAAGATTTATGGGGTGTCCCTGCGCATGCTGAAGAACCGCGAAGACGCGGAGGACAACGTACAAAATGTATTGGTGAAGGCCTTTTACAATCTCGGGCGTTTTGAAGGACACTCACAGTTCTCGACGTGGCTGTTTCGCATCACCATCAATGAGGCGCTGATGAAACTGCGCCGGCGCAAGCCGGAACGTTTCGTGAATCCAGTGGACAACGCGCAGGATTCCGGGGCCTATGCGAATTATCCGGAGATTGAAGATCACCGGCAGAATCACGAGCGCGAGTACATCAACCGCGAACTCGCCAGCAAGGCGCTGCAGTGCCTGAACCCGTCTCTGCGGCATACTTTTGTGCTGCAAAAGGCGGAGGGCTGGACGAACCGCGAACTGGCCAACGCCATGGGCATCACCGTGGAAACGGTAAAATCGCGGGTGTTCCGCGCACGCACGCGCTCGCGGCGCAGGCTGGAAATGCTGTCGCGGTCCGGATCGCTGGCGGCGTACGTCACATAAATCAAGGATTAATGGCCGGGGCTGAAGCCGCGGCAATTTGAAGTAGTCAAACTCCTGCGCTTTCAGGAAGCGGTAGTAGTTTCGAGCGGCTTGTTTTGCGCAACGTCGCTTTCCATGATGGGAATGGAGGCACGCACCGTGGAACTGCCCGGCCGCGATTCCACTTCCAGTGCGCCGTTGAGTTCCGCCAAACGCTCGCGCATGCCGGCCAAGCCAACCCCCGATGCCAAGCCTGAGCGAAAACGATTGACCACTTCGCGCGGAATACCACGGCCGTCGTCGTGCACGGTGAGAGTTACTCGTCGGTGGTCACAATTCAAAACGATTTCGATGGCTTTGGCGCCCGCGTGGCGATGCACATTCGTCAGGGATTCCTGAAGAACACGGAACAAGGCCAGTTCCACCTGTTTCGGCAGGCGGTTGTGTATTTCCGCGAGCTGCAGTTTGACATCGAGCCCGCAGCGCTTGCCAAAGCCTTCCGCATACCAACGCGTCGCAGATTCAAGACCCACTTCGTCGAGCAGCGGGGGATGCAGCAGATGCGAAATGGTGCGAACCTCGCTGATGGAACGCTCGGTCAATTCGACCATCTCGTTCAAAAGCCGGTCATCCTCAGCCGCAAAGTTCGCCCGATTATTCTGCAGCTGCTCCACGCTGATTTTCAAGCCGACCAGATATTGGCCCACGCTGTCGTGCAATTCACGGGCTACCTTGCGGCGCTCACCGTCCTGCAGTTCGAGCACACGCGCGCTCAGGGCGCGCAGAGACTGGGCACTTTCGCGCTGGAGACGCTCCATGTCGTGAGTGCGATCGACTTCCCTTTTTAACAAATGGAAATTGTAGGCCAACAGAATCAAAGCGGCGGTAAAGATGGCTGCCAGGATAATGACGTTGCGCTTGAAAAATTGATTCCAGGTGAGCAGGCGATTTTCCAGCAGGCTTCGTTCGTCCGCGGCCATACTCTGCGAAACCGCGTCCAATTGCGATTCCTGAACATCGAGCGCACGTATGGAAGCGGCTTCCTCGGAATTAATAGTGGCTTGCGGAGCGGAAATGGCGGTGTGTTCCAGGTCTGCGAGATATTTGTGGAACAAAGATTCCAGTTCGCCGAGACGGAACTGCTGACGCGGGTTATCCGCGGTGGCGTTGTGAATCTTCCCGGTCAGGACGCCGACGTTGGCGGCATGAGAGCGAAAGTCCTGAAGCTGGCTCTTATCGCCGGATGCCGCGTAAGCCAAGGCATTGCCGCGGAGTTGCGCAAGCTCGGTGTCGAGCGCCTGCAGGTCATTGCGAACATCATAGGTGTGAAGGACCCAAGTGCGGCTGTTTTCGACGCCGGTTTGGGTGACGTAGGCGAACACACCGATGGCCGCGATAATCAGCAGGCCCGACAACGGCAAAATCAAGGGAGCAATGCGCGCTCGCCACGGCTTGTTGCCAGGTATGGAGGCGTTGTGCACGACCATTTTCCTCCGCCGACGGAGTCAAACTCTTGACGGAATCGTCATAAGCCGAACACAAACAATGTTATACCAACCTGCCAATGGAAATCGACGGAAGTACGAACAGTTTTTTGACAGCGAAAAGCGGAGCAAACGACCATGCTCTTGCTCCGCTTCGGGATATTTATCGAGATGAAGAGGCTTTCTGTTCTTTCACCTCCATCTCATTCACAACCTGCGTCACGTTGGGAACGCCTTTGGCAATCTGCTCGACGGCCGAGCGGCGGCCCTCGGAAACGGCATCACCCTTGAGCGTGACAACGCCATTCTTCACATCGTAGCGGACGCCCTTGTCCATCTTGCGTTTGACCAACGCGGCATCGAGGTTCTTTTCGATGGCTTTATCCAGATCGCTATCCACCGCTTTCGCGGCGCTTTCATCGCCCGGAGGACGAACAGCGATTTCGTCGGCAACCACCTGACCGCCCGCAGCGGCCTTGGTAACCGATTCAGCTTGCGCTTTGTCGCTTTCGGTAGCAACGCTGCCTGTCAACGTGACCACGCCTTTGTCGCGATCCTGACTGACGCTCACATCCTTATACCCGGACTGCTCCAGGGACTTCCGCACGTTGTCCACAACATCGGGGGACTTGGGCGGCGTGTTGGAGCAACCGAGTAAACCCGCGGCCAGAAGCGCCGGAAGCATGGTCAACATGAATCTAGGCGATTTCATATCTCTCCTTAAAGTGAACCAAAACGGGTCAGCCGGAAATTTGTAGAAATGTGCCGCTGAAAGAAGACCGGCCTTGCGCGGTACTTTGACTGGCAAAGGCCACAGCCTCAATCGGGGGTTACCCGTAGAAAGTGAAATAAGGAAGGGTAAGAAACGGTGATGCTAGCCCATGGCTTCTTTCACGCCGCGGCGAATCAGCCAGGCATTCATGGGAAAAGCAGTAAGAAAACCGGCAATCATGGCCAGCTGCATGAGGAACCAATAGAGAAATTCATTCGGTTCAAGGTGCGGATGCGGAAACCAAACAAAATGGACTAGAGCCATCCAGGCGTACATGCCAATTTGAAAAGCAATAATCGAGAGAGTGTCGGCCTTGATGGCGGCAATCAACGCCTGCCCGGCGGAAAGATCGCTCATGGGCTTGATGGCGAAATATTGAAAGAGAATTCCCAACAGCCACGCGCCGGCAAAATCCAGAGCGTAGCTGGCCCAGATAGCTGCTCCAAACAGCGTGAGGCCCCACGCAAAAATCAGGTATTCGCAAACTATATCCGCAAGTGAGCAGCCGGCGCCGCAGTGAAAATCGGAGATGGCGATCTGTTGCCAGCTAGGATTGGAGCCCGGCTTGTTCTTCTGCTCATGGCCGGCATGGCGCATCGCCGAGGATTTCTTCGCCGTGTTGCGGCCGAAAGCGTAATAAAACCACAGCGCGCCAACGCTCAAATACAGCGCGGTGACCGGCCAGACGACGTTCATGATCCACATTTTTTGCGGATGTTTCAGCTCGTCAAAAGCAATCCACAGCGCGCAGATAAAAGCGACGGCAAGGGACACACAGGCGACGAGAGTAAGTGCGTGGTGCATTGGCGATTCGGAAACGGCGGGCCTTACGAGAAAACCAGCGGCCAAGGGCGGCTTCCAAACGGGTCAAACTGCAAAGTCCCCCTCGGGCTACCGTGTGCAGTCACTCCCCCTAAGGGACATGGCCGCCGGTTTGTAATCACGAGAAGAGTAATGCGTCCGCAGACCGAAACACTATCCACGAAAAGCTGTATAAACGAATGCCTGCGAGTCGAGTAAACGTGAACTCCTGAGCGCCGGCTTATTTGTGCATGTACCACGAGATCCCGATTGCTTGAAAGCGCGCGCTGGACGATGCTTGCGCACGCCCTCAAGGAGGACGGATGCCTCGATCACACGCCACTGAACCCAGTTTTCCGGAACCGGAAGAGCCGACGCCGCAGCCACCGCAACCAGAGCTGCCGCCGAAGAAACCTTCCGAGCCGGAGCTGCCTTCGCCAGATCCGGGGCGCGCGCCATTTCCGGGCCCGGGACCGACGGATCCGGGCATCCCCCCGCCCGTGAGTTATTGAGCCGAACCGCGGCATTCAATGAAACAGGGCGCCACAAGATCGGCGCCCTGAAAATTTAAGAAAGATTTCGCGAAGCCGTGGCAGAAAAAATATGCGACAGCGAGCCGTGCCTAGATCTTCGGCACATCAATTCCGAGCGCGGTAGCCAAGGCAATCTGGTGGTCCTGCTCCTGAATGAGAACTTCGCGAATTAATTCGGCCGTGGAATATTCGCCCAGCGCTTCACATTCGCGAACGCGCTGGCGATAATTTTTTATCGTATTGTTTTCATTGTTCAGATCGGCGCGCAACATTTCCTTGTTATCGTCGGTCGATTTCACGGGCTCGGGCTGCACCGTGGGCCTGCCACCCAGATAATCAATCTGCTTGGCGATGGTGAGGGCGTGCTGCAATTCCTCGCCGGCATGCTTTTCCAGTTCGCCGGCAATGTTCATGTACTCCGCGCCTTTGAGAACCTGGGAATACACCACATACGCGATGATGGCTTGAAATTCGCGAGCCAGATCGCCATTCAAACTCTTGACCAAGTCTTCCCGAGTGCCGGCGGCCTTGTCGCCCGCGGCGGCCTGGTTTGGGGCAGACTTCTGATTCGTGGAGGGCATGTATTTCTCCTGAGAGGCGAGCTAAACTGCAAACTTAAGATGCAACCTTAAGATGCTAAGTCATACGACAAAGTGACGAAATTCCGCACACCGCGCGAGCCCGAAACAAAGCCGCAGCCAGGCACAAAACCAGACTCGTTGCTCAGTTGCTCGACCCGAGGACGTCCCGCAGCGCGCGTGGATCAACCGCGGGGCTGACGTAGGTGCCTTCGCCCAGCACGATATTCAGGGCGCGCACCAACTCGTTTTCAGCATCCGATTTCAAAACATAGCCGCGCGCTCCGGCTCTAAAGGCGCTGCGCACGAATTCCGAAGAGGAATGCAACGTAAGCAGCAGAACCTTCGTCTCCGGCAGCATTTCGCACATGATGCGCGTGGCTTCCAACCCGTTCAGGCCGGGCATCGACACGTCCATGATCACCACTTCGGGTTGCAGTTCGCCCGCGAGACGGATGGCGTCCTGGCCATTATCGGCTTCACCGCAAAGATCCCACTCAGGATACGTGCGGAGAATGCCTTGGACACCGCGCCGGATGACCGCGTGGTCGTCAACAATCAGAACGCGTGGCATGAGGGCTCCGAGTATATCGATCTCCGGAAGCCCTGCGAACGCTGGAACTTCACGACGGTACGTATTTGATAACTTTTCATCTTGCAAGTCATATTGCACTGCTTGCGCTTCTGATTGCGATTGAACTTGTGGTAACGCGAGCCGGTGGCGAGGCGCGCTTTTAAGCTTCGATGATCTGGTTTCTCACTGCGTAGCGCACCAGTTCGCTCACGGAGTGCATTTCCAGTTTTCTCATGATGTTGGCGCGATGGGTTTCCGCGGTTTTCACGCTGATTCCCAGCGAAACTGCTACCTCTTTACTGCTCTTCCCTTCCGCCAGGAGCTGCACAATTTCACGCTCGCGCGCGGTGAGGCGGTTGCGAATGAGCGCCTCGGACTCCAGCGCGGCGTGCGGGCGGACGAATCCGTCCAGCAGCATATCCGCCGCGCGCGCCGTGAAAAACGGGCGATGATTGCCCAGCGCTTCCACCGCGGCGACGAGATCGCGATCGGCGTCGGACTTCATGATGTAGGCGCGCACACCGGCCTCCACGATTTCGCGCACGAGCTGATCGGAAAAGTGCAGCGTGAGGATAAGAATCTCAACCTTGGGTAGGCTCTTGCGTATCTTGCGGGCAGCCTCAAGTCCGTTCAAATCCGGCATGCTGATGTCCATGACCACCACATCAGGCTTGAAATGCTCGGCGAGACTCACCGCTTCACGGCCGGTCTTCGCTTCGGCGCACACCTCCCAACCTGAGCGAGATGCGAGAAGTTCCTTGAGACCACGCCGGATAATATCGTGATCGTCGGCCACCAGGATGCGCAAGGTTGTCTCCTTATTCGTTTAAGATTTTAAATTGAGCAACGCGGACTTTCCCTGAAGATGATTGTCCGTAATCCATGCAAAAGACATACGGTTTACGCTGTATTCCCCCGGGCGGATGGCCGCACCTCAAACGGTTTAATTCCGGCTTTCCGTTGAGAAGCCGCCGGGCGAGTTAGTAAAATTGGCGCGCCAAATACACACTTACACCGATTGTGCTGGCCTCGCCGAAACGGTCCAATGCGCCACGGAGGCAATCACCAATGCTCATCATCCTTCTTGTCGTACTCCTGGTTCTTTCGCTCGGGTCACTGCCGTCTTGGCCGTACAGCCGAGGCTGGGGCTACTATCCCAGCAGCGGATTGGGCCTGGTGGTGGTGGTCCTGGTGATTCTGCTGCTCATGGGAAGAATATAGCGCGCCATCAACCCGTGACTCGTTGGCGCAGGAGCACTTCTTTTCGCCTCGCCGGATTCCAGTCATCCTGACTCAAAGAGGCATCCGGCGTGGCGAGAAGGTCGAAGTCTAAAGCGACGAAACTCATCGAACAAAAAATCGAGACGAAAGCGCGTCGAACATCCGGGCTCAAGCATGACCCTGATTCGTTCACCGCGAATGCCGGATTTATAGGGCCCGGGTTGGTCACTGGCGCCTCGGACGACGATCCCAGCGGCATCGCCACCTATTCGCAGGCCGGCGCGCAATTCGGATTTGCCACGCTATGGATGATGCTGTTTTCCTACCCGTTCATGTGCGCCATCCAGGAAATCAGCGCGCGCATCGGACGCATTACCGGCGTAGGAATTTCCGCAAATATTCGCAAAGCTTATCCCCGGCCGGTGGTTT
>DASXLA010000094.1:0-29265 GCA_036496505.1 Candidatus Acidiferrum sp. | reverse complement strand
TGCGCGCTCGCATCACGCGCAGGTCGTCGATTTCCGCCAACTGCGTCCCGGCGGTGACGTAGCTGCCCAGTTCGTCCTTTATTCTCGGCGTGATCACCGTTCCGGTGATGGGGCTCGCAAGATTCAACTCGTCCGCTTGTGCCTGCAGGTCGATATTTTGTGCTTTCAGCAGTTCGCGCTGCGGTAACACCGCGCCAACATTTTCAAAATGCATCACCGCGGAATTTGCGCGCGCGGTCGCTGTCTGATATTTCGCTTTGCTCAAGGCCAATCGCGACTGCAATGGAATATTTCGCAATTCGACCAACGGTGCTCCCGCGTCTACGACTTTCCCCTCCGACGCATATATGGCCGTCACCGTTCCGGGCGTGGCGGCGCGAACCACCGCGCGATTCACCGGCTCCAGGATGAATTTTCCGCTAACCGCTTCATGCCACATCGGGAGAAACAGCAGGATCAGCACAGCCGCAGCCACGGCGACGGTGCGCCGGGGGGTAAACCAGGCGCGCACGCGATCTTTTTTATCCAGGTAAACGAATTTCATAAAATTCTCCAACGTACGAATTCTGGATCTGAAAATAAGCCACGCCGTAAACAGTTCCGGGACAAACGACCATTCCGGATTGAAATTGCGAAAAACATTTCCAACGAATCCGGCCACCAGGTAAAGGATGGAGTAGCTGTAGGCGCCGGACATCAGCGCATAGACCACGAAGCCCAGGCGTCGCCGCTTGGGAACATACGGCACTTCGACGGGGAGCCTCCAGATGTGCCGCTTTACCCACGAGGAAACGTAGAGCGTGGACGCTTCCTTGAGGTCCGAGATCCCGATGATTTCGCACATGATGTGGTAGCCGTCCAGCTTCATCAGCGGATTCCAGTTGATGAGCGCCGACGATATCCCGGTGATCAGCACGATTTCATAAGCGGCAATGTGCAGCGCGGTGTCCGGCGGAGTCCCCCACCAGATGGGTGTGGCCACCGCGCAAATCATCAGCTCCGCCCACACGCCGGCCACGGAAATGATCAGGCGCTGGTAGCGCGAAGCTTTGACGTGGCCTTCGGTCGTATCGGTGTAAAACGCCGGCGTCAGATAAATCAGTGCGAAGCCCATGGCCGGAACGCGGCCGCCGTAGTGTTTGCAGGCGTGCGCATGGCCAAACTCGTGGCACGCCAGGATGATCACCGCCAGAAAATAGAACAGAGCCGCGTCGCCCCAGGTTTTGTGCGAGAAATTGTAGAATTCGAAAGTATCGCGCCCGATCTCTCCCCAGTGGGTGATGGTAATCCACGACATGAACGCGAAAACCACCAGGGTGAGCACCGTAAACCACGTGCTGTAGAAATACGTGGTGCGGTTATAAAACCAGGTTAGAAACTTGTCGGGGTTGAAAGCCGGAAAAAGAATCAGTGAAACGTCGGCATAGCGGCTCTTAGCCTTGACCTTCTTCTGACGCTCTTCGCTGCTTTTCTGCATCTGCAGGATGTTTTTTTCCTGCGGCGTGCGGTACCAGAAATTCTCGGATTCCAGTTCTGCGGCATAGTCCCGCACTTCGTCTGCGCTGTACTCCACGCCGCTTTGCGCGGAATGCAGTGCGGCGATCTCCTCGTAAGACCGTCTGCCGTCGAACAACTGAATCAGCGGCCAGTTGGCCAGCGGGAAGCGGAACATGGTCTGCTCGCTGGGCAGATACACCCGCACCACCGGCTCGCCTTCCTCGACGTGCTCCTTGAACGTCAGCCCCGGATCGGTACGCGGATACCGCTGCGCGATGGTGCGTGCCGGAATCTCCGGCAGCGCCACGTTCAGGGCTTCGGTGATGTTCATCGCGGGATAGGCAGGCGCGCCGTTGCGGTCATTCCCGGCCGCAGCGCGCCGCGCAAGCCGGGCACTTCCGCAAGGACGTCAAAGGTTCCGCTCGAAGGGTCAATGACCGAGCCGACTTCCTTGATTTTTGCGGTGTGTTTTTCCTGGGGGACGTCCGGGGAAGTCAATTCCAGTTCCTGCCCGATTTGCACGTGGCCGAGAAATCTTTCCGGTAACGTAAATCGCAGCAACAGCGGCGCCTCCGCGGTCACCCAGAAAAGTTTGTCGCCGCGGTTGACGCTCTGGCCCTCGCGCACGTAGCGCCGCGCCACCAGGCAATCGAACGGCGCGGTGATTCTGGTTTTCTCCAGCTCCAGCTCCAGCGAGCGCTCTTCGTCTCGCGAAGTGTTTAGCAGTTCGCTCACGCGCTTGATGTCCCACTGTTCCGATTCCACTTTGAATTTCGCGTGCTGCAGTTGATCCTCGGGAATGAGCCCGTTGTCCCACAGTCGTTGCGCGCGAACCAGGTCCGCTTTTACCACCTCGACTTCGGCTTGCCAGTTTTTCAGGTCGTTTTCGATGCTGCGCGATTTCGCCCGCCCGGCGTCCAGATTCGCGGTGATTTGCCGGTCATCCAGTTGCGCGAGCAGAGTGCCTGCCTTGACGCGGGCGCCTGCCTCGGTCCTTATTTTTGAAACGACTCCATCCCGTTGCGCGGCGACTTCCACCTGGTGTTCGACAATCAGGGGTCCGGATACGGTAATAAAATCTTCTTTTTCCATTGCGCCCAGCGGAGTGGCCCGAGTGGCGGAAGTCGCGTTCGCGTTCGCCGTCGGCGTCGAAGTCCGTGGAGTTGTCGTAGCCGCGGCCGTTTCCTCCTTGCCGCCGCCATCGCAGCCGCTCAGCGCCGCCGCACCGGCCAGCAGCGCCGCAATCCACGCGTTCCGCATGTTTCTTCTCCCGTGCATTGTTGCTACCACCCGAACCATGACCATAATTTTGAGTACGCCCAAAGCACCGGCCTTCGAAACAGCACGTAGCCGGCGGGGTACCAACCCGTCGTGACCTTGCCGCGGCCCTCCATCCCGGGGCGAAGTGCCCCGTCCGGATTTTCAAGCGTCACGCGAGCGAAAAATACCCGCTCGTCGTGCTGCATTTCCGCTTTAGGGCTCACCACCGAGACCCTGCCTCGAAATGTCTTCGTAGGATAACTGTTCAACTTCATCACCGTTTTCAATCCGGGCTTCACCAGCCCCGCATCCACGTCTTCCACGGCCACATCCACGATGGCCTGCGAGCTGTCCACGATTTCCGCGAACCTTTCGCCGTGCTGCAGCCGGCGACCCGCGAAATTCTCCACGTGCGGAGTCGCCACGATGCCGTCAATGGGAGCACGCAGTTTCGTGCGATCCAGCAATTCCTTTGCGCGATCCACTTCCGTCTTCCAGTAATCCGCCTGGACCCGCTGCAGCCCCGCCTCGCCGGTATCATTGCCGGCGAGCGAGTGGTTCACTTGCAATACCGCCGTCTGATACTTGGCTTCGGCTTCCGCCAGCGCTGAGCGGAAATCCCACGCTTCCATATCCGCGAGCACCTGGCCGCGCTGTACCCGCTCGCCTTCGTGCACGTAGACTTTTTCAATCACACCTTCGATTTCCGGCTGCACTTGCGCGCGATGAGCCGGCGCGACGACGGCGTCTCCATCCACGCGCAGCGGCAGCGGAAAAATCGCCAGAAAAATAAGCACCGCGGCGCCAAGCCCCAGGAAAATTCCGCGCCGCCTTTTTTCCATGGCCATGAATTTGCGCTTGCGTTCCAGCACCGGCTCGAGCACCGAAATAAACGGCACTTCCTTGTACATTTGCGCGTTGCGCAACGCCACCGTGGCTTGCCCGGCCAACACCTGCAGAATCTCGATGTGCGCTGGAGATAAAAAATCCGGATCACTGCTTTCCAAAGCAAGAAGGCCGACGCGCCCGGTGTCGTCGCTCAGCGGCATGGCATAAAAAGCGCGCTTGCCGCTCTCGCTGAAATAACGCTCAAACTTCGCGCGCGTTTCTTCGCGGTCCGCGTCGACTTGGCCGTCCACCTGGCGCACGTGAATCACTTCTTCGGAAAGCGCTGCCCACTGCAGGACTTCATTCAGCGGAGCGATGTCCGGTGAGTCGGCATTCACCTGCGTCAATCCGGTTATGGCGCTCAACCTGAACCGCCCACGTTGTTCCAGGGCGATAGCCGCGCGTTCATAAGGAATCACCGCCTGCGGGGCGTTGACGATGGTCTGCAGCATGCGCTCCAGGTTCAGCGTCGAGGTGATCTCGTGGCTCACCGTCACCAGCGTTTCCAGGATTTCCACTTTGCGCTCGGCCATCAGCAGGCTGGCGTTGTGCAGCGCCGTCGAAGCCGTTTCCGCCATGTTGTTCAGTACGAACAAGTCGTCTTCGTCGAAGAGCGTGCCGTCCATCTTGTTGACCGCTTCGATTACTCCAACCAGCGCGCCTTTATCCAGGATCGGCACCACCAGAAGCGAGGCGATGTGGCCATCCTCAACGCTGCTATTGCGCGCCATCAGTCTTCCATCTTCAGCGTCCGCAATCAGCAAACTCTCGCCGGTGTCTGAAACCAGGCCCGCCAGTCCTTCGCCCGGCGCCAGAGAACTTCCCGCGGGCGACGTCGAATCCAGCCCAGCTTGGTGCGAAAGCTTCACCGTTTCGTCCGGCTGCAGCAGCCAGAGATTCACGGCCTGGCATTCCATCACCTCGCGCAATTTGGTGCCGATGAGCACCAGCAATTCGTCCATCTCCAGCGTGGAGGAAAAAACTTTTTCGATGTCGTAGAGTTGTGAGAGGCGCGTCAGGGAAATCAGTGAATCGTTGCGTTCCGCTTCGTAAAGAGTGGCTCTCGATAGAGCGGCCGCCGCGACTTTGGCGAGCGGCATCAGCGACAGAACGGTTCCTTCTGCGATTTCTTCTTCGTAACCGAGAATCTCGATAACCCCCACCCACGCGTCTTCCTTCAACATCGGAAGATACGCGAGCGACACCACGGTTTTTCGCGTGTCCAGGTGCCCGTAGGTCTCCCGCGGCAATTCCGCTCCGGAAAAAATCAGCGGCGCCTTGCTGGCGGCCACTTCCCCGAGTGTGCCGGTGTCGATCGGCACCGCCGCGGAGTGCACGGAAACTTCGCCGGTGGTAGCCTTCACCAGCCACACATCTTCGCCGTACTGCGTGCCGACCATGTACACACTGACCGCTGTGCCCGGGATCAATTCCGAGACGATTCGCGCACAGGTGCGCGCCCGCGGATTTACTTCCTGATCCGCCAGAAGTCGTACCGAAAAGTCTGCGATGTCGATGTTCAAGGCAACGCCCTGGGCCCTCCGCAACGGCAGGAGAAGCCGCCGCACGCCGGGACCTGAGCTGGTGGAGCCTTCTTCTCTTGCAAATTCGCTACGGTTCTTCTAAGTTGTGCGGGACTCTAACAGACGATTTCCACAGTGTCAACGCGGCCTTTTGCGCATTCCAGGCCGCGCCCCTGTCCCGGAAAGAGGCAAGAGATTGGACATCGAAGTACGAACTCAAGCGCTTGTAAAAATTATCAAACTTAGAGGTAAATTGGTGCTTGGACCGCCGGCAGACAAGCTCGCCGCCACCTTTACCGATCTGATCGCCGCCGGAGACTCCCGATTCATCCTCGACCTGGAAGAAGTGCCCATGGTTGATTCCAGTGGCATCGGCCTCCTGGTGCGCTTCCTGACCGCCGCAAAGCAGAAGGGCGGTTCGGTAAAACTGCTGAATCCACCCAAAATGGTGATCCAGACCTTCAAGCTGGTGCGTATCCTCAATATCTTCGACGTGTACGACGACGCCGCGGCGGCTATCACCTCCTACGACTAGTGGTACTGGGTCCAAGGTCTCGAGGCCGGGTGCAGTCTGCGCAGGCAATGCCCTCCATGTGCGGCGCGCCGGAACGCCGCAACCATTCCGGCTTGATTAACGCGCAACCCCGGTGCGATTAGCTCCGTCAGAATCTGGCGGTTGATGTAAAATCGCTACACCTACGGGCTTATTTGAGCCCCAGCACAGTTCCTGACCATACAAACCAGCCATGGCGCCGGACAGCATAGAGTGCCCGAATTGTCACACCAGCAATCTTTCCTCCGCCTCGCAGTGCCTCGCCTGCCAGACTCCTTTTCCCGTTGGTGAAGTCACTTTTCTGGAAGCTCCCGGTTCCGGCGTTACTTCCGGCTTTTCCGGCGCGGACGCCGACCCCGACCGCGCGAACCAGACGGACATTTCCGGGCAAGGCTGGTCCAAGCCCCTCGCTCAGCCCAATCCCGCGGCGTTTCTTGGCGGACGTCTCGCCGACGGCACGCGTCTCGGCAAGCGCTATGAAATCGTGCTCATGCTCGGCGAAGGCGGCATGGGCTCGGTGTACAAGGCGCGCGACCTCGAGCTCGACCGCTTTGTGGCCCTGAAAGTGATTCGCCCCGAATTTGCCTTGCACGAAGAAGTACTCAAGCGCTTCAAGCAGGAGCTCATCCTCGCCCGCAAAATCACCCAGAAAAATGTGATTCGCATTTTCGACCTCGGCGAAGTCGACGGCGTCAAATTCATCACCATGGAGTTTATCGAGGGCCAGGATCTCGCTTCCCTCGCCAAGGAAAAGCTCAGCTTCGAGAAGAGCACCGACATTATTTATCAGGTCTGCACCGCGCTGGACGCCGCTCATTCCGAAGGCGTGGTGCACCGCGACCTCAAGCCCCAGAACATCATGGTGGACAAGACCGGCCGCGTCATCGTGATGGATTTTGGCATTGCCCGCACCACCGAGCCGGGAGCCGGCATGACCAACACCGGCGCGCTCATCGGCACACCCGATTACATGTCGCCCGAGCAGGTCATGGGCGAACACGTGGACGCGCGCTCGGACCTCTTTGCCCTCGGAATTATTTTTTACCAGTTGCTCGTCGGCCAGTTACCGTACAAAGCGGACACCGTGCAGCGCGCCATGTTCAAGCGCACTCGCGAGCATTCCAGGCCTGCTATCGAAGTGGACCCCGCGCTCCCCGCCGTTCTCAGCGACATCACCTCAAAATGCCTGCAACTCGACCCGGCGCTGCGCTACCAGAGCGCCGTGGAGATTCAACGCGACATCGATGCCTGGCGCGGCGGTTCCACCAAGCGCCTTGATGTGCCGCTGCACGTCGAACCCGAAAAGGCCCAGCCGCAACGCTCGCGCCGCCCGCTATGGCTCGTGGCGGCCATCGTATTACTCCTGGCGGGAGGCGCCGCATTTGCCGCCAAAAAGTATTGGTTCTCTTCGGGTCCCACTACGCCGGCCGCGCCGTTGAACTCCCTTGCCATCCTGCCTTTTCATAACGCTTCCTCCGACGCCAAGCTCGACTGGCTCGGCTCCAGCATGGCGGAAATGCTCAGCACCGACGTGGGGCAATCCGCCAGCGTGCGCATGGTTTCCACCGACCGCGTCGGCCAGGTGCTCAAGGACCTGCGCATCACGCCGCAATCCAGCCTCGATCAATCCACGGTCAGCCGCGTCGCCAGTCTCAGCAACGTCGACACCGTGGTGTGGGGCCAGTACGCGCAATTCGGCGATCACATACGGATCGATGCCACCATCCAGGATTTGAAGCGCGGGCGCACCGCCACCGTCAAAGAAGACGCCGCCAGCGAAAAGGAAATTCTGCCCGCGGTCGATCGCCTGGCTGCGCAGATTCGCGAAAAGCTTTCCGTGTCGAAGAGCCTCCAGAAGGAGCTGCAGGAGCACGCCTTCAAGCCCTCCACTTCGTCCATTTCCGCGCTGCGCGATTATGACCAGGGTCTGCAGCAGCTCCGTGGCGGAAATTATTCCGACGCCGCCAAAAATTTCCAGGGAGCCATCGACCAGGACGGACAATTCGCGCTGGCCTATTCCAAGCTCGCGCAGTCCTTCGCCGGCTTGGGCCAGGACGATGAAGCGGAACAGGCCGCGCAAAAAGCCGTTTCGCTTAGCGGCGCTCTTCCCGCCCAGGAAAAATATCTCATTCAGGCCAATCGCGATCGCATTCTCAAGGATTACCCCAAGGCCATCGAGGCCTATCAAAACCTTGTTGGAGTCGCCTCCGATAACGCCGATTACCTTTTCGATCTTGGCGCGGCCTACGAGAGCGCCGGCTCCTACGACAAGGCCAACGAAGCTTTTGCCAAAGTCGTGAATCTCGACCCCAAGCGCATCGAGGGGCTTCTCGCCTTGGGCCGCGTGCAAATCGAAAGCGGCAACCCGCAAAGCGGTCTGGAGTTTTTGACGCGCGCCCAGGCCCTGGCCATTGAGCTGCGCGATGAGCCCGGCCGCGCCCAGGTGTTACAGGCCATGGGCGTCGCCTACGCTTCTTTGCAGCGCCCCGATGACGCCCTTAAGAACTTGCAGGAGGCCCTGGATATCCGCACCCGCCTGGGCATGAAAAAAGGAATCGCCGACAGCCTCCAGATGATGGGCTCCATCCGCGATGGCATGGGGCAAGTGGACCTGGCGCTCAAGAACTACAACCAGGCGCTGGCGCTGCGCCGCGAAATCGGCGACAAGCAAGGCACCGCCAACGTGCTCAGCGACCTCGGCGATTTTTACGTCGAGCGCGGAAAATATGACGACGCCTTGAGATTGTTCAAGGAGTCCCTCCAATCACAGATCGAAGTTCATAACGAACCCATGCAGAGCCAGGTCATCAACAATATCGGGAACACCTACCTCGCCAAGGGCGATTTTGACAACGCGCGCACCTACTTCGAGCAGGCCCTGCAGGTGCGCCAAAAGCTAAAAGTGCCTTCCGACATTGCTGACACGCTTCACAACCTCGCGGAAACCTCCATGCGCACCGGGCAATTCGATCAGGCCCAGGAGCAATACCTGAAAGCCCTGGAAATTCGCCGCACCCTTGGCGACAAGCGCGCTGCCGCCATCGAATCCTCGGGGCTGGGCGTGCTTTTCAGTTACCAGGGCAGATTCGGGGCCGCTATCGGCGCGCAGCAAGATGCCCTCAACGGCCTGCGCGAAGCCAAGGAACAGGGATTCTGGCTCACGGAAGTATTGATCGCCGATGGCCATGCCCTCGCCCAGGCGGGCCGCAGTGAGGATGCCGCCAAAACTCTTACGGACGCCATGACCTCCGCGCAGGGAGACAAAAGCCAGCCGCAGATTGCCACCACGCTGAGCTATCAGGGCGACAATGCCCTGTTCCGCGGCGACCTGAAATCCGCTTCCAGCCTGTACGCCGAAGCCTTGCAGACCGCTTCGAAAACCGGCGACGCGCACTTGATCCTGCTCACCAAAATCAATATGGCCAAGCTGGCCGTAACCGAAGGAAAGTTTGCCGCCGCCGCTTCTTCGCTGAAAACCCTCGGTGAGCAGGCCGATTCACTCGGCTTGAAATATCTCTCCACGCAGTGCCTCGTCCTGCGCGGCCAGGCGCTCGTCGGCTTGAAGGATTATGCCGGCGCTCAGAAGGAATTGAATACCGCGTCGTTGCGCAGCGAAAAGCTCGGACTACGCGTGCTCCGCGCCTCCAGCGAGTTTCAGTTGGGCCGCGCGCTGGAACTATCTGGAAAAGCCTCCGCTGCCGCCGGCCATTATGAAGAAGCCCGCCGCGCTGCAGGCGAAGTCGAAAAGGAAGCGCAGACCGATCGCGTGAGCAAGCGCTCCGACCTCGCTCCCATTTTCAGCGCCAAGGGACACTAGCAACGAGCGCGCGAAAACGCCTCTCCCCGTTTTGCTCCCTGTAATTCCTGCCGAAACCCCGCCGCTTTAGTTTCCCTGCCCGGATAAGAAAACGATTTGCGGGCTCAACAAGGCGTTGTCTTTGATTGTCACGACCCCGTTGCGCGATCCTTTGCCTGACGGCAAAAACTTCACATCGATTCTGCAATTTTGCGACTGCGTCAGCGACAGTCCGGCCTTGCACGTAGTCGTGCTGTTGAGAGAAAAATCTCCGCTGCTCGCTATGCTTCCGAGCACGAGCGGCGTCGTGCCGGAATTCGTGAGCGTCACCGTCTTGATGCCGCTGGTCGTGCCCACCTTCTGCGTGCCGAACGAAAGCGACGTGGGATTCAGCGAGGCTCTCGGATTGATCACCGTGGCCTTCATTGCCACGGTCTGCGGGCTGCCTGCCGCGCTGTCGGTAATCACCAGCGAAGCGTTGGCGGAGCCGGACTGCTGCCGCAACGGAATGAAAGACACAATCACCAGGCATGATTTGCCCGCGGCCAGCGATTGCGGGCACAACGGCAAGTCATAAAAATCCTGATAGTCCGTGCCGCTATGTGCGATGGCCACGTTGGAAATTTTGACCGCCGCTGTTCCCTTGTTCGTCAGCGTTACGGTATTCAATCCCAGGAATCCCAGCGGCACCTGGCCAAAGTCGATGCTCGTCGGCGAAACCACCAAAGCGGATGACGCCCCGTTAACCACCTGGCTCACGCCGCCGGAGGTGCTCGTGTTGTAGTTGGTGTCGCCGCTGTAAGCTGCGGTAACCGTGCGCGGGCCGGCCGTGGCAAAGGTCAGCGAGCAGTTTCCGCTTCCCGCCGCGAGTGTTCCAGTGCAGCTTTCCCCCGTCGTGGCGGTAACCTTCACGGATCCCGTAGGCTTAATCGAACCTGCGCCTGTCACGCTGAAGCTCACCGTTACCGCCTGTGCAATCGCCGAGGGGTTCGGCGTTTCCGCCGTGATGGCTGCTGAGCTGTTGGCCTTGGTGGCGCTCACCGTGACCATCGCCGAAACTGCGCGGTAATTTGTGTTTCCCGCCTGCATTGCGGTCAGCGTGCACGTCCCGCTGCTGCTGGTCATGGTGACCGTAGCGCCGCTGATGGAGCACGCTCCCGATGCGCCGATGGAAACCGGCAAACCGGAACTCGCCGTTGCACTGGCCGCGAAGGTTCCGCCGTATGGCGCGCTCGTCGGGGTGCTGCCAAACGTAATGGTCTGGCTGGCAATCGTCACCGTCAGTTTCGTGCTGGCATCGCTCGCGGGACCAAAGATGGCATCGCCCGCGAAGCTGTAGGTAATCGGATAGGCCGTCGCGGAAACCGGTATCTTCGCCGTCGGGAACGCAGTGCTGAACGTCCCGTTGCTCCCGATGGTGGCGGATTGGCTCGCACCGTTGATGCTTACCGAAACCATTTCGCCAGCCGCCGGGAAGGTATTTCCGCTGCTGATCTTGCCGATTAGGGTGACAGAAGCCGTCCCGTAGGTAATCGATTGCGAAGGCGTCAGTGCGCTGAACGCCAGCGTAGTGACCGCCTGCACCGTTACGTTTGCCACCGAGAGAATCTGCTGGTTCGCCGCGACCACATTGCTCGTATTGATGAAGTTCCCCGTGGAGGAAGACGCGCTTACCACGTGAACGCTGAATGACGCGCTCGGCGCCACATTGCCGAACGAGCAGCTCAACACCTGGCTGCCTGCCATTCCGCCGATCCCGCAGTTTCCTGGTCCCGTATAGGCCGGACTGATGGACCACGAAATATTCGTTCCGGCAGGAAGCGGATCGCTCAAAGAAGCGTTGCTGGCTGTTCCTGCGGAGCTGTTACTGATGGCGATGGTGAAGCCGATGGGGCTTCCCGCGGTGACTGTGGCCGCATCCGGTGTGCTCGTCACGGTGACGAAGCCTGCGTTCGCCGGAGGAATAGCCACCACCACGTCGGTGAACACCTTGGTCTTCCCGCCGATACCCGCATCCACCTTCTTGTTGGGGTCATAGAACGTAGTGATGTCGAACACAAACTGGCAGAAGATGGGCGGATTCGTGGGCGTACCGGGATTCCCGGTCAGCATGGCCGTGCCGCAGTCCGTGCCGTAAGGCGAATTGGGCAGCACAAATTCTCCCGGATCGTCGTACAGGCGCGGCGTGCTGGTGGTGTACGGCAGCGGCGGAACGAAGCTGTCGTTATTGAAGGTGATCGTCCAATTCACCGGGCCGGTGTACCACGAAGGATCAGGCTCGGTTCCGGGCGTCTGGTAATACACGGTGTAATGCACGCAGTTGCCGTTGGCGTAGGGATAGCAGAGCGGCACGATGGTGTCGCCGTTGGGCAAGGTCTGATAGGTGAAGAACGATTTGAAGCGGCAATCGAAATCCTGCGTGGGCGTGGCTCCCGAAGGACACAACCCGTCGGCTACATTGGGCGGAACTTCATTGGCCTGCACCGTCAAGGTAAACGGAGTATTGACCTGCGTGATGCCCAGGGCCAGCGCATGCGCATTGGGATCGAGGCAGGGATTGTTGGGCGTGGGATTCGCATTCGAAGGGCAGTTGTAGGTCGCCATGCCCGTGGGATTCGTTGGACTGAAGGGCAGCGTGATGGTTTGCGGCGGCGGCACGAAAGAAGCGGTAACCGCGGAGCCGGAAGAAACGCTGCACCCCGCAGTGCCGGAACAGGCTCCGAGCCATCCGCCAAAAGTGGAAGGCTGGGTAGCTGAAGCCGTCAGATTGACGACGGTGCCGGTGGGATAATTCGCGGAGCAGGTTCCGGAAGTCACTCCCGCGGTATTTTTGCAGGAAATCTGCTCAAAATTATCGCTGACCGTTCCATTGCCGGTCCCAATCATCGAAACCGTCACATTAAAAGACGTACCCGCGGGCGCAAACGTGGCCGTCTCGCTTTGGGTTCCGTTCATGGCCACGCTGCACTGCCCTGTCCCGCTGCACGTGCTCCAACCCGTAAAATCGCTGCCCGCTGCCGGAGTTGCCGTCAGCGTCGCGACTGAGCCGGTCATATAGCTTGCCGAACATGTTCCGGAAATCACTCCGGCGGTCGTCATGCAATTGATCAATCCCAGGTCATCGGTAACCGCGCCACTGCCCGTTCCCAGGTCCGTGATGGTAAGAGTGGATGGCCCCACGGCCAGAGGCCCAACCGAAATCACCACGGTTTGCGGGCTGCTCGTGGTGTTGTACGTCGCGCTCCAACCCAAACCGCCGGGTAATGCCGGCGCATTGATGCTCGCGAAATGTCCGCTGATGCTGTTCGAAGTGAGCACTGTGAACTGGCTTCCCGACGGCGGCACGTATCCATTGAGCGGCACGATATCCAGCGCGCCATCCAGCGTCGCGGTGCCGCTGTTTTGCAGCTGCGAATTCAGTATCGCCCCGGGCGCTTGCAGGATGGCCACTTCCAGCCGGCCCGTCGAGGCTTGCGTGTAGCCGGCCGTCGGTACGGCTCCCGGAGCGGCCGCTCCGTTCACCGCCAATAATCCCTGGTTGACGAAGGACGCGCCAGCCATCGTAAGCTGGAACGCTCCGTTGGCCAGAATCGCTCCCGCGGAATTGTTGTTCACGCCCAAACCGTTGTTGCCGAATTGCCCCGATCCCTGGATCGTATTGTTGACGTTCGTGACGTTCCCACCGTTTGCATTTCGCAGAATGGGCTGCCCGTTGCTGATGGCCTGCGTCAGCGTCACCGTGCCGCCGCCCGTCAGTGTCACCGCGCCATTGAACGTAATGAAAGTGTTGGAATTATTCGAAAGCACCTGGAAATTTCCGGTGTTGTTGATGGTGCCCCGCAGAAAAGTTTCCGTGCTATTGGAAGCCGTGTATGTCCCCGTGATGGTCAGCGCTCCAAGGGTAGTTCCATCCAGCGTGAAGGAGTTCGACACCGTGCCGAGAAATCCCCCGGAAGCCGCGGTGATCGTGCCGCCTTCAATGCTGGCGCCGCCGCTCAACTGCACCGCGGAACCGCTGCCGGTGGACAGAATCGTAGAGTTTTGGTTGAGGACGTTCACCATCACCTGCAGCGTGCCGCCGCCCGATGCTTCGATCAGGTTTTGATTGGTAACCGTGCCATTGTTGAACTGCAGCGGGAACGCGCCATTGGCGTTGATCACGCCGTGCACCTGGTTGCTCACTAGCAAGCCATTGTTGCCAAACTGCCCCGAGCCTTGAATCAAATTGTTGACGTTGGTGACCGCTCCACCATTGGCATTTCGCAGAATCGGCTGCCCGTTGCTGATGGCCTGCGTCAGCGTCACCGTGCCGCCGCCCGCCAGCGTCACCGCGCCATTAAACGTAATGAAGGTATTGGAATTATTCGAAAGCACCTGGAAACTTCCGGTGTTGTTGATGGTGCCCCGCAGAAAGGTTTCCGTGCTGTTGGAAGCCGTGTACGTCCCCGTGATGGTCAGCGCTCCCTGCGTGGCTCCGTCCAGCACGAATGTGTTCGACACCGTGCCGAGAAATCCCCCGGAAGCCGCAGTGATCGTGCCGCCTTCAATACTGGCGCCGCCACTCAACTGCACCGCGGAACCGCTGCCTGTCGACAAAATCGTAGCGCTTGGATTGATGATGTTAACCGTCACCTGCAGCGTGCCGCCGCTCGAGGCTTCGATCAGGTTTTGATTGGTAATCGTGCCATTGTTGAACTGTAGCGGGAACGCGCCGTTGGCATTGATCACGCCATTGGCCTGGTTCGTGATTGGCAATCCATTGTTCCCGAATTGCCCCGAGCCTTGAATTAAATTGTTGACGTTGGTGAGCGCGCCACCATTGGCATTGCGCAAAATCGGCTGCCCGTTGCTGATCACCTGCGTCAGCGTCAGCGTGCCGCCGCCCGTCAAGGTCACTGGCCCATTGAACGTCAGGAACGTATTCGAATTGTCCGCGATCATCTGCATCAGGCCGGTATTGATGATCGTCCCGGACACAATCGTTTCGCTGCCGTTTGCCAGCGAATACGTTCCGCTGATGGTCGCCGCTCCCAGTGTTAAACCGTCCACCCTCGCGGTAACCCCGCTGGACGTGCCTAAAGAGCCGCCCGCCAAAGTCTTCAGCGTCCCGCCCTCAATCACGCTGCTCGATAGCAGTTGCACCGCGGAATTTACTCCGGTGGCCAGTAGTGTGGCGTTGGCATTGATCACCAGAACCGAAATTTGCAAATTTCCGCCCGCGGAAGCCTCCACAAGCCCCAGGTTGGTAACCGTGCCGCTGTTGAACTGCAGCGGGAACGCGCCATTGGCATTGATCACACCGCTGGCCTGATTGGTCACCTGCAAACCGTTGTTGCCGAATTGCCCTGATCCCTGAATAAGGTTGTTGGTGTTGATCAGCACTCCGCCATTCGCGTTTCGAAGAATGGGCTGACCATTGCTGATGGACTGCGTCATCGTGACCGTGCCGCCCCCTGACAATGTCACCGTGCCATTCAGCGTCAGGAAGGTATTGGCATTGTTCGAAACGAATTGAATCAGCCCGGTGTTGATGATCGAGCCGGATGCGATCGTTTCGCTCCCGTTGTCCACGGTATACGTTCCCGTGATGGTCACCGCGCCCTGCGCACTGCTGCCATCCAATGCGATGGTGTTTCCCTGGTAGCTGCCGATGAATCCGCCGGCCGTGCCATTCACCGTTCCGCCCTGAATGGAGGCACCCCCAAGCAATCGCACTCCTGAATTTGTTCCACTCGCGGAGATAGTGCCGTTCTTGTTCGCCACCGTGATCGACACCTGCAGGACCCCGCCCGCCGTGGCCTCAATCAGCCCCGCATTGGTGACGCCGCCGCTGTTGAACGCAAGCGGCTGCGTGCCGTTGGCGTTGATGACGCCACTCGCCTGATTCGTGATGGCCAGCCCGTTGTTGCCGAACTGCCCCGCTCCCTGAATCAGGTTGTTGACGTTCGTAAGCGCCCCGCCGTTGGCATTTCGCAGGATGGGCTGGCCGTTGCTGATCACCTGCGTCAACGTAAGCGTGCCGCCGCCGGTCAGCGTTACCCCGCCATTGAACGTAAGAAACGTGTTTGCGTTATTCGAAAATACGGTGATTTGTCCGGCGTTCGAAATGATTCCCGCCACAATCAATTCCTGGCCATTTCCCACCGTAAGGCTGTTTCCCGCGTCAATCGTCAGCCCCCCGATGGATGCGTTGACGTTCAGCGTGACGGACGAAACCGGCGACTGGCCGTTATTGATGCACACATGTGCGCCGCTGGCCGGAATCGCGCCGGTACTCCAGTTGCCCGGCACATTCCAGTTCCCGCTCCCGCCGCCAACCCACACGGTGTCTCCAGGCGAACAGCTCGAAGCCGCCGCCGGCACGAAGTTCGCCGTCACGCTTTGGCTGGAGTTCATCGTCACGTTGCACGGCGCACTCCCGCTGCACGCGCCGCTCCATCCATTGAAAGTCGACCCGGCCTGCGCGGTCGCCGTCAGCGTCACGCTGGCGCCCGTGCTATACGAATGCGTGCACGGGCCCGGCTCGCCGCACACGAAACCGTTTCCGTCACTCACGCTTCCCGAACCGGTGCCGGAAAAATTCACCGTCAAGCCAAACCCTGTCTGCGCTACGCCCGTCAGAGCCACCGACTGCATGCTGCCGACGGCGCCCAGCGAATTGTCCACAAATATGATGGAAGCGTTCTTCGTCCCCTGTGATGCCGGGTCAAACGCCACGTTGACGATGCAGTAGCTGCCCGCCGCAAGCACTCCGCCGAGCGTATTGCAAAGTGTGCCGCCTCCGGTCAGCGGCATCTCCTGAAAATCCGACGCGTCCGTTCCGCCGATGCTGTAGGAAAAATTCATCGGTGCGCCGCCGTCGTTCACCAGAATGGGTTGGTGCGCCGCGGTGGCCACATTCACGGGTGTGGTTCCAAAATCCTCCGGATAATACGGCACGCCCGCGATTGGCGGCGACACCAGGAAGCCGTAATAGCCAATGGCTCCGACTTGCGGGTTGTGCTGATTTCCCAGCGATCCACCCGAGCTGTAAGCACCGGTCTCCCCGCCGTTCACTGCATACGCGTACACCACGTGAAATCCCGGCGTGAGCGGCTGACCCGGAGTTCCGCCGAAGGTATTCGTTCCGGTGTTTCCCGCGTAATTCCAGATGCCCGTCTGCGAATCCACCTGGTAATACACCACGTACGGCTGCGCGCCATCGAGAGCGTTCGTAACCGTAAATGTGAATGCCGGGCTCGTGGTATTAGTCGTGTTCCCCGCAAAGGGCTGCGCCGTGGTCGTCAGGCCGTTGGTTTGCGCCGCATTTTCCGTAATGCTGGTGATGGTATTCGCGAAGCGATTCGCGGTGTACACCGTGCCGTTCACCGGGTTGGCGGCGATCTGCTCCGTTAGATTGCTGGTCCAGTCCGCGGCCACCGTGGTCAAAATCTTTTGCGCTATTCCGTCGATCACCACCACGCTGCTCGCCTGGGCGCCCGTCAAGGTTTCCACGTACACTTTGTCCGTCGCCGGATTCACCGCGATCGCCACCGGCGTGCCGCTTACCGGCACATTGATGAAGTTGTTCGTCGCGCCATCGATGATCGTTACGCTGCCATCGCCGCTGCCGCTACCCGCGTTGGCTACAAATATTTGATTGCTGGCCGAATTGACCGCCACCGCCGCCGGTTTTACCGCGCTGGAATCCTGAATGCTTGTTTCATTTCCGCCGAAGAAGCCGCTGGCTCCCTGGATAACGTCCACTTCATTTCCCGCGCATGCGATGTACACCGTGTTCGTCTGCGTATTCACATCAAACGCCGCCGGTGCGCTCGTCGGGTTCTGGCACACATCGACGTTGAAGCTGTGCGGCGCCGCTCCATCATCCACATCCATCGATCCGCTCGAATACAGCGTGTACGCCATGCCCGTCGCCGGGTTCGTGGCGCGCGCGATGGGCCCGGGGTTCCCATTGTCCCAGCCGGAATTCGCGGGGTTGAGGTTCGACTGAAAATCGAACTCCACGTTCTGTCCCGACGCCGCGCCGTACACCTGGCGTAGCACCGGGTTCACCGCCAGCGAATCCGGCGAAGCGGGCGTGCCGATATTTTGCGTGTTGGTATTGTTGGTGGCGCCGTCGATGATGGTCACGGAATCGCCGTTGAAGTTCGCCACGTAAATCAGGTTCCGCGCCGGGTCCACCGCAATTGCCCCCGGATTCGTTCCCGTATCCGCGGACGCCGTGATGGTGTTGGTCATGCCGTCGATGATGCTGACGTTATTCTCTCCGCTGTTCGAAACGTAAACTTTATTCGTCGCCGGATTCACCGCGATGGCCCAGGGCTGGCTCTGGCCCGTAAGTGCTTGGCTCGCGTTGGCCGCGCCATCCAGCACTCCGATCACATTGTCGCCGGTCAGCGGATCCGTGGCCGCCACGTAAACTTTGTGCGTCACCGGATTCAGCGCGATGGCCGAGTTTCCTCCCGCGCCCTCCGCAAGATTGGTCGTGACTTGCGTGCCTCCATCCACCGCGGTCACATTTCCGCCATTGATCGACACATACGCGATGTTCGTCTGTGGGTCGACCACGATGGCCGACTGGCTCGAAGCCGGGCCCGAGGCCACGTCGACGTTCGTGAAAGAATTATCCGCGCCGCTGACGATGGAAATATTCGAGCTGCCGATGTTCGCCACATAAATCTGGTTGGTAAGCGGATTGACCGCCACCGCTCCGGGCCCGTTTCCAATCCCAGAGATCGTTTGCGTGGTGTTGTTGGTCCCATCGATAACCGTCAGGTCGTTCGAGCCAAATCCCGGCACATAAATCTTATTGGTCGCTTCGTTTACCGCGATGGATCGCGGCGCCGTGCCCACATTAATGCTCGTCAACACCGCGTTCGTGCTAGCGTCGATCACCCAGACTTTGTTGTCCCCCAGATCCGCCACGTAAACTTTGTGGGTCACCTGGTTGATCACCATCGCCTGCGGATTCGCTCCCACTCCCGGCGTCGCCACCTGCTGCCACAGGCCCATTTCGTTCAGCGTGAACACCGAGACGTTGTTGCTTCCCGAATTGCTCACAAATAACTTCCCCGTCCCGCTCGGGTCCACCACAATCGCCGTCGGCGTGATGGCGTTTCCGTCTCCAAACGTCTGCTGGAACGCCGAGCCATTCGGTCCCGCGGGCGACACCGGGAAGTACACGCTGATGTTGTTGGTGCCTCCGTTCACCACAAACACGTTGTTCAGGTACGTCGCCATAGCCCTGGCGCCGTTTGTTCCCGCCGCGGAGCTGGCCACTACCTGGTTTGTCGCCGCGTTCAGGATCGTCAGGTTGCCGTCGCCTTGCGTCACGTAAACGTAGTTCTCGGTTGGATTCACCGCAATTCCGGTGATCTTTTTCGACGGGTCGTTGGGATTGACGCTGGTCGCGACGGTCTGCGCCGTCAGCGCGCTCGGGAACGCCAAAAATGCGCCGCAAGTCACCGCCAATATCGCAAAGAAGTTCGGCCTCACGCGCAGTTTTGATTTGCTGGCGGTGTGCTGGCTGGCCTTTTCCGATCTGTTCGTCCCCACTCGTCTCGCCGCGCGTCGAAAGCCGTCTAACATCCCGCCTCCATGGATTCTCACCGGATGTTCTGTCTCAGCTTTCTCTAATCGTTCTTGGGGACGATTCGCGCGGCCGCTCAAGCCCGCGCTGGTCTCACGATTTCCCCTGCTTTGCGCACAAAATCGCGCCCGTCAGAGGCGATGACAGTCACCTTTTCGTTATCCAACTGTGCCCTTCTGGTTTCCCAGGAGGGAAAAGCGTTGCATCATAACGTCCGTGGGTTTTGGCGCCTTAGCGCCGTCGCGATGTGCGAAAAGCCCGGTTCTCCTTGCAAAGAAAGGCCTTCCGCATACCGGTATCTTCAGTACTCCCGAACGGAGCGTGAAAACTCACCAGCATGTACATCAATTAAAAGCATTTTGAATGCCTCTGCGGGGAACAGGGCAGGCGGCAACTTCGTGGCTCCAGAGCGGGCCATTGCGCTCGCTCACGGCTGAGAAAATACCTAATAGTGTGGGACTAAAACTGGAGGGCTGAACGACGAGTCCTGCGCCGCGCCTGTTACTACTTGCTGGGAGTTTTGCAGCCGCCCCGCCGTGATGTCTCTCGCGCCCCAACCGTCGCAGCGCGTCTAATGCGGCATGCCATTGGGATAAAGCAGAATCTTCCCCGCCAGTCCGCCTCGCAACAACGCGAACGCGTCCTCAAATTTTTCCAGCGAGGTGTGTTCCCCAAAAAGCGGATCCAGGTTCAGCCGCCCGCCCTTCAGCAGCGCAGTCATCTGCACCCAGGTGCCGTACATGCGCCGCCCGTAAATGCCCTGCACCGTTGCGCCTTTGAAAATCACGTCGTTCACCAGATCCAGCGGCACCGACTGCGTGGGAATTCCCAGCAGCGAAGCTCGCCCGCCACCGCGCAGTGCCGCGAACCCCTGCTGAATGGCTGTGGGATTCCCGGACATTTCCAGCAGAACATCCACTCCGGTGCGCGAGGTTTCCCCCAGGATGCGCTTCACCGCGTCCTCGGACGCCGGATCGATCACCACGTCCGCGCCCATTTTTTTCGCCATCTCGCGTCGCTGTGCGTTCGTCTCCGTGGCAAACACCGTCGAGCTCCCGCAGGCTTTGGCCACCGCAATGGCCATCAGGCCGATGGGGCCGCAGCCCGTCACCAGTGCGGTTTGTCCCGCAATGTCGCCGGCCAGCACCGTGTGCACCGCATTTCCCAGCGGATCCAGAATCGCGCCGTAGTGTTCCGGTATCGCCGGATCAAGCTTCCAGATATTCGACGCGGGAATTTTAACGAATTCCGCGAAAGCCCCGTCGCGATCGATTCCAATGATGCGCAGGTTCTGGCAGATATGCGCTTCACCCAGCCGGCACTGGTGGCAGTGCCCGCAATTCAGGTGCATCTCGGCGCTGACCGCGTCCCCGGCCTTCACCGCCGTCACTTCTTCGCCGACACGCTCGACTACGCCACAGAATTCGTGCCCCAGTGTCACCGGAGGCTTGATGCGTCCTTGCGACCAGCGGTCCCATCCATAGATATGCAGGTCCGTCCCGCAAATCGACGCCGCCGTGACGCGCACCAGCACGTCCATCGGTCCCACGGAAGGCACCGGCGCGGGCTCGAACGACAGTCCGGCCCCGGCTTTCATCTTGCGCAAGGCATTCATTTGTCCAGGCTTACTCACGGACATCTAGAGCGGTTCCCTCAGGTGCGGCATAACTTTTGGATGGTAGCACACAACCCCAATTTCTATTCTCCGCCGGCACCGCGTTACGTTCTACGCAAGCAGCCCGCTGCACTCGCGCTGGTTTCTTTGACTCATGAACAATACTCATTTCGCCACGCGACTCATGAACGTTAGGCGACCCTCCTCGCACTTACCACTTTAAGCAGCCCGCTGCTGCGTGTTATTCTTTCCCCGCTATGAAGTCCATCGCCGCCAAGCGCGTTACCACCTCGACGTCGACTACGACGCCGCTTACCTGCGCTTCCGGCGAGTGGAGAAACCGCTAGATCGATAGCCAAAGTTTCCAACCCACCGCCGGAAGCGCCTGGCGGTGGGTTTTTTCTTGAATCCCGCCTCCAGAATGCTCCGGCGAATGAGAATATAGGAGCTGAGAGATGAGCCTCGAAAGCGCGAAGCAGGACGCAAAGAGCAAGCCGGCGCAGGACGAACACGCCGGGCCCCATTCCCTGCCGGCAGGCCGTGACAGGAAATGGCGCGCCGGCATTCTGGGCGCTACCGGACTGGTCGGCCAGCGCATCGTCAAACTCCTCTCCACGCATCCCTGGTTCGAGCTCACCGCGGTGGCCGCCTCGGAACGCTCTTCCGGCAAGCGCTACTCCGAAGCCGTGCGCTGGCACCTCGATGGCCCGGTCTGCGAAAACGCCCGCGACCTGGTGGTTAAGGGTCTCGAACCCACCCTCGATTGCGATTTCGTTTTCTCCGCGCTGGACTCCTCCGTGGCCGGAACCGCGGAAGAGGATTTCGCCGCCGCCGGCTATCCCGTGATCAGTAATTCCAAAAATCACCGCATGGACCCGGACGTCCCGCTGATCATCCCGGAAGTGAACGCCGCGCATCTCGAGGCCATCCCGGTGCAGCAGAAAAAGCGCGGCTACGATCGCGGCTTCATGGTCACCAATCCCAATTGTTCCACCGCCGGCCTCGTGCTGGTGCTCAAGCCGCTCGCCGACGCCTTCGGGCTGGAAAAAGTTTTTGTCGTCACCCTCCAGGCCGTTTCCGGCGCGGGCTATCCCGGTATCGCCACCCTCGATATTCAAAGCAACGTCATCCCCTTCATCAGCGGCGAAGAAGAAAAATTGGAAACCGAGCCGCAAAAGCTGCTCGGCAAATGGGACGGCGCGCGCTTCGTGGATGCAGGCATCGGGCTCGCCGCGCACTGCAATCGCGTCGCGGTACTGGATGGCCACCTTGAATGCGTCAGCATCGGCTTGAAAAAAATCGCATCCTTATATGAAGTGCAGGAAGCGCTGCGCACCTTTGAAATCGACGCGCAGTTGGCGGCGCTGCCCTCGGCCTTGCGCCACCCCATCATCGTGCTCGAGGAAGAAAATCGCCCGCAGCCTCGCCGAGACGTGGAAGCCGGAGGCGGCATGGCCGCGGTCGTCGGCCGCGTGCGCGCCTGCCCGCTGCTGGATGTGAAGCTCACCTTGCTGTCGCACAACCTGGTGCGCGGCGCCGCCGGCGCCGCAGTGATGAACGCCGAGCTGCTCGCCGCGCGCGGCCTCTTCAAATCCCGCTCCGAGCATCAACAAACCGTAGCCGAAGAAATCTCCAAATAGCCCTTTTCGAACCGCCCGCTGGGCTCCCACGCCAGCGCCGGTTTAACTCGCTTTCGCCAACGGCGTCAGCGACGCCCGGAAAGGCCAGTCCTGACTTCCTGCACCGTTTTTGTACCGTTGTCCAGCTGTAGTCAATATCCATAAAGAGTAAACTACCCTGAGCGAGCATCACCATCTCAGGAGCTTTGCCAGCATCAATGCGTCCGTCAACCACGCGTTCCGGCCTTCTTTCTGTGGAACTACCGGTGAAAGTACCGTCACTGGCGCAGTGTTCTTCCAACCTCAAACCTCCATCCTCAAAGCTCGACCTCCGGCTTCGAGCACCCTTTTGCGGCCTTGCTTGCTTTGTTTTGAATATCATCCAGGCTCTTTTTCCGCCTCTTGCTCGCTCTTTGCCTTGTTTTGTGCACTCGCGTCCTTTGTTTTCAACACTTTCTGTCTACATTTGCAAAAAAGAGCGCGCAGTGTTCCTCCAACCTCAATCCCCCGCCATCAAAGCTCAAGCTCCAGCTTCGAGCACCCTTTCGCACCCTCGCTTGCTTTGTTTTGAATGTCTTCCAGACACTTCTTCCGCCTCTTGCTCGCTCTTTGCGCTCTTTTGCACACTCGCGTCCTTTGTTTTCAACACTTTCTATCTACATTGCAAAAAAGCGGCGCGTAGTGTTTCAGGAAACGATTTGGGACTGGCAGTCCTGTCCGGAGGCGTACAGCGTCAGCAACTCTGTCATGCGCTGGTTCCAACGCGGCAAATCGGCAGGTCCGCCGAAGGCCACGATGAGCGCGATGATTTGCTTGGTCGAGGCCGTGACCATGGTGCGTTCCGAATCGCTGGTGGCGCTTCCATGCGGACCGATACCGTCCGCGAAGAGCGGCAAGTCTTCCAGGTTGAGATCGTATTTGCCGATCCCCTTGTAGGTTTCGCCGGCGCACCCGGCACGGAAAACGATGTCGCCGCTGACCGCCGCCAAATCGTAGAGGCCCACGGGCATGCGGCTTTCCACTGAAACCAGGTTGATGACGTCCACGACGGCATTGATGCTCGGCAATCCCTTGCCGGCAATCACCCGCCGCAGCAAGGCCTCGGCCGACCCGCGATATCTCGCGGGATCTTTGCCCAGCGCTTTGTAGCCGGAGCGCGTCGCCAGAACTTGAGAAGATTCCAGGACGGCGCGCGGTTCGGGCAGCCGGAGGATTTCTTCTTCGCGCGATTTCAGTTCGCCGGAAAGAGCTGCCGGCGTCTCGGTCGCATGCACTTCCGCGGTGACGCAGCCCAGCGCCGCGCGCGGGCATTTTTTCTTGAGCGTTTCGTCGATGGATACATGTACTTCGCGCATCCGGGAAGTATGGCACACGCGCCGGCCACGCTACGTCTGCGTCGGCCGATATCCTGGCGATTTGTCTAGAAGATTAATTTCAGGCCGAACTGTAAGTTGCGGGGAGGGGCGGTGCCGCCGGCGCTTCCGAAGAGTGGATTGTGGAGGCTGGTGTTGTCACCGATCAGAAAATTGGTGTGGTTGAGCACGTTGAAAGCTTCGGCGCGGAACTGCAAACGAAGTCTTTCGGTGATGCTGAAAGTCCTGAAAATGGAAGTGTCCGCGTTCCAGTAACCCGGGCCCACGAAAGTATTTCTGCCCAGATTGCTGACACAGCCCAGACAGGGAGCAGAGAAAAAATTGGCGGGCAGGTTGAAGCCATCCGACCACTGGGAGTGGGTGGGGTGGTAGTGGTTGGCGACGGCATTGGGCCGGTCGTTGGATTCGCCGTCGAGGTTATAGTCGCCGCCGATATTTACGCAATGGGAGGGATCAAAGGTGGCTGCCTGGCAAGCGCCGGGAAATCCGTCGAGAGGTTGCAAAAGTGCAGGATCCGGATCAAAAGGCGACCAGTGCGCACCAGTCTGGAAAGACCAGATGCCATTCAGTTGCCAACCACGCAGCAGCACGCCGACAAGATCCTTGCGCCGCGCAAAAAATGGAATTTCCCAAATGTAGTTGAAGGTAAGACGGTGCCGGATATCGAAGACGGAGTTTCCTCGATCGAGATTCGGCTTGGTCTGGTCGGTGGTATCGGCATCGCCGGCGGCCGCCCCGTTTACGCTGGTCGGACCGATTTGCCAGGTGGACCCGTCATCGATGGAGTGGCTGTAAGTATAGTTTCCACTGAATTCCAGGCCGTGACTCATCCGTTTGTTTACGGAAAGTTGCAGGCCGTTGTAGGAGGAGGTGGCGGAGTTTTCCCAGACGCGCAGCCGCCCGTAGTTGGGATTCAAGGCCCGTCCGTTGGGGTTGAGTATCTGGCCATTGGCCGCAGTGCTGCTGTCAATCTGACTGCAAAGCTTGCGGCCAAAAGTGTCGGTTACACAGACGCCCTCGGGCAGGCGTCCGCCAGGAATGCGATTTACGTTTTCCGCGCGAAAAAGTTTGCGACCCGCGGTGCCGACATAATTTATTTCCACGATCACTTTGGGGAAAATCTCGCGCTGAATGCCGAAGAACCAGTTCTCGACATAAGGATCGCGCTGGGCATCGGGAAAAATAATGGAGGTAAAGTTTGAGGTCTGCGGATTCGCAGGGTCCCAGCCGGAAATATTTCCCGTGCCCTGCACACCCATTCCAGAGTGCTGCGCGGGCGGAGCGGCGCCGAGGAAAGTGGCTTGACCGCCGTCGACCGGCCCGTAGACAACGTTGGCATTGGGATTGCCGTCCAGAAAATTGGAAATTCTGTTCAATGAGTAGTACGGAAGATTCCAGCGCGTAAGGGAAAGGCGCTGCTGCAGGGCGCTTTCATAGGAGACGGCATATCCGCTCCGCAAAGAAGTTTTGGCATCGCCAAATACGTCCCACGCAAAGCCCACTCGCGGGCCAAAGTTATTGTGGTCGCCGCGACCGAGATTTGGGGCCGTGGTAAAGCCTCCGGGCCCGCACTCGCCGGCGAGCGTGGCGCGTGGATCACCGGGACAAGGTGTACTGGCGTTTTTAATTTGTCCCGCACCGGTGGAAATGTCATCGATGAAATGTGTGCCGGGCCCCAGTTTAAAAGTGGTGGCCAGGTTATTGAGCTCACCGGGGCTGGTGTACACATCGTAGCGAAGGCCAAGATTGAGGGTAAAGCGCCGCGAAATCTTCCAATCGTCCTCGATGAAGGCTCCGATGTTCCAGGTGTGCCAGTGGCGCACGTTGGTTTCGAGGTGAGCGGGAGTGTTGCTGGAAAAGCCAGGGTCGACTCCTACGTCTTCGCTGTAGGGAGCGTCGATGGCCAGGAACAGTGAGTCGTAAAATAAGTAACCCGGGCGGCCGGCATTCAAGTCGTTGTTCTCGGAGTTACGCCGCAGATCGCCGCCGAACTTGAAGTTGTGTTTACCATGCACGGTCGAGAATTCATCGTTGAAGCTGAGAATATTCTGCTGGATATTCTGGGGAACGCCTTCATCGGCGCCGAAACCCAGATAAGGAGTCTGGATCGAGGGCACGCCGGGCAGGGCAACTTTTTCAGCGGATTCAGTTCCAGCGTAACCTGCACGAAACTCATTCACAGAATCGGGACTGAAGGTATGGAGGAAACTCACTTGAAAATGAGGAGTGGTCAACCTTGTGGGCGCGGCAAATCCCCGCACGGTTTGATTGACGTAGCGGTCGCCGGACGCGGCCCAATTAAGCTGGGTAAAAAAGCGGTCATTGGGACCAAAATTGTAGTCCACGCGCAGGGAGGCCTCGTTACCGTCGAAAAGATTCTCTGACGATTGAGCGTTTCCCGGAGTGATGAGCAAGTCAAGAAAGTTATCGTCACGGTTGAAGGTACCGGCGCTGGGAGCGGAGAAAGGCGAGCCTCCGGGGCAGGTGGCATTCATCTGATCGATATCCGCCTGCTGCACACCGAAGAGCCTGGCGAACTTTCTGGACATGGCACCTGGAGTGGCGGTCGCGCCGTCGGTATTGGCCGGGCACAGATAGTCGGCGAAACTGAAAAAGTGAAGATATTGAAAATCCACCGATTGTTGGAGTGATACGAGGCGCTCGCCTTTGGTGGTTGGTGGAAAGGTGGAATAGAGGAGCGCGGCGACGGAATTGGGAAAGGCCGCGATGGTTGCGGCGCGAAATTCCGCCGACTCGGTGACGACCGGGCCGGGGGAAGAGGTGACGAAATTCTCGCGCTGATAGGCGGCAAAGAAAAAGAGCTTGTCGTGCTTGATGGGAGCGCCCAAGGTGGCGCCAAATTGGTTCAAGCGCAAGGGCAGTTTTTTGCGGTCCGCGGGGTCGGCAAATTTATTGGCGAAAAATGGGTTGGCGTCGAAGGCTTCATTGCGGAGAAATTCGAAAGCGCTGGCGTGCACGTAGTTCTTGCCAGACCTGGTGATGATATTGGTGACGGCCCCGGCACTCGATCCGAATTGCGCGGAATTATTCAAGGTGGACACCTGAAACTCCTCGACGGTATCCAGAATGGGAGTATTCACCGGTCCGCCATTCAAAGTGGTGTTGGCGACACCATTCATCAGGAAGCCGTTGAAGTTTTCGCGCACGCCATTGACGACGGTGTTGGCGCCATTTTCTCTCATGATGCCGCGCACATAGGTGGCGCCGGGTTGATATTGGACCAGGTCATATACGTTGCGACCGTTCAGGGGGAGGCTGGCGATCTGCGAGGAGTCGACGGTGTAGGACAGGTGAAAATTTTCGGTGTTGACGAGGCGAGCGGCATCGTGGACTTCGACGGTTTCCGAGCGCGGGCCGACGACCAGTCTGAAATCGACGCGCATGACTGTTCCGGCGTGCAAAACCAAATTCCTGGCAGTTTCGGTCTTGAAGCCAGATGCAGCGATGCGGATGGTATAAGCACCGGGTATTAGCTCGGTGGTGCGATAGAAGCCTGCACTGTCACTTGCAACAACGGCGTGGTAACCCGTAGAGGGATTGTTAATTTCCACGGTGGCGTTCGCCACGACCGCGCCAGAAGGGTCGGCGACTACGCCGGTGATTTGTCCATTTTCGATTTGCGCGGCGGCGTGGCCGGCCAGCAGCAAAGTTAGAAAGGCGATGCAAACCGAGGGCTTTCGAAGCGCGCGCGGGTGGTTTGCGTGATTCGATCGCTTCATAGGTTTGTTACTGAGTCATGGGGGATTGCTGGGGGAGGCCGATGCGACGGATCAAGTCCTGATAGCGCGGGTCGGAGTGCAATGGATCAAAGGCGGGGACGAGCTGCAATCGAGCGAGAGTGTACAAGTGGTCGCGATAGGCAGCTTCCAGATAGTGCATGGCCATGTCGGAGTTGTCCAAAGCGGTATAAATTTGGGCAAACTCGAAGTTATCGATATAGCCCTCTCCGGCGTCTTTTTTCATTTCCGCGAGTTTCGCTTCCAGCCAGCCGCGGTATCCACCGCGAGCATAGCCGCGGGCGTAGCGGTCCGCCTCCGCGGAGCGACCCTGGATGCGCAACGCCTGATCGCTTTCCTTGACCTCTTGCGCGTATTGTTTTCTGGCCGCATGAACTAACGCCCGGGATTCATGAACCCTGACCAGATCTTGCGAAAAAGTCCTTTGGACTTCCTCGAGAAAAAGGTCATAGCGTCTGCTGAATCCAAACGCTCGTTGCAGAGCCGCGCTTTGACCGATGGGATCCAATTCTCCAGCGCGACGCGCTTCCGCGATGCTTTCATCGAAGCGTTCCATGTAGGCGTAAAAATGCGATAGCGCGTTATGAACTTCCGGATAACGCGGGTCGGAGGCGACGCTGACTTGAAGTTCCCGCTCACCTCCGGCCCAGTCCCAATCGTAAAACACCAGCTTCGTGGCCAACGCCAGATGGGCCTCCGCAGACGAGGGATCCAGCGCGAGAGCTTTTTGCGCGGCATCTTCGCACAACTTCCATCCGTCTTTTGGCGTGATTTGCCCGGTCCCAGCAGCGATGCCGTAATAGTTTGCGAGTCCGGCATACGCAGGCGCGTAATTCGGATCATATTTAATGGCCAGACGAAATTGCTCAGCACTCTTCTCCAGATCATCCGGCCCGTGAACCAGCAGTTTGCCGCGGGACCAGTAGGCGCGCCCCCTGGTATAGGCATCGTAGGCACGCGGATCGATGCGGTGAGGCGGGGGCAACTTCATGACTTCGGACGGGGCGATACCGGCTTGCACTTTGTTCACGATCGCGGCAGCAATATTGTTTTGCAGGACCATAATGTCCCGCACCTCGCCGTGGTAATCCTCAGCCCAGATATGCCGATCGGACGCGGCATCGATGAGTTGTGCGGTGATGCGAACATTTTCGCCGGAACGCAACACGCTGCCTTCCACGAAAGCGTCCACCTTGAGGTCGCGGCCAATTTCGGGAATGGAGGCATTGGTGTTCTTGAAACGCATGACCGAAGCGGCGGAAACAACCCGCAGCGTGCTTCTCTTGGCCAATTGGGTAATGAGTTCGTCGGTGAGGCTATCGCTCAAATACTCCTGCGAGGCATCTCCGGAAAGATTGCGTAGCGGCAAAACGGCAATGGACTTGACGCTGAACTTCGGCTGGCTGAAAACCGCCCGCTGGTAGCGCACCGCAAACAGGCTGACGACAATTACAGCGGCCGTCACGATGCCGATCACTGCATAGCGCAAGGTCCGTGCGTGTGTTCTGAGGAGATCAGGCGGCGGGACGGAAGTAAGTGGCTCTGCTGCGTTCGTTGCCGCGGTCGTCAGCGGAACGCCGGGTTGGAGTTCGCCGATAAACCGGTAGCCATTCGGCAGCGTTTCGATAAAGCGCGGTTGGTCGGCGGAATCATTCAGCGCCTCGCGAATCTTATTGATGGCGGCGTTCAGGCCGTGATCGAGATCGCCGAAAGTATCGCCGGCCCATAACTGTTTTTTCAGTTCATCCCGGGTGACAGCGCCTCCGGCGCGCTCCAATAACGCGGTCAAAA
>DASXLA010000093.1:0-7226 GCA_036496505.1 Candidatus Acidiferrum sp. | reverse complement strand
AGCCATAAACTTCCAGCACAAACATGGTCTTGTCCTGCCACTTTCCGTTGGCCTCAAAATAGTCGTACGCGGCCGGGCCTACGAACACGTTGGTGAATGCCGGCGCGCCATTTCCGCCCGCGTTGGGGTTGTAGCTCATGCCGAAACCGGAAGATACATAGATCCACCGGCGATAGTCGGAAGGCCGCTGCAGTTTGCCGTCAGCGGCGAACTGCGGTGTGGCAGACGAGGTAGATGAGGCGCGTTGTCTGGAGGCCTTCGCGGCCACAAGAGCGGCTAATAGCAGGATTACCGCAACGATCACCATGACCGGATTTCTGCGCATCAGCGATCCTCCGGGCGTTTGCGCTGGGCACTCACCTTGCCACTATGTCGCGTGACGCCATAGTATAAACGATCCAGGCGTCGAATTGTTTCGAGAAATTACTCGTGGCCGGAGACTTCCAGCAGATTGGCCGGTACTTCGCCGGTTGGCCGCATGCGACGATTGGCGAGGCCCACGCCGGCGAGAACCAGCGCGCCGCCGAGTATCTGCGAGCCTGCCAGCGGTTCGCCGAGCAAAAGCGCCGCCAGCACCGCGGTCAGCGGGCCCTGGGATAAAAGGCTGATCGAAGCCGCCGTGGCGGGCAGGTGGCCCAGCGCGTAAGTTAGCGCCAGGTAGCCGCCAAGTTGCGAGATCATCCCGAGGCCAAAAAGTGCCGCCCACGAATGGCCCGGGGGCACCTTCAGTGAGATGCCCAGCGCCAGATTAATGGCGAAGAGAAATAACGCGCTGGAGATCATGGCCAGCCGCAGAAAGGAAAGCGTGCTGGTGGTGATGCGCACGCGCTCGGTGGCGATCATGTACACCGCGAAACATGCGGAAGCGGCTAATGCCATGGCATCGCCCCAGCCCAGCTTGAAATGCCGCGCCAGGTCTCCCCATACGATGACCACTGATCCAGCCATCGCCAGAAACAAGCCCAGCCAGAATGCCGCGCTGGGCCGCTGGCGAAAAATCAGCCAGCTCAACAATCCGACGAAGACCGGCGTATTGTTGCCGAGCAACGTGGCGTTTGCAGCCGAGGTTTGCAGGATGGAAGTGTTAAAAAATGCCAGGTCGAGGGCAAAAAAGAGTCCGCCGATGGCAATCACCATCAGCGTTTTGCGATTTAATCGCGGCGCGCGCGGCCCGATGAACCACGTGGGAACCAGCACTATCGCCGGGATGAGCATGCGATAGAATGCCGACGCGGGCCCGGGCATGTCTGTCCAGCGCACAAAAATGGCGGACCACGCGATGCACAGAACACCGGTGGCCAGCGCAAGGTATGGCCACGGCTGCGTTTTGTCGCGCGGCGTGCTCATGCCTGGCGTGGGGCTGGCGTGAAAGTGCCGTTGTTTTTCAATTCACGAAGTATCGCACACGTGTTGTTCCGCAAAAGGAGCCGCATTGGCCTGAAGTCTTTGGCGTGAGGGCGAAAGTATGGGCGGTTATTACGAGACGGTTAGAATTTAAGGCTGAAAAGGTGAGTCAATGAGCGATGAGGCGTGCGATTCGCAACTGGACATGAGCCGCAAAATAACCCGGCGCGATTTTTTGAACGGGGTCGCCACGGGTGTTGGCGGCGCCGTCGCAGCCGGGGCAGCAGCCTCGGCATTCAGCGCCGAGACGTTGCTGGCCGCTGGCGCGCTGGATGAATTCTTCCCGGAAAAAGCCTCTGACTATTACCCGCCGGCAAAAATGGGCATGCGCGGAAATCACGATGGCTCCTTCACCTTCGCGCACCTGATGCGCGACGGAGAAAAATGGGACGACATCGGGCGCACCGCCGCCACGGGAGAAGACTACGATCTGGTCGTGGTGGGCGGCGGCATCAGCGGGCTTGCGGCGGCTTATTTTTATCGCCGGCAGGACGGCGATAATGTCCGCATCCTGATTCTCGATAATCACGACGATTTTGGCGGTCACGCCAAGCGCAACGAATTTCAAGCTGGCGGCCGCATGGTGTTGAGCTACGGCGGAACCCAATCGATCGAGAGTCCCGGCAAATACAGCGCAGTGGCCAAAGCGCTGATCGAGGATATCGGCGTACGGGTGGAGCGCTTCAACCAGGCCTACGACCAAAAACTTTATTCCACCATGGGTACCGCGGTCTTTTTTAACAAGGAAACATTTGGCGAAGACCGCTTGCTGACCGGCATGAATACCACCTCGTGGCCGGACTTTCTGGCCAGGGCCCCGCTTTCCGAGGCAGTCCGCCGCGATATCGCGCGCGTGTACACCGAGAAAAAAGATTATCTGCCGGGCATGTCTCTCGAGGAAAAATCCGCGCTGCTTTCGAAAATCAGCTACGCGGAGTATCTGACCAAATATTGCAAGATCACCCCGAAAGCTTTGCCGTTTTTTCAGACTTTCACGCATGACCTGTTTTGCATCGGCATTGAAGCGGTTGCGGCCATGGACTGCTACGAAGCTGGCGACGACTACAATTCGTTCACTTACGCGGGATTTGACGGCCTGGGGTTTCCGCCCGCGGGAAAAGAAGAGCCGTACATTTACCATTTTCCCGACGGAAACGCATCGATCGCCAGGCTGCTGGTGCGCTCGCTGATTCCCGCGGCGATGCCCGGCACCTCCATGGAAGATGTAGTCACCGCGCGGGCGGTTTACAGCCGGCTGGATGTTGCCGGCGCGCCGGTGCGCATCCGCCTGAACAGCACCGCGGTGCACGTGCAAAACGACGGCGGAGTGGATGCGCCGAAGCAGGTGCAAATCGCGTACATGCGTGGTGGCAAGCTGCAGACGGTGACCGGGAAAAATTGTGTGCTCGCCTGTTACAACGTCATGATTCCGTATATTTGTCCCGACGTTCCCGCGGAACAGCGCAAGGCGCTCTCGTATCTGGTGAAATCGCCGCTGGTTTACACCCATGTCGCGCTGCGCAACTGGGAACCATTTGCCAGATTGAACGTCCATCACATCGTGGCGCCCGCCGGCTATCACACATATACCGCGCTCGATTTTCCCGTGAGCCTCGGCGCCTACAAATTTCCATCGACTCCCAAAGAACCCGCCGTTCTTTTCATGCTGCGCACGCCGTGCCATCCCGGATTGCCTCAACGGGAGCAAAATCGCGCCGGACGCCGGGAATTAATGGAAACGCCGTTCGCCACCTTCGAAAGGAATATCCGCGAGCAGTTGAATCGCATGCTGGGTTCCACCGGCTTCGACGCCGCACGCGATATTGACGGGATCACCGTGAATCGCTGGGCGCACGGTTACGCCTTCACGCCCAATCGCTTGTTTGATCCCGACTGGAAGGAAGAGGAAAAGCCCTGGGTGATAGGCCGCAAGCGTGTCGGGCGCATCGCCATCGCAAATTCCGACGCGGGCGCAAGCGCCTACAGCAATGTGGCCATCGATCAAGCCTGGCGCGCCATCGGCGAACTCCCGCGAAGCTGAGGGAACCGCCGCGTCAAACGACGGTCCGCCTCCACCTGCCGTGCCAAATGTCTATTCGGCTTTTCTGGGCCATTATGATATGGTCTCTGCGTAGGCTCCCGAAGTTGGATTGCCTGAACTTCCTGGAACGCAAGCTGTCCGTCATTCCTCCAATGGTTCAGCCAATTTTCAGCCAGTTTTTGTAATGCCGGAAACGGCTGTGCCGAATCAGCTTATCGCGGCGCTTCGAAGGGTACCGGGAGAATCAAGATGAAGAGTCTATTTGTGGGCAATATGAGCTTTCAAACCACCGAAAGCGACCTTCGAGCAATGTTTGAACCGTTCGGTCAGATTACTCGCGTTCATATGGCCATGGACCGCGAGACCGGCAGGGCTCGTGGTTTTGCTTTCGTCGAGATGCCCAACGACGAAGAAGCGGCCAAGGCCATGGCGGGACTCGATGGCAAGGAATTGGGCGGGCGCAATTTGAAGGTGAACGAGGCGCGGCCCAAAGGTGAGGGCGGACCGCCTCGTAGCGGCCAGCGAAGCTTTAACAGCGGCCCCAGCGCGGGCCGTGGGCCGAACAGCGGGCGCGGACCGGGTGGTGGTGGTGGCGGCCGTGGCAAAGGCGGCGGACGCGACCGCTTCTCGAACGAAGACTATCGTGAGGCCGTCAGGCAGCCGCGCGAACCGCGCTGGTAGCCGCCCGTTGCATGAGTTGCTCGACCGCCCCGGCGATCCCGAGGGTGCACTCTGTAATCAGGAGATAGCATGACAACGACTTTTCAAAAACGCCAAAAGGAAATGAAGCGCATGGAAAAGCGCAAGATGAAGGAAGAAAAGCGCGTCCAGCGAAAAATGGACAAGTCCACGCCGAAGGAAACGGGAACCGATCCCGCCCTGGACCCGACCATCGATTGGAACCACTCCGACGATTACATGACCCAGGAATAATCGCGGCGGAATCTCGGAATCATCGGATCGGCACGGTTCTCGACGGATGCCGGTTCCGTAATCGGCAACTCCCAAAACATCAGCATCTGAGGGCGCCACGCCGATGGCGCCGCGCGTCGGTTCGTGGCCTTCAAAAATGTGGAGCAGCTTGGAGTTAGTTTTCCCGCGTCTCGTGCGCCGATGTTCTGCGCTCGGATCCGTAATGCTTCAACACCCCGTCCACCACAACTCCCACGTAGCGCCCCGCCCGCAAAAACTGCATCACCTTGGAGCCATCCCGCGCCAGCTTCGCCCATCGCGATTTCGTCTGCGGATTTTGCTCCAGCCCGCGGAACTCCAGGCCGTCCAGCACAAAATCCACCTGCGCCAGGCGGTTTTTTGGGGTGCGCCGCACGCTGAAGGTGGATTCGCCGACCGCTACAATTTTTTTCTGCTCCACCAGCGCTTGTTGCCAGACCGCAATGAAGGCGCGATCGACCGGGGATTCAGTGTCTGCGGCGCTCATTCAGCACTGCCTATCAGAATTGCTTTGAGGTTTGGCTCCGGGGCGTGGACTCGAACCACGATAGCCAGATTCAAAGTCTGGAGTCCTACCGATTAGACGACCCCGGAGTAGCCGCAAGAAGTTTAGCAGACGCCCATACTTCCCAGAAGTCCGCGTGGATGTGCGCATCCCTTGGATGTACTGCTCCGCTTGGATGTGCGCACCTAATTTGGACGTACAGCTCCGTTGGACGTGCGCACCGCTGGATGTACAATTCCGCTTGGACGCGCACCTAACTTGGACGTACAGCTCCGTTGGATGTGCGCACCACCGGACGTACAACTCCGCTTGGATGTGCGCCCCCATGCACTTTCTGCTAAATTGTTTAAGCTAATCGCACAGCACATGCGGAGAGGTGTCCGAGCGGTTTAAGGAGCACGCTTGGAAAGCGTGTGTAGGAGAAATCCTACCGTGGGTTCGAATCCCACCCTCTCCGCCATTTCCTTAGAACAATGGACTTATTTGCGCGGTTACGTTTTAGGTTACGTCGTAACCGCCAGCCGAAATAGCCGTTCCTGTTTTCACTCCGTAGATTAATAGGAGTGAACTCTATGACAGTCTCGGTGTTGATGAGAATCAAGGAAGGCGGTAAACGGCCATATATTCGGGCTGTGTGGAATGGCAAGAAACTGAAACCCTTTATTGGCCTCATGAACGGGGTGGAAGTTACCCGGCCAGAAGCCTCGTATTACCTGCGATTCGTGGACGAAGGCAAAAACACCCTGGAGCCTGTGGGTAAGGACCCAGCGGAGGTGTTGACGTTCCTAGCGGTTCGCCAAGCGACCCTGGAGGCCAAAGCCAATGGCGTTCAAGTCGTGGAGCCTGTCAGGGCCAAGACCCCTGGCCGTCCCTCCATACAGGAAGCCATTGACGCCTACCTGGATAAACTCACACGCAAAAAGAAATATGAGCCGACGATTAAGAGCAAGCGGTACGAGCTCGGGGAGTTTGCCAAATTCTGCAAGCGGCATTACGTGGACGAAATCACCAGCGAGGACCTGATTGATTTCCGCGAACATTTTCTGCTCACCAAGTCCGACCGGACGGTCTACAACAAGCTGATTTCCGTCGTCACTTGGCTCAAGCATAACCCGCTGTTGTCGGTTCGCGGCCTCTTGGAATATCCCGACGATTATCCCCAGAAGGTGGACACAGACCCAGAGCCATACACCGACGAGGACCTGCGTAAACTCAAGCAAGCGGCCACGCCACGCGAACGGTTAATCCTCCAATTCTTTTTGTCTACGGGCTGCCGTGACCAAGAAGTGGCCCACGTAGAGTTTTCCGACCTGGACCGCGAGCATAACCTCGTCAGGATTCATAAGAAGCCGGACTGGAAGCCTAAGACGGCAGCGGGTACCCGTAGCATACCGATATCCGCAGCCCTAATGCGCGACTTGCATGAGCAACCGGGTTACGGCTCTCAGCGACTGGTGTTCCCGGCCAGTGAGGGCGGCTGCAACCAACACTTCTTGCGCCTGTTCAAAGACCTGGGCGTTCGTGCCGGGGTAGACAAAATCAAGTTGCACAGGTTTCGCGATTCCTATGCCACTCATCAGCTCAGGATGGCGAAAACTTTTGATGAAATCTATGCCGTGGCCAAGCGTATGGGCCACTCCAATTTGGACACCATCAAGCTGTACGCAGAATTCCTCAAGAACACTAGCCCAGAAGCCCAGGAACAAGCCGCACATATGGATAGCCTGGGCGAGGCCCACACCGTAACGCAATAGTCGTACCGGGGGGCGGCACTTCTGCGTCGCCAGTAAGGAATCACCAGCAACGGCCTTCAAAAAAACGAGAGAGAAACAATATGAGCGTGTCGGTCCGCGCGGTAGCCTAAACCCTAGCCGCCAGGCTAACGTGCTGCGTCCCTCACTCGATTGCCCGCGTCGGCCAATCGGGATAGCAGGTGAGAAGGCTGCGCAGGACAGGGGCGGAACTAGCCTCCGCTACGAGACTCGAGCCAGGTCGGAGGCACCCCACCCCCTGGGTGGTGATTTGACACCTGGTTGGTCCCATCCGTGTTCGCCTCGAACAATTTTCCAGAAGCTAACCGGGCTTTTAACGCTATCGCGGGTAAGGAAGACCATCCCGTCTACCAATCGAAACGACTGGCACTTCGTTGGCGAGGTCCTCAGGGCCCAAATTTTACTTGCCCGATTACGGCGTTGATCAGGAGTCAGTTCTATTCAGACGCAGAAATTCGAGACAACATAGGCGCCTCTACTGTGGCGGAAAATGAACAATCAGTTGAGCGTCTACGGGAATGGGTTTTCCATTGCACACACCCGGGGAGAAAGT
>DASXLA010000092.1:0-1741 GCA_036496505.1 Candidatus Acidiferrum sp. | reverse complement strand
CTCCCAACCCCTTGTATTTCGCCCAGGCCCGTGCTACTATATCTTTGCATTTGTTGCTCTTGGGGTCGATATCGACGCGCTCGCTTCAGGCTGCCGGGCAACTTCCGACAGCCTTTTTTTGTGTTCGCCGGAACGCCCCTGGACTCAAATGAAAATTTGGCGATTAAAAGCCGCCGAATGAATAAATTAGGAGAATTTGAATTGTCTACGGAACAAGGAACAGTCAAGTGGTTCAACGCGGCAAAAGGTTATGGTTTCATCCAACGGCAGTCCGGCGAGGACGTTTTCGTGCACGTCTCGGCTATCCAGTCGGAAGGGTACAAAAGCCTCAACGAGGGACAGGCCGTTGAGTTCGAAGTGAAGCAGGGGCCCAAGGGGCTGCAAGCTGAGCGCGTCGTAGGGCTCTAAGCAGCGCGTCACATAAGTACATATACTGAGGCGGCGCCGGGCATGCGCCGCTCGCGATCATAAGTGGTTCCCATAAGTGATTCGAAGGAGGCACCGTGCAGGTTTTGTCTGAAGGGCAGACTATTCGCCACACGCAGTACGGCCTGGGCACCATCACCGAATCAAATAACGAGCGCACCAGCGTCGATTTCGACGATCACGGAATGAAGAAGTTCGTCACCTCGATTTGGAGCGCGGAGCTGATCGGCGAGCCCCCCGCCGACCGTCCCGTGCGCCGCCGCGGCCGCCGCAAAGCCGTAAAGAAGTAGCATCCCCCGGTTTAACCCTCGTTCAGTCGGAGCGTGATGTCGTCCATCCGCCTCGCGCGAGCGGGCGCGGCGCCGTCATTCCGAGCGGAGTGTCCCGCGCTTTTGGGTTTGCGCGAAGCGCCGGGACACGCAGTCGAGGAATCTCTCTTCGATTTAACGGGCGGCAACGCGATTAATCCAAGAGAGATGCCTCGTCTGCGTTGCGCGCCCGCAAAAACCGCGGGAACGGCAAAAGCGCGCACAACTCCGCTCGGGATGACGCGCCTCGTTGCTTCGTAGAGGCACAGTCCGCCGTGGCGGGGCCGCCCCGAGGCTGCCTTCTATGGCTCGATCAGGCTGGCGCGGACCGCGAAGCGGATCAAATCGCTGAAGCTGGTGAAGTTCATTTTGCGCATGATGTGATTGCGATGGCTTTCGACGGTGCGCGTGGATACGCCCAGCTCGTCCGCCACCTGCTTGTTGCTTTTCCCACTCGCCAGCAATTGAATCACCTGGACCTCGCGGCCGGTCAGCGTCGTGCCTTCCAGCTCCTTGTTCTCCACCAGAGGTTGTTCCGGCTCCGCTGGCGGCGGCTCTTGCATGAAGCTTTCGGCCATTGAAACGGCCAGCTGGCCGGTGAAGAAGGGTTGATGCAGCCGGGCGTGGTCCACCGCGGCGAGCAACTCCGTATCGGCATCGGATTTGAGGACGTAGCCGATCGCGCCGGAGCGCAAAACCTCTCGCGCCACTTCCTCCGAAAAGTGCATCGATAGAATCAGAATATCCGTGTTAGGCGATTCCTCCCGTGCCGCCCGCGCCACTTCCAGGCCGTTCATTTCCGGCATGGTAAGGTCCAGCAGCAGCAGATCGGGCTTCTCTTTCTTGACGCCCTCCAGGGCCTCTGTTCCGGAAGCGGCTTCGCTGCACACCTCGATTCCCGGTTGGGAAGCCAAAAGAGAGCGCAGCCCTCTGCGAACTACTGCGTGATCGTCTGCGATAAGTATTCGATATGTTTGTTTCGCTGTGATTGTCATGGTGAGCGGCCC
>DASXLA010000091.1:0-3195 GCA_036496505.1 Candidatus Acidiferrum sp. | reverse complement strand
GCTAACGTGCGGCCGGCCGTGCTGTATCGCGGCGTGCCTTCGCCGCTCAAGGGGCTTGCCGCCGGTGATGTGGATATGGTCGTCGTGCGTGAAAACACCGAAGGCGAATACGCACAGGTCGGCGGCTTTGTCCATCAGGATCACGAAGCGGAAGTTGCCGTCCAAACCGCCATCTTCACCCGCCACGGCGTCGAGCGCATCATCCGCTACGCGTTCGACCTCGCCCGCGCGCGCAATAAGAAGCGGAAGGTCGCCTCCATCACGAAATCCAACGCGCAAGGTTTCAGTATGGTTCTCTGGGATCGCGTTTTCCAAAGAGTAGCGGCCGAGTACCCTGATATCGAAACCGAGTCCTTGCTGGTCGACGCTGCGGCCATGAATTTTGTCCGCCGTCCGCAAACCTTCGACGTCGTGGTCGCTTCCAATCTCTTCGGTGACATTCTCAGCGACATCTCCGCCATCGTGACCGGCAGTATCGGTCTCGCCGCGAGCGCCAACATCGACCCGACGCGGCGCTTTCCATCTATGTTCGAACCGGTTCACGGGTCGGCGCCGGACATCGCGGGGAAGGGAATCGCCAATCCTCTTGCGGCCGTCGTATCGGCGTCGATGATGCTCGACCACCTCGGCGTCAGCCAAGCCGCCAGAAAAATCGACGCGGCCATTGAAAACCTGCTCGCTGGGGAAAAAATCCGCACGCCCGATCTTGGCGGCACGAGTTCGACCGCTCAGGTGGTCGAAGCGCTACTCTAACGCCTGGCGTGCCTTCTTCGGCAGCTTCGCCCAAACGAGCTCATAGGATTCCCGAATCATATTCTTCAGCTCTGGGCGTGGCACTGCATCCTCGCTCTCAATGGAGATCCACTTCGCGCGCGCTAAGTAAGCCGCCGGCACGATTCCAGGGCGCTCCACGCAATCGTTGAATTTCTCCGGCGCGCACTTGATCGTCAGAATATTCTGCGATGGTTCAAAAACAGTAATAGCGAACACCTTACCGCCGACCTTAAAGACCAGGTGCTCGCCCCACTGAATGCTCTCCGTCGCGTGAGGAAACGAAAGACAGTACGCGCGCAGCCACCCGAGCACGGTTTACACAATCTCTTCCCGCGCCGCATCCCACCGCATTGTCCGTCCCTGCCGGTAACTTTCCACCGCCATGCGGCACGCAACGGAGACGCGAAATCCAAGGTCGAAAGGACAATTCACCTCTTTACCCTCGCGGATCGCATCCATGAAATTCTTCATGTGCGCCGAGGCTGCGGTCGGCGTCTCGCCGGTCAGCGCCGGGCCATTGGGCAAGTTCACCTTTTCCGGCAAATAGCGAAGCCGCGGTCCACGCAGTATCGTTCCATCGGTCCCGAGCACCTGTTCCGTAATTCCCAGACTCGCGTTGCCGAATCCCGACACCCAACTGAACAGCATCTCTTCCGGCTGCGTCATCGAGACATTCATCGTGTCCGGTACTTCGCGCCCGTCTTTCCAGAGATAGAGGCCGCCGGTCATCGTCACCGCTTGCGGAATTTTCAAATCCAGCACCTTGTACCAGAACGCCAGCTGGTGGCACATGTTCTCGTAGACGTTGCCGCCCGAATAATCCCAGAAGAAGCGCCAGTTCAGATACCGGTTCGCGTCGAAAGCGACTTTGGGCGCCTCGCCCAGGAATTTGTTCCATACGATGTTCTCCGCATTCATGCCCGGCCGCACCGCTCGCGACCACTGCGGCTTTCCGTGCGGGGTGTTGCGATACATGGTCGCATCCACCGCTGTAATTTTGCCGAGCTTACCGCCCTCGAGAAAATTCTTCGCGTCTACTACATTTCCCGATGAGCAGGCCTGGTGCCCGATTTCGACCACCTGCTTCGCTTTCAGCGGTTCATATGCCGCCCGCATGCGTTTCGCGTGCTCTACCGTGAACGCCATGGTCTTCTCCTGGTACACGTGCTTGCCGGCTTCTATCGCGTCCACGAAATGCTGGCAGTGCAGGTGCTGCGGAGTGGCAATCAACACCGCGTCCAGATCTTTTTCTTCGAGCATCAAGCGATGATCGATGAATGTTTTGATACCGGGCGCCAGCAGCTTGGCTTTCTCGCGCTGCTCGGTGTAGATATCGCAGACGGCGGCAAACTCGGTGTTCGGGCAGTTCAACGCATCCCGCACGATGTCCTCGCCGCGCGCGCCGTAGCCGATAATTCCAAAACGGATGCGCTGATTCGCGCCCCGCACGGCCTCCGGCAGGGCCGCCAAGCCGCCGATACTGCCGGCAAATTGTCCCAGGAATCTGCGTCGCGAGTTCATTTGCTTTTAAACCACCATTCGCCGCACCAGCATGATCGTAAAATCGTCCGCAAAACTGGTATTACCTCGCCACTTGCGCATGTGATCCACTAGCTGATTGACGATTTCTTCGCATGGTATCGCGGTGCGCGCCGCCAAAAATTTCGCCAGCCCGTCTTCCCCGAATTCCTTTCCGTCGCCGGTCGAAGCCTCGGTTACGCCGTCACTATATAAGACCAGCAATTCGCCGGGCGCAAGCACAGTCTGTCTCACCTCGTACTCGACCGCCGCAAACAGCCCCATCACCAATCCATTTCCCTTGAGTTGCTCCACCACGCCCGAGGTGCGCAGCACCAGCGGGTAATTGTGTCCCGCGTTGCTGTACTCGAGCACCCCCGTGGCCGGATCCAGCAGGCCGTAAAAAAAAGTGATGAACTTCCCGAGCGGGCAGCGCTCGGTCAGGCTGCGATTCAACGTTCGCACCGCCGTTCCCGGATCGGGTTGCGTTTCCCGCAGCATTTGCACGCGGGCCTGGAGGCTCGACATCATCAATGCGGCCGGTAGTCCTTTGCCCGAAACGTCGCCCACCGCCAGCGCCAGGCGTCCATCCTCGTACGGCACAAAATCATAATAATCGCCGCCTACCGTGTGGCACGGGAGGTTAAAGCCGGAAAGATCGTAGCCGTTATAGACAGGCGCTTCCGGGGGCAGCAGCGTTCGCTGAATCTCACTCGCCTGCGCCAGTTCCAGCTCCATCATTTTTTCGGACTGCTCTATTTCCGCAAGCCGCGCATGCTCGATGCGTATCGCCGCCACATTCGCCATCACGGTCAGCAGATCCAGGTCTTCTTGTGAGAACGGGCGGATGACGGCTCCATTGTCGACGTAGATCAGGCCGATGACGCGATCGGCGGTCTGCAG
>DASXLA010000090.1:0-6520 GCA_036496505.1 Candidatus Acidiferrum sp. | reverse complement strand
TGGAGTCAGGCGTGGTCTCCTGGAATTTTTTTGATGTGCTCGGGGTAAAGCCTCTCGTCGGCCGCGACTTCAGGGCCGCCGACGAGCAGCCCGGCGCTCCCGCGGTGTTGCTGCTGAGCTACGAATATTGGATCAGGAGTTTTGGCGGCGATCCCACAGTGGTGAGCAAAACCTTTACCATGAACGACAGAATTCATACCGTCGTCGGCGTGCTTCCGCCCATGCCGCAATACCCGGACGAGAACGACGTATATATGCCCACCACAGCGTGCCCTTTTCGCTCCAGTAAAGCGATGATCGAGAATCGCAGTTCACGCATGATGAGCGTGTTTGGACGGCTGAAGCCCGGACTCAGCATGCGCCAGGCGCAGGCAGATCTTTCCGGCGTCGCTTCCAATTTGCAAAGGGCCTATCCGAACATCTACACCTCCAATCTCGATTATTCGATAAGGACGGTAGGTTTACGCGAGCAGCTCACGCAGAATGCGCGTCCCACGATGCTGGTTCTGCTGGCGGTGGCCGGCTTTGTATTGCTGATTGCCTGCGCGAATGTCGCCAACCTGAATCTCGCGCGGATGGTCCGGCGCGAGCGGGAATTGGCGGTGCGCGCCGCGATGGGCGCGGGACGCGTGCGCATGTTCCGGCAACTCCTGACGGAAAGTTTTCTGCTCGCGCTGATCGGCGGCGGCCTGGGCTTGTTGCTCTCTTGGGGAGCATTGAATCTGCTGGTCACGTTCGCGGCGCGATTTACCTCGCGCGCGCGCGAAATTCACATGGACGGCACGGTATTGCTGTTCACGCTGGCTGTGGCAGTGATTACTAGCCTGCTGTCCGGCACGGCGCCGGCCATGGCGGCGCGGCATTCGGTGGCCGCCAGCCTGAAGGAAGGCGGGGGCCATTCCATGCTGGGGCGCGGCAACCAGCGCATGCGCAACCTGCTGATCGTCGCGCAAGTAGCGGTTTCCTTCCTGCTGCTGATCGGCGCAGGGCTGATGCTGCGAAGCTTTTTGAAGTTGCAACAGGTGGATCCTGGATTCCAACCCGAAAATGTTCTGACTATGCGCATCGGATTGAATTTCACCAAATACAATACCGGCGACAAACAGCAAGCTTTTTTTGAACAGCTCATGGAAAAAATCCAGGCACAGCCCGACGTGAAAAGTGCCGCTGTCACCATGGTGTTCCCCTTGAATGGCTCGCAGCCGATGACAGGGGGCTTCCTGATGGAAGGTCAACCGTTGCTTCCCGGTCAGACGCTGCCGCTAGCGGATATGCGCGTGATCAGCCCGGAGTACTTCGAGGCGTTGCACATCCCGATCTTGCGGGGCCGCGCGTTCGTTCATGGCGACCGGTCCGGCTCCACGCCTGTGGCCATCGTGAATCACACTGCGGTGAGACACCTTTGGGGTGGCCAGGACCCAGTCGGCAAGCGCATTTCCACAGATGAAGGACATACCTGGATCCAAATTGTTGGTGTCGTTGGCGACGTCAAGCAATACGGACTGGACCGCGATCCTGCGGATGAGGTTTATTTCTCACTGGCACAGACACCGTTGCTGGATGGCGACGTAGTGGTCAAAACGGCGGTCGAACCGATGAGCGTCGCGCGCAAAATTATTGAGCTGCTGTACGAAGTGGATCCGAACCAACCCGTTGCACGCGTGCAGTCGCTGGAGCAGGTTCGCGCCGAGTCCGTGGCGGCGCCACGCCTGACCGCTAATCTCATCGGGTTGTTCGCGTTGCTGGCGCTCGTGATCGCGGCTACCGGAATCGGAGGCGTGATGGCCCTGGCTGTGAGCCAGCGAAGGCATGAAATCGGCGTGCGTATGGCCATTGGCGCACGGCCAGGAGAAATCCTGCGTATGGTGTTGGGGCAGGGGATGGCCCTCGCGCTGGCTGGCGCGGCGCTGGGTTTGATCGGTGCGCTGGTGCTTACGCATCTTCTGCAGAAATTGCTATTTGAGGTTGGCCCTGCCGATCCGCTGACCTATGCGGGTGTTGCGGCGGTATTGGGGGTGGCGGCGGTGATTGCGTGCTACGTTCCTGCGCGGCGGGCTGCACGTGTGGATCCGATGTTGGCGCTGCGTATCGACTAACAGCGAGGAGCAGTGGCCAGCAACTGGAGTTAGGCACCGATTCAGACCAAGTAACCAATTTGCGCGACTGTTTCACGTGAAACATCGGCATTCGAATGCCGGCAGCTCGAGGGTTTAGGGCGGTGTATCAGAATTTTTCGTTCGAACTCAGTCTCTTTGCGGCAAGTGTGACCCTGTTTGTGGGTTGATTTAAGAGTGAGCCTGGGTAGATGCGCCGTCTCTTATGACTTGGGCTGTGCGGCGCTGGGTTAGCCTGAGCGCAACTTGAGGACCTGATGGGCCTCAACTGCTGGTTACGATCGGTGGGATCTGATAAACTGATAAAGCTCGACCACACCTGAGAATACGAGGAGAACCGTCCGGGCTGCTGGTTGTTACAGCAGCTATTTTTGTCTTTACGCATGGCTGCGGTGCGGCTACACGACGCTAAACTTTTATGAGTGAGAACATTCGTAACATCGCGATTATCGCGCACGTTGACCACGGTAAAACCACGCTGGTGGACGCCATGCTGCGGCAGAGCGGGATCTTTCGGGCCAACGAAGCGGTGGTGGAACGCGTGATGGATTCCAACGACCTGGAACGCGAACGGGGCATCACCATCCTGGCAAAGAATACCGCGCTGTTTTTTCACGACACCAAGATCAACATCGTGGATACACCCGGCCACAGCGACTTCGGAGGCGAAGTGGAGCGCGCCTTGCGCATGGTGGATGGGGTGTTGCTACTGGTAGATGCCAGCGAAGGCCCGCTGCCGCAAACGCGCTACGTGTTGCAAAAGGCCTTGGCGGCCAATTTGCCGCCGGTGATCGTGCTGAACAAGATCGACCGCGTGGACGCGCGTGCCAAGGAAGTGCTGGACGAAATTTACGACCTGTTCATCGACCTGGACGCCACGGAGGACCAGCTGGATTTCCCGGTGATTTATACCAACGCGCGCGATGGCGTGGCGCACCACAAAATCGGCGACGATTCCAGAGATTTGCTCCCACTGTTTGAGACCATCGTCAAATCCATTCCGGCGCCGCCGGGTGACCCAAATGGAACCTTGCAGATTCAGGTAATGAACCTGGATTACAGCGAATTTCTGGGACGCATTGCTATCGGGCGCGTTTTCAACGGCACGTTGAAGCGCGGTGAAGATGTGGGAATCGTCAAGCTGGATGGAAAACTCACCGCCACGCGCATCACCAAGCTGTATACCTTTCGCGGACTGGAGCGCGACGAGGCGGACAGCGTGGCCGCCGGCGACCTGGTAGCCATCGCGGGTGTGGAAGGCATTCAGATCGGCGAAAGCATTACAGACCCGGCGTCGCCGCTCCCTCTCGAGCCGTTGCTGATTGACGAGCCAACGCTGGCCATGATTTTCACCGTGAACAGCAGTCCGCTATCCGGCAAGGACGGAAGTTACCTGACGTCGCGCGACCTGCGCGACCGTCTGCAAAAGGAACTGCTCACCAATGTTTCCATTCGCGTGGAGGATACGGACACGCCGGAATCCTTCCGCGTGCTGGGTCGCGGTGAGTTGCAGTTGGCGATTCTAATCGAGACGATGCGGCGCGAGGGCTTCGAACTGATGGTGGGCAAGCCGGAAATCGTGGTGCGCACTGAAAATGGCAAAAAAATGGAGCCGCTGGAGCGGCTGGTGATTGACGTTCCGGAAAATTTCATCGGCATCATCATGGAAACGCTGGGCAGCCGTCGCGGCGAGATGCTGAAGATGAGCAATCATGGCTCCGGGCGCGTGCGCATGGATTTCAAGATTCCCTCGCGCGGGCTGATTGGCTTGCGCAGCCAGCTCTTGACGGATACGCGGGGCACCGCGCTGATTCACTCGATTTTCGAAGGCTGGACGGATTACGCCGGCGAGATGGCCTTGCGCCCCACAGGAGCGCTGGTAGCGGACCGCAGTGGGCCGTCGACGGCGTTTGCGCTGTGGAATATTCAGGAGCGCGGGGAGCTGTTCATCGGCCCCGCGATTGATGTTTACGAAGGCATGATCGTTGGTGAGAATTCGCGCGAGCAGGATATGGATGTGAACGTCACCAAGGAAAAGAAGCAGACTAACATGCGTTCTTCAAGCGCGGATGAAGCCATCCGCTTGATCCCGCACCGCGAGTTGAGCCTGGAGCAGGCCATCGAGTTCATCGCGGATGATGAATTTGTGGAGGTGACGCCCAAATCGATCCGCTTGCGCAAAAAAGTTTTGCAGGCGAACCGACGGCCGCGGCGTTGGCAGGAGATTCGGGCTAGCCAGGAGAGCTGAGGATGGCTTTCCCCTATGACTGGCACCATTACCAGAAAAAACAGAAAATGCAGCCATTTTTGGCAGGAATAAGGTAGAGTCTACCGCTTGCAACCCACGCCCACTGAAACGATGCATCTCACAGAACTGTGTTTGAAGGGCACAAGAAAAGTGTCACAAATCGTGACACACTGTGCGCTACAGGGGATCTTTTGAACGACAACGGCACCGAAAAGCGAGCTACATCCGGGCATAGCGTGATCGCGGCCACGGCCACGGCGCTGCCACCGCACACCATCACGCGCGACGACGTGAAGTACTACATGGGCCGCGTGTTCGATATTCCTGAGCGCAAACTCGAAGCGATGATGACCATCGTAGACAACGCGCGGGTGCACAAACGGCACGCCATTTTTCCCATCGAATACACCGTCGAGCCACGCGCACTCTCGAAAACAAACGAAGAATACATTGAACACGCCATCAAGCTCGGGCGCGAGGCGGCGGAAAAATGCCTGGAGCGCGCGGGACTGAAGCCCGTGGACATAGACCTGATCATCACCGTGTCGTGCACGGGATTCATGATCCCATCCCTGGATGCTCATTTAATTCACTTGATGGGTTTTCGATCGAATGTCCGGCGTATGCCGTTTACGGAGCTGGGATGCGCCGCGGGAGCCATGGCACTGGGACGCGCGGCGGATTTCCTGAAGGCGGAGCCCGGCGGCAACGTGCTGATTATCGCAGTGGAGTTGCCCTCGCTGACGTTCCAACGTAAGGATATCTCGCAGGCGAACCTGATTTCATCGATTTTGTTCGGCGACGGCGCTGCGGCCGTGGTGGTCCGGGGAAAAGCCGCAAAAGGCCCGCAGATTCTGGTTTCGGAGACGTACACTTTTCCGGATTCGCTGGGCGCGATGGGATTTGATCTGCGTGATTCCGGATTTCACATCCTGCTGGCCAAGGATGTGCCGGAAATGATTGGCGCGAAAATCAACGAACTGGTGGATGGATTTCTGGAACGTTGCGGTAAAAAACGGGAAGACATCAAGGGATGGATCCTGCATCCGGGCGGGGCCCGGCTGCTGGGCAATGTGGAAACCCAGCTCGGTTTGAAAAGCTGCCAGACGCAACCTTCGTGGGACACTCTGGCGAACGTCGGCAATCTTTCCAGCGCGACCATTTTGTTTATTTTGCAGGAATGGCTGGAAAAGCGGCCACTCAAGGCGGGCGAACACGCCTTGCTGGCGGCCTTCGGGCCGGGATTCAGCGCGGAATTTCTGTTGCTGCGATGGACATAACGGTAATCGCGTTTCTCGCCTTGCTGGTCGCAGTGGCGGCATTGCGCATCCTGGAGCTCCGAATTTCCCGGCGGCATCAAGCCAGCATGATCGCGCGCGGCGCATCCAAAGTCTCAGAGCCGCGATTCGGCTGGATGGTGGCGCTGCATACCGCGGTTCTGATCGGGGCAGCCGTGGAAGTGGTCTTTCTGCACCGTCCGTTTATTCCCCTGCTGGCTGCCGTGATGTTCGCCCTGTTCCTGGCGGCCAACGCCGTGCGCTTGTGGGTGATCCGCACGCTGGGAGAACACTGGAACGTGCAAGTGGTGGATTCTACGCGACTGGGCGTAGTTGTATCGGGACCCTTCCGCTTCGTTCGGCATCCAAACTATGCAGCGGTCTTTGTGGAGATGCTGGCGCTGCCTTTGATTCATACTGCGTGGATCACGGCGTCGGTGGGCGCGGTGGCGCACATCGGCGTGCTGGCACAGCGGCTTTCGACGGAAGAGCGCGTGCTCTCCGCCGATCCTGATTACCGATCGGCCATGGCGGGCAAACCACGATTTCTGCCAGGACTGTTCTAAATAGATACTAAGAACTCATGAGGAGCAGCGGCACGAACCGGCATCTTCATTGTTATCTTCTGGTGCCGTTCATGGCGCTGGCGTTCGTGTCGGTGTCCGCTGGTGCGAATGAAAAAGCGGCGGTACCGGCAGACGACCCCGCACCATCTTTCACACCAATTCCCGAGTTGACTTCGGGCTTTGATCTTCTTTACACGCAGAAGTTTCGTGAAGCGCGCGAGAAATTGACCCTCTGGGAATCGCAACACCCACAGGAGCCGTTCGGCGAGGTGGCCATCGCGGCCAGCTATCTTTTCGAGGAGTTCTACCGCCAAG
>DASXLA010000089.1:0-8738 GCA_036496505.1 Candidatus Acidiferrum sp. | reverse complement strand
GGACGGAAAGTTACGGGTGTACCGAAGCAAGACGGGCGGCAACGAGTGGGAAGCATTGACGAAGGGACTCCCACAAAACGACTGCTATGTAAACGTGTTGCGCGATGCCATGTCGGTGGATGCGCTGGATAAATGTGGCGTTTATTTCGGGACGACCGGCGGTCAAGTATACGCTTCGAGCGACGCAGGGGATAACTGGCAACCGATCGTGCGCGACCTTCCAGCGGTCCTGTCGGTGGAAGCGCAGACACTGCCATGATCCGGGTGGTGCTTCCGGCGCATTTGCGGACGCTGGCGTCGTTTCACGGCGAGGTGGAGCTGGAGGTGAAGGGGCCAGTGACCGTGCGCTCGGTGCTGGACGCGCTGGAGGAGCGGTTTCCGATGCTACGCGGCACGATTCGCGAGCATGCGACCCAGCAGCGACGGCCGTTCCTGCGTTTTTTTGCGTGCTCGGAAGATCTGTCGCATGAATCGTCGGATGATCCGCTGCCGGATGCGGTGGCGTCCGGGGCAGAGCCGCTGTTGATTATCGGTGCGATTGCAGGAGGGTAAAAGGCAACGGCCGGCGGAATAACAAAATAGGGGGAAAAGCGTGAAAGAGATTGCGGCGTACCTGACTTTTGGTGGAACGTGCCGCGACGCGATGGAATTTTATAAGAGCTGCCTGGGCGGGGATCTGCAGATGATGCCCTTTTCGAAGGCTCCGATAAAGGTTCCGGACGGCGCGGAGAACCTGATTGTGCACGCCAGGCTGGCGACGGGAAGTGCGGTATTGATGGCCTCCGACTCCATGCCGGGGATGCCGGTTCACCCGGGCAGCAATTTCTGGGTGGCGCTGCAATGTGAAAGCGCAGAAGAAACGGATAAGTTATTTGAGGCGTTCAGCGATAGGGCCAAGATTGTGATGCCGGTACAGGAGACCTTCTGGGCCACGCGCTTCGGAATGCTGACCGACAAGTTCGGCGTGAATTGGATGTTCAACTTTGGAAAAGCCCCGGCTTGAGTGGCGCTGGCTCCTGGATACCCGGTTCAACAGACGCGATTTTCGTACCGAAATTCCCCGTCATCGTTCGCTAGAGTACTGAGCACGGTCACGACTGGCCGCAGGAGCAGGCTGTGTATTCGACAACCTGACTGCCGGTTACGTTGACTTGCACGCACACAACGCTAAAGTAGAAGGGTCTCTCCCCAGGGGGGCTTATGGCCTGGAAATGGCCGGGCACATCATCGAACAACGGCACGCCGGAAGAATGGACCGGATTCATCGACCAGGGCGTGACGCTGGAGGGAACACTTCAGCTCACCGGAACGTTTCGAATCAATGGAAAAGTGAAAGGCAATATTATTTCCGAACAAACGGTGATTCTTGGCGAAGACGCGAAGGTTGAGGGCCAGATCGAAGGCAATCGCGTGGTGATTGCGGGGCGGTTTGACGGCGTCATCTTTGCCAAGGGGCGAGTGGAGATTCAAGCCAAGGGTGTGGTTACCGGCGAGGTGCATTCGCCGTGCATGGTAGTGGATCCCGGGGGAATCTTCGACGGCCACTGCCACATGCTGGCGTCCTCGGACGCGACTTCGGGAGTGACCATTCCAGTTAAGGCGCTGGGCAGAGCTTAGGCGGCGGTTGCAGCCGCTTCGCAATTTCTTCAGTGTAGTTTCCTCGTGGTGAATTCCGCTGAGCAATTTCATGTGGAGTTTGCGTCTATAATGGCAGTGAAAATCGGCGTGTTTCCATTGCGCCGAGTGAGGATCCGATCATGAAGGTGTTGTTGATTGGCAACGGCGGCCGCGAACATGCGCTGGTGTGGAAGCTGAAGGAGAGCGCGCGCGTGGAGAAAATCTGGTGCGCGCCGGGCAATGCGGGGATCGCCGCTGACGCGGAATGCGTCAACGTCGATGCGGCGAACGTTGCGGCGCTGGTGGCGCTGGCGGGGAAAATTCATCCTGACCTGACGATTGTCGGGCCGGAATTGCCGTTAGTAAATGGAATTGCGGATGAGTTTGCGTTACGGAAATGGCCGATCGTGGGGCCCAGGCAGCAGGCCGCGCAACTAGAAGGCAGCAAGATTTTTTCGAAGGAGTTTTTGCTGCGGCACAATATTCCGACGGCGGGCATGTATGGAGCCTACAGCTCGGCGATGGAGGCACACGCGGCACTGGAAAAGGTGAAGTGGCCGCTGGTGATCAAGGCGGATGGGCTCTGCGCGGGTAAGGGAGTTTGCCTGGCGTCAGACCGCGAAACGGCCAGAGATTTTATCGCGAGGGTGATGGAGAAGCGAGAACTGGGCCCCGGCGGATCGCGGATCTTGCTGGAAGAAATGCTCGAAGGCGAAGAGCTGTCTTTTATTATTGTGACGGACGGCCAACAATACGCGGCGCTGGCGCCGACACGGGATCACAAACGCGTTTTTGAGGGAAATACCGGGCCAAATACGGGCGGGATGGGTGCGTATTCCAGCGATGAACTGCTGCCGAACGCCTTGCGCGATACGCTTGCCACGCAAATTGTAGAACCGACGCTGCATGGCCTGGCGGCAGACGGCATTCGCTACCAGGGATTTTTGTACATTGGCGTGATGCTGACGAAAACGGGGCCGAAGGTGCTGGAGTTCAACTGCCGCTTGGGGGATCCGGAGACACAAGCAATCGTGGCGCGCGTGGATTTCGATCTGGCCGAGGTTTTACTGGATGTGGCCACGCAGCGATTGGACGCGTCGAAATATAAGTGGAAACCGGGAGCGAGCGTGTGCGTGGTGCTCACGTCGGGTGGTTACCCGGGGAATTTTGAGGCGGGCAAAATCATTACCGGGCTTGCGGAAGCGGGCGCGGTGCGCGGCGTGAAGGTGTTGCATGCCGGGACGAAGCGCGAAGGCGAAAAAATGCTGACGAATGGTGGACGGGTGCTGGGCGTTACGGCCGCGGGAGCCACTTTGGACGAGGCATTGGCGCGGGCGTACGAGGCGGCGCAGAAGATTCGATTCGATGGCGTGCATTACCGGAAAGATATCGGCGCGCACGCGAGTGTGCGGGCGGCGGGAGATTAGCCACTGAAGGAGTTCCTGATCATGGCGAAGATCTTGCATATTTTTCGGGCACCAAGGAAGCGGCTTCCGATGGAGGAGTTGGAAGAGGCGCAAGCAATCGTGGATTACGGGCTCGAGGAATGCGCCCACGGGCGTCCGGGCGAGAGACAAGTGTTGCTGGTGGACCGTGAGACGCTGGAGGCGATGGAGTTGGCACCGGGAATTATTCGCGAAAACATCACCACGGATGGGATCAACGTGAACAGCCTGGCGCTGGAGCAGGAGCTGCGCGTCGGCGAGGCGCTGCTGAAGGTTAGCGCCGTCTGCCATCCGTGCGATCAACTGGAAAAAATCCGGCCGGGGCTGCGGCGCGAGATGCGCGGCCGGCGGGGGATGCTTTGCCGGGTTATACGGGGCGGAACGATTCGTCGCGGTGACCCGGTCGAAAAAGTTTCAGTAGCGGAGGCGTCGACGGTTGCGGAAAGTTCAGGGAGTGGGCTTTTTGCGGAGTGAGGGCGCTCTGGGCGGCCGCGATTTGTCGTCGGTTTTCTGCACCGGCTCGTCAGGCGGAACAATCCAGTCGAAGCCGCGCTGTTCTTCCATCGTGCCGAGAATGAACTTGTGGCCGTTGGAAATCAGCGGCAAGACGGCGCGCACGAAGTCCGCCGAGTCCGTGGCGGACGCTTTCTGAGCCTGGCCGCGATCGATGAATTCCAGCACTTTCGCAAAGCGCGCGTCGCCGGCACGCAGCTTGGCGATGCGCGGGTCACTCGCCTGGATCAAGGCGGTCAGCGGCAGATCGTCGTTTTTATTAGAGCCTTTGCCAGCGGGCTGGTCGGCGGATTCCGGGGGATAGCGCGCCTCGACGAGAGTGTGCGCGCCATGCTTGCCGCCTTCGGGCGGATAAAGCTGCGTGAAACGCGGGCGAAGAATGCGCGTTTGCCAGTATTCGCCGCGGGTGGCGACCTGCTCCTGCTCGATGCGATATTCGACTTGCCAGACTTCCGGGCCGTAGTTGGGCGCAAAGCCAATCACGATGACTTCAAAGAGCGGATCGTCGGGGCGAAAATCGAGTTTGTGATGAAGCTGCGCGACGAGGGGCCGCAGCTTTTCGAGGAAAGCGACGCCGATGGTTTCGAGGTCGCGAGCGGCCTCGTCGGGATAATCCTGGTAACGCTGGTTCGAGGTGGTGGCGATCGACTGAAAATCGCGGTCCAGCCGGATGGGGGCAGGGGAGGAAGGAATCTGCCACTCGGAAGCGCCGAGGACGACACCAACGTGGCCGGCGTCCAGCTGCAAGACACGGGGCGGAGGAGAGTTGGGTTCGGGGGGCTCGTCGATAGCGGCAAAAATGATGACGTCGTCCTTGGCGACCTGGACGATGACGCGACCACCGGCAAGACTGGCGACGATCTCGTCTTCGTGCTGCTGAGTTTGCGCAGCGGTGACGGCGGGCAGAAAAGCCGCGGTAAGAAAAAAGGCGATCAGGAAGCGCGATGACACGATAGGATTACGTTATCACGAAGGCAAACTTCGGGAACTGATGCCCCCACCTCCGAAGAGAATCCAGATGTAAGGTTGGAACCAAAGGTTGTGCACCAGCGGATTGGGCGATGCAGTCCAGTCGAACCGCCCCAGAGTACCCTTAGAAGTTGGGGGCTGGAGGGTTCCGGGGGCTGGCAGGGCGAGTTGGCTGGGAGTTCCGTAATTACGGCGTTTTCGGTAAAGTCTACCAGGGCAATTCCAGGGATTTGAGGCGAGTGAAAATGGGACTGAAGAAGGCTAAGAATATCAAGCACGGCGGGAAGAAACTGACCGAGATTCTGGAGGCGCATGAGCGGTTTTTCCGTGGGCAAGACGGCGGAGAGCGCGCGGACCTGGCTGGGGCCGACCTGTCCGGCGCGGACTTGAGCGGAACCAACCTGAGCGGGGCGATTTTGCGGGGAGCCAACTTCGAAGGCAGCGATTTGCGCCGCGCGAAGCTGCCGGGTGCGGATTTGTCCGGTGCCAAGCTGCATGGGGCGGACCTGCGCAATTCGGACCTGACGGAGGCCATTCTGCCGGGCGCGGATCTCTCAGAGGCGCAGGCGAGCGGGATCGAGTTTTTCCGGTGCGATCTGTCCGGCGTAAATTTCGAACGGGCTCAACTACGGAATGCCAACTTCCGGCTCGCGAATATTGCCGAGGCAAAATTTGCGGGCGCGGACATGGGCGTGGCGATTTTGCGGGAAACGGATTTGACGGGAGTGGACCTTTCGGAAGTGGACCTGACGACCACGTTGATGCCCAAGGGGTATAGCGCGAGCGGCCCATCAAAGGCGAAAAGCGCGTAATTTTTCGAGGCTTGCTCAGAAGATTCGAAGAGAGCTTCCACGACAGGGCGGGTGACTTGCCACCCGGACTTTTGCGCGAGGCGAATCTGAAGTAGTTTGCTTGAGATTACAGGCCATTTACAGGTCAGGCGTTCCATGGCTACACCAGCGGCACAATTCGAACGTTCGATGGTGCGCGAACGCGTGCTGGAGGAGATCCGCGGCTTGCTGCAGGAATTGGGCAGCGCCGGTGCGGCGCCGATGTTGAGCGGCTCTTCGCAACTGGAGCACGACCTGGGACTGGGCAGCCTGGAACGAGTGGAATTGATGGCCAGGCTGGAAAATGCCTTTGGCGTACGTATCTCCGATCACGCGGCCACACAGGCAAATACTCCAGACGATCTTGCCGAAGCGGTTTTGGATGTGCCGGAGGGCGCGCCAGAAGCGGTAGGAGTATCCGCGCTGCGAGCGTCGGTCAAAGTGCAGCAGCTGCGGCACAAAGCCGAAGAAGTCGGGGTGGCAACGGCGGAGACACTTGTGGACGTGCTGCGCTATCGCGCGTCGCACGATACCGAACGCGCGCACCTGGCGATTTCGGAAGATGCGGACGCAGAGGGGCAAGAGAGAAAATTCTCGCTGACGTTTGGCGAACTGTACGCGGCAGCGCAGCGATGCGCGGCGGAACTTTCCAGGCGCGGAGTCAGCGCTGACAGCCGCGTGGCGCTGATGCTGCCGACCTCACGGGCGTTTTTTGTTTCGTACGCGGGTATTTTGCTCGCGGGGGCGATTCCGGTTCCCATCTATCCGCCGTTTCGCGCCGATCGCATTGAAGAGTACGCGGCGCGGCAATCGGCAATTTTGAACAATGCGGGCGTGAGCCTGCTACTGACGTTCCGGCGAGCGGAAGCGGTGGCAAAACTCCTGAAGCCGCGCATCCCCACACTCGAAGCGGTGCTAGACGCAGAGAAATTGATGGAGGCAGCCGATAACGCACCGGAGCCGTCACCGGGAGTGCGGCCGCTGCATTTAAACGGGATACGGGCGCGAACGGGTAATGATATCGCGCTGCTGCAATACACCTCGGGTTCGACGGGCGATCCGAAGGGCGTGGTGCTGACGCACGCTAATCTGCTGGCCAACATTCGCGCGGTGGGCGAAGCGGTGAAAATGAGCCCCGATGACGTGGGGGTGAGCTGGCTGCCGTTGTACCACGACATGGGCTTGATCGGAGCGTGGTTGACGCTGATGTATTACGGGATTCCGCTGGCGGTAATGTCGCCGATTGCGTTTTTGACGCGGCCGGAGCGGTGGCTGTGGGCGCTGCACCATCACCGCGGGACTCTGGGCACCGCGCCGAATTTTGCCTATGAGCTGTGCGTGCGAAAAATTTTGGACAAGGACATCGAAGGATTGGATTTGAGTTCGTGGCGCATGGCCATGAATGGAGCGGAACCGGTAAATCCGGGAACCCTGGAACGATTTGCCGCGCGCTTCGCGAAATATGGATTCCGCCGGGAAGCGCTGCTGCCCGTTTACGGGCTGGCGGAAGCGACACTGGCGGTGACGGTGCCGCCATTGGATCGCGGGCCAGTCGTAGACCGCATCGAGCGTGAGACGTTCGCGTCGCAGGGACGAGCGATTGTGGCGAAAGCCGAAAATGAAAACTGCATTACGTTCGTCTCGGCGGGAACGGCTATACCGCGGCATGAGATCCGCGTAGTGAATGACGCCGGAGTGGAGGTGGCCGAGCGCACCGAGGGATTTCTGTGGTTCCGCGGGCCTTCGGCGACCACCGGCTACTACCGAAATCAAGCGGCGACGGATGCATTGCTGCCGCTGGGCCCGGCCAAGGCCCCCGAGGAATTCGCGTGGGTAAATTCCGGAGATCGCGCCTACATCGCGAACGGCGAGCTCTACGTCACCGGACGCGTGAAGGACATCATTATCAAGGGCGGGCGGAATTTGTATCCGCACGAAGTGGAGGAGCTGGCAGCGCGTGTGGAAGGGGTGCGCAGGGGCTGCGTGGTGGCGTTTGGGATTAAGGATCAGGCCAGCGGAACGGAAAAGATGGTGGTGGTGGCGGAATCGCGTGAAACGGATAACGCGCGGCGCGTGGCAATGGCGGCAAAGATGACGGACGAGGTGTCGCGCGGACTGGGATTGCCGCCGGATCGCGTGGAGCTGATTCCGTTAGGCAGCATCCCCAAAACGTCCAGCGGAAAATTGCGGCGCGAGGAGACGAAGCAGCTTTACCTGGCGGGGACGTTATCGGCAGGAAAACCGCCGGCGTGGCTGCAGATTGCAAGGCTGGGCGCGGGCGGTAGTGTGCAGGCGGCGGGCCGCGCCATCGTGCGAGGAGTGAAGCGCGGGCTGGAATTGCTATACGGCGTTTATTTCGCGGTGGTGTTTGCGCTGTGGATTGTGCCGACATGGATGATCGTGCAATTGTTCCCGGACCATCGCGAGGCGGGAAAATTCACCAACAGCTCGCTGAAAATCCTGTTCTTCCTGGCGGGATGTAAGGTGGAGATTCACGGCAAGGAGTTCATGGGAACTCCGGGGGCGAAGATTTACGCCTCGAATCATACAAGTTATTTCGATGTCGTGGCGCTGATGCGAGGGCTTGGGGTGCCATACCGCTTTGTCGCAAAAATGGAAGTGACGGGGATGCCGTTCATCGGGACGTTTATGCGCCAGATGGGACACCTGTCGTTCGATCGCTCAGATGCGGAATCGCGATTGCACCAGGCCGCGGAAATGGAAGATTTTCTGCGCAAGGGCGAATCGGTTTTTGTTTTTCCGGAAGGGACGTTTACGCGCGAGCCGGGCGTGCGGCAATTCCAGTTGGGAGCCTTCAAGGCGGCGGTGGAAACGGGCGCACCGATAATCCCGGTGGCGCTGCGCGGAACACGGAAGTTTCTACCTGATGGAGCATTTTTACCGAGGTTTTCGAGTGTGACGATTACGTTATCGCCGCCAATTTTTCCGCAGGTGGCCGGCGGGAGCACGGCGGATTGGCATGAACTGATCCGCATGCGGGACAGCACGCGAGAAGCGGTGGCAGAAAATTCTGGAGAAAAACTCTTGTAGAGATGCGGGCGGCAAGATCGCCACGCTAAACAAGAACGAAAAATCAAGGGCGGCATTGGTACCGCGGGAGCTAAGCCGTCGTACAGCGTTAGTCGTATGGTAGTGCAGCCGACCAAAGGGGTTAAATCGTCGATACCCAACCTTAGCGATTTGAAACGCGTGCGGTTTTGACGAAAATCTTCATTGTCGACGACCACGATCATGTACGGAGACGGCTGCGTTCGCTGATCGAATCACAGGACAACTGGGTGGTCTGCGGTGAAGCAGTGAACGGCGAGGAGGCCGTGAAAAAGCACGGCAGCCTTGGGGCGCA
>DASXLA010000088.1:0-85582 GCA_036496505.1 Candidatus Acidiferrum sp. | reverse complement strand
GCCCTGTGACTCTTCAATTGGTTGCGGGGGCCCGATACGTACCGAATCGACAATTGCTCTCGATATCGTTTCGGAGTGAACTGATTCATTCTGTGGCGTGAGTCCCCCGATTTCAACGGTCAGGTGAAGCCGTTCGCAGCCTGGACCGTCGCAAACGCCTGAAGGAGATTACCCCTAACGAAAACCAATGTCATGCCAGCAACTCGACTAGCAGCAAGTTCTCGCTTTTATTCCGTCTATTCCTTCTTTCACTATGATCGGAACCATGACCAGCGCCGCTGCGGGATCGGCCCACCACCAGCCCAAGACTGCATTCAGTACTAGTCCGAACAACAGAATCACCGAGAGGTAGACGCAGAAGTCAGTCTGTCGCGCATCCGCTTTCATGGCGGCGCTGCCCAGCGTATCTCCGACGCTCTTCTTGGCGCGCGAAAGAATTGGCATCACAATCAGGGAAACCACCGCAAGCGCTATGCCAGAGATGCTCCGCTCCGGCGCGGCTTTCCTTCCCAAGTCCACGACGGACTCGCTGGTAATGTAGAAAGCCAGTACGAGGAAACACGCCCCGACGATCCTCAGGCTAAGCCTCTCGTTTCGCTCCCGCCTCGCGGCATCCGCATCGACCGACATGCGCCATAAGAGCGTTGCCCCAGACGTGACTTCAATCAGGCTGTCGATTCCGAAACCAACAAGCGAGATGCTTCCGGCGAGGGTCCCGGCTCCGATGCCGATCAGGCCTTCCAGGCTATTCCAAGCGATTGTGAAGTATTCCAGACGCTTTCCTCGGTGAGCCGCAGCCTCCCGAAAAATGGTCAAGTCGTTCATGGGTGCAACGCTAGGGAATGGAAATCAGCAGGCCGCCGCTTACGCCAAGCGAATGCTCATGTCCGGGACCGAATTTATAGTCGTAACCTGGTTCGAGATACCATCCGAATCTGTGCTTTTTTGATGGCCAGAACATGAAGTCTGGCGCGACTTCGATACCAGCCGAGTTCATCTTTTTGCCGTATGAGTTCGTGTGAATCCACTCGGGGCCAACGCCAAGCATGAACTCCATTTTGGGGGAAAGAGTCCAAGGCTTTTTGAAAAGAAGGTCGGTGCTCCATTCCGTCGAGTGGCGTCTAAACAGCGGCGTGACACCGGCCTCAAGTTCTAGCCAATTCTCAATCGGCGTAAACTCGACCGCGACTGTTGGACCAAAACTGGAGTTTCCCTCTGTGAGACTTCGCTCAGCAGCTCCTCCAAGCTCAACGACCGCGACCTCTTTCGGCACCTTCTCAGGTGACTGAGCGAAAGCGCTGGTGCAGCACAGTAGCAATCCCGCCAAGAGCGTGCATCTCGTGGCAGACGTGCGTTCCACAATTATCACAGTATTTTCCAGGCACGCGTGCAGTGTCGCTGACAGCAATCCGTTTCTCGGCAGGAACCGCTCATGGTAGCCTCGCTATTCAAGCATGAGGTCTATAGTTCCTATAGGGTCAAGCGCATGAACTCAAATGAGCGGTTCAGCATCGGAGAATTGTCAAAGGCGACGGGCGTCAAGGTGGTGACAATTCGCTATTACGAGCATGTGAAACTTATGCCCGAGCCGGCACGAACTGAAGGTAATTACCGCATCTACAGCCGGGAGCATCTGCATCGACTGCAATTTGTCAGACGATGCCGCGACCTTGGCTTTACTCTCGATCAACTCCGGGACCTTCTGCGACTCTCAGTTCAATCGCGGCGCAGGTGTTCGGGCATCGATCGCATCACAGAGAATCGCTTAAGGGAAATCGAATCCAAAATCGCCGACCTGGGACGGCTTGCGGCGCAGCTACGGCGCATCAAGAACGGCTGTCCAGGAAAAGGTCGCATTGCCGATTGCCGCATTCTCGCCGCGCTATCGCCGTCTAGCGGTAAGACCGGCTGAGAAAGCTTCAGTTTTATCAATTCGGATGGTTGCGAGGTTCGTGGAAGTTGCTGAGAACGAAGACGTTCGTGATTGCGGGGGCCCGATACGTACCGAATAGACAATTTCTCTCGATCCCCTTCCGAAGCGAACTGATCCACAGCACCGCGTAGGCACCACATTTGTAAGCGCTAAGGCACCAACGGAAAGTCTATTCCATTAGCGCAACTCCCCCGGAATGCTTCGCCTCGTCCCCTCGCTATTGCCACTGGACCGTGAGCTTTCCAGTAGCCGCGTACCCGTCAGGCTGTACAGTGGCTCCAGTTGGAGCCGGGTGCCCCGGACTGATCGCCTCGAATTTACTTGAGATCGAAGTTGGCGGAATTCGATCACTGGCGCACCTCGCGCTTGTAGAGTGGTTGGGATGCCCCAGGTTCCGGTGTTTGGTACCTGGGTCTTGGGGTGTCCTCTTCTTTCCGTGGAAACTCCCATGGCCTCTGGACTGAAACGCTACTACGGGCAGGATGCCCCCGGCACTTCTCCGTTCTCCCCGACTCGTCTAAACCGCGTGGCGCATGCTTCCTCCTTCATTCCAACGTCTGGAAACCTGGGGACAGAGACATCCTGAAGGTCGGGTTATCCAAGTGGACAGTGGCAGCACGGCCAGCTATCTCTATAATGCTGAAGGCCAACGCGTGCAGAAAACCGTGGCAGGGGCATGGCGCGATTACGTGTACGATAACTCAGGGAACGTCGTCGCGGAAACTATTGCTGCGGGCTGGAACGTCGGTTATGTCTACGTCGGTGGCCAGTTGATGGCGCAATACTGCGACAGTACGACTTATTTCATCCACAGGGACCATCTCAGTTCTGCGCATTTGGTCACCAAGTTAGACAAATCCGTCTACGACTCGCTCGACTTTCTACCCTTTGGCGAACAAGTCTCCGGCGCCTCGGGAACGAGCCACAAATTCACTGGCGACGAACGCGACGCGGAAACCAGCTTGGACCACACTTGGTTCCGTCAATACTCTGCCTCACTCGGACGCTGGATGACCCCCGATCCCGCCGGCCTCGCCGCAGTGAACCCCACGTTCCCTCAGTCTTGGAACCGTTACGCCTACGTGTCTAATAGCCCGCTTAGTTTCACTGATCCTTTCGGGCTCTTTTGTAATTACCTGACACCCGACGGTGAGGTAGGCAGGCAGGATTTCGACATTGACCAAGCGAACTGTGCAGCCAGCGGCGGTACGCGGGTCCCTCCCGGCGGCAACAATTCCTACTTGGACTGCATTCCAGGCGCCATCTGCATTGACGCTACTGATAAAACCCCTGGACCCGACGCCGATCTGGCAGCCAATTGGAGGCCCGACTATGAGCGCCACTTGTCAGTGGCCGAATACGACGACCTTCACGGACGCTTTAAACCAACTTTAGCCTATACCTTTTCGCTTGTCGTACCCTTGTATTATGGATTTGGACCGGCGATCAATATTTCCTATGTCCCTAGCCAGAAGCTCTTATGTGCGGGAGGTGGCGCTGGTGCGTCACTCGGTCACTCGGTCTCGATTGGTGCCGTAATCGTTGACGCAAACCATACAAGGGACATTCTCGGAGGGCCCAGCTTTTCCGGTGGGTATAACTCGACTTTTTTCCGGGGAGCCCAGGGTTCTATTAATGCTAACGGTAGCACGGGAGGTTTTTCACTTGGCATCCCAGGTCTATCTGCTTCAACCACTTATTCAGGTTGCCACAATTACTGAGAACAGCTCGTTGTCGATTGCTTTTGCTGTCGCAGCGGCAGCTTTCATGTCCATCGGGTTTGTTTGGGCAAGCAAGCCGATGCTTTTCCTGCGAATATACCGTCAAATTGCTGTGGGCGATTACCACGCAAAAAGCACCGATTGGGAACGGCAGGTTCTGGGTGTTGAAGGTCGACTGTTTGGTTGTCTAGTATTCTGTGGCGGGCTGTATTTGTTACTAAAGATTTTACGAATAGTCTAGGGACAGTTGATGGCGGGTGGCCAATCCTAATCTTTTCGACTCTGAACGTTCCATAAATACAAAAATAAACCTTCCTTAGACGAAAAGTTACAAGGGTGCCCGACCCTTTCGGTTTGTGAAAGGGTCGGGCTGCCCCCGACTCTTCTCCGTTCTCACGCCTCATCCAAGCCCCGCGACTCATCCTCCAGCCACACCTACTCCTGGGACGCTAACGGAAATTCCACTACAATCGATGGCATTGGCATAACTTTTGACGCCATGGACCGCATGGTCGAGCAAAACCGCTCAGGCACTCTCACCGAGATCGTTTACACCCCAACCGGGCAGAAGTTCGCCCTCATGAATGGCACAACCCTCCAAAAGGCCTTCATCCAGTTGCCCGGCTCTGGCACCGCCGTTTACACCTCCGCCGGCCTCGACCACTATCGCCACTCCGACGGCTCGGCAGCAACCGCCTTTCCTCCTCCACCACACGCACGGTCCTCAGCACCGTCGCCTACGCGCCCTTCGCCGAAACCTACGCCGCCTCCGGAACGCCGGATCTATCCTTCACCGGTCAGAATCCAGACACCACTTCCGGCGACTACGATTTCCTCTACCGCCAATACAGCAACCAGGGCCGCTGGGCTTCCCCCGATCCCGCCGGCCTCGCCGCGGTAGATCCAACGTTGCCCCAATCCTGGAACCGCTACGCCTACGTGGACGGCCGTTCCATGACCGATACGGATGTATTCGGTCTCGTTAATGTTCGAAGTTACGAGGGTAACGGCGGTGGCTGTGATCCAGTATTCGACCCCTTTTGCAGAAGTTGCGATCCATTTGATTCCTCTTGTGGAGGCTGCGATCCACTGGCAGGAGGGTGCGGCGGGTGCGATCCGTTCGAAGGATCTTTCTGTCCTCCCGTGCCAATAACTCCCGTAGGGGGAGGGACAGTTGGAGGGGGCGCTGGGGGCGACCGCCCGGCCGGCAATACACCTCGTCCCGTAACGGCCCGCCAGATGCAACTCGCTCAAGGCCTCATCGGCGTTGATGATGCCACCGAGTTATTCTTTTGCGTCGCAGAACCCTACCTCTGCGCTCTTGTCGCAATTACGGCTGCGGCGACAATCGCCGCCAACCAGCTTGCCAATCGACTGGTGAGAGTTACAGTTAGCTGCCATATAGGAGACATAACAGATAAATCTGAACTAGACATTATCGGGACGGTTCAGGGGACAGGTGTGGGCGTGAATTTCCAACAGGCACTGAACGCCGCCAGACGGGTGGCGGGCGCTATCGCCCAAGCGCGATTCCCAACAAGAAGAGTCTACGTGCGCCATTGTAACCCGATCTAATAACATGACAATCGCCAAACGCCCAATACTCCCCCAAGTTGTCCGAACTAGGTTGCAAAGCACCGTCATCAAATGGTTTAAGAAATTAAAGTTGTCGCGTCCAGGACAATTGAGTCAGCTCGCTGTTGACGTTCGCTCACCGATAAAGCGGAGAAGTGACGCGATATATCTCCTAGGCTTACTATCCGGTTTGGATAAGCTCGGTGACCAAGAGCGAGTGGTTGTGATCCTTCTTTTGAAGGTGATGCAAGAAGACATTCCTCTCATGGCCTGGTCTGCGGCAGTGGCGCTGGCCCAAATTGGAGATCGTTCCGCCGTACACGCACTTACTCAGATCGCCACAAGTGACAATGCGGAAGAAACCAAGCGTGCCGCTATCTATGCGCTCGGAAGTCTGAGCGATCCACGAGCGGCACCTACACTTGTACGTATTCTTGGAAATAAAAGAAAATCTACGAAGTTGAGAGCCGAAGCTGCGGAGGCACTCGCAAACTGCGGGTACAAGTCAAAACGCGCCATAACCGCACTAACTAATGCTCTGCAAGATCGCTCCGTGAGGGTTAAGTTCTTTTCAGCGTTCGCACTTGGCCAATGCGCAAGGTCGGGCGGAGTGTTAAGCCAGCACGCAGTCAGCCTGTTACAGCGCCTCGCTAAGGACCGCGGCGTGCTGCCGCGCTTCGGTTCCGTCGCCAAAGAGGCGTCGCGCGCTATCCGCTCCGCACGCTCCAACGAAAGTCACCAAAGACTTTAGCGGCGGGGCGGGTGGCGCAATCTTCAACTCCCAATACCTTCCCGGGCAGCCTACCTTTTGCGGTGTTGGTTCTCGCAAAGGGTGGGCGCTTGTCGTGATCGACAAACGACACGCGAAAGGGCGGGTGGCCAATCCTTAAATCTTCCCGGGACTCTGAGCGCTCCACGAATACAAAAATAAATCTTCATACGACGCAATTTACGAGGGTGCCCGACCCTTTCGGTTTGTGAAAGGGTCGGTCTGCCCCCGGCTCTTCTCTTTTCTCACGGCTCGTCTACACCGCATGGCATATACTCCAGCCACACCTATTCCTGGGACGCCAACGGAAATTCCACTACAATCGATGGCGTCGCCATAACTTTTGACGCCATGGACCGCATGGTCGAGCAAAACCGCTCAGGCACTCTCACCGAGATCGTTTGTACCCCAACGGGCCAGAAGTTTGCCCTCATGAATGGTACAACGTTGAAAAAGGCCTTCATCCAGTTGCCCGGCTCCGGCACCGCCGTTTACACCTCCGCCGGCCTCGACCACTATCGCCACTCCGACTGGCTCGGCAGCAACCGCTTGTCCTCCTCCACCACACGCACGGTCCTCAGCACCGTCGCCTACGCGCCCTTCGCCGAAACCTACGCCGCCTCCGGAACGCCGGATCTATCCTTCACCGGTCAGAGTCCAGACACCACCTCCGGCGACTACGATTTCCTATATCGCGAATACAGCAACCAGGGCCGCTGGGCTTCCCCCGATCCCGCCGGCCTCTCCGCAGTGAACCCCACGTTCCCTCAGTCTTGGAACCGTTACGCCTACGTTCTCAATGCGCCAACGGAGTTGGTGGACGCTTCAGGCCTCTATCTTCAATGTGTTCAGGGAATATTATTTAACAGAGTAGATTATTCCGTTGACAACACATACCAAGGGTCAGACTACTACATTGTCGGACTCTGCGACAGCGGAACTGCGGCAGGCGGCGGAGGTGCCGTTGGGGGAACTGGGGGAAGTGGTCACGGCGGAAGGGGCAAAAAGCCTAAGCCATTAATTTGCTCACTGATCCCCTCCGGCGGTGTGGTAAGTGCGGGAGGATCTGCGGGTACGCTCGGTGGCACTACAGGGTCATTTGACATCGTTTCAAATTACGATTCTGGTGAGGTGAGCCTCATTGGGTCGTCTGGAGGATTTGTAGGCTTCAATGGAGGTGGATCAGCTCAAGTTTCTAGCGGATTGGTATTCGGGGACTTGAGATCAAATAACTCTGGATACAGCGGCCCATTTACGAGTGGGGCAGTTTCGTACAAGATAGTCGGTATTAACGTTGCGAGAGGTAGCGGTGGCCTGTCCGCGCCTTTGTCGTTCAGTGGCCCGTTGGTAATTTCGGCGACTGGCGGGCCGAGCTTGTTTGGGGCTGGGACAGTTACGACGGCAATAACGAAGTCCTCACAACCGAGCCATCTGGGGAACCTGACGGATGCGCCTTTGCCATCGGTCGATTACTTCTTTTATCTCTTGAGGCAAATCGTATGCAAATAAACCTGCCCGTTCCTGCACTAATTCTTCTGTGTGTAGCAACTACGCTCGTTATCGTATCGAACCTAATTTTCTACTCGATCCTCGGAGAAGTGAACGGCAAGAGAGGTCAGGACTCTCAAATCAGCATGCTATTCATCGGGTTCAGACTGAGCGACGTCCTAAAAGCCCACCGAGAACTCTTCCCCCAGAGCCGGAAGCGCCTAGCCGCATGTTTACTCTTTGGAGCTGGAGCCATCTTTATGTTAAGTATTTTCTTCACCGGACATGAAGACCCTAACTTGATTCGCTAGCGTTGTTCGCCACACCCCTCGCGCGGTTTGCTAATCCTTAAATCTATTCGACTCTGAACGGGGGTGCCCCATCGATAAGAGAGAAGGCGATGTCAAGAGACACTTCTTCTAAGCCGGGTGCCCCGGACGGATCGGCTCGAATTTACTTGAGATCGAAATTGGCGGCACTCTACCACTGGCGCACCTCGCGCGAGCAAAGTGGTTGGGGGGGTGCCCCAGGTTCCGGTGTTTGGTACCTGGGTCTTGGGGTGTCCTCTTCTTTCCGTGGAAACTCCCATGCCCTCTGGACTGAAACACTGCTACGGGCAGGACGGCCCACTAGACAGCGCAGCGAACCTTTCAGAAGCAACCGATCTTCCCCAGAGTGGATGACTCCGCGAGTACAGTCCTACAACTGTACCTTTTTGTCGTTGTAGTGATCGTGCAGAACTAGTAAAATGAAACATGGTCGTCCACCAACAACCCTTCCAGCGCCCCCCGAGCCGCCTTCAGACTCCATCCGCCCACCTCAACCCACCCCGCCTCCACCCCGGTGCCACCCTTAACCTGCCCCTTACCTCAGCCCGAGAGCCCCTGGCCGTTTTCAGCACCTTCCAGCCTCTGTGCGTTCTCTTTTCGCACTTGCGTCTCTTTTGCACCCTCGTGCCCTTTGTTTTCAACATCTTCTATCTACATTGCAAAAAAACGCCTGCCTGCCGAAGGTTTACCTGCCGAGCGCAGATTCACCAGCCGAGCCAGGCAGGGCACTGCACCTGTCGCCACCTAAATTCCATGTCCCCGAACCTCAAATCTCGAACCTCGAATCTCCAATGCCCTTCCTCTTTGCTCTCTCTTCAGGTCTCTTTCGCCTCTTTTGGGCCTTCCCGCCCTTTGTTTTCAACATCTTCTATCTACATTGCAAAAAAACGAGCATACGATTACATCGTTCCACCCTCTTTTACTCCGCCGCCGCACCAACTCGGCTCCGAGCATTCTTCTCCGCGCCACCCTTCAAAATCCCCTCAAGCACCTTCACGTCCCCGTCAATCGCCCCGGTCTTCAAATGCGCGATATCCAGCCCCAGGAGCTTGGCCACCAGCGGATACACATTCACGTTTTCAAACGGCGCCACCGTCACCCCGGCGCGGATATCCGGGCCCGCGGCAAAAAAACTGGCTTTCATCTCCGGTACCCGCGCCGGATCAAACCCGTGCGCTCCCACCTGCTGGTGCTCGAAACCCGGCATGCCGCCCGCCGGCCCGCGCGCCGAAAAGCGTACCAGGTACGGCCCGTTGGTCACCACGATGGGATCGCCCGAGCGCGCATTGCTGTCGTCATGCAAACCCGCGGGCATCTGCGCCCGCCGGTACACCTCAAACTTCTCGCTCTTCCCTTTCAACGCCTCGTACGCCCGTTGCGCATCCGCGTCCGACCGCGCATACAATCCCGGCAACACAATCTTTTCAAACAGCCCGGCGCTGGCATCGGGCAAATATTGGTCGAGCGCCATCTCCCCCTGCACCTTGGCCATGCCATGATCGGAAACCACCATCACGTCCACCGGCAAATGCAGTTTCGCCAGCCCATCCTCCAGCAGGCCCACTTCCCGGTCCACCACCTGCACCGCGGCGCGCACCTCTTCGCTGTCCGGACCGTGCTCGTGCCCCGCGTGATCCACATCCGAAAAATACAGCGTGATCAAATGCGGCCGCTGCTCCGCCGGCAGCCGCAGCCACTCGAGCACCTGCTCCACACGCGAATCGTTGGGAACTTTTTCTTCGTACTTCAAATAATATGAAGGCCGCGTCCCTTGAATCTCCGCCTCCGACCCCGGCCAGAAATAACAAGCCGTGCGCATGCCCTGCTGCTCCGCCAGCACCCACAGCGGCGTGCCGCCATACCAGCTTCCGTCCGTCACCGCCGCGGGATCCGTCAAGCGATACACCTGCTTCCGCGCCGGATCGTAAAAATTGTTGGCCACGATGCCGTGATGCTCCGGATACAGTCCGGTGGCCAGCGTGTAGTGATTGGGAAAAGTCAGCGAGGGATACGCGGGGATCATGCCCTGCGGCGCGGTGGCGCCCGCCGCGGCCAGCGCCAGCAAATGTTGCGCGTGATATTTTTCCGCGTAGTCATAGCGGAATCCGTCCAGCGAAACCAGGATCACGTAATGTTTTTTCTGCTGCTCCGCGCTGTTCGGCCCGTGCTCGCTGCGCAGCACCGGGGCTGCGCCCCGCGCCGCACCCCGCGCTGCAGTCTGATCCGCATCCTGGCCGCGCGCGCTTCCACCGCACGCCGCGCACACCAGCAACGCCACGCAACCCGCCACCAGCCGCATCGTTCGCCATCTAAATTTACGCAGCTTCACGCAACCCTCTCAGTCTCCCTGCAACTTCGCGTCGCGCTTCTCCCGCAAAATCGCCGCCGCGCGGTTCACAAATTCCTGCGCCCGTCCCGCCTCTGCCAGCCGGCCGCGCGCCACATCGCGGGAACCTCCGCCTTTGCCGCCGATTTCCTTCAACGTCTCCGCCAGCAGCGCGTTCATATCCTGCCCCGCCGACGCGTGCTGCGCGAAAAAAATACTTCCGCATTCGCCGCGCGCCACCAGCGCCACCGCTTGTTCCGCTTTGCCCACCTCGCGCGCAAAACACTGCGCGTATTCCGGCTCCACGCCGTGAAACACCCGCGCCACCACGCGCACTCCGTCGCCGCCCGCTTCCGTGGCTTGCACCGCCGCCCGCGCTTCCGCTTCCGCCAGCTTCTCGAGGCTGGCCCGGGCGCTTTTGAAATGTGCGTCGCGCTCCTGCACCACGCGCTCCGCCGCCGCGACCGTTTCCTGCGCCGCGCAATTCAGCCGCTGCGCCACGGCCTTCACCGTCGCGTAATCCTCGCGCGCCAGCCGCTCCGCGCGCTTTCCACACGCAAATTCCACGCGCCAGTCCTGCCGGATTCTCGATACGCCCCGCAGCAAAATCATTCCGATCTGCCCGGTGCTGCGCACGTGCGTCCCGCCGCACGGCTGCAGCTCCACTCCCTCGATCTCGATGGCCCGCAGCACTCCCGCGCGCTCCACCGTCTTGCGCACTCCTTCGGCGGCCAGTTCCTCCGCGGTGCCGTACCTCACCTTCACCGCGCGGTCTTCGTACACCAGCGCATTCACCGCGTCCGCGGCGACGCCCAGAATTTCCTGCGTGGGCTCCCGCCCGCGCAGATCAATGCTGCAGAGTTTCGCGCCCAGGTGAAACGACACCGTCGGCAGCGCAAACTTTCCGTGAAACACCGCCGACAACAGGTGCTGCCCGCTGTGCTGCTGCATGTGATCGAAGCGGCGCTCCCAGTCGATGCGCCCGGACACCGGCCCCGGCTCGATGCGCCGGTCCACCACGTGAATCACTTCCTCATCCTCATCCACCACATCCAGCACGCGCGCCTCACCGAGGTGACCGGTATCGTTGGGCTGCCCGCCGGAGCTGGGATAAAACGCGGTGCGGTCCAGCGTCACGCGCCACAATTCCGCACCGGAATTTTCCTTGGCGCCGCCGCCCGCATCCACGCCGCCGCCCGCGCGCTCGCAGCGCAAAACCTCGGCGGTAAATTCCCGCTCGAAGGCGTCGTCGTAATAAATTCTTTTGGCCGGCATGTGTCGTCGCAGATTCTATGGCGTGATGAACTGAAAATCTTAGCACAGCCTAAATTGGCTGCCGTTTTCGCCAACCGGCGCTTCGCGCAACCCGCGAAACCGCTCCGTCCACGCTATAATTGCTGCATGCCGGTGCGCCTCATCGCCCTTGATATTGACGGCACCCTTCTGGACAGCCACTGGCAGGTTTCCGAAGCCAATCGCGCGGCCATTGCGGAAGCCGCCCGCCGCGGCATCGAAGTCGCTCTGGTCACCGGCCGCCGCTACGATTTTGCACTTCCCGTCGCCCAGAAAATCGATTCGCCGCTCACCATGATCGTCAACAACGGCGCGCTCATCCGCTCCAAAGACGGCCGCACGCACCTGCGGCATCTGCTTCCGCGCGCCATCGCCGCGCAGGTTTTGCGCATCACAGCACCCTGGCGCGACTCCGCCGCTGTCATCTTCGATCGCCCCAGCGCGGAACAGGTGATGCTCGAACCGCTCAAATCCGAAGATTCCCCGCGCGCCGCCTATTACGCGCGCAACAAGGAATTCATCGCCTTCGCCATGCCGCTCGAATCCTGCCTCACCGAAGACCCTATCCAGGTGATGTTCTCCGGGGCCGTCGCGCCCGTGCGCGAAATCGAAGGCACCTTGCGCGCCGCGCCCTTCGCGAAAGAGTTCGCGCTGGCCGTCACCGTCTACGCCAAAAAAGATTTCTCCATGATCGATGTCGTCCATCCCACCTGCTCGAAGGGCTCTTCGCTTGCGGAGTGGGCGGCGCTGCGCGGCATCGCTCGCGAAGAGGTGCTGGCCATCGGCGACAATCACAATGATCTGGAGATGTTGAACTTCGCGGGCATTCCGGTGGTCATGGCCAACGGCGTCGAAGAACTGAAAGTTTTTGGCTGGCACCAGACGCGCAGCAACGATCACGACGGCGTGGCCGCGGCCATCGAGCATTTTGCCCTGCGGGAGGCCGCTTCATGCGCCTGACCGGCAAGCGCCTGCGCCCCATCAGCAAGCAACTGGGCAGCACGCTGGCAATCCTCGCTCTCGCCTTACTCGCGGCTCCCGCCGCGCGCGCCGAATACGTGGTGCTGCGCAGCGGCCAGCGCCTGGTCGTTACCGGCTACCAGATTCTTGGCGATAAATACCGCCTGCAAGTGCAGGGCGGCTTCGTGGAAATTCCGGTCTCCGAAGTTGTGGCCATCGAGCCCGAAGAAATTTTCACTCCCATCGTGGTGCCCGTCAAACCCGCGGCCCTCGGCGCCAACGCGCAGTTCGGCCAGTACATCCAGGCGGCGGCCACGCGCTTCAACGTCGACGCCGACCTCATCTCCAGCGTCATCGCCATCGAGTCCAACTACAACCCCAAAGCCGTTTCGCGCCGCAACGCCCGCGGTCTGATGCAGCTCATCCCGGAAACCGCATCGCGCCTGGGGGTGCGCAATATTTTTGATCCGCGTGAAAACATCGACGCCGGCACGCGGTATCTCGGCGAATTGCTGCACCGCTACGACAACGACCTGATCCTCACCCTGGCCGCTTACAACGCCGGGCCGCAGCGCGTGCAGAAATACGGCGCCGTGCCGCCCTTCCCGGAGACCATGTCGTACGTCCGCCGCGTGAAGAAAACCTACGACCTGCGTAAATCCGCAGCCCCGCCATCCGCGACACCGCCCGCGGCAGCCGCGCCAAAAACCAACCCGCCCACCTAGCCGTCGCCCGCCTAGCCACGCGAGCTTAACCGTACCTTCCAAGCCGCGCGCGCCTAGCCACTTGTCCTTAATCGCGCCTTCCTGGCTGCCCCCGCCGCGTTCTCCACGCGAAAATAAAATTGGCGCGCAGGCCGCTTTTCCGGGGCGCCGACGCTCGGCGCTTTTTCCGAATGCGGCGAGACGCACAGACTCTATGAAATTGTTTGGCGGCTGATTTTCTGAAATTGCGAAACGAACAGTGAGGCTTGCCTGCCGCGCGCTTGCTTGCGGCGCGGTTACTGCTGCGGTTCAGGTTCCGGAGCTGGTGTTGGCGTGGAATCGAGCGGTGGATTTGACGGCGCGCCCGATGGCGTGCCGTTTGCGGGTGCACCCGCTTGCCCGTTCGGTTGCCCATTGGGCTGGCCGTTAGGCGTCGTTGCGCCAGGCTGCTGACCAAACGGAGTTTGCCCCGTCCCGATATTTTGACCCAGGCCCGGACCGGACTGCAGCGGCTGCCCCGCGATGGTGGTGTCCTTGGACGGATCCCAGATAAATTCAAACAAGTGATAGTTCTTGGCCTTTTCGTAAACCATCACCGAGGGCGCTTTGGCTTTGCTGCCGACTCCAATGATATTTCCCCCGACGATATCCGAGGTTTGCGTGGGCGTAATGGCCTGCGGCGTGGACATGGCATCGCCGCCGGCATTGGTATCCGTGCCCGCGGCCTGCGACGCGTCTCCGGTTGCGCCCGGCTGGCCGCCATTCTGCGCGCCGCCTTGCGGATTGGCCTGGTCACCGTTTTGCTGCGCGCCCGGTTGCACACCCGGCTGTGCGCCGTTTGCTCCCGTCGCGCCACCCGTCGTATTGAAGCTCGATGAGCCAAATCCGCTCTGCGCCGGCTGGCCGGTGCTGTTCGTTGCGAGCGTGGACGCCGCCGTGCCAAATCCCGCCGCGGCTCCCGGCAACTGCAAACTTTGTGGCGGCTTCAGACTGCCAATCAACTGTCCCGAGGGCCCGACGTAAATCAGACGCCACGAGCCGTCCTGGGCGTTCATGGGATCCTTGTAGGCCTGGCGCATGAATCGCAGCGTTCCGGTTTTGGGTTTAGTGAGGTCGTCGAGAGTGTTCGGAAAACGCCCCAGCTTGCGGTAATACATTTTGACGCCGCGCACGTACTGCTTGCCGCGCCAGATCATTTCTTCTTCCTTGTCGCGTTTACCCTGCATCAGGATGCGCGGCGAAGCCGCCAGGGCGGTAATCAGCAGCAGAGTGACCAGGAACACGACAATCATCAGCGCGTAACCGCTCTCGCAGCGCCGCGCGCGGCGCCCGGTGCGCATCGGCCGGGGCATGGTCGTTACAATCAAATTGGAAAAATTCCTCATGACGATGGCGGGGCCGGCACATCTTCCTGCGTAAGAGCCACGGTGTTTCGCCGGCCGGTGGCAATGTCCTCGAACTCCAGATTGGCGTTATTCACTTTCACGATGCGGAAGCGTCCCAGAAAGGTGTCGCCTTCGGCCACGATGTACACGTCATCGCCGTCCGTCAAAAACGCGCGGCGGGATGTTCCGTTCGGAACAGTGCCATAGCCAAAAAATTTCATGTTCCCGGGAAGCGTCGGCGGCGGGGGCGGCGGCAGCGGAATCGGCCCGTAGGTCAGGTGCGTGGCGACTTTTTTGGCTGCCTCTTGCGGCGGGGGCGGCGCAATTTCACTGAAGGGGTTGCGGCCGGTGCTGTGATACTCGGCTTTCTGCGCCGCTTCCATTTTTTCGCGGTGGAGCTGAGGATTCTCGACGGCCAGCAACTGGTAGTTTTGAAACGCGGTGGCGTTGCCCGCTACTACTTCAGGCTTGCTGCGGTTCAAATACCACACGACGGCCATCACCACTACGAGCACGCCGAGCAAAATGAGTTGATTCTTCTGTTTCATTAGGCCACTCGAAAATACGTTTTCATGTGCACGCTGACGCGAATCGGCCCGTTAGCGCCCTGGTTCTGCGTGTCGCTGGCCAGCGCCAGCCCATCCACAGAATAAATATTCTGTGAACGCTGCAGCCCGTTCAAAAATCGCACCACGCTGGTGTATTCCCCGTTCACGGTAATGTCGATGCCCACTTCTTCCAGGTCGCGATTGGGAATTTCCTTCTGCTTGAAATCGCGGCTCTCTATTTGCGCCCCGGCTTTTTTGGCGATGCTGTCCAGCTCCGCCGAAACCGAGGAATACCCGCTGGCGGCGGGCAACAGCGACTGCTCGAAGCGGTCGCAATCGCGCTGAATCGCCGGGGTCAATTGCCGGATGGCCTCGCCGCGCTTGATGTCCGCCTTGAGCACTTCCAGTTGCTTGTTCTGCGTCGCCAGTTGCTGCTGCGGCGTCTGCGGAGCGGAGCTCAATTCCCAACTGTAGGTGGCCAAGGCCACGTCCGCCAGCACCAGCACGGCCAGCGCACCGATGACCAGCCTCTTTTGAAATTTGGCGTCCTGCTTCATCAGCTCCTCGAATACACCGCGGTCAACTCGACGGTCTTCTGATCTCCGGTGGCGCCCGTGGCCTTGGGCGAATGCTCGCTGTCCAGCTCGATGCCGCTGAACTGCTTGGACTCTTCCAGCGCGCGCAGAAATTTCAACTTGGCATCATCATTGGATGCTCCCACGGTCAATTTTACTTCCACGCGGCCTTTCACCTGGCGCGGCTCGATGCTCACGACGCGGACGCCGCCGGGCAAAATGCGCTCGAGGTCCATGAACATCTGCGTCCAGTTGAAGCTGCGGCCATCAATGATGGAATTCAGGAAGGCCGCGCGGTCATGCAGCTTGGCGTTTTCCGGCTGGGCGAAGAAGCGCTCGAGATCGGTGCGCTGCTCCTGCAACTCGGCAATTTTTCGCGCACTGGCGTCGGACTGGGCGCGCAGGCGCGCATCCACGTTGCGCACCGAATACACATGCCAGCCCAGCGCGAGGAATAAGAGTCCCGCGACGACGCCTACCAGCCCGCAGGCCACCATAAAGCGGCGGTGGGACTGCTGTGCCTTGGTCGCTAGATTGAGCCGTACCCTCATGCGTTATAAAACTCCTTCATTTCCGTGCTTCGCAACTCCTGCCATTCACAATGTCAGCCGCGATGCATGGTCCAGCCGACCAGCCCTTCCAATTCGCGATCCGCCAGGGGCCGCACATCGTCGTGCACGCGTCCGCCGGAAATCGCGGCGTGCAGCAGCGAGCCCACGTGGCACTGAAATTCGTCTTCAAAGGGCTTGATAAAATCCGGAAGGCGCGCGCCCAGCCCGGTCAGACAGACGGCCTGCACGCCTTCGCGCCAGGTGTCCTGGTAAAAGGCGGCCACGGGATAAATTTCTTCGAGTAGCATTTGCGGCGTGAGGTCGTCACCCTGCGCGGGCAACTCCGTGCAGCGGTAACCGCACAGCACGCCTTCGCGCACGATGGCGGTGGTCAGGGAATTTCCCGAGACGCGCGCCATCATGGTGGCGCGTTGATCGTCGAGCAAGGTGATGGCCGCCAGGGAGGAGCTGAGCACTACTCCGGGATGGAGCTCCGCGACTTCCGCGAGCGCTTCGTATTCACGAATAATTCGCAGCCGCGCCAGCGCGGTTACGATGTCCACGCCATCCTCGCGCGGCGACTGCCGCATGAAGGAAATGAGGGTTTCATCCACCTCGAACGGCACGCTTTTCTTGAGCTTCCAGCGCAGCATGGGCTCGGCTTCCGCGGCCGATCTGGGAAACTCGTCGAAGTGCTGCACGAAAACGCGGATGACCGGGTCGGGAAGAATCAGCGCGACGTCTTCGGCCTTGGCGCGCAGGCGGATGCAGGCGTTGCTCACGGCCAGCTTCACGGCCGCGGCGTTTCCGATATTGGACTCGACCGCGGAGGGCACGATGGCGCGCGGCGGAAGGTTCTCGACGGCGTACCCGTCGAGCGCCCCGGTTCTGCCGAAGCGCGCAGCAGCCACACGTTCCGGGGTGATTTCCAGGGCCAGCGGAGGATGCGGAGTGGCATCCAGCCAGCGGGTGACCTTGCGGACCAGTTCGCTCTTGTAAATTCCCTGGCGAAACGCCGACGCGCTACTCAACGAAGGTCACCTTGTTGATTTCCTTCACGCTGGTTACACCGTCGCGAATCTTGGCCAGGCCGCTTTCGCGCAGGGTGATCATGCCTTCGTCGCGCGCGATGCGTTTGATTTCCGAGGTGGGCCTGCGGTCCACAATCATTTCGCGGATGCGGTCGGTGAGGTCCAGCAATTCGCAGATGGCGGTGCGACCGTGATAGCCGGTGCCCGAACACTCCAGGCAGCCCGCGCCTTCCATGAGGGTTACGCCACTCCACATCGCGGGATCGAGGCCCGCTTCCTTGAGCTCCGTGGTGGTGTAATTTTTCGGGCGGCGGCAGTTCATGCAGATGATGCGCACCAGGCGCTGGGCCATGATGCAGTTGAGCGCGGAGACAAAGTTGTAAGGCTCGACACCCATGTTGATGAAGCGGCCGATGACGTCGGTCACGTTGTTGGCGTGCACGGTGGTGAAGACCAGGTGCCCGGTGAGCGCGGATTGAATGGCGATCTGGGCGGTTTCCTGGTCGCGGATTTCGCCGACCATGATTTTGTCCGGGTCGTGGCGCAGAATGGAGCGCAAGCCGCGGGCGAAGGTCAGCCCTTTTTTCTCGTTCACGGGAATCTGGGTGATGCCGCGCAACTGGTATTCGACGGGATCTTCAATGGTGATGATTTTATCTTCGTCGGATTTAATTTCGTTGATGGCCGCGTAGAGCGTGGTGGTTTTGCCCGAGCCGGTCGGGCCGGTGACCAGCACCATGCCGTAGGGCTCGCGGATGTAGCGGCGGAAACGGCGCATCTCGTCCTGGGAAAAGCCGACGACGTCGAGGCTCAGGCTCTGGAATTTTTCCGAGAGCGTTTCCTTATCGAGAACGCGCAGCACGGCGTCTTCGCCATGGCTCGCGGGCATGATGGACACGCGCAAGTCGATGAATCGGCCCTTGTATTTGACGCGGAAGCGACCGTCCTGCGGGACGCGCCGCTCGGCAATGTCCAGGTCGCTCAGGACCTTGATGCGCGAAATCACCGTGGAGTGCCATTCCTTGGCGATGGGCTGCATGGCGTGCTGGAGAACGCCGTCAATGCGATACTTCACGGCGACTTCCGCATCCCGGGCTTCGATGTGGATGTCGCTGGCTCTGCGCTCGAGGGCGGTGAAAATAACTGTTTCGACGAGGCGCACCACGGGGCTGACGGTGGTGTCGCGCGTGAGGCGGTCGCCGGAAATGGTCTCTTCGCTCTCTTCGTCTTCTTTCGAAACCTGCAGGGTGAAGGCTTCGGTGGCCTGCTCGAGCACGCGCTGGGACTGTTCGGTGCGCTTCAGCAGGTCGCTAATCTGGTGCAGCGTGGCCACCTTGATGGCCAGTTTTTTGCCGAGTAAGAGTGGCAACTCGTCGCTGAGCAGCACCTGGCTGGGGTCGGCGACGGCGATCGAGAGCACATTGTTGTGCACTTCCAGCGGGACGAAGTTGTAGCGGAACATCAAGTCTGCAGGGATGGTGCGGAACAGTTCGGGATCGATGCGCTGCTCGCGCAGGTCGATAAAGCTGCAGCGGTAGCGTTGCGCCAGTTTGCTGGCGTGCTCTCGCTCGTGCTGCTCGTCCGCCGTGGGTGCGAGCGCGGTGGTCACGTTGGTATAGTCTGTGGTTGCCATGGGTCCTACTTAGCCCCGCCCGTCACTGAAAACGAGAATATAGGCAGATAAAGTGAAATGAGTATGAATGCCACCAGAATTCCCATAAAGATAAGGATAACAGGCTCAATGACCGAGACCAGCGCCCCGAGCCGCAGGCTGACTTCTTCCTCATAAAATTCGGCGATGCTGGTGAGCATGGGCCCCAACGCACCGCTGCTTTCTCCCACTTCGACCATGTCGAGAGCCATTTCCGGCATGACGCCCTGCGAGCCCAGGGCGCTGTGGAGCGATTCGCCTTCGCGCACCATCTGAGTGGAACGCAAGATGGTTACGCGCAGGAGCTTGCTGGTCAGCGCGTCGGAAGCGGTCTGCAGCCCGTTGACGAGCGTGGTGCCGCCGCTCAAGAGTGTGGCCAGGGTGCGCGAAAATTGCGCCACCTGAAACTTCAGCAGCGTGTCTCCGATAATCGGCAGCTTGAATTTGAAGCGGTCAAAGGCCGCGCCGCCTTCTTCCGTGCGCGACCATAAAAACACGCCCAGCGCCGCCACGGCCAGCGCCGCGATGGTTCCCAGCACCACAAAGCGGTAGTCAACCGTGAGGGCCATGAGTAATTTCGTCGACGGCGGCAACTCCACGCCGAGGTCGTGGTACAACACTGCAAACTTGGGCACCACGTTGGTGACCAGGTAGGTGACGATGATGGTGGCCACAATGATCAACAGCACCGGGTACACCAGCGTCGCCAGGATTTTCTTGCGCACCCCGGTGCTTACCTTCTGGTAGGCGATGTAGTAGTCGAGGACACCCGACAGGTTGCCGCTCTTCTCACCGGCCAGAATGGCGGTGGAATACACCTTGGAAAAAACTCCGGCTTCGTCGATGGCTTCCGAGAGCGACTTGCCCTCACGGACGCGGTCGCGAATCTGGGTGATGACCGGGCGCAATTTCGGAGTGGTCGCTCGCGTGGCCAGCAAATCGAGCGCGCGCAGGATGGGAATGCCGGCCTTGACGAGGGTGTTGAACTGCTGGTTGAGAATCAGGAAATCCGAGCCGCCCACCTGGCGCTGCGTCTTGCGCGAGAGAAGACCCATGAGGCTGCCGCGCGTCTGCACCGAGTAAACGTACAGCCCCCGGTCCGCCAGTTTCTGGCGCGCTTCGTCCAATGTGCCCGCGGCTTCCACGTGCGAAAACACCCGCCCGTTGGCATCCGCGACGCGACAGACAAATTCACCCATAGACCCTCAGTTTACCCCAAGTAGGTTGTATGCGCGGTCAAGGGGGATGGTTGGCCGTTCCTTCCCGGAAAGGGGTACCCCCGGGCGGCGTGCGGCAGTCTGCGCCGCTCTCAAGCTACTCGGCGTTGCCCTGCCCGGCGGGCAATTCGGCGTTGACAATGGCCACGCCCGGCGGCGGCGAAAAGTGAAACAGGGCTTCGGCAATCTCGGGGTCGTCGACCCAATTTTTGAAATGGAATTCGAGGCCTATGCCGCCCTTGTCGCGGATCACGATGCGCGCCAGTTCTCCGGTTTGGCGGTTGATTTCGAGCAGCACGGTGTCTTCCTGCTGAGATCCGTCCGGCTCGAGGCCTTTGGCAACCGAATTTTCAGCGGAAGACGCGGGCGGTTCGTTGGATTTCTTCGCGCTCGCGCCTCGCAGGGTGCAAGTGAAAACCGCGTCGCCGGCCTGCTCCGGCTGCTCGTTCGCGGCCAGTTCAATGCGCACACATACGCGCGACACTTTGGTCTCGCCCGCCAAGAGCGCCAGCGGCGTGCGCCAGTCGCGGCTTTCCTTGGCCGGCACGCGGGTCACGGTGTTGTCCGCGGGCACGTAAAACCAGGCCATTTTTCCATCGATCAAAAACAGGTTGCTTTCCGGGGCCGCGTATTCCCAGCGCATTTTGCCCGGCCGCCGGAAATACGCCACGCCCGCTTCGGCCCGAACCTTGCGCCCATTTTCGGTGTAGACCTCGATGAATGTCGCCTGGAGCGTCTTCGCGGCGCGATAGCGGTGCTCCATGAGGCGCACTGCAGGCGGCTCGGGAGTTTTCTCCGCCGGCAGCGGTTCCGGAGCCAGGCCCGCAGCGAAGATGATGAAGCCCCATAGCGCCATTCGAACGCGGCGGCGCAGTAAGAACTGATTTAGAAAATGCATCTCTTTAAGTATAGCAACCGGCACCTGCCAGCCCGCCTGGTAATCGCACGTTTTCGCCACGATTCCTCGTGAGGTCGACTTACAGTTATGGAACTCGACACCTCAGAATCACCCCAAATCCAGTAGGCGTGCCGCGATTCGCTACACTAAAATCATTGCAGCGCCGCAGCGATTCGTCGCGGTGCGCGAACCCTCTATTTGCATGAACACTGTAGTGCATCCTCCGGACGCCCTCTCCGCCGAGCAGCGCGCTCCCGGCGCGGCCGGCGCAGCGCCATCCTCGCCCGCAAAAGCGCGCCGCTGGTACTCTGCCCTCACCTCGGATCAGGCGCTCATCGCGCTGCTCATCCTGCTGGCGGTCATCTGCTACGGCAACACGCTCTTCAACGCCTTCGTGTACGACGACGAGCAGCAAATCCTGCAGAATCCCTACGTAAAAAGCTGGCACTACCTGCCGCAGATTTTTGGCTCGACGGTCTGGTCGTTCGTGGGCGCGGCCGGCACCACCAACTATTATCGCCCGCTGATGACCTTTACGTTTCTGGTGTTGTATCAACTCTTCGGCGATATTCCGTTCGGGTTTCATCTCTTCAACATCACCTTGAACGCCGCGGTGATGATCATGGTTTTTTACGCCGGGCGGCGGCTGTTCCACGACCGCCGCGTCGCCTTCGTTGCAGCCGTGCTGTTCGCGGTGCATCCGGTGCATACCGAAGTGGTCAACTGGATTGCCGCCGTCCCGGAGCTGGAGGTTGCGTTCTTCGTCTTGCTGGCGTTCTGGCTTTACTTGCAATTGGACCGGCCCTCTTCAAAACTTTATTTCGCCACCGTCGCGGCTTTCGCCCTCGCGCTGCTCTCCAAGGAGCCGGCGCTGATGTTCGCGCCGCTGGCCTTAGTGTTCGAACACTTTGTGCGCGACGGGCATGAGCGCACTGCGCTCCTCATCAAGCTCAAGCGCTACGCCCCGGTGTGCGTCGCCGCGGCGGCGTATTTGCTTCTACGCATCGCGCTCTTCGGCAAGCTCGCTCCGGTTCTGCAGCATCCGCAAGTCACCTGGCCGCAGGCCATCTACTCCGCTTTCGCGCTGGTTGCCGGGCACACCAAATATCTTTTCTGGCCCGCGCCGCTTTCGGCGTTCCACGTTTTCCATGCGAGCCTGTCGCTCGGCGAGCCGCGCGTTCTCGCGGGGATTTGCATTTTTGCGATTGCCGCCGCGTTGATACTTTTTCTCTACAAACGCGCACCGCAGGCGGCGTTCTGCATTTTCTGGATGGGCATCTTTATTGCTCCCATGCTCAACGCGCGCTGGATGGCCGCCAACGTTTTTACGGAGCGCTATTTGTATCTGCCCTCGGTGGGCTTTTGCTGGCTGGTGGCGTGGTGCGGCATGCAACTGTGGGATCGCCGCTCTGCTGCTCAGGCGGTGTGGCCTCGGGCGCTGCTGGTCACGGCTTTTGCAGCGATCGCGGTGGTCGCCATCGTGGCGGTGGTGCGCCGCAACCGCGTGTGGCGCGATGACTGGAGCCTTTATACGCGCACGCTGCAAACCAATCCCGACGCCGCGGTGATTCGCAGCAATCTTGGCGCGCTTTATTTTGACTCCGAGCAATTCGAGCGCGCGCTGGAGGAATGGCAAATCGCGCTGGCCCAGAAACCGGACAATACCGTCACGATGAATGCGCTCGGCATCGTTTACACGCGGCTGGGCCGCTATGCCGAGGCGGACGCGATTTTCAAGCGCGCTTTGGCCGCGCGGCCGCTGTGGGGCGACACGCATTTCAATTACGCGCACCTGCTGCAGAAAACCGGGCATTTTCCCGAAGCGCTGCAGGAGTTTAAAACCGCGGTGGAGCTCGCGCCGCTCAGCGGAGCCGCGCATCGCTGGTATGGCGAGGCGCTGGTCGAAAACGGCCAGTTCGACGATGCCGCCGTGCAGCTCGAGCAGGCCGTGACCCTCGAGGACTCGCTGCAATCCATGCAGGACCTCGTGAACGTGTACATCCGCCAGGGACACTTCGCGCAGGCCGAGCCACTGCTGCGCCGCATCATTACGCGCTTCCCTTTCGACAGCTCCGCGCACCTGTTGCTGGCTAAAGTGCTGGAAGCCTCCGGGCACCGTGCGGAAGCGCTGCGCGAATATCAGCAGGTGCTGTCGACTGACTCGGCCAACGCGGAAGCCAAAGCCGCCGTGCAAAGATTGAATCGCTAAAGTTGCTTACAAAAATGTCTCGCGCTCGCGCGGTCCTCAGCAGCGGCAAGCGCCGCTAACAACGGAAGGTGATGAAGTGCAGATGCCCTTTGCCGTAGCAGCGTTTCCGTCCAGAGGGCATGGGAGCCCCAAGGGAAAGAAGAGCACACCCCAAGACCAGGTACCAAACACCGGAACCTGGGGCACCCCAACCACTCTACTCGCGCGATGTGCGCCAGTGATAGAATTCCGCCAATTTCGATCTCAGGTAAATTCGAGGCAATCAGTCCGGGGCACCCGGCAACACTCTAGGCTGGCGGGTCGAGAAACTTGCCCAAGGTAGTCAGAAGGGTCAGGGCTGGGTCTTGCGCGAATACGGTGCCAACGGGTATCCAACGGGGCGACTGATACGCTGGCATCCAGCCGGCGGGCACCACGGGCCAAATTCCTATTAGCGAGTATCGAGCGGCACCGGCGGAAAATCAGGCATCATCCCAGGGAAGTGAACCGTGCAAGAACGATTGAACTCTCTGAGAGATGCTCTAACACTTCTGGCATCCCCGCCTGGAGTCCAAGTAGACCGCTTGAAAACGCTCGGCATACCAGAGGGCGTCGACGAGCTAGCGCTGGAGTACGATGATATTGCAGCCGCTGCTGACAGCATGTGCGAGGGAGGTGAAATCGACATTCAGGAGCGCGACTGTGTAATAAAACTGAATGCATTTTTAAGTGAATTTGGTGGCCAGAACAAGGCACATCTCTGGACTCCTGAAGCACTCCATTCGGCACCGGAGTGGGAGCAGGTGCGACGCATGGCTGCCGACTGTCTCACACGGCTGAAGTGACGGAAGAAGCGGTGCCTGCGGCACCGGCCCGGATGGGGCATGACACGTCTGTAGTGCTCCCCGCTCATACTAGACTGCTGAATTCGGTATGATTCAGGGCCTCCAAAGAGGAGGCAGGTGAGTGGCCCAGAAAATGATTTGTTTTTTTTCCTTCATGACTGCAGACCCTTGGCGAACGTTCCACATCGATCCTAATCCGGGCCGTATCTTCTGCATTGAGACTGGCCCAGCTGCTCCAGGACCAGTCCCTTGGGATGATTGCCTCCACGAAAGAAGCGGACACCCCAAGAGCCAGGTGACTAACGCCGGAACCTGGGGCACCCCAACCACTTTACTCGCGCGATGTGCGCCAGTGATAGAATTCCGGCCATTTCGATCTCAGGTAAATTCGGGGCGATCAGTCCGGGGCACCCGGCGAATCTAAAGCCGTTGCACCCGACACCCCCCGCGTGGGCACGAGTGAATGAAGCGGGGAATCTTAGTTACGGTGATGAGTCTAATACCTTTAGGCATCTTTAGCCCTGGCCTAGTTTCGTTCCTGTGGCATACCCTTCATGGAAACACGGCTGAATACGCCGGCAAACGCATCCCCGTGCCACTACGATGGTATGCACACATTGAGTCGCACAGCGTTCAGCTCTCAAAACTGCCAATCACAGTTTTTTTCTTGGGTGAACCGCACCCTGTTTGGTCCTTCCTGGAACCAAATCCTGGACACATGACGAGTTCAAATTCACAGGAAGAAATCTATCAGTCATTCGTAAACGCATATTGGACATTGCGACCAAAGAACGACGATATCGTTTCGGGGCCGATTAGGATTGCCGCTTCCGGTGGCGAAGCGATCTGCATGAAATCATCTTCTCAACGGAACAAAGATAGAGTCTCTGCTGCATGCCTTTTCTTTCGTGGAACGTGGATGGCTGAGTTCGTCGGAGACGAGACAGAAATCAGTAATTTCTTCCAAGTCATAAGTGGAACCTCTTCGTTGTAATCCACATGTCGTCATCACTCTATCGGGAGTAGGCGGGTGGCCCAGAAACTGATTTGTTTTTTTCGTTCATGACTACAGACCCTTGGCGAACGTTCCACATCGACCCTAATTCGGGCCCGTATCTTCTGCATAGAAACTGGCCCAGCTGCTCCATGACCAGTCCTTGGGAGGTTGCCTCCACGGAAAGAAGAGCACACCCCAAGACCCGGGTACCAAAAACCGGAACCTGGGGGCACCCCAAGCACTTTACTCGCGCGATGTGCGCCAGTGATAGAATTCCGCCAATTTCGATCTCAGGTAAATTCCAGGCAATCAGTCCGGGGCACCCGGCCACCAAGCATCTGATGAGAGACTTTGCACCGAGCGAAACCTGATGCTATACCCCGTTTCCGAACCCATATCCGATTCGGTTGAGGATCGTTTCGGCTATATCGACGGCCGAGGAAACGTTGTCGTTCAACCGTCCTATTTGGCATGCTCACATTTTTGTGAGGGCAAAGCGGCCGTAATTGACAAAACCAGAAAGTCCGGGTTTATCGACAACAACGCTAGGCTGGTTATCCCTCATCAGTTCGAAACGGTCGGAAGATTCCACGCTGGATTCTGTCCGGCCGGCGGATATATAGATCAACTAGGTCAGTGGCTGATTCAGCCAGCATTTCTGATTAACGCTTCTTTCCTGGAAGGACGGGCTATCGCCTCTTCCGATGGAGAAAACCTAGGCTTCATCGATTTCACGGGCAACTTTGTTGTTCCTCCGCGCTTTAGCCGCTGCGGTGGGTTTAGTGAGGGTCTGGCCGCTGTTTGTCTTGATGATCGCTGGGGCTTTATCGATCGCGCCGGGACACTGGAAATTCCCACAGTCTTTGAAGGCCCGACTCCCAGAGGCTTTCGCGACGGAATTGCCGGAGCCCGGATCGATGACTGTTGGGGTTTTATCGACCGCTCCGGTTCGTTTGTCATAAAAGCGGAGTACGAACAGCTCAGATCCTTTTCTGAGGGGCGCGCTTGCGTTAAGCAAAATGGGAAGTGGGGAATGATAGATACAGAGGGCAAGCTTGTTGTCGAGTGTCAATTCGATGAACTTGGGCCGCTCAACATAGACATGGCGCCTGCGAGGTTAGAAGGCAAGGCAGGCTATGTATCCTGCGAAGGTAGATGGTTGATTGAGCCGAGATTTGATCAGTGTCTCAGCTTTTTTCGCGACCTGGCAGTTGTGAAACTTGGAAGAACCTACACCTACATCCGGCGAGACGGACAGACTGTGTGGACTTCACATCCGCACGCACAGATTCCATACCCGCCAGGGCCGTTATCTGTGTAATGGATAGGGAAACTGTCCCGTTGTTCGAATCAATATTACACTCGGAATCGGGAATCAAACGCGGGTGGCCAACTCTTTGTTCCGCATTAAACTCTGACGACCTACCCGTCGTTCCGTCTTAACCCCGAACGGCTGTGACCGCAAGTTTACTGCAGCGGGGAGCTGGCCAGTGTGGCTGCGCCGCTGATGGCGTAGCGAATCACCAGGGACTGGTCGGTGTAGAAGCCGCGCTGGCCGGTGGTGCCCGCCGTGATGGGCTGGCCGGTCAGTGTGTAGGTGCTCACCGCGCCTGTAGGCCCGGCGGCTCCGGCGGTGTAGGTGAACCAGTAACCGCTCTTTCCGGTGGCGGCTGCGGAGGCGTTCGCCAGGGTGTTGTCGACCAGGCAGGCCGCGGCCGTGGAGGCCACCGGGCAGGGGGGAACGCCGCCCAGGTTAGCCAGCGTGCCGCTGAATCCCGCGTTCGGAAACGAGGTGCTGTACGCCACTTCGGCAGTGTTAATGCTGCGGATGGAGCCGACCGCCGAAGACTCATTCGCGGCCATCTTCGAGCGCAGCAGGTTGGGGATGGCGATGGCCGCAATAATCAGGATGATGGCCACCACGATAAGCAGCTCGATGAGTGAGAAGCCCTTTTGTCTGTTCATGACTGAGTATCTCCTTCAAACTTCCGGTGAGAGCGTCTCTCGCCACCACGCCACACCTGTTACTAAGGCAAGCCGGGTGCCAATCTCGAACGTTTGGCGCGCTCCGCGGTCATTGTGGCGCGTGTGCCGAAATGCAACACAAAGGCCCCACAACATTCGTTCACAGAAAAAAAAAGGAGGGAGGTCTTTCGACCTCCCTCCACAACCGTCGACCCACCGATCTTACTGAATCGGGGAGCTGGCAACCGTCGCGGCGCCAGAGATCGCGTAACGAATCACGCCAGTCTGGTCGGTGAAGAATCCGCGCTGTCCGGTCGTGCCCGCCGTTACCGGCTGGCCCGTCAGAGTGTAGGTGTTAACCGTTCCGCCGGCAGCCGCGCCAGGGGTGTAGGTGAACCAATAGCCGCTCTTGCCCGTTGCAGCAGCGCTGGCGTTCGCCAGAGTGTTGTCAACCAAGCAAGCCGCAGCCGTGGAGGCCACTGCGCAAGGAGCCACGCCGCCCAGGTTAGCCAAGGTCGCGCTAAAGCCCGAGTTCGGATAGTTCGTGTTGTAGGTAACTTCCGCGGTGTTGATGGAGCGCATAGAGCCGACCGCTGAAGACTCGTTGGCCGCCATCTTCGAACGCAGCAAGTTCGGAATCGCGATAGCTGCGATGATCAAGATGATCGCCACAACGATCAGCAACTCGATAAGTGAGAAACCCTTTTGCTTCTTCATGACTGTTCTATCTCCTTCAGAGATTATGAGAGTATTTTCTTTAGTGCCAGAGCACACCTACACTAGGGCAAGCGGTGTGCCAATCGGAAACTCGTAGTACCTGAATGAAGCATTTGTTTTTATCATTTGTGTTTTCAATAACATGGCCGTGTTGCGATGAGCCCTGCTTTCAGCCAACCTATGGAACTCCTACCAAAACTACCTGATATTGACCTTTTTTGTCACCTCCAAATGACCAATTCCGCCGTTCCCCAGGGATCCGCCAAATTGCCGCCCGGCCAGAGCGCGCCCCCCCCCCAAAACCTCTGAAGCCCCATCCAATCCCTTCCTAATATATATGATGTCCCCAGTCGGGCATTGCCGGTCAGGCATTGCCAAGAGGGATTACCGGTCGCGTTCACAGATTATGCTTCTTGGCGTAATGCCGGAAGGAGCGGTAGCTGATTTTCAGCAAATCGGCCGCCTGGGTCCGCACCCCCTGCGATTTCTCCAGAGCCGCCTGCAGGTAGCGCCGCTCGGCCTCCGCGATCTCCTTCTCGAAGTCCGCGCCTTCCGGGGGAAATGCAAAGTCCCCGTGGCCGTTGCCCGAAGCCGAGGCCGCCGAGGCATAGCCGGCGATGCGGTCCGGCAGCACCCGCAGGGTAATCTCCGGGGTAGTCTCCAGCGCCACGGCACGCTCCATGGTGTTCTCCAGCTCGCGCACGTTGCCCGGCCATTCGTAGGACTCCAGCCTGCGCACCACTTCCGGCGAAAGCCCTTCAATGGGCTTCTCCATAACCTTACGGAATTTTTCGAGGAAGTGCCGAGCCAGCAGCGGAATGTCTTCGCGTCTTTCCCGCAGCGACGGCAGATGCACGGGAATGACGCTGAGGCGGTAATACAAATCCTCGCGGAAGCGGCCTTCCGCAATTTCCTTTTCAAAGTCCTTGTTGGTGGCCGCGATGATGCGCACATCCACATCGAGCTCTTCGGTGCTGCCGATGGGCCGCACCTTGCCCTCCTGCAGCACGCGATAAAGCTTCACCTGCATGGTCAGGCTCATGTTGCCAATCTCATCCATGAACAACGTCCCGCCATGGGCCGCCTGGAACAATCCGTGGCGGTTATCGTTCGCTCCGGTGAACGCGCCCTTCATGTAACCGAACAGCTCGGACTCCAGCAGCGTCTCGGGAAAAGCGCCACAGTTAATGGTGATGAACGGCGCCTGCGCGCGCACGCTGTTTTCGTGGATGGCTCGGGCCACCAGCTCTTTACCGGTGCCGCTCTCGCCGGTGATCAGCACGCGGCTGGATTGCGGCGCCACGGTCTGAATGAGCTCAAAAATCGCGCGCATCTTGGGGCTTTGCCCGATGATGTTGTCGAGCCCCGTCAGCCTGCGCAGTTCGCGGCGCAGGTAGCCGGCCTCTTTCTTCCATCGCAGGCTCTCGGACACTTCGTGCACGGCGCGGCGCAACTGGTCCACCAGCTCGTGGTCCTTGATCACATAGCGATCCGCGCCGCTATTGATGGCCGCAATGGCGGTCTCCACCGTGGGCACTCCGGTAATCAGCAGGAAGAAGCAGTCCGGCGCAATTTCCTTGGTGAACTTCAGCAGGTCCACGCCGCCCTCTCCGGGCATGCGCACGTCGGAAATAATAATGTCGAAGATCTGGGACTCCAGCTTGCGCTTCGCGCCGTCGACGCTGTGGGTCACCTCCACGCGATAGCCTTCCTTGCGAAAGGTGATCTCCAGCAGCTCGCAGATGGACTTCTCATCGTCCACCACCAGGATGTGGGGCATTTCCCGGGCGAGTTCCTTCACCGCCGTTTTAGCGCCTTGCATAAGTCCTCACGCAACCCGCGGCAATTCGACGATAAATTCCGCGCCGCGATTTTTTTCCGAGATGACACTGATCTTCCCGCTGTGGGCCTGTACGATCTGGTAGACGATGGCCAGCCCCAGGCCGGTGCCACCGTCAAATTCCGATTGCAACGGCTCGAAAATCTTGGCGCGTTGCTTGGCGTCCAATCCGACGCCGGTATCCGAAAAGGCGATGCGCAGCCAGAAGGGCCGCTCGTCAATGCGCACCGTGAGCGTGCCGCCGCCCGGCATGGCGCGCAGGGCGTTGTCGCAAAGGTTCCAGAAGACCTGCTTGATCTTGCTGGCATCCACGCGGGCGCGCAACTCCTGCCCGTTGAAAGAGCGCACAATTTTGAAGTTCGTGCCGATCTCGGGCTTCTTCTCGATCAACGTCAAGGTTTCATCCAGCAGCCAGCGTACATCCGCGTCCTGGAATTCGTAGGTCTTCTCGCGCGAATATTTCAGGAAGTCGGTGATGATGTGATTCAGGCGCTCCGATTCCCTGCTCACGATATTGACCAGGTGCTTCTCGTCCTCTTCGAGCGGCACCAGCCGGGCCAGTTCCTTCACGGCCCCGGCCATGGCGGTCAACGGCTGGCGAATCTCGTGCGCGATGGCCGCGGAAAGCCTGCCCAGCGCGGCCATGCGCTCCTTGGTGGCCACTTCCTGCTCGAGCCGCCGCAGCTCCGTCAGGTCCTGGAAATTGAACACGTAGCCGCTGCGCCGAGTGTCCCGCGAACGCAATGGCGAGACGCTGATTCCCAGGAAGCGCTGCTCCCCGGCGGGAGTTCCATAGTCAATCTCCTTGCGCCGCGAAACATTCTCCAATCCAAATTCGCCGGGCAGCCAGAAATCCGGGTTGATTTCCTGCACTCTCCGCCCGCGGACATTCGCGAACTGGTATCCCAGGATTTCTTCGCCGGTGCGGTTCAGCAGCAGAATGCGGCCCTCGAGGTCGGTGGTCAGCAGCCCGCCACGCATGGAATGAACGATGTCCTCGGTGAAATCCTGGAGGTCCAGCAGCTCCTCGCGCTTTTCATCGAGCTCGGCGCCCTGCCGCCGCAGGGACTGTGCGAGAAAGCTCGCCAGGTAGGCCACGGCCATAAAGCCGAACAGGTTGCTGAGAAACCAGATGCGCAGCGTCTCCGGCGTGGCGATGCCCACATAGGTGCGCGTTATTTTTTCGTTATATGCCAACGCCGCCATGCCCCCCATGATCAAAGGACACAGCGCGGCGATGGCAAACGCGATTCCGCGGGAGAACAGAATGCTGGCGACGATGATCACCAGCAGGTACAGCGAAATGAAATAGCTCTCCTGCAGCCCGGTGACGTAGACCAGAGCCGAAATCATGAGCACGTCGCAGGTGACCTGCAATCCCCCGTGCCATGGCGCTTGCGGGAGCCAGCGCAGCAGAATCAGATGCAGGATGCCCAGGGTGATCCAGAAAATGATGAGCGGAAGGAAGAAACGGCTGCCCGGGGACGCCGGCACATATTGGGGCCACACCACGCCCACAGCCAGGATGAGGGTGATCATCAACAGCCGGACGCGCGTCAGCCATTCTAGCCACTCTCGCATGCTGGCTCTCTGCTGCATCCGCTGCGCCCTCCCCAGGCCCTGCGATAGAAGAAAAACCGGAAAGAGGAAAAAACCCGCTGGAGAAAAAAGCCGGGCTGCAAATTCTCCGCAGCCCGGCCAGTGATTTCAGCGATACGCCTGCCTCGCGTCGCCGCTAGTGCGAATCGGCAAGTTTTCCGATGAGCGAGAACAGCGGCAAGTACATGGAAATCACCACGCCGCCGACCACCACACCGAGGAAAACGATCATCACCGGTTCCAGGGCCGTCAACAGGTCCTTGACCGCCGCGTCCACTTCTTCTTCGTAGAAGTCGGCGATTTTCTGGAGCATCGCGTCCATCGCGCCGGTCTGCTCGCCGACCGCGATCATCTGCGTCACCATGCCCGGAAATACGCCCGACTCCTTCAGCGGTTCGGTCAGCGATTTGCCTTCTTCCAGCGCTTTGCGAACCTTTTGCAGCGCGCGTTCCACGACGGCGTTGCCGGAAGTCTTCGCGGTGATGTCCAAGCCTTCCAGGATGGGTACGCCGCTGGAAATCAAGGTTCCCAGGGTGCGCGTGAAGCGCGCCACGGCAATCTTCCTCATGAGGATACCGAGCACCGGCAATTTCAGAATGATGGTATCGAGGACGAATTTGCCTTGCGGCGTTCCGTACCACACCTTCAATCCCACCACCGCGCCGATAATCGCCACCAAAATCAACAAACCGAAATAACTGCCGATGAAGTTGCTCATGGCGATCACGATTTTGGTGGGCAACGGCAGCGTGACTCCCAGTCCGGTAAACAACGTCGCGAAAATGGGCACCACTTTCCACAACAGCAGGATAATGACGCCCGCAGCCACCGTGAGCACGCCGACGGGGTAAACCAAAGCCGACTTCACGGCGCGCTGCAGTTTTACGTTTTTTTCGATGTAGGTGGAAAGCCGCTGCAAAATAATGTCGAGGATACCGCCCGTTTCTCCGGCCTCCACCATGTTCACGTACAAGCCGTCAAACACCTTGGGAGAGGCGCGCATGGCGGTGGAGAGCGTGGCGCCGCCTTCCACCATGGAGCGCGTGGTGGTTAGGACTTTCTGGAAAAATTTGTTCTCCTGCTGGCTCGCCAGAATTTCCAGGCACTGCACCAGGGGCAACCCCGCGTCGATCATCACCGAGAATTGCCGGGTGAAGATGGCCAACTCTTTGGCGTTGACCCCGCCGCCGAAGGTGGGCATGTTGAACTCTTTGCCCTTCTCCGACATTTTCGTGGGGGTGATCTGCTGGCGCTTGAGCAAATTCTGCAGCTCCGCCTTGCTGCCCGCGGTCATCACGCCGCTCACGCTGGAGCCGGAGCGATTTGTGCCTCGATATTTATAGTCCGGCATTTGTTGCCCTCCTCAGTGCCTGAATATCATGAAATTCGGTCGATTTCATTACTGCGCTCCGCAGTTATCGCTTGCTGGTCACCGGCGACTTCATGCTGCCGCCGCCCGCAGTGGGGGTGCTGACCACTCCGCGGTTGATCATGTCCTGCAATTCGTCCGCGTTGGAAGAGCGTTGCAGCGCCATATCGAGCGAGATGGTCTTCGCGAGGTAGGCGTTGCACAGCCCCTGGTTGAAGGTCTGCATGCCGGTCTGTCCCGTGCCGGTTTGCATGGCTGAATAAATCTGGTGAATTTTGTCTTCACGAATCAGGTTGCGAATGGCCGCCGTGGGCACCAGCACTTCCATGATCATGGCCCGACCGCGTCCATCGGCGCGCGGCAGCAGCGCCTGGCACAAGATCCCTTCCAGCACCATGGAAAGCTGCGCGCGAATCTGCGGCTGCTGGTGCGCGGGGAACACGTCGATAATACGGTTGATGGTAGACGCCGCCGAATTGGTGTGCAGGGTGGCAAAGGTCAAGTGGCCGGTCTCCGCGATGCGCAGCGCGGACTCGATGGTCTCGAGGTCGCGCATTTCGCCGATGAGCACCACGTCGGGATCTTCGCGCAAGGCCGCGCGCAGCGAATTCGCGAACGAGTGCGTGTCTGCGTGGACTTCGCGCTGGTTCACCAGGCACTTCTTGTGATTGTGCAGAAACTCGATAGGGTCTTCTATGGTGATCATGTGCTCGTCGCGCTCGGCGTTGATCTTGTCGAGCATGGCCGCCAGCGTGGTGGATTTGCCGGAACCCGTGGGGCCGGTTACCAGCACCAATCCGCGCGGCTTGTCGCACATGCCCTTCACCACCACGGGCAGGCCCAGGGCATCGAAGCCCTTGATCTCCCACGGAATGGTCCGGAATACCGCGCCCACCGCGCCGCGCTGGTTGAACACGTTGCCGCGGAAGCGCGCCAGGTTCTTCAACCCGAAGGAGAAGTCCAGCTCGAGATTTTCCTCGAAGCGGTGCTTCTGCGCGTCCGTCAGCACGCTGTAGGCGAGCGATTTCGTATCCGCGGCCGTCAACGGCGGCATGTCCAGCGGCCGCAGCTTGCCGTGCACACGCACCCGTGGCGCGCTATTGGTGGTGATGTGCAGGTCGCTGCCGCCCATCTCGATCATCTTTTTCAGCAATTCGCTTAACGTCATTCCAGCCATAGCTCACCTTTTCTCATGCAAAGCTGTTCTGCTACAGAACCGTCTCACGCACCACTTCTTCCATGGTTGTCTGTCCCAATGCCACCTTGGTCAATCCGCTGCGCCGCAAGGTAATCATGCCCTGCTCGACGGCCTTCTTCTTCAACTCCAGCGCGGAGGCGCCGACGAGGATCAATTCCCGCAGCTCATCGTTGATTTCCATGACTTCGTAAAGCCCGGTTCGCCCTTTGTATCCGCCCTTGTTGCAGGTGTTGCAGCCCTTGCCATGATAAATTTTGGTTTTCTTGGCTTCTTCCGGCGTATAACCCGCGTCAATCAAGGCCTGCTCGGGCACTTCCAGCTCGACTTTGCAGTTCTGGCAGATGCGGCGCACCAAGCGCTGCGCGCAAATCAGGTTCACCGACGTGGCCACGAGGAAAGGCTCAATGCCCATGTTCATCAAACGGCTGATGGTTGAAGGCGCATCGTTGGTGTGCAGCGTGGACAACACCAGGTGACCCGTCAGCGCGGCTTTCACGGCAATTTCCGCCGTTTCAAAGTCGCGAATCTCTCCGACCAGGATGATGTTGGGGTCTTGCCGCAAAAAGGCGCGCAGCGCTGCCGCGAAATTCAGCCCGATTTGCTCCTTCATCTGCACCTGGTTGATTCCCGCCAGCTGGAATTCCACGGGGTCTTCCGCGGTCATAATATTGGTATCCACCTTGTTCAACGTGGACACCGACGAATACAGCGTGTTGGTTTTTCCCGAGCCCGTCGGCCCCGTGACCAGCACCATGCCGTATGGCCGAAAAATGTTGCGCTCGAATTTCGTCAGCGAAGCCTGTTCGAATCCCAGCTTGGTCATGTCCAGCCGCAGGTTTTCCTTGTCCAACAAGCGCATGACGATTTTCTCGCCATACAACGTCGGCACAGTGGACACGCGAAAATCCAGTTCCTTTTTCTTGCCGTCGGCGCGGTACTTGATCATGATGCGCCCGTCTTGCGGCAATCTTTTTTCCGCGATGTCCAGCTTGGCCATGATTTTCAGGCGGCTGGTGATGGCATCTTTCAGACGCAGCGGCGGGCTCATCACCGTTTGCAGTTGCCCGTCGACGCGGAACCTCACGCGCAGTTCCAGCTCGTACGGCTCGACGTGAATATCGCTCGCGCCGCGCTTCACCGAATCCGTCAGAATCAGGTTGACCAGCTTGATGATGGGCGCTTCTTCCGCGGCCTTCTCCAGCGTGGCGGTGTCCAGCTCCGCGACATCCGACGCCAGTTCCAACTCCTGGTCCTCATCCACCAGGTCCTTCATCAAGTTGCTCAGCTCTTCGCCGTTCGACGCGGAGCCGCCATAAAACCGTGAAATGGCGTCCCCTATCGCGGACTCCGACGCCACCACCGGCTCCACGTTGAAGCCCGTCATGAACTTGATATCGTCCATGGCGAAGACGTTGGTGGGATCGGTCATGGCGATAGTCAGCACCGAGCCCACACGCGACAGTGGAATCACCTGGTAACGCAAGGCGGTATCCTGTGGAATCAGCTTGATCACCACCGGATCGATTTCGTAAAACTTCAAATTTATAGAGGGAACACCGTATTGGCGGGAAAGTACTCCGGTAATATCATCGTCCGTGATGAAGCCCATCTTGGTCAGGCAGCTTCCCAGTTTCCCACCATTGGAGCGCTGAAACTCCAGCGCTTTGGTGAGCTGGTCTTGCGTGATCAAGCTTTCCTTGATTAATATCTCGCCCAAACGGACAGACATCCGCAGCTCTCCTGCAGCTTTGCAGCCAAGGCTCACATTAACAAATGCCGCAGCAGGCGGCAGGGCGAATTTCCGGCGTAGTTCTAAAATGGCTAATACCTGCCCTTTCGTTCAGGGTACAGGCACAAGTACAGGCGCTATTCTTGACTTGCCCGGAGGCGCTGGCTATCGTGCCAAAGAGATGCCTTTGGGCCATTCCCATTTCGACGCTTTCCCGCGGCGCGTGTTGCTGGACGAAAAGTGTCCACTCGGTGCGGGCCGCTCTGTGCGCGCTTTCGCGCACTTTCGCGTCGTCCATACCGTGTTCGCCACTTTAGCGGCGACTAACCTATCGGTCGTAAATGGCGGCATGCTGTGAGCCGTCTCAGTTCTAAACAGCGTTGGGGTTTCGCGACCGGCGCGCTCTTCCTCACCTTATTGCTCGCCGCGGTGTTCACTTTCGGCTCGCTGGGCGTGCCCTTCGAGCCCAAAAACTGGCGCGACGTTCTCACTCTTTACGCGGTCTCCAGTTTCATCACTGCCGCGCTCTTAATTTTCGGCTCGATCCTCGGGCGCACCGCTCTGCGCTTGTGGGCCGAGCGCAGCAAAGACCAACTGGGGGCGCGCTTCAAAACCAAGATGGTTGTGGGCGCCATGGCCATCTCGCTGCTCCCGGTGCTGTTCATGTTTTTTGTCAGCTACTCGCTGCTGAACCGCACTCTCGGCCGCTGGTTTCCCCGCCCGCTGGAAATTGCGTCTGAACAAACGCAGATGCTGCTCAATGACTTTGGCCGCACGCAGATTCCCCGCCTTCACAATCTCGCGCACCAGTTGCAGCCCTTCGCCTCCGAACCAACTCAACAATTTCTGGGCCGGGCCTTCGCCGCGGGCGCCGACGCCGCGTGGATTCTCGATCAAAACGGCAACGCCGTCAGTGGCGGCGTGGCCTGTGACAATCCTCCCGAAGCCCGCGACACTTCCAGCTGCATCGTTCCCAACGTTCTCGGCAAGCAGGCTCGCGTTCTTCCCAGCGGCATCGAAATCTGGAACGCCAGAAAATTCGTGTACTCCGCCGCGCGCATCCCTTTGAACGAGCCCGGGAAGCCACCCGCGTTTCTAGTCACCGCGTTCCGAACCAATCCTTCTTTCTTTGAGCGCCTAAACGAAATTCAATCGCAGACCGCCGAGTACTACGCCGAAAAACAGAACCTCCGCGCGCTGAAGCGCCAGATGCTGCTCATCCTGCTCTTCTTCACGGTGCTGGTGCTTTTCGCCGTCATGTGGGTCGCGCTGTTTCTCTCCAAGCAGGTCACCGTGCCGATTCAGGCTCTCGCGGAGGGCACGCGCGAAGTTTCTCTCGGCAATTTTGATTACCAGGTGCCCGACCAGGTGCAGGACGAACTGGGCATTCTCACGCGCTCGTTCAACAACATGACCAAGCAGTTGCGCGACAATCGCTCTCAGATTGACCAGTTCACGCGCAACCTGCAGCAAGCTGTGCAGGAGCTCGAACGCCGGCGCCAGCTGATGGAAACCGTGCTCGAAAATATTCCCACCGGCGTCGTTTCGCTGGACTCCAGTGGCGCCATTCTGCGGGCCAACAGCGCCGTCAGCGGCATGCTCGGCCAAGGCGCGCGCGATAAGCAGTCGCTCGACGAGCTCCTTGGCCTCGAAACCTCCCGCGCGGTGCAATATCTGATGCGCCGCTCGTTGCGCATGGGCGTGGTCTCGCGCGAAATTGAAACGGTGGTCGACGGCCGCGTGTTGCATCTCGCCGTGACCGTCAGTTCACTAGGGCCGCGGCGCGCCAATACCGGCTATGTGCTGGTGCTAGACGACCTCACCGAAATGCTGCGCTCCCAGAAATCCGCGGCGTGGCAGGAAGTCGCCCGCCGCATCGCTCACGAAATTAAAAACCCGCTCACTCCCATCCAGCTATCCGCGCAGCGCATGTCGCGCTTCCTCGACCGCCGCAACGCCTCCGACGGCGCGTCTCGCGATCCCGAATTGACCGCCATCGTGCAGGAGTGCTCGCGGCTGATTGAGCGCGAGGTTTCGGCGCTGGCAGCGCTGGTCAACGAATTTTCCCAGTTTGTCCGCTTCCCCACCGCGAAGCTGGTTCCCACCGATCTCAACACCACCGTTCACGAAGCTCTGGAGGTATTTTCCAATCGCCTCGACGGTGTCACTCTCAAAATCAGCCTGGCGGAAAATCTTCCGCAGGTCCGCGCCGATGGGGGATTGCTGCGCAGCGTGGTCGTGAATCTTATCGACAACGCCGCGGAGTCACTGGAGCATTCGGCCTGCCGCGAAATTGTGGTCTCCACCCGCAATCATCCCGACGCGGAAACGGTGGAAATTTCCGTTGCCGATACCGGCCACGGCATTTCGCCCCAGGACAAAGACAAACTTTTCCTGCCGCATTTCTCGACCAAGGATCGCGGCACCGGCCTGGGCCTGGCCATCGCCGCCCGCATCGTCGCCGAGCATGGCGGCAAGATTCATGTCGAAGACAATCATCCCGTGGGCTCGCGCTTCCTGATCGAACTGCCCGTCACGGAAGTGGTTCCCGCCGCTCAGGATTCGCCCGTGCCCGCCTCGGAATCCTCGCGATGATTGCCAAGCCGCATCTGCTCATCGTCGATGACGAGCCGGGCATTCGCGAGTCCCTAGCCTCCATCCTCAAAGAAGAAGGCTACCTCGTGGATGCAGTCGGCTCCGCGGAAGAAGCGCTGGAGCGCGTCTCCAGCGGGGAACTCGTGTTGATTCTCCTGGACGTTTGGCTTCCGGGCATGGATGGGCTCGAAGCGCTCAGCCGCATTCAAAGCACTCCTCATCCGCCCGCGGTCATCATGATTTCCGGGCACGGCACCATTGAAACCGCCGTGCGCGCCACCAAGCTGGGGGCTTTCGATTTCATTGAAAAGCCACTCTCGCTCGAGAAAATTATTCTGCGCGTGCGCAATGCCATCCAGCAGCGCCGCCTCGAGGAAGAAAACCAAACCCTGCGCAATCAACTCGGGCACCGCTACCAGGTCATCGGCGACAGCATCCCCATGAAAGCTCTGCGCCAGCAGATTGCCGTCACCGCGCCTACCAACGGCCGCGTCTTAATCTACGGCGAAAGCGGCACCGGCAAGGAACTCGTCGCGCACGCCCTGCACGCCGCCAGCCTCCGCACCAAGGGCCCCTTCGTGGAAGTCAATTGCGCGGCCATTCCCGATGAGCTGATCGAATCGGAATTGTTCGGCCACGTGAAAGGCAGCTTCACCGGCGCCACCGAAAATAAAATTGGCAAATTTGAGAAAGCCGACGGCGGGACTTTGTTCCTCGACGAAATCGGCGACATGAGTCTGCGCACCCAGTCCAAAGTGCTGCGCGTTCTCGAAGAGCAGCGCTTCGAGCCGGTGGGCTCCAATCAAACCATTACGGTGGACGTCCGCGTCATCGCGGCCACTAACAAAAATCTCGAGCAGGAAATCGCCCGCGGGTTGTTTCGCCAGGACCTTTTCTATCGCCTCAACGTGATTCCCTTTTTCGTGCCGCCACTGCGCGACCGCTTGCAGGACATTCCCACGCTGGCGCGCTATTTCCTCAACGAATTCAGCGCAGCCTACGGAAAAAAAGGCCGCGAGCTCAGCGACACGGCCATCGACATTCTTCTGCGGTATCCGTGGCCCGGCAACGTCCGCGAGCTGCGCAATCTCGTCGAGCGCCTGGTCATCGTCTGTCCCCAGCCGCGCATCGAGCCGCACCATCTTCCGCCCGAGCTGTTCCGCGGCGTGGCCGAAAGCCCCCAGCAACCGTACAACACGCTTTACGAAGCGCGCAGCGCCTACGAGCGCGAATTTATTCTGAGAAAATTGCAGGAGAACCGCTGGAACATGACGCAAACCGCGGGCGCCCTCGGGCTGGAACGCAGCCACCTCTATCGCAAAATGAAAAGCCTGGGCATCGCCGCCCCCGACTAATTCGGAGACACACTTTTATCCTGCTGGCTGCTCGCAAACCGCTCGATTCTGTCGGCAGCTTCCTGCGCTCCGCCAAATCGCCGCATGGATTCGGCCACGCGGCTGGCCGACTTGCGATAGCCGGGTTCATTCAAGACACGCCGCACCTTGCCGCTGAATTCCTGTACGTCAATCTGCTTTTCTCCGTCCGCGCCATCAACCGGCAGCACCATCTCACCTGCGCCCAATGCCAAAACACGCCGGGCATTGCTCTCACGCTCCGTTATCGTGGGGATGACGACCGCCGGCGTTCCCGCGGACAATCCGGTCATCACCGAACCATGACCGCCGTGATGCACCATGACGTCGCAGCGCTCGGCCATGGCGCGGCCCGGCAGATACGCGGCATGACGAAAGTTTGGCGGCAGCGTTCCCACTTCGCTCGGAAATTCCTGGAAGCCGGTGGTGAGCACCACTTGCACCGGCGATCAGCCAACGCCACGATGGCCGCGCGAATCACTACGATAGAATCGATGGGCGTGGCCGCGCTCCCGTACCTGGGATTCCCGGAATAGACCCAGATCACCGGCTGCTCGCGGCTCAGCGCAGCAACCCAGTCCGGCAGCGTGGCGTTTCCCCGCTGCCACACAATTGGTCCCACGTAAGTAACACGAGCAGCAGCAGGTAGCGGATCCGTTTCCGGCGTCCCCACGATGAGAGATAGGTCGCCAGCGAGCAGATCCACGCAACGCGCTACCGGCGCCAGATCAAATTCCGCCGCAACCTTGTTGATGACTGCTGCGGCGCTCGGCAATCCTGACGGCCGCTCGCCTTTCCACCACAGGAAGCCGTCGCTGGCCGGATGAAAATTACCCTGCAGCACGGTTGCCAGCGGCACCCGGAGAATGCGCGCCGCCAGGCAGGTCAGCAATCCAAACGAATCGACGACCACATCCGGAGCAAAATCCCGCACCAGATCGACATGCATCGCCGTAGCCGCCCGGGCATACTCTTCATTGTCAAAAAGAGCGGCAAACATTTCCTCGACGTCCCAGGCCGAGCTCACATGCGCGAGGTCCACCGGAAAATCCGGCATCGCGCGCGAAGGCATCGGAAGGCTCTTCAATCCAGCATCATCGATGAGTTTTGCGGGAGCCGGCGCGGGATTGAACACCGCCACATCGTGGCCGCGGTCCGCGAGCGCTCGCGCGATGGGCACAAGCCGCGTCGGCAGCCCAAGATCATTCGCCGGCAGCATGGTAAACAAAAACTTCGCCATTCATCCCATCCTCAATTGCTGTTTGATGCCGCGTTGCAGCTTTCTTGCAGCAATCGATTCCACTTTTCTCGCGCTGGAAGCCCACGTAGGCGAAGCCGTAACGCCACGTGTAGCCACCCGCCACTCAAAATTGCCGACTATTTTGGAGGCGCTGCTCGCCGGAACAGTATCACGTATTCTTAAGCTGTATATGCCGCGCGATGGCATCCCAAAGGCGTCGCCGAAAGGCGTCATTCCCGTTCACAAAACTCTCGCATGAATGGGATTCGATTTTTTCATGGCTTTTTTGGAGGATTATCGGCCGACTTTTCGGGTGCTTGCGGAGGATGGTCTGATTTCTGAGTGCCGACGGAAACGGCGCTAAAATTGCCGGCGCTATCCCGAACTTGCGTGGTTTTGGTTTGTTCCGTACCTGCGGCAGCATAGTGCACGGTGTATTTCGTTTTTGCCTTGACCTGCAGAGCGTCACTCGGGTTGCCCAGGTTCCGTTCCTCGACGTGCTCCTCTGCGTTTTCTCCGGTTGCATCCTTTTTCTGGATCGTGGTGACCCGACGTTTTAGTTGTAGCGTGCCGTTGCCGGCGGAGCCTGGAAGTTGCGACGAATAAGTATCCACGGTGCTGCTTTTTTCTCCAGCGGGGGTTTCCGTTTCCTGGCCCACGGTGTGGGATACTTCCGAAAGTTTACCGTTGACGTCAGAGCGGGAAACGCGCTCTTCGGTGGTGCGATTCTTGCCATCGTCCTTAATGGTTTGTTCTTTTACCTCGCCCACTTGCCAGTTTCCGTTTCCATCCGGAACCAGCGTGGTTTTCTTCACTTCGACAGAGTGGTCGGGGTTACGCTTTTCGAGTTCGCGCGTCTGCCCCAGGGTACTAAAGCCGCCGTTGCCGTCGGCCTGATAGAGCGTGGTTTTTGTCTCCTGCGTTTCGGGGCTGGACTGGGTGGTATTGGCGACCTCGCGCTGCGAAACCTGGAGGGCTCCATTCACATCCACATTTGAAGTCGTACGCGTTACCTGCTTATCACCGCTCGATGTCGTTTGGGCGTCCTCTTCCGTCACGTGGGCCAGTTGCTTTCGCCCATTGGCGTCCCAGGTGTAAGCGCGCACCACGGTTCGTGTGGTGGAATCATTTACCTGGATGGTTTCCGTCTCGGTATCGGAAGCGGGTTGATAATGGCCATCAGGACCGAGCACTTCTGTCCTCTGTTTATCGATGCTGCGGTTGCCGGACTTGGTGTGGCTCTCCATCGTCCGCGCCGGATTGGCATTCTCGGTTTTGGATTCCGACGTGGTCGTCCAGGATTCATCGCCCTTATTGGACTGAGAATCCTGCGCTTGCGCGACGGCAAATGGGCCGACGCATAGAACGATAACAAGCAGCGGCTTCACGAAAAGCCTGATGCCAGCTAGAGAGAACTGACCTTCAGATTTTGGCAATGCCATGTGGCTACTCCTGTCAGCACTGACCTTTACCTCGAATCGTTCAGAATCTCCAGCGTAACCCATAAACACTGGCGGGTGTTAATCAGGTAACCGCGTCGACGGCGTTTTCATTGTCGTCCACAAAATGACCGCAATGGCCGGCGATGGCGAGGTTACTCGGTACTGATTGAACAAATTTTTCCTTTCTCCTGTGGGCCCATCGGGCGATTCCTTTCACACTTCGAATAATGCCAAGGAGGCTTGGGGATGACACAAAGGCACAGCTTCGCAGAGATGAAAGCGGAACAGGCAAAATTGACCGAAAGTTGGAAATCGGAAGGCCGTCTGAGCGAAGCGTGGGTTGTCGCAGACCCGGAAATTGTCGAACTTTTTTCCGCCGGAGTCGCTTTCGGCGTGGAAATGGGTCGGCGTGGCCCCAGCGAACCTGCCTATTCGCCGGACGAATGGCGCAAAGCGCTGCGAGAGGCGATGGAAAAAGCGGCTGCTCTGGAAGGCCAACTTCAAAAAGGTAGAGCGGAGACGCTCAAGAAAGAGTGAAATCCCGCAGAGAGTGGAATTTAAAGTCAGACCACAATGTTTGGTACTGGAGTCCGTTGCGTCGGCGCCCTGCGATTGTCGTGCACGTCATCAAAACGAGGTGACTTCTACTCTGCGTCCGCCGGATCGTCCTCCACGGGCGACTTCCGCGCAATCCCTTCGCTTAGTCCTTCCAACTGAAAATGCCAATCCAGCTCCCGCACCTTCTGCGGATTCTCCCGCCAATCGGCCACCACTTTCACAAACAATCCCAGATAAATCTTGGTATCAAACAGCTTCTCCAGTTCCTTCCGCGCCTCCGTGCCAATCTTCTTCAGCATCTCGCCCTTGTGCCCGATCAGAATCTTTTTCTGCGAGTCGCGCTCTACGTTCATGGTCGCCTCGATACGCAGCAACTTGGGCAGTTCCTCGAATTTCTCGACAATCACGGCCAGCGCGTACGGCACTTCGTGATACATGACCTGGATCGCTTTCTCCCGGATAATTTCCGCGGCCAGAAACCGTTCCGGCTGATCAGTAATCTGGTCTTCCGGAAAATAAGCATCCGCAACCGGCAGTTCGCGAAAAATCGCCTTCAACAATTCGGCGCAGCCATCGCCCTTCAATGCCGAAATCGGCACAATGGCTGCAAACTCAAAAGCTTTCTGAAAGGCCGTGATCATCGGCAAAAGTTTCGGCTTTGGCACACGGTCCACTTTATTCAGCGCCAGGATGGTCTTTCCGCGGAACCGCTCGGCCTTCTGCAACAATCCCTCATCCGCGTGCGCATGATCCTTGCTGGCATCCACCATCAGCAACAGCAGATCGATCCCCTCCAGCGCCGCCGCCACTTCATGCATCATCTGCCGCCCCAACGCCGAATCCGCGTCATGCACTCCCGGCGTGTCGATAAAAATAATCTGACCTTCGGGCTTGCTGACAATTCCCTGAATGCGGTTGCGGGTCGTCTGCGGCTTGGAAGTCACAATGGCAATCTTCTGCCCCACCAGCCGGTTGACCAGCGTGGACTTGCCGGCGTTTGGCCGCCCCAGAATGGCCACAAATCCAGATTTGAATCCTGCGTGGCTTGAGTTTTCTTTGTTTTCTGGCATGGAGTCTCGCGATGATTGCGCGCTCGATTCAGCTCTTCCGCGCTTCCACATGGCTGACCGGCGCGGGCATCAACTTGCGTATGCGCACGCGCAAGACTTTGCGCTGGTTCGCTTCAATCACTTCAAATTTGTAACCCTCCAGATCGATCTTGTCTCCGGGGGCCGGCACTTTGCCCGACACATGGCTCAGCAATCCGGCGATGGTGGTCACCGCGGCATCCGATTTTTCGCCAAAACTCACTCCCAGCATCTCCTCCACGCCGTCGATGGACATGCTGCCGCGCATCACCAGTCCGCCGTCGGCTTCGCGCACCACGTCGGGCGCCGGCTGCTTCGCGTCATAACCACTTTCGCCCACAATTTCTTCCACCAGATCTTCCACGGTGGCAATTCCCGCCACCGACCCGTGCTCGTCGATGACTACCGCCAGGGGCTGGCCCTTCTGGCGCATCTCTCGCAGCAAATCCGAACCGGCCTTGGTCTCCGGAATGAACAACACCGGCCTGGCCAGCTCACGCACCTTGCGTTTCGGCAAATCCTGGTCGGCGATATGCAGCAGGTCCTGTGCGTTGACCACTCCAAAAATATCGTCCAGCGTCTTTTCGTAAACCGGCATCTTCGAAAATTTCTTCTCCACGAACTTGGCGTGCAGCTCTTCCAGGGTGGCTTCCGCGGCCACCGCGACGATGTCCGGCCGCGGCGTCATCACCTCGCGCACGCGCTTGTCGCTGAACTCCACCACCTGCTCGATAAGGTCAGCCTGGTCCGGCTCGATGATGCCCTCTTCCTCGGCAACCTCCACCAACGCCCCGATGCCCTCTTCCGTCCGCTGCTCCTCGGTTTTCTCGTTCTCTTTCTCGGAAATACGCGCGAGCGATTCCGCGCCCTCCAGGAAAACGCGTACCGGCCACACCAGCCACATGAACAATCGAATTGCCGGCAGCAATCGCAGCAGCCATCGTCCCGACGTGCGATACAGCAGCATGTCCGGGATGAAATGCATGAACACCACAACTTCCAGCGAAAGAAAAACCACAAACTGCACGATCGATTCCCACGCTTCGGGAACGAAATGCACGACGCCCCGCGTGGTCTCCAGTACCAGGAAGGCCAGCCAGAAATGCCCCAATATCCGGAACGTACGGCCGCCGCTGCGCCGGTTGATATGCAGCTTGGGCTCGATTTCCGCTTCAAAAATTTCCAGGTGTTCGTGGATGCGCCCGGTGGTCATGCGCCCGAGCTCGCGGTAAATCAGCGTCAGGTAGGAAAAAATGGGCAGGCCAAAAGCCAGAAGCAAAATGCCCAGCGTAAATAGCCAGCTGAACGTCACGCCAGCCCCAACCGCCTTCTCAGCCGTTTTTCGGCCCGCTCCATTTCGCCGCGATCGGTTTCGTGGTCGTAGCCCAACAGGTGCAGCACGCCATGAAGCATCAGGATTTTCAATTCCGCGGGCAACGTCCGCCCGTAATTCCGGGCGTTGCGTTTCGCCACCGCCGGCGCGATGGCAATGTCACCCAGCAATCCACCGTGCTGCCCCACCGAAGAGGTCGCCTTCGCACCGCGCAATCTTCCAGGCCGCCGCCTCTTCGTTGCCGGGAAGGACAACACGTCCGTCGGCCCGCGCTTCTTTCGGAACAACTCATTCATCCCCGCGATCTCCGCATCGCTGACCAGGCAGACCGTAACTTGCGTTTCTCCAAGTCGCAATTCCCGCCGCACTCTCCGCAAAAAAATTTCCAGGTTGCGCAACCCCACCCGCACCGCTCGCTGCCGATTCAAGATCATCCTTACTTGACGTCTCGCCGCGCCTCTGCGTCCTTTGGCTCCGCGCTCCGGGCCCCTGCGCCCTCGTCCAAAGGTTTCTCTGCTGGCAACTCCCTGGCCTCTACTTTCACCCGCCGCTCGCCCCGCCCATTTGGCGCGCTGCCGCTGGAGTTTCGCTGCGGGTGTGCCGGATGCGCTACATCATACTCTTCGTAAGCGCGGATGATCTGCTGCACCAAGTTGTGCCGCACCACATCCTTCTCGCCAAATTGAATGATGCCAATCCCCTCGATTTTCTCGCACACTTCCAGCGCCTCGACCAATCCCGACTTCTTCCCCATGGGTAAATCGATCTGCGTAATGTCCCCGGTAATCACTGCTTTGGAATTGAATCCCAGCCGCGTCAAAAACATTTTCATCTGCTCGCTGGTGGTATTCTGCGCTTCGTCCAGAATCACGAAGGAATCGTTGAGCGTGCGCCCGCGCATGAACGCCAGCGGCGCTACCTCGATGATGCCCTTCTCCAGGAACCGTTCCAGTTTGTCCGCATCCAGCATGTCGTACAGTGCGTCGTACAGCGGCCGCATGTACGGATCGATTTTCTGCTGCAATGTTCCCGGCAAAAATCCCAGGCGCTCTCCCGCTTCCACCGCCGGCCGCGCCAGAATAATCCGGTTCACTTGCTTGGTCAGCATAGCGCTCACCGCCATGGCCACCGCAATGTACGTTTTTCCCGTGCCTCCCGGCCCGATCCCGAACATCATGTCGTGCTTTTCAATCTGTTCCATGTAACGCCGCTGGCTCGCGTTTTTCGGAGTCACCTGCTTCTTCCCGAACGACCGCGCCCGTCCCGGCTCGAACATCGTGCGCGGCGATTCGTGCGGCACCTCCGTGGCCACGCGCATCAGCGCCTTCACTTCCGTGCTGGTCAACGTACGCCCGTGACGCGTCAGGTGGTTGTACTCCTCGACGATTTTTACCGCCTGGTCGACGTTGTCCTGTTCACCTTCAATCGTCAGCCGCGTGTCGTGCAGGTGCGTGCGCACGTGCAGCGAATCCTCCAGCAGCCGCACGTTGTCATCGAGCGTCCCAAAAAACGGTTCAATTTGTCCGGATATGTGTACGGTACGTCTCATCCAATTGGCGGGTTTGCCTCTTACGAGTACCGACTGGCCGATGGAATTCCTCCGGGCCTGCCTGACGGCGCTGTGCCGTGAACTCTGGAAGAACTTCTCCCACCCTATCCCAGCCATCCGGCGCGGTCAAGGTGGGTGCGGCGTTGGCCCAATCCTAAGCACCGCCGTCGTGCCCAATTCGGTACCAGCCTTTGGTACCAACTCTTTCGCCAACTTTGATACTCCCAAATCGTGACCTGCTTCCTATCGACTCCAACACCTCCCGCCGCGAATATGCTCCTGACGAGAGATTAGAAGTTACACATTTTACATGGCTTATTTAGCCGAAAGGATCTGAGGGCAATCATGAATCGCAAATTCACTTATTTCGGGGTGGTCGCCAGCCTCGCATTCGCACAAGCTGCTTCCGCTCAACAAGTTAGCATGCCTCTCGCCTCCTTTGTCAGCGCCCCGGCGAAGGGCACCATCCTCTGCCGTGGCGGTTCGAACGTCATCATGACCGCCGACCCGGAACAGTCTCTGCCTCTCCAGCTCGTTGCCAAGCTGAGCTGTGGCCAGAAAGTAGCCCTACTCTCCGGCAATGAAGGCTATAGCGTCAACGTGCTCACCGACGATGGCAAGAACGGATACGTGACGTGGATGAACGTTTCCCGCAATGAGAGCGCTCCCAAAAAGATTATTCTCCAGGGCGCCGCCGTCCGCGACGCGGTTGTGCGCTGGAAGCCCGGCACCATCGGCTCGGACAAGTTCTACAGCGAAGATGTGTTGGTCGAATCGCTGACCGCCAACGGCGTTACCGTGCAGGTCTCGCTGCAGGACACCGGCTGGAAGCTTCTCGCCCAGGTGGCCATAGCCAACGGCAGCCCCAGCGCCGTCAACGTGGTGGCTTCGCGTCTCGCGCTCACCGACCTCAGTGCCGCGAAAAAGTCTCTGGCCTATCAGGATCCCGACAAGCTCAAATCGGCGTACAGCCATGAAATTCTGTGGACCCGCGCCACCGCCGCTCCCAGCGACAGCGCTTACCTGGCAGCTTCAGAGCCCCAGCCGTACGACTACGCCGCTTCGGCCGCGAACCGCCAGAATTACCTGGCGCAGCATCAGGAGACAGTGCGCCTCGTGAAATCATCTTTTAATCCCCATGCCGAAACCGATTCGTTGGCCCTCACCAGCACCACGGTGTTGCCTGACGAACAGGTCGCCGGCGCCAGTTGGTTCCAGCGCGACGGCAAACGCCAGGACATGATTTTGCAGGTCCCGGTCGGCAACATCGTCTACGAATTCCCCTTCTCCTTCCACGCCAAGTAACTTCATTCATCTCAGCCGGCCCCGCTTCGCCCTCCCGAAGCGGGGCTTTTTCTTTGCCGACCCGCTATCGCTCAATTCCTGAATCCGCCTCTCGCCATCTCAGAGCCGCGGCTCACAACGCGGCGAAATCCCGGCCATTCCGTACATTTTTCCAGGCGCCTCCGCAATTGATGATAGAATTTTGACGGACATAAAAAAGGAGCAATAAATGGCTCAAGGCACCAAGATCAAGAAAAAGAAAAAGTCGGTTCTGAAGCGCGCCGCTCAATCCGGCCAGCGCGCCGACGTGAATCGCGCCAACCGCACTCGCGTGCGCACCCTGATGAAGCGCCTGCGCACCGCGGTATCCGCCGGAGACGTCACCGCCGCCGGCAACTTACTGCAACCCACGCTCTCCGCCATCGATCGGGCCATCAGCAAAGGGGTGCTCCACGAAAATACTGGCAACCGCTACAAATCGCGCCTCTCCCTAGCGCATAACGGCTTGAAAGCCAACGCCGCCAAGTAACTCTCCCTTCATCCAAGCAGGCGCCACCCTGGTTTTTCTCGGGGTGGCTTTTTTTTGCTGGCCTCTTTAAACCTCGAACTCCAGCATCGAACCCCTAACTACTTCCTACTCCCACAGCCTTCCCGCCGGTCAATTCCGCCACCAGAAACTCCATTACCGTCCGCGCGTCCTTGCTGCTCTTCAAGCGGTCATCAGCCTGCTCCAAAGCCTGCAATCCCGATAACAACCTCACCTTGCCGGATTTTCTCGCCGCCCGAAGTGCGATCTCCGCCTGCTCAGGCCGCATCCCCAATGTCCGCGCCGCCTGCCATCCATTCATCGCGATGCGCACTTCCGTGGCTTCGATGAGCTTGCGGTACATCCACGTCATCGCCCCCAGCATCTGCACCGGCTCTTCTCCGTCACGCAGGAGCCGGTCCAGAAACTCCAGCGCCTTCCTTGATTGCTGGGAAGCCAGCAAGTCCACCAACTCCCACACCGTCGTCGTGCGCTCCGACACCACCATCGCCTCGACATCCGCGAGCGTTATTTTTTTCCGTGTCCCCAGATATTCCGTCAATTTTTCAATTTCACTTTTCAGCCGCATCAAGTCCGCAGCCACGCGGTCCGCCAGATCCTCCGCCGCGCCCTGCTCGAACTCCAGCCCAGCCTCTCTCGCCAGGTTTACGGCGACCATTACGGCCGCTGCTTGCCGCTGTTCCGGGTTGTCGCCCAGCCCTATATCCACCACCAGCGTCTTCGCCGCGAAAACTTTGGCCAGTTTCATGCGCTCATCCAGGCGGCTCGCCTCAATCACCAGCACCGTGAACGGCGCGGGATCCTCGAGATATGCCTCCAGCTGCGCTACCGTTTCTTCCCGGCTCTTGTCGCCGAATTTTTCAATCGTCTCGGCGTTTTCCAGGAAAATCACTTGCTGCGGCGAAAGCATCGGCAAACTCTGCGCCTGCGTTAGCGCCGCCTGCGTTTCTCCGCGCTCCGCCGAATATCGCGACACCGCCCAGGTCCGCGAAGCCTCCGGCACATATTTCTCGATCAGTTGCTGTCGGCAACCGTCACGCAGGTACGGTTCCTCTCCCAGCAACACGATGGCCGGGATCACTTTTCCTTTCGCCGCCCGGCTCAATAATTCCTTTGAAGAAACCCTCGCCATTAAAAAATGCTCCCGTCAGTAATTCTCAATCACTGCCGCCACCAGCCGCTTGGCGAAATCCTGTGCCAGCCGGTCCAGCGCGGGATCCTGCTCTTCGAAAAAACTTTTCACGTCCGTGGAGATTTCGTATTCGTTGCGACAGAGAAAATTTTCGTTGTGATAGAGCACCTTGTTCGTCGCGGTGTCCGTCAGAGTAACTTCACACTTCACCGTCACCAGCATCGTCGTAGCGCGTCCCGTGATGGTATCGAACAGCAGCGGCGTGGCATCCAGGCTCAACACTTTGCCACGCAGCACGGCGTCGCCATCCGCGGCGTTGGAAACGACCTTGTATGGCGTGCGTGCCAGGAATTCGTGAATCGTCGCCGCTGTCAATTTTTGTTCGATGCGATAACTGGTGGTTTTATTTTCCAGCGCCACCACCGCGATGACGTGCACGCTTTTCGGCAGCGAACTGCTGCTCCCGGCCACGTGGTAACCGCATCCCGCCAGGCTCGTTCCCGCCGCTGCCGCCAGCACCATCGCCCGCCGCGCCCACCCGCTCGCCATTACAAAAGCATCTCCGCCAGCTTCACGGCGTTGGCCGCCGGCAACTGAATATTGTCCGCCGCGCCCCAGAACCACCAAGTTTCCGGATTGGAGGCGTCCTGCTCCGGCCTGGAAAGATGGATGTTTTTTTCTCCTGCTACACTCACGTTGCTGGGCCCTGCGTCCACTTCCGCTTCCGGCATCGCAAAGCCCGCGTCCAAACAGGCGTGCACAATTGTTTCCGATTCCGCGCCAATATCGAACACCCCCGTCGCGGAAAACGCCGAGCCGTAAAATACCGGCGCGTGCACCACCCGGAGAGCGGGCATGGCCGCTTTTCCGTCCACGCATGCCATCACCTCAGTGCGTACACGCTCGCGAATCAGTTTCAACTTATGCGAACTCGCCGGGCCAAACCGATCAAGCATGTTGAACGCCACCTGCGTGTCGAACACCGGCTGGCCGACTCCCTGAAACGACAGCAGCTGTCCTGTCTGGCTTTCCAGTTCCTCCACACCGGCGTTTCCCGCTTCCGACACCGGCTCGAACCCCGTCAGCATCAGCCGGCGAAGTCCCACGCGTGACAGCGACAATGCCAGCCCGGAGGCCCCGGTTGCAAACGCCGAAGGCACTAAGAATACTTTGGCGGTGGTGTCGAATTCACGTCCGCGCAGCCAGTCCAGCTTGGGAAACCACGCCACGATTCCTTCGCGCTCCGCCGCCGCGCCCGAGAGATCGATAATTTTCGCTCTGGTCTGCAGCGCTGCCGGAAGATTTGTCTTCGTGAACTCCCGCGAACCTGCAAAAAAAACGCACTCCGCCCCGTCAAAGCTGCCTACTTCCACTGGCTGAATTACCGCCGGCTCTCCGCCCGCTTCCGTCAGCGTTCCTGCGGCCACCGGTTCGTCCAGCAGCACGAAATCTGCGCCGGCAAAACGGCTTTCCCCCAGCATGCTCCGCAGCTCCGCGCCCAATAACGATGACGCACCGGCAATTACGATGCGATTGGAGTGTCGTTCAAGCGAGGGCATTGCGTCAGGCGGTCCGCGAAACCAGGCGGTGCCGCAGCAGCCTTACAACGTGCAGCACTACTCCCACCAGCGCATAGGTGCACGACAGCAGAATCAGCACGTACTCTGAATACAGCCACACCAGCGCCACCGTCAGGGACAGCAAAACAATCGCCAGCGACGGCTGCTTTCGAGTCCACGGGATGTCCTTGAAGCTGTAATACCGCACCGTGCTGGTCATCAGCGCCCCCAGGCACGCCAACATCAGAAACCACGCGATTGACCAGCGCCAGTCGTGCAGCGGATCCTTGAATCCGTGCACCAGCGACGCTACCACCGCTGCGGCCGCCGGCGTGGGCATGCCCACAAAAAACTTTGAACTACCCGGTGCCATCCCTTGCACGTTGAATCGCGCCAGCCGCCACGCGCAGCACACCAAAAATGCCAAGGCAGCCCACCACCCGAATTCGCTCAACTGCCGCGCGCCCGAGCCGCCCAGGTCCGGCAGGCTGCGCACGCCCCAGGCGTAAGCCATCACCGCTGGAGCAATGCCAAAGCTGCAAACGTCCGCCAGGGAATCCAGTTGCACGCCGAAATCCGTGTTGGTTCCGGTCATGCGGGCCACGCGTCCGTCCATGGAATCGAACAGAATCGCCAGGCCGATGGCTTTCGCCGCGCGGTCGAAATCGTCAGCGCCTCCGATGAGCGACGCCACGACCGCGTAATAGCCGCACAACAGGTTGGCCACCGTGAACAGGCTGGGCAACAGAAAAATTCCGCGCCGCAGCCGCGGATTATTGATCCGGCGTTTCCGGAACGGCGTTTGCGGCTCCAGCTGCTCGTCCATCTCTAGCTCGGTTTCCCCATCCCTACGGGTGCCGCCTCTGACTGTGAACTTCCTGCCGCGTTCGTCTCGCCGCCATTTTTGGGCACCGGCCAGTAGGCTAGAATCGACGAGCCGCCCTTGACGTTTTGTCCCACTTTCACGCGAATCTCGGCCTCGCGCGGCACCCACAAATCCACCCGCGAGCCAAACCGCACGAGACCGATGCGTTCGCCGCGTGCCACCTGGTCGCCGGGCTTTTTCCAGCTCACCACCCGTCGCGCAATCAAACCGGCGATCTGCTTGAAGACCAGTTCGCCGGCGTCCGTGGCCAGCGTAAAGACATTTTGCTCATTCTCCTTGGAAGCGCTGGCGCGCATCGCCGCCAGAAACTTGCCGGGCCGATATTCCATCCTGGTAATTTGCCCCGCGGCCGGCGCGCGGTTGACGTGCACATTCCACACAGCCAGAAAAATGCTGATGCGCTTGCCCGGAGTGCCTTTGAACTCCTCTTCCTGCACCACCACCACTCGTCCGTCTCCGGGAGAAACGATGGCTCCCGGTTCCGTCGGTATGGCGCGCTCCGGATTGCGAAAGAAAGAAAAAACGAACAGCGCCAGAAATACCAGAACCCAGGTGGCAACGTTCCAGCGCAAAAAAAATGCCGCACCCCCGGCCACGAGGAGCGGCATTCCGAAATAATAGCCTTCTTTCACCATGCCGTTGAATAGACCCCAAGGTATCTACCGTTGCCAGGTCATTCTACGACAGTTTGCGCCGGGAATTGGAATAGCCTGCGCGGCTATTGCGTGGTCTTCCGGCGTGCCGCCTGCACGCGGGCGGCAATCAACTCCATCTCATCTTTCACGTGAAGCTTTAGTTTCTTGAGTCTTATTTCTTCGAGGAGGTCTTCTGAACTGAGGTAACTGGAGGTGGAAATTCTGTGTAGTTCTGCTTGATATTTCGCGTGCTGCTCAGCCAGACGCTGATATTCAGCGTCTGTATCGAGCAGTATGTCCCGAGGGCTACGCGCTATGCTGGCCATGCGTCCTCCTCAATACTGCGTTCCGGGTTTTTGTGAACACTACATGAACGAAAGATAACACTCTGTTTCCCCACGTCAAGAGGGAACCGCTGTATCTTTAGTCCTGGGCTGTTAGTTTTCTTTCCATTAGTACCGCATTCTCGGTAGGACCGCTGTAGTAATTCCGCCGTATTCCCGTTCTCGCGAACCCTCGGCCGCTGTAAAAACCGATGGCGGCTTGGTTGGATTCCCGAACCTCCAGGTAAATACGCTCCGTCTTTTTCGCCAGCGCTTCTGCGAACGCGGCCGTAAGCAATTGCCTGCCAATGCCCTCGCGCCGCTTGGAGGGGTCCACCGCCATGTTCAGAATCTCCGCCTCGCCGCTCACAAAGCGGGCTACCAGAAAACCCTGGATTTGCCCCTCAACCTCCGCTAAAAAAATGGTTTGGCCCGCCGCGGGCCCGTTCCCGTAACTCTCCACTCTCCATTGCGCGGCTTCCGGGGAGCGCCGGGAGATAGCCGCCAATGCTTGCAAATCGCCGGCAGCGAAATCTCTAGTTATAACCGTCGCCTTCGAAGGGCCACCCTTAACGTTTCGGCGCATTCCACGGACCTTTCTGAGGCTCTTCGACATACGAGCGCCGCACGTAGTTCGCGTCCAACCCGAGAGCGTCCACCGTTAGCCCTTCTTGCGCTTTGCGGAATCCCACCTTCCCGGCCAGCGGCGCCAACACGCACGGAATGCTGAGAATCTCCTCGCCCCGGGAGAGCCTGCCTCTCCAGGCCTCTTGCTCTTCGATCATGGCCGCATCTGTAGAAATCCACGCCACTCCTTCCGCTCCGGCCTGCTCGCTGGCCCAGTTGATGAACTCCCCTGGCGCGATAACCATTTCCGCTTCCACAAGTTGCAGTGCGTTTCCCGCGCGTCGGTAAAGCGCCGCGAAAATCTGTTCCCGCTGCGCGCTGATGGCTGCGGCGACAAAGTTCGTGTCGGTGCCCGCTTCCCTTGCCAGCACTTCCAGCCGAGACACGGCCGCGATTGGCTTTCCGAAGACTTCGTTCCAGGCTTTGACGGTCGTCAATCCGATGCGCACCCCAGTAAATGAGCCAGGACCCGCCGTCACCGCGTACAAATCCACCTCGACGATCGATTTGGACGCCTCCCTCAGCGCCTTCTCAACCGTGGGGAGCAGCCACGAGGAGTACTCCTCAACCCCGCTGTGGACCACCGGCACGAGCACTTCTTCGTCGTGCAGAACGGCAATGCTGCCCCTCGCCTCACAGGTATCTATCGCCAACACAAGCATATACGGTCGTTTCTATCACAGAATCGGCCCGCCGCCTTGCGGCATTCGAAGGCATGGCCATTCTCTCCATCTCGATGAAAGCGTTCGAACACTATGAAATTTCTGCCAACAAGCAATTGGCGTGCCAAATTGGTAACTAATTTACTCTAACTGCTTCATTCCACAGGATATATCTTGACTCTTGCGACACAAAATCGTACAGTCATTCATGTACCTCGGAGGGGGCATCCGCATCCATGGAATATAAAATCGGCGACAAGGTCGTTTACCCAAACCACGGCGTTGGAATTGTCGAGCAAATCAGTTACGGCGTTTTGAACGGCAGGACGGAACGGTACTTCATGATTCGTATTGTTTCCAGCGGCTTGCGCGTGATGGTACCGCAATCAAACGCCATGACCGTTGGGCTCCGCTCTGTAATTCGTTCTACGGATTCGGTCAAGGTCCTGGGCTTCCTCGAAAAGGGCAAACTGAATTCCCACCACGATTGGAAGCACCGCTTCAAGGAAAATTCCGAGCGCATGCGCACGGGCGCATTGCTTGAAGTGGCAGTAGTCCTCAAGAGCCTGGTCTCGCTCAGCTGCAGCAAGCCTCTCTCCTTCCGCGAAAAGAAAATGTTGGAGCGCGCCAAATATCTGCTGGTGAGCGAAATGGCCACCGCGCGCAACACTTCGCCGGAGAGCGCCGAAGCCATCGTGGTGAAGTCGCTGGCCAAAGCAAAATTGCAGTTTCCTGTGCTAACCGAAAAATTCGATTAGCACTTTTCTAATTTCTGCATCCATTTACCGCGGGCAGCGCATTCGCTGCCCGTTTTTTTAGCTTCAAGGCTCCAGCATCCTGGCGTCAAGTCTTTCCCCAGCCGCCCCCGCCGGGAGTCTCGATCCGCAGAATGCTTCCGCTCTCCGCTCGCAGCGCACACTTTCCTGGCAGCGTTTTTGTTTTGTTCTTGCATAGCAAAACATTTTTTCCACGCTTCCCCGCCGATCCGCCGGCTAATCCATACGGGCCGAACTCGCGGCGATCGCTGAGGATTCCGACCTGCATCGGCGTGAGCAATTCGATTTCGCGAACAATGCCGTCGCCGCCCCGAAACCTTCCGGCGCCTCCGGAATGTTTCCTAAGAGAGTAGCTGCGCACTCGCACCGGGTAGGTTTGCTCAAACACTTCGACGGGCGTGTTCCACGAATTGGTCATGTGCGTATGCACGCCAGAAATTCCGTCGAGTCCCGGGCGCGCGCCCATTCCGCCGGCAATGGTTTCGTAATAAGCGAACGGAGCATGATGGTTTCGCGGATCGTGGCCGCCGAGCGTCAGATTATTCATGGTGCCCTGACTGGCTGCGGGAATGCGCGCAGGCGCGGCCTTTGCGAGCGCGCGGAATAATGTGTCCACCATACGCTGCGAGGTCTCAACATTGCCGCCGGCAACCGCGGCGGGCGGCGCGGCGTTCACAATCGTGCCGCGCGGCGCGATCACACGAATGGGTCGAATCAGGCCTGAAGTGGCGGGCACATCCTCCGTCAACAAGCAGCGAAATACGTAATAGACCGCAGAAACGGCGATGGCTTCAACGGCATTCACGTTTCCCGCGCATTGCGGAGCGGAGCCGGCGAAATCGACTGCGGCGCTGTGGCGATTTATTTTGATACGCACACGGATTTTGAGCGACTCCTTGCCGACACCGTCGCCATCCAAAAAATCTTCCGCGGTATACGCGCCGGGTTTCAGATTGCGCAGCGCCGCTTTCAGCATGTTCGCGGAATACTCCAGCAGAAACGTGCCGTACGTCTGCAATTCCCTTTCTCCGTATTTTTTAGAGACGGCCTGCAGGCGGCGCTCGCCCGTCCGGCACGCGGCGATTTGCGCCGCGAGATCGCCTTCGCGCTCCGCTGGCGTGCGCACGTTCGCGAGAATCATGGAAAGTACGTCGCGATTCATCTGGCCGCGCCGCACCAGATGCACCGCCGGAATTCGCACGCCCTCCTCGAAGATTTCGCGCGCCGGTCCCATGGAACCCGCGAGCGCGCCGCCGATATCCGCGTGGTGCGCGCGATTCGCGATGTAAAAGGACGCTCGCGTTTTGTCACGCAGATGAACGGGCATGACCATGGTCAAATCCGGAAGGTGCGTGCCGCCGGCAAACGGATCGTTGAGCACCACGATGTCTCCGGGTTCGAGAGGAACCGCCGCGCGTGCGGCGGCGACGGAGGCCGGCATGGATCCCAGGTGCACGGGCATGTGATCGCCCATGGCCAGCACGTCACCGTGGGCGTCGTAAACGGCGCAAGAATAATCGCGGCGCTCCTTGATGTTCGGTGAAAACGCCGACCTGCGCAGCACCGCGCCCATTTCTTCCGCGGTGGAATGGAAGATATTTTTGAAGATCTCGAGCCGTGTTGGGTCGGGCTTGTGAATTCTCGCGGGCATGATCTGTTTTGCGTGCCTCCGTTATTTTGGCGTTAGTAGTAGCTGGCCGTACTCGTCGACGCGCGCTTTCCAGTCTGGTGGAATCAAAGTGGTGGCGCTGTATTCCAGAATAATTGTCGGACCGGAGAATTTATCGCCAGCGCGCAATGCCTCGCGATGATGCAAAGCGGCCGTTCGCCTCTGGCCATCAAACTCAAGCTGCACGGTTCGCGCCGTTGAAAGCCGGCTGCTGCGCGCACGCGTTGCAAGTTTCCTGGTTCGCGGTTTTTCGGTGATTCCCGTGGCGCGGCAGCGCACGTTCACGATTTCCACTTTCGCATTGGGATTGTGGTAGCCGTAGCGTTGCTCGTGCGCGCGATGAAAGCCGGCAACCACGTCGCCCGCCGCCGGAATGTTCAGTTCATAGGCTTGCCCGAGATAGCGCATATCCAGGCTGTGCCGAAACTTCATGCTTCCGCCTTGGAATCCCTCGGCTTCCAGGATGCGCACACCCTGCATTTGCAGCGGACGCAAAATCGCTTCCAGGGCATCGCGGTGATGGTTTTCTTCTGCGGAGAGCAAGACCGTTTGCGAAAGTTCCTTCACAACGTCGGCGCGCAGAATTCCTAGCGCCGACAAGCCACCAGGGAACACTGGGATGACCACGCTGCGCATTTCGAGCGCGGCGGCTAGGTCACAGGCGTGCAAGCCGCCGGCGCCGCCAAATGCGACGAGTGAATAATCGCGCGTGTCATGGCCACGCTCGACGGAAATAACGCGAATGGCTTTTTCCATGACGGCGTTGGCCACAGCAATGATGCCTGCGGCGAATTGCTCCACGGTTCGAAACGCGCAAGATTTCTCGATTTGTTTCTGCATGAACGCCCTGGCGCGAGAAATGTCCAGCGAGAACGAGCCGCCCAATAATCCTTCGCCGCCAAGACGACCGAGCACCGCGTGCGCATCGGTGACCGTGGGATTTGTTCCGCGCCCGTAGCAAATCGGTCCGGGCACCGCACCGGAGCTTTCCGGGCCGACGCGCAGGGCGCCGCCCTCGTCAAAGCGCGCCAGAGAACCTCCGCCCGCGCCGACGGTGTGAATCTCCAGCATCGGCACGGCCACCGGCAGCCCGGCCACGATGGCTTCGCTGGTGGTGTGCAGCTCGCCGGTGAGCAGAGCCACATCGGTGGAAGTTCCGCCCATGTCGAAGCTGATGCATTTTTTGAGGCCGGCAAGTTTGGCGGCATGCGTCGCGCCGATGACGCCGCCGGCGGGGCCCGAAAGAATGGTGCGCACCGGCTCGAGAGCGGCCTGCGCGGCGGAAATAATTCCTCCGTTGGACTGCATGATGCGCACGCGCGGAGCCGTGATTTTTTTTTGCGCGCGCGGCGAAGACAGTTTTGCGATGCGAGCCGTGGTATCGCGGAGGTAGCCGCTCATGACCGGCGTGAGATAAGCGTTGATGACCGTAGTGGAGGTCCGCTCGTACTCGCGAAATTCGGGGATAATTTCGTGGGAGACGGAAACGGAGTAGCCGGCGGCTCGCAGCACGGAGGCCATGAGTTTTTCATGGCGCGAATTGAGGAAGGAAAAGAGGAAGCAGAGCGCGACGGACTGCGGGTTGACTTTTTTTATGCGGCGCAGCACTTGCGCTGCGTCCCCCGCGGCCAAGCGCTGCACGATGGAGCCATCGGCCGCGATTCGTTCTTTCACACCGAAGCGGCGCAGGGAGGGCACCAGCGGATCGGCTCTTTGCACGAAGAGATCATAGAGTTTCGGCCTTGCCTGGCGGCCGATTTCGAGGAGGTCCTCGAACCCTGCGGTGGTGACCAACGCCACGCGGCCGCCACGCTTTTCGAGCAGCGCATTGGTACCGACGGTGGTGCCGCAGACGAGATCAAGAATCGCTTCGGTTTCCGTGGCTTGTCCGGTGGCCAGCTTTACGGCGGCAGCGATGGCTTCGGCGGGATCATCGGGACGGGAGGCGATCTTGATGATTTGCAATTTGCCATTTTGCACGAAGAGGCAATCGGTGAAGGTGCCGCCGCTGTCGATGGCGATACGCATGAGTGGGTGATTCTACCTTACGGAGGTTTGTTGCGTGGGCAGCGTTCGAATGAAGTTTTGTCGTGTGCGAGATCGATGATTAGGTCATCGGAAGGGCGGGGTTCGGTTCCAGCGATGGGGAGGCGTAAAGAGCGGTGCGAAAACGGGGGAAGGCGGCGGCGGCGATCATGGCGGCGTTGTCGGTGGAGAGAGCGCGGCTGGGAAAAAGCACTTCGAAGCCGGCAGCGGCAGCGCGCCTATCAAATTCGGCGCGGAGTTCGCTATTGGCGGCGACGCCGCCGGTAACCAGAATGCATTCCGCGGTGACGGCCTGGGCCGCGGTCATGGTGCGATCCACCAGAGCGCGGACCACGGAATTTTGAAACTCGCGGATCAGCGCGAGAGTCTGCGCGGTGCACAGCGGGCGCAGGACGTCATAGGCAGTGTGGCCGAGAGCTAGAGCCGCTTCGCGCGCGCGAATTTCCTCGGAATATTCTGGATGCTCGCGCAGATGATACAGGACGGCGGTTTTGAGGCCACTGAAACTGAAATCGAGTGCGTTGCCACGTGTTTTCGTGAGTCCAAATTTTACGGGAGCGGGTGCGCCGTTGGCGGTTGCCGCCAGACGATCCAGAATGGGGCCTCCCGGGTAACCCAGCGCCAAAAGCTTCGCGACTTTGTCGTAGGCTTCTCCGGCGGCATCGTCGCGGGTCTGGCCGATTTTGCGATAGCTGAGAAGGCCAGCCGGAGCGGGCGGCGCGGTAACTTCGTAGAGCACCGTGTGACCGCCGGAAACGATGAGGCAGACGGCGGGAAATTTCGCCTTGCGGTTCTGGCGATGCGCTTCAAGAAACACGGCGTGAACATGGCCTTCAAGATGGTTGACGGGAATCAGCGGCTTGCCCAACGCGGAGGCCAGAGTTTTGCCGTAGGTGATGCCGACCAGCAGGGCGCCAACAAGTCCGGGCCCCTGGGTTACCGCAATGGCGTCGAGATCGCGGAGTTGCATGCGCGCCTCGGTAAGAGCTTCACGCACAACAGGTACGACCTGGCGAAGATGTTCGCGCGAGGCCAGCTCGGGAACGACGCCGCCAAATTTCTGGTGGATGGCGATCTGCGAGGCAACCACGTTGGAGAGCACCTCGAGGCCGTCGGCAACAACGGCGGCGGCGGTTTCGTCGCAGGAGGATTCGATGGCGAGGATGCGGGTGGTCATGGGTAGAGTGGAGAATTTATTTTAGACTAAGAGCATGCGCATGAGAAACCCGGGCGGGCGCCTTCCGCGTCTTTGTGTTTTGTGTGAATGAGAGACTGTACAGTGAGGCGCTGATTGACAAGAGTTGTAGGCAGCAGATAGTGTCGAAACGATGCGATTAACAAGCTTTTCGTGAATGAAATTCCAAAACAATGATGACTACCGACTCGAGTGGCGAGAACCGTTTGCGCAAACATCAGAAAGTGCGGAAAGCCGTGCTCCCGGCGGCGGGACTGGGCACTCGCTTTTTGCCGGCGACCAAGGCGCAGCCCAAAGAGATGCTGGCCGTGGTGGACAAACCGCAGATCCAATACGTGGTGGAGGAGTGCGTCGCTTCGGGGATCGAACACATCATCATCGTGACCGGCCGGGGAAAAAGCTCGATTGAAGATCATTTCGATGCTTCGCCTACCCTGGAGCGCTTCCTGGAAGACAAGGGCAAGACCGACCAGGTGGAGATGGTGCGCAGCATCAGCGATATGGTGCAGATCAGCTACACGCGCCAGAAGGAGCCGCTCGGGCTGGGACACGCGGTGTTGGTGGCGCGGGACCTGGTGGGCGATGAGCCCTTCGCGGTGCTGCTGGGAGATGTGCTGATCCCCGGTAAAAATCCCGCAACGAAACAGCTGATCGATGTCTTTGAAGCGACCGGCGTGGGCGCCATCGCGGTCGAAGAAGTGCCCAAAAATAAAACGCAGCTTTACGGAATTGTCGATGGGGAGGCGGCACCGGAAGGGCGCTTTGGGGCGCGCTTGCTGCGCATCAAGAACCTAGTGGAAAAACCGACGCCGGCGGAGGCGCCGTCGAACCTGGCGGTAACAGGACGATACGTTCTACCACCCGAAATTTTTGACTGCCTGGCGCGCACCAAGCCAGGCGCAGGCGGAGAGATTCAACTGACAGACGGGTTGAAGACCTTGGCGCAGGAACAGGGGCTGTGGGCTTACATCTACGAGGGCATTTCGTACGATGCCGGGGATAAGCTGGGATTTTTGATCGCGACGGTGGAACTGGCGCTGCAGAATGAGGAATTAGGGGCGAACTTTCGAGAGAATTTGAAGGGACTGAAGCTGTAGTTTGGGAGTTTGAGGTCCGAGGTCCGAGGTTCGAGGTCGGAAGAGACGTCTGCGGTCGTTGGCAATTCCCTGCCGTTAGATCTAAAAAGACACCGCGAGAATACACATCTGACTAATCCTTTTTTGACGAAGACTTTTTATCTTTGGCTGAAGAGGATTCCTTGGAGCCGGAGTCTTTGGCGGCATTTTTTGATGGGGCGTCCTTGGAATCTTTCGAGCTAGAATCGCCGGAACTGGATTCCTTGTAGCCGGGATCTTTTGAGGCGCCGTCCTTGGAGTCTTTCGAGTCGCTTGCGGAGCTCTCCGACTTTTTCCCTTCGCTGGGGGCTGGCTTGGCAGCGTAATCGTTTACGTACCAGCCGGAGCCTTTGAACTTGATGGCCGGGGCGGTGATGACGGACTCGACCTTGCCGCCGCAGTGGGGACATTTTTTGAGATGCGGACCGGCGACCGGCTCGATTTTGTCGGTGTGGCGCCCGCACTTCAGGCAGGCATACTCGTACAACGGCACAGAGCTTCTCCTTGCTGTGAATGAAACATCCGATTATAACACGCGCTGCGCGGCGGTCCGGAAGCGCGTGATAGACTCGAAAACATGAGCGGCAAACGCATGGCGCGGTTGGCGAAACGGGGGGAGCAGCGTGCCGAGGATTTGGCAGCGGCGACAGCGACTTCAACGGCGGCGAGCGCAGCGGGATGTCTTTACCTGGTGGGGACGCCCATTGGAAACCTCGAGGACATCACCCTGCGGGCGGTGCGCACACTGCAGGAAGTAGATCAAATCGCGTGCGAAGATACGCGGCACACTGCGAAACTGCTGAATCATTATCAAATCGAAAAACCGCTGGTCAGCTACCACGAACATAACGAAATGACGCGCGCGCCAGAACTGGTGGTGGCGCTGGAGCAGGGCGCGAAAATCGCGCTGGTGTCGGACGCGGGGATGCCGCTGGTTTCCGACCCGGGCCACCGGCTGGTGGCGATGTGCCTGCGGCACCAGATCCAGGTGGTGCCGATTCCCGGACCCTCGGCGCTGCTGGCGGCGCTTTCCGCTTCGGGTTTGCCGGTTGAGGAATTTTTGTTTATGGGATTTTTGCCATCACGCAGCGGGGAACGGCGGCGCGCGCTGGAGCGGCTGCGCATCGAAGATCGGACGATTATTTTCTACGAAGCGCCGCACCGCGTGGCGGAATGCGTTGCGGATGCGCGAGAGATTCTCGGCGACCGGGCGGCCTGCCTGGCGCGCGAGGTGACCAAGCTGCACGAGGAGTTCCGGCGCGGGAAGCTTTCGGAGTTGGGCGCATCGCTGGAGGAGCAGCCCGCGCGAGGAGAAATTACGCTGCTGATCGGGCCGGAGGATGCGGCGGAGGCGCGCGCGAATGTGGATTCGACGCAGAGCTTGTCGGAGCGCGTGGATGAGTTGATACGGCAAGCGAAGCTGGATCGCAAGGACGCGTTGAAACTGGCGGCGAAGGAGCGGGGGTTGACGCGACGGGCAGCGTACGGACAGTTGCTGGAGGCCCTGGGGAAGAATGAAGTGGAGTGACCATGCGTGGTCATGAGTGGTTGCGAGTGCTTGGGTGAACACGCCGGTCCTGAGGGCGATGATGATGATATAGAATGGGCGCCGACGAACGACTACAGAACGCAATTCGTTCAGCGTTTGAAGGAGGAGCCATGAAGACAGGAGCCATGAAGATTATTCTTGGCGTTTGGATTCTTGCAGCGGTCAGCGCCGTGGCGCTGGCAACGGAGGTCAAGCCGGACTTCAGCGGAACCTGGAAATTGGACACGCAGCTCAGCCGCTTCAGCAAGGAGGTGCCGGCTCCAAAGAGCATGACCATGATCATCGAACAGCGCGACCCGAAGGTGCACCTCGAGATCAAGACGGAAACTAAAGAAGGCGCGCAAGACCACGCATTCGATTTGACCACGGACGGCACGGAGGCCACGCAGACCAACGCCGGGGTAACCAGCACCGCCAGCGTAACCTGGGGCGCCATCGATGGCACGCGAATGATGCTGACCATCAAACAGCAGACTCCCGGCGGCACCGTCGTCGCGACGCGCAGAATGAAGCTCGGCTCCAGCGGAAAAATTCTGACCACCGTCCTGACGATACGGACGCCCAGCGGCCCGCAAGAGGCTTACGAATTTTTTTCGCGGGAATAAGTGCTGCGCCACAATTGGCGCGCTCTGCCTGCGCTGTCGAGCCGGAGCAACGCGACCCATTGCTCCATCATGAATACATCCTGAAGGTTGACGAGCAACCCAGGCGAAGTGTGAAGCGCAACGGTTTAGGCGGCGGATTCGGAGCGGAAAACGCGGCGGAAGCGGGGACCGGTGAACTGTACGCCAATGATTTTGTGGCCCGTCGACTCTCGAAAGCCGACGTGAACAACACGGCCGCGAGTGGCGAAATCGGCTTCGTTGCGGCGAGCCACGGTCTGCGACGAGGGGATGCGAATTTCCAGATCACAACCGACGGGTAGATCGAAGCGGGTGGCAAAGGCCGCGCCGTTGCGGCAAAGATTTTCGCTGGCGGTTTCTTCCTCGAATAGCAGGCCGTGGGAATCGCGGCCGCTGACTTTCAAGGGCAGTCGGACCGCAATCCTACGTTCCGAGCGCTGCCTGGAACTGGTCGAGCTGAGCTGGACCATGAGCCGGGTCCTCCCCCGCGGACGCCGCATCTGACAGGTGTGCGTCGAAAAAACGCTCGACGCTGTCCAGCACATCGCTGGAAGTGCGAGCGGCATGCACGATGCGACGAAGCTCGCTGCCGTTCCCCACGCCATGGGTAAACCAGCAAGCGAACTGCTTCATTTTGCCCACGGCATCTGGCAGATTCGCAGCGGTAATCTGGCGGTAGTATCCGGAAAGTAAACGGTGGCGCTGCTCGTCGGTGGGCAGATCGTAGCGCCCGGTGGACGCGAACTGCAGCATCTGCGAAAAAATCCAGGGATTGGTAGCGGCGGCGCGGCCAATCATGATGGCGTCGCAAGCGGTCTCGCGAACCATGCGCGCGGCGTCTTCGGGAGTGTTGATGTCGCCGTTGCCGATGACGGGTATAGTGACGGCCTGCTTGACGCGGGCGATTAAGTCCCAATCGGCGCGCCCGGTGTAGCCTTGGGCGCGAGTGCGCGGATGGACCGCGACGCCTTCAACACCGACGCTCTCGGCCATTTTCGCGACTTCGACGGCCACGATGGAGTTTTCGTCCCAGCCAGCGCGGAGCTTGATGGTGAGCGGGATGCGCACGGCGGCGCGGACGGCGCGGAAAATCTCGCCCAGCAAATCGAGATCGCGAAGTAAGCCCGAGCCGCCACACTTCACCACTTTTTTGGCGGGACAGCCGAGATTAATGTCCACGGCGTCGTAGCCGAGGTCTTCGACCATTTTTGCAGCACGGGCCATGACTTCGGGATTCGCCCCGAAAAGCTGCGCGGTGATGGGATGCTCGTCTTCCTGAAAATATAGATAACGCAGAGTTTTGGCAGCGCTGCGCGTAATGCCCTCGGAGGAAGTGAACTCCGTCATGAGCAGGCCGCAACCGCCCAGTCCGCGAATGACGCGGCGGAAAAGCGTGTCGGTGACGCCGGCCATGGGAGCGAGGACGGCGGCGGGCCGGATGACCAGGTCGCGGATTTTGAAGGATGCCGGGAGCATGGCGGTCGCTCTATTTTACTTAGTTTTGGCCTGTTAATTCGAGTTAATACGAATAATCCTGATGATAGTCACCACAAACACGGATTTGAAGTATTGAGACAGCGCGTCAGGCACTTCTCGAGGCAGAGCGCTGTTGCGTTAGATAATCGGCGACAATCCAGGCGGCTCCGGTGATTGCCAAATTCTGAGCGTTGCCCGCCCAATTGATGAGTTTATGTGGATCGGCGAACGGCGCGGGCAGCCATACCAGCAGCCCGAAGCCGACGAGCATCACAACTAGCAAACGAGAAGCGAGGAGCGCCGCACGTCCGGAAAGCAGCGCGACGGCCGCGAGGGCAAACGCGACGGTCGTCAAAACCGCCCAGAACATCTGGCCCGGAGGAATCCATTTGGGAACGAAGGACGCCGTTCCTGAAAGATAAAAGAGCTGTTCGGCGGTGAAGGAAAGCACACAGATTCCGAAAAATATGTAACCGAGGCGAACAGCGGTTGGCCGTCGTTGCGAATCGCCCGGGCGCGGCCGCGACAAGCCATATACCATCAATGCTCCCGAGACCAAAGAAAATTGCTCGAAGAAATTGCCCGAGCGGTCAAATACGCGCGGCTCCGCCACAATGTAAGGCGCCCAGAGCAAGGCAAAGACAAGATAGAGGCAGCCCATTGCGACAGCGCCGGCTCGCGCGGTGGCAGGCCACTGAACCGCCACGCCACCACAAATTTCGATGGCCGCCGCAAGATAGGCGAGAATCTCGCGGTGAGGAACGTTGCCAAAAATGCGAATCTGTTGCCAGGTATTAAAGTCATGCCAGACGAGCGTGATAATGCCAAAAGCCACAGCCGAAAATCCAAATACGTGAGGTCCCCAATAAATTCGCGCCATGCAATCCTCAACACCGACGGTGTTCGGCGACATTGAGGAGTAACACACTCGCCGTCGTCGAGTCTATTCGCGGCTTTTGTGCCGGGTGAATCTACGGCCGCGTGACGCACCGCCATTTTAGGCCAACGCCCTGACGAAGAATCACAAAGAATTTGTGCGCGCGCAGTTCCGAAGCGCGTGCGGGAAGCTTCTGCCCTCTCGACAAAGGGTGGGTGCGGAAGCGATGCTACGGTTTGTCGGCCAGTCGCTTCAGACTGCCGGCGATGCCCGTCAAGATGATAACAATCTCGATGAGCGCCCACTCGACGGTTCTGGTGTGAATGGGAATTCTGGCTGAGGTTTGAATGTTTTTCTGTTCAAGTTGTTCCAACTGAAAGCTCTTCAGTTGCTCAATATCGATTGCCATCGAAATCAGCTCCTTGCACGTTTGGTTGTAGTCGAACTAAAGTCACCTCAAGGTCACAGCATTGTAAGCCCCAAGGGCTTCGAGGAGACTTGCTGAATGTTGCGATACTGCGACTCGTACTCGTGAAACGCAGCGCGGAGCAGCGGCATCCTCAGATTCATCGCCCGCACCACGCTCCTGACTCATGCGGGATTCAGCGAGGTCGTGACCAGGCACATGCGCGGCAAGAATTGGATTTGCGCAACGGGTCGGAAGCCGACGTAGCGGTACGTTTGCACAGTAGGACCGCACATCGGTCCGCATACCTGTGCAACTTATTGATGGCGTTTGCCGGAGAAAAGATTTTCCCGGAGCCGAATGTGATTCGCTCAGAGAGACGTTCGGTCCGCGTCTAATCTTTCAGCGACCGTGGGGAGACTTGCAAGGTTAGCGCCTCCATCACGGTTTTGTGCAACTTTCGGCGGACGGCGGCGGTTTCCGGTCCAAGACGCGCCTCGCTTTCCTGACGAGCCTGCGATATCACCGTGAGTTCTTCACCGGGCGCGCGCTGCATGGCATATTCGGACTGCAGCAAGCAGGCGAACACGTAGCGCTCGGGCTGTTGCTGGTTGTGCAGGAACTGTGCGTAGTTGAACCAGTCGGATGCTGCGCTGCGCGGATCGGAAAGCTGGGCGTCGAGTTGCAGCGCGCGCTGGTAGGACTGCGCGGCTCCATGAATGTCGCGCTGCTTTTCTTGCAAATCGGCGAGGTGCACGAGGGCGAGGCTTTCGAGGGTCTTCTCACCGGCCCGGTCCGCAAAACCGGCGGCTGCGGCGTAACCCTTGGCAGCGTCGCTCGAATGATTGATGGCGGCATCCGCGTCGGCCACTTTGATGAAGGCCGCGAGAGCCGGAGCGATATCGGCGGGATTCTTCTCGTGGCGAGCGGCGATGAGATCGAGATAGATACGATAATGGCGCGCCGCGGCCTGCAGTTCTCCCTGCCGATCCAGAGCCTGCGCGAGATAGAGCTGCGCGTTGGATTGAGTTGAGTCCACGTCAACGGCGCGTTGCCAACTGTCGACGGCCTCTCCGCCATGGCCGAGGCGATCCGCGAGAATTCCATAATTGACCAGAGCGTCGGCGTTGCGCGGCCAGCGCGCGATGATTTTTTGAAACTGTTGATAGGCGCCGGCATCGCGGCCTGCTTCAATCAGGCTGCGCCCATAAGACTCCTGCAACGCGAGATTTGCGGGACTGAGAGTAGCCGCGCGCTGCATGGCCGCGAGAGCGGCGTCACGCTGCCCGGCGCGCTGCTCCGCGCGGGCCAGACGGACCTGCACGGAGCTGTCATCAGGATTCAGGGCAGCCGCGCGCTGCAGCACCGGAAGAGAGCTGGCTTCGCTGGACCACCAGAAGTGCAGCTGGTCCACCGCAGCCCAAACGAACAGCAACGCGACGGCAGCGATACGGAACGCACGAGCGCCAGGAGCGCGCCCGGTCAGCCAGCGAGCGGCGCGCGCAAAACTATTTTGTTTCTCGTCATCAGGCTGGGGCGATTTCTGCCTGGCGTCCAGGAGCAAAGCGGCGATGCGCGAATCGCGCAGTTTCCAAATGGCCCCGTCCAGAAAGAAGTGGTGAATGTTGACCAGCGCCGTGAAGGTGAGAAAGCTGGCGGCAAAATCAGCATGAAAAACGCGGCTTACAATCCAGGGACCGGGGATGAAGAGAGCGATGCCGCCGGCAACGAGGGTGACAAGATAGCGGGAGAAGGACCAACTGGGGTCGCCCGCCGCCCGCGCCTCCATTTTCTGGTAATAGCTGGTAATCCATAAATACTGGGTGGAATGCAGGACCGCAAGCAGCCCGCTGCTGTAACGGGTCTGGGGGATTTCGCGGCCGCTGGCGAACTCAATGACCGCCGGCAAAAGGAACCAGAGAAACTGTGTCAGCGTGAGCGTAGCGACGGGGAACGCGCTGCGGAAGCTGCTCCTGCGGGCCAGCGAGACGAGCGCCCATCCACTGGCACCGACGAAAAAAATCGCCAGTGCGGCGCGAGCGGGGAGCGTGAATCTGGCCGCGAGCCCGAGAGAAAGGATCAGCGGATCGCCGGACGCGCCGGTATGGAAACTGAGCATCAGCAAAACGTAAGAAGCAATGAAGGCAAGACGCAGGGCGCGGCGTTCCGTTAGCGTGGGAGCAACGCCGGCGCGCCGCGCGAACATCATCATTAATCCGAAATTTTGCCCGGTGTAGTGCCACGGGCTCCAGCAAATGTACAGGGTGAAGATCCAGGGAAGCAGCGCATACCAGAGGTGCGTGAGGACTCCGGCCACGGCGAGGAGCAGCGCGACATGCACGGTATAGAGACGATACTTCTCGAATTCGTCGCGCGTGTGGTACGCGCGGTAGACGGTGGCCATGAAGTGCGGATAGTTGGACAGCAGCGCGAGAAAATAGAACGCCACGCTCCAGCCACGCTGGTAGGAGTTCGCAAAATAAAATCCCGCGAGCAAGAGCGGCGCGGACCAGGCGCCGCAACCGACGGTCAAGTCAATCCAGGGACGATAAATCCACGGGCTCTGCGGACTGGAGGCCGAGGCAGGCGACGAAGAGCGCTGCTTCTCCGGGGGAGCTGTGGTCATGGTTTCCATGCTTTTGCAGAGTACCGCAGGCGTGGCGCGGCTGGGCGTCGAGGACCGTCGGCGCGTGGGGAATCGGTTACGTGGAGTTGCAAACGCGCTGGCGGAACCGAAACCAACTGAGTGCCGAAACGGCGGCCAACGGTCATCATTATTTCGTCGCGACCGTTTTTTCGAAGAGAGATCCCTCCGCTACGCGAGCCGATTCCTTCACCCTTCGCCTGCTAGTGCGGGCTCAGGGTAACCCGAGCGAAGGAGAAAAAGAGTATCGGCGCGTTTCGGTCGGGATGACGGGGCCGTTGGGTCGTTAGGGTGGCCGCGTGTACGGCCTTCATTGCTAGCGCGAGGCTCAGGGTAAACAGGGCGCGAAGGTGCGATGGACCGGCACTTCACTCCTCGCGTTGTGACTTCATTCAGAGCGACTTCACCGCGATGGGATAGCTTTCACTGTGGGACTTCGATAGCCCTGGAGCCACGTCTCGCGGTTACTTCATGATTTGGGGGCTACTTGCATTCTTCGGGGGTGGAGAGGGTGGCGGCGGGATTCAGGAATTGTTCGAGCTTGAGGAATTTGCGGCCCAGGGCGGCACTGTAGGCGGACCAGGGTTCTTCGCCGATACCGGCGGCCAGAGCGGAGCGGATCGCGGCGATTTTGGAATCCATGTCGTCCATGTAATGGAAGACCAGGGCTTCGCGAATCATAGGGAGCTTGGGAGAGCCGAATTCGTACTCGCCGTGGTGGCTGATGAGGAGATGCTGGATTACGGTCTTCAGCGGCGCGGGAAAACCGGGGATGGCATCGATGGCGCGCGAGACGGTTTCGATTTCCATGACGATGTGGCCGAGTAACTGGCCTTCGACGGTGTAGCCGATGGCGCGCTCGTAGCAGAGCTCGTCGAGCTTGCCGACGTCGTGGAGCATGGCGGCGGTGAGGAGCAAATCGAGATCCAAGTCTGGGTAATGCGCGGCGAGCTGCCGCGCGAGGCCGCAGAGGCTGACCACGTGTTCGAGCAATCCGCCGATGTAGGCGTGATGCATGACTTTGGCGGCGGGTGCGCGCTTGTAGCGGGGCGCGACGTGGGGATCGGTGAGGATAGCGGCGACGAGCGCCTTGAGCCACGGATTGCGGATGGATTGGGCGAATTCCAGGAGCTGGACGTAGAGCTTGTCCACGTCTTCGCGAGTGTGGGGAAGAAAATCGACCAGATCGATTTCCTCAGGGCGCGCGCGGCGAACTTGTTGGAGAGCAAGTTGCGGCCGGTTGCGATAAATTTCCACGCGGGCCTGAACCTTTACGAAATCATCGCGATTGATCTCCCGGGCGATATTTTCGAAGAGGTCCCACATGCGCGCTTCGACGGTGCCGCTGCGGTCGCCGAGCTCGAGGCGCAGATAGGATTTGCCTTCGCGCGTGTTGCGAATTTCCTTATCGTGAACGAGGAAAAAAGTGGTGATGAGTTGTTCGGTAGCGAGATCAATGACGAAAGGCGATTTCATGAGCTGGAATTCGCTCTCTTGCCGAAGAGAACGTATTTCTTGTGGCCCTTCTTGGCTTTCTTGGCGGCTTCGGGTGTGGCGCTGACTTCCTGAATTTCCGAATTGCCGCCACCGGCGATGTCCTGGAAGCCGGGCTTGATGACCACATAACTCTGTTCGCGCAAGGTTTTGACGTACTCGCGGAGGGCCGGGGCCATGCGCTCGGAGTAGAGCTTGTCGGTGATTTCGTTTTCAACCTTGGGGAGAGACTGTTCGCCTTCGTCGTAATGTTCCAGCACTTGGAGAATCAGGAAGCCCTGCTTGGTGTCCATCACATCGGTAACGTCATTCTTTTTCATCTTGAAGACGACGTCTTCGAGCTCCTTGGACAATTCTCCGCGTTTGTAGATGCCGAGATAGCCGCCCTGCTTGGCGGTGGTGCCATCGGAAAAGCGCTTGGCCATTTCAGCGAAGTCCTCGCCGTCCTTGATGCGCTTGAGGGTGGTGTCGGCTTTTTTCTTGAGCTCGGCAATTTCCTCGGGAGATTTCTTGTCGGTATTGATTTCGATGGAGCGCAGAGCAACCTGCTCGGGGCGGACGAATTCGGGTTTGTGCTCGTTGTAATACTTTTCGATTTCGTCGTGGCCTATGGTGATGTGCGAGCCGACCTCGTTGCTGATGACGCGCTGGGTCAGGATGCTGTTGCGAATATTATTCTTGAAGTCTTCCCAGTTGAGACCCTGGGCGGAGACGGCCTTTTCCAGGTCTTCCATGCTGGATAAATTGTTCTGGATACGAATCTGGTCGAGCTTCTTGATGACGTCGGGCTCGACGCTGATGCCCATGTCCTTACCACGCTGGACGAGCAGGGATTGATCGATAAGGTCGCGCAAGGCGTTTTTCTGGCGATCCTCGATGGCAATCTGCAATTGCTCGGGAGTGCAGTGGCCCTGGCAATCCTGGCGAGCATCGTCGGCGGCAGCGGAGCGGGCTTTTTCGTATTCGGAACGAGTGATGATTTCGTTGTTCACGCGCGCGATGATTTCCTCGACGACGCGGCCGGAGTCGGCATCGACCTTGGGAGGCGCAGCGGGAGCCTTTTTCAAGGCAGGCGCGGGAGCCTTTTCAGGGATGGCGGGAGCCGTGCCGGGTTTTTCCAGGGTGGGGGCACCGGACTTATCCTGAGTTTCGGGAGGCTTGGGCTTGGGAGCGTCGGCGGAATTATCCTGCGCAGCGAGAGTGAACGGAAGCGAGGCGCAGAGGGCCAGGAACGGAAGTACTTTACGCATTGATACCTCGTATTGAGTTTAACAGATTCAGTCTAGCCCTGGCCTTGAAGGCCGAGCAATACGTTTCTGAGAGATTCCGGGACGGATTCACCGCGAGAGATTTCCATCCAAAGAACCCCGCTGGGATCGAGCTTAATGCCCTTCCGTGAGCGCACGACCTGGACCAGGGTGGCGGGATCGAGAGTGGTCTCGGGATAAAAGCGAATGGCCACGCGGCTACCCTGGCGCTCGACGGACGAAATGCGCAGGCGCTCGCATATGGATTTGAGGGTGGCGTACTCCAAAAGGTTATCCACGGATTTGGGAAGGGCGCCGAAGCGGTCTTCGAGCTCCTTGCGGACATCTTGTTTTTCGGCTTCGGTGGAGATGGAGGAGATGCGCTTGTAGGTGCGCAGGCGAAGATTTTCGCTGGGGATGTAATGCTGCGGAATGCGCACGTCGAAACCGAGGTTGAGAGTGGTGCGCAGCTCGGGGCTCACCTCTTCGCCTTTAAGTTTGGAAACGGCGCGCTCGAGCATCTGGCAATAGAGATCGAAGCCGATGGCTTCAATGTGGCCGTGCTGCTGGCGGCCGAGCATGTTGCCGGCGCCGCGAAGTTCGAGGTCGAGAGCGGCGATGCGGAAGCCGGCGCCGAGCTCGCTGAATTCCTTCATAGCGGCGAGGCGCTTGCGGGCGATGTCGGAGAGAATTTCTTCGGGCGGAACGAGGAGATAGGCGTAGGCGCGCTGGCTGGAGCGGCCGACGCGGCCACGGAGCTGGTAGAGTTCGGCGAGACCGAGGCGGTCGGCGCGATTGATGAGGATGGTATTGGCGCGAGGGATGTCGAGGCCGTTTTCAACGATGGTGGTGGCCACGAGAACGTCGGCCTCATCGCGAATAAATTTGAGCATGACAGCTTCCAGCTCTTTTTCGCCCATCTGGCCGTGCGCGACGACGACGCGCGCCTTGGGGACGAGCTTGGAGACGAGCGCGGCGAGGGAGTAAATGGATTCGACGCGGTTGTGAATGAAGTAGACCTGGCCTTCGCGAGCCAATTCGGTTTCGATGGCGCGCTGGATGAGTTCTTCCTGGAAGGGCGCAACCACGGTCTGAATGGCGAGGCGGTCGCGCGGAGGCGTTTCGATGAGAGACATGTCGCGGAGGCCGACGAGGGACATGTGCAAGGTGCGAGGGATGGGAGTGGCGGAGAGAGCCAAGGCGTCGACGTTCTTGCTCATTTCTTTCAGGCGCTCCTTGTGAGCGACACCGAAGCGCTGTTCTTCATCGACGACGAGCAGGCCGAGGTCCTGGAACTTTACGTCTTTGGACAAGAGGCGGTGAGTGCCGATAACGATGTCGACTTTTCCGGCTTCGAGGTCGGCCAAGGTTTTTTTCTGTTCGGCGGCGCTGCGGAAGCGGCTGAGCATGTCGATGCGCACGGGAAACGCGGCGAACCGATGCTTGAAGGTTTCAAAATGCTGGAAGGCCAGAACGGTGGTCGGCGAGAGTACAGCGACCTGCTTGCTGTCGGCCACGGATTTGAAGGCTGCGCGCATGGCGACTTCCGTTTTGCCGTAGCCCACGTCGCCGCATAGCAGCCGGTCCATGGGAGCAGCGCGCTCCATGTCGCCCTTGATGTCGGTGAGCGCGGTGTTCTGGTCGGCGGTTTCCTCAAACTCGAACGCGTCTTCAAATTCGCGCTGAAAATTTCCGTCGGAAGAAAAGGCGAAACCGGGCGCGGTCTTGCGTTGCGCGTAGAGCGCCAGGAGCTGGTCGGCCATGTCTTCGACGGACTTGCGAGCGCGAGTCTTGCGGGAATTCCAGGCGGTGCCGCCCAGTTTATCGAGGGCGGGATGATCGCCTTCGACGATGCGGTAGTTCTGCACGAGGTCCATGCGTTCGAGTGGAACGTAGAGACGGGCTTCGTCAGCGTATTTGAGAAGCATGAATTCGCCGCGGCGCCCGTCGGACTCAATCTGGCGCAGCCCATCGAACTGGCCGATGCCGTGATCGACGTGCACGACGAAGTCGCCGGGTTTCAGCTCGGCGAAATCGCTGAAGAAACCCGAGGTGCGAATTTTGCGGCTGGGGCGCTCGACGGAAGGAGTGACGTCGAAGAGATCGGCGTTGCCGAAGAGAGTGACGCGGGCATCGGGGAGGGTGACGCCCTCGGAGAAAGGTGCGCGAATGAGTAATAGAGTGGCGGACTCCTGCGCGGCTTCAGCGGTGAAACCGGCGGCGGCGTCTTCGGATTCACCGAGAACATAAGGGACTTCGTACTCCCGGGAGACGTCGGCGAGGCGTTCGAGTTCACCAAGGCTGGCGGCGGTGAGAAATACGGTTCCGCCGGCAGCAAGCTGAGACTTCACTTCCGACATGCAGGCTACGACGTCACCATGAAAACGGGCGCTGGGACGGGAAGAAAGCTCGAATCTTTCGAAGGAATCGACGCTAAGGCCGAGCTGCTCAAGGAGCACCTGCGAAGTTTTGGCGAGGGATTGGGCGAGCTGCGCCGGAGACCAAAAGAAATCCAAGACTTCGGGAGCGTTGGCCTGACCGTGGCGGTCGTAATTTTCGTTCGCGGCGGCGAGGTGCTTATCGGCGGTTTCGCGCAGGGCGTGAGGCTCATCGAGAAAAACGAGCGGCCGGAGAGAGCTTTCGGCGAGTTCAAAGAGCGAGGTTTGTTTTTCCTGACCGGCAGGGCCGAAAAACGAATGGGTTTCCCAGGGAGCGTCGGCAGAGGGCTCGAAAGATGCGGCACCGGGCACGGCCCATTCGGTGAGCGGCAACATGGTGGTGCGAACGACCGGAGCGATGGAACGCTGGGTGCGCGGGTCGAATTCGCGCACGGATTCCACGGTGTCGCCGAGGAGCTCGACGCGCACGGGCCTTTGCGCTTCCGGCGAGAAAAAATCGACGATGCCACCGCGGACGGCGAACTGCCCCGGCAGCTCGACCATTTCGGTACGGGTGTAACCGACGGAGGCGAGGTGGCCAATCAGTTCCTGGTGAGGAATTTCGGTGTCTTTGGCAAGAGTGCGAGAGAGAGAGAGATAGAGGTAGGGATCGTTGTAGCGCCAGAGAGCCGCAACGACGGGCGCGACGACGAGAGAAACCTGGCCATCGGCGAGGCGAAAGAGCGTGGCGGCGCGACGCTCGAGAATGTCGGGATGGGGGCTTTGCGATTCCCAGGGCAGAGTGTCAAAAGCGGGAAGGGTGGCGACTTCGCCGGCGAGGCCGCTGGCGGCGCCGGTTTTACCCGGGAAGATGCCCGCAAAGAAACGCAGGATCTCCGCATGGGCCTCGGCGCGGCGATTCGAACCGGTGATGAAGAAGGCCGGACGGCGGAGTGTGTGCGTGAGATAGGCGGCGAGCAAAGCTTTGGCCACGTCATGCAGGCCGGAGAAAGCGATTTGATTTGCACCGCTGCGCAAAGCGGCGAGCGCGCCTTCTACCGCGGGTTGGCGAAGGACGGCTTCCAAACGTTCGCGAACGGCAGGGAGAATCATGCGGCGAGTCAGGATTCCGCGGAGGCCGAGGGCAATTCGCGGATGGCGTTGAGAATGGCGGTAGTGGAGTAGTCGGGAACGACCGGAATAGAGACCACGCGTCCGCCGGCGGCTTCAATTTCTTCGCGACCGATGATTTGATCGCCGGGCCAGTCGCCGCCTTTCACCAGAAAATCGGGAAGGAGTGCGGAGATGGTTTCGCGAGGCGTGGGCTCGTTATAGATGACCACGGCATCGACGCATTCAAGGGCGGCGAGAAGCTCGGCACGTTCCTGTTCGGAGACGACTGGGCGGCCGGGACCTTTTAATTGACGAACGCTGGCGTCGCTATTGAGGCCGACGATTAATGCGTCTCCCAGCGCGCGGGAGGCTTCGAGGGTTTGAATGTGGCCCGGATGCAGGAGGTCGAAGCAGCCGTTGGTGAAAACGAGGCGCCGGGAGCCACGGTTGCGGCGGCCGAAGCGGAGCACGGCTTGCGGGAGGGAGAGGATTCTTGAAGTTGAGGAGGCCATTTTAGGTTGATTGTAGAAGTAGTTTAACACGTGAGCGAGTTGAGGTTTTCGCAGTCGGAGTGGCGGACGAGGCGAATCTTTATTCCTGCAAGAAGGATCTCGGGCGAGAGCGCGGGGCGGTGGAGGAGGGCTGGGAATAGTTGTCGGAACAGGTAATGTGTGATTTGAGGCCGCATGTTTAGGCGCTGTACTCGTTGGCGGGTATTGCTTTATTATTGCGGTAAATCACCCAGGCTTACCAAACCCACCGACTGGCGCTGTCTACCCCGATGGATTTGCGGCATGCCAGAAAGACACAAAAATGGCGGAGATCGCAGTTGTCGGTGGCGGACCTTCGGGCGCGATGTGTGGCGAGCAACTGGCGCGCGCAGGCAATCGTGTCACGATTTATGACGAGCACCTGGCGTGGGAAAAGCCCTGTGGCGGCGGGCTAACGCATAAGGCCATCGAGTGCTTCCCTTTCCTGCTGGAGAATTCCTACCCCAAAAAGCTGGTGAGGGAAATCGAGCTGATCAGTAGCGAGGAGCATCGCGCTTCGCTGGAGATGACGCATCCTATCGTGATTTATTCGCGGACGGTGCTGAATGGAATGCTGCTGGACCGGGCGCGAGCGGCGGGGTGCGAAGTGCAGCGCTCGCACGTGTTCAGCGTGGACACCAACACGGCGAAACCGCGATTCTGCGTGGACGGCGAATGGCGCGAGACGGATTTTCTGGTGCTGGCGGCGGGGGCCAGGAACCAACTGCTGCCGGAGACGCGGCCGCTGCAGCGCAACGAACTGGAGATGACCCAGGGTTATTTTGTGCCGCAAACGGCAGAGGCCATCACCATCAAGTTTCTCCCGCACTTTGAAGGCTACATCTGGTCGTTTCCACGCTGCGATCATTTGTCGGTGGGAATTTGCGGGAGCATGGAGACCCACACCAGCCCGGAGTTGCGCGCGCACCTGAAGACGTTTGTGGAAAAGCGCAAGATTCCGACGGAGAACGCGAAGTTTTACAGCCACGTGCTGCCCTCGCCGCAGGAACAGACGCTATCGAAGCGCACGGTGGTGGGGAAAAACTGGGCGCTGATCGGGGATGCGGCGGCGTGGGTGGATCCGCTGACGGGCGAAGGATTGTTCTACGCCATTCGGTCGGGGGAGCTGCTGGGACGGGCGCTGGCGGAAGGCTGCCCGGAGAAATATCCGGCGTGGATACGGGCATCATTTTCGGCGGAGCTGGAATTTGCGTCGCGGATCGTGCGCCGTTTTTATCGCGGATCGTTTTTGGGGACGGCGGTGACGACGCGCATGGTGCAGTTGATGAGGCGCAGCGCGGTGTTCCGGCAATTGGTGGGAGACCTGTTCAGCGGGAGCCAGGATTACACCAGTTTGAAGCAGCGGCTGTGGGGGCACTTGGGGATTACGGTGAGTGAGTTCATTTCGACGGTGCTCAACGTGGAAACGCCGATTGCGGTGCCGGTGGCGCGCGGGGGAAGCGGCGCGGACTGACGCGGCCTTGCGGGCAGGAGTAACGCGGGGGCGGTAGTTGGGACGATATATCGTGAAAGCATGCCGGGACATCTAAAAACGAGGGGCGCCGAACGCCCTTCCGTAATGGCCACAGAAAAAGAAACCAGCGCCACCTCCAAAATCAAAAAAACCAAGAACGCGTGGAAGAACCTGCCGCACGTCTGGGAGCTGATCAAGCCGCGCCGTGGCCTGTTGGCACTGGGACTGGCGCTGATGGCGGTGAACCGCGTCTCGGGGCTGATTTTGCCGGCGTCGACGAAGTATCTGGTGGATGGGGTGATCGGGAAGCGGCAGACGCATCTGTTGACGCCCATCGTGCTGGCGGTGCTGGCGGCTACGGTGGTGCAGGGACTGACTTCCTTTACGCTGACGCAGCTGTTATCGAAATCGGCGCAGAAGATGATTGCGGATTTGCGGCGGCAGGTGCAGGCGCATATTGGACGGTTGTCGATTTCGTTTTATGACGCGAACAAAACAGGCGTGCTGGTTTCGCGCATCATGAGCGACGTGGAAGGGGTGCGAAATTTAATCGGCACCGGTCTGGTGGAGTTTGTGGGCGGGCTGATGACCGGGGTGCTGGCGCTGGTGGTGCTGCTGCGCATCAGCGTGACCATGACGGCGATTGCGTTCAGCGTGTTGCTGATTTTTGGCGTGGGGCTGAATAAGGCGTTTGCGACGATACGGCCGATTTTTCGCATGCGGCCGAAGATTACCGCCGAAGTTACCGGGCGGCTGACCGAATCGCTAGGCGGCGTGCGGGTGGTAAAGGGTTATCACGCGGAAGAACGCGAGGAGAAGATTTTTTCCGGCGGCGTGCAGCGGCTCCTGGACAACGTGCTGAAGACGTTGACGGCCACGTCGATTATGAGTTTGTCGGCGTCGGCGCTGATGGGGCTGGTGAGCGCGGTGGTGATGTTCATGGGCGCGCATCGCATCCTCGCCGGCACGATGACGCTGGGAACTTTTCTGACGTACACGATTTTTCTGGGACTGCTGGTGGCGCCGGTGTTTCAGATTGTGGCCATTGGAACGCAGATCACCGAGGCGATTACCGGGCTGGAGCGCACGCGGGAAATTCTGGACGAGAAGATGGAAGACGAAGCTCCGGGACGGATGGTGCGGCTGCCGCGCATCAACGGGCAAGTGGTGATGGAGAATGTGAGCTTCGGGTACGACACGCGTAAGGAAGTGCTGCGGGATATTAATTTTCATGCGGAGCCGGGGACGGTAACGGCGCTGGTGGGACCATCGGGAGCGGGAAAGTCGACCATCATAGGCTTAATTGCGGCGTTTTATGTGCCGTCGATGGGGCGGGTGCTGGTGGACGGGGTTGATTTGTCGACGGTGAAACTGGACTCATACCGCACGCAACTGGGAGTGGTGCTGCAGGAGACGTTTTTGTTTGATGGGACGATCCGAGAAAACGTGGCATTCGCGCGGCCAGAGGCAACGGAAGCGGAAATTCTGGCGGCGTGCCGCATTGCGCGAGTGGATGAGTTCACGGAAGCCTTCGAGAAGCAGTACGACACGGTGGTGGGCGAGCGAGGCGTGAAACTTTCTGGCGGCCAGAAGCAGCGCGTGTCGATTGCGCGAGCGATACTGGCGGACCCGCGGATTTTGATTCTGGATGAGGCGACGTCAAGTTTGGATTCGGAGTCCGAGGCACTCATTCAGGAAGGACTGCGATACCTGATGCGCGGGCGGACGACATTCGTGATTGCGCACCGGCTATCAACGATTCGGCGCGCCGACCAGATTCTGGTGGTTGAGGCGGGGCGAATTATCGAGCGCGGTACGCACGCTTCTTTGTATGCGGCGGGCGGAAGATATTACGACCTGTATACCAAGCAGCATTCGGTGGAAGCGAATTTGTTTCTGGCGCCGGGGGAAGGGTCGCTGGATGTGGATGAGAACGAGGATGGCGGGAACGGCGGCGGGGATGCGGCAATACCGGATGCGATCCGGTTGATTCGAGATAGAAATAGTGCGTGAAGGTTTTTTTGTGCTGGCGGGCGGTACCGCGAGTAGTGCGTGGTTCACGAATGTTGAGCTTGTGGTATTCGAAACGTAAATAGATGGTTCCTCGCCCGCGAAAAGCGCGGGATTCCCAATGACAGGTTTTGGCGGTTTGTGTTCGTAATTGCCAGGATCAGGCGGAAATCGCCGTGGCGCGCGCGAAACATCGAAGAGAGATCCCTCCGCTGCGCGGTACCGACTCGTTCGCGAAGCGAACGAGGGAAAAAGCGTCGGCCCGTTTCGGTCGGGATGAAAATATGAAAGCGCGACTCCTGCCGCCGGCGTAGGCTGGCGGTGGCGAAGCACAAGAGAGAGAGGAGCCGCGCCATGCAAGAGTATATTGCGTTTGATAGTCACAAGCATTACACCTGGGTGGAACACCAGGAGGCCGACACCGGGAAGTTGCGGCAGTACCGCCTGGAGCACGCGCCTGGAGCGATCGAACGAGCGCTGGGCCAGTGCGCTCCGGGAACGGCGGTAGTCGTGGAAGCCACCGCCAACTGGTATTGGATTACCGACGAGATCGAGCGCGCCGGCTGCGTGCCGCGGTTGGTGCATCCGCGTAAGGCGAAGCTGATGATGGGGCAGATCAACAAGACCGACAAGCTGGATACCCACGGATTAAATACGCTGCAACGCAACGGCACGTTGCCGACGGTATGGATGCCCCCGGGGGAGCTGCGCGAACTACGCGAACTAACGCGCACGCGGGTGGTGCTGGTGGCGCAGCGCACGCGCTGGAAGAATCGCATCTCGGCGACAGTGGCCAAGTGGGGATTGCCGGCCAGCGAGTACAGCGACCCCTATGGGAAAAAGGCGCGCGCAGAATTGGAGCAGCGGCTGGAGCGTTTACCACCACAGACGCGCTGGGCCACGCGGCAGATGCTGGTGCAGTTGGATGGCTTGAGTGCGCAGATTAAGGAGTTCGAGAAGCGCCTGGAGGAACTGGTGGAGATTACTCCGGCGATGCAATGGCTGGAGACCCTGACGGGGATAGGAGTGATTTTAGCGGCGAGCATCGCGCTGGAGGTTGGTGATATTGGACGCTTCCTGAGCGCGGAACGATTGGCGTCGTATGCCGGGACGGTACCGCGCGTGCATTCCAGCGGAGATCGCACGCGTTACGGGCGCACGCGGCCGGATGTGAAGCGCTATTTGAAATGGGCTTTTGCGGAAGCGGCGAATTCGATAGCGGTGAATTATCGGCGATGTGCGGAGCGGCACGTGAGCCAGTTGTATGCGCGCTTGCGGGCTCGCAAAGGGCACAGCAAAGCGGTGGGGGCGGTGGCCCGGCATTTAGCGGAAGCGGCATTTTATGTGCTCAGCCGCCAGCAGGTTTATCGAGATCCGACAAGCAAAGTGGGTCGGAGCAATGGAAGTGTGAACGCGAAACTGTCATGAGCCGAGGTTTGGACTCGCGGAATGAATGCGCCACACCTCCGAAACATGTTCATGCCCAACACTAGGGCGAAGAGATGACTGGGTAAGACCCCTGCGGATTTGTTCGGAGTGTATTTGACCATCGCGCTTTCAGAGATGACAAGTTGGGATCTAGCACCCACAAAAAAATCAGGCGGTGGGGCGGCGGGCGATGGGTTTGCGCGCGACCGTGAGTGGGAGGAGGCTGGCCATTTTGCGGATCATGGCAAGGACCAGGCGCTTGTCGCCGTCGGAGAGCGTGGTGCTATAGCGCTTGATTTCGGCGAGGAAGCGAATTTCGTCCTGTGAGAGCTCGCCCAACATTTTTTGCGTTTCCTTGTCGCGGGGCGTCTCCGTTCCGGGAAAAAAGTCCGCTAGGGAAATGTCCATGGCTTCGGCGATTTTCGCCAGGGTTTCGAGCGACGGAACGGTGTGGCCGTTCTCGACGCGCGAGAGGTAGCAGCGCAGCAGGCCGGTGCGGCGCTCGATGTCGCCTTGCGACAGGCCGCGCTGGCTGCGATAGGTTTTGATGACTTCCCCGATGTTGACTCTTGGCTTTTCCTTGGGCACGTTATCTCTCCAGTAGATAGGGTATCTTATTGACTAACAGCGAGAGTAGCAAGACGGATTTTGGGCGGGATGAGTCCAATTGGATAACAAGGGTTTACTGTACGTGGCGTACCCGACAGAAGAGCCGAAAGGAGTTGCGAGGCTCGCGCTGGAGATCGAAGAGAACAGAAATAAGGGCCCCAGACGCTGTGCCGGCGGCTGGGGCCCTATGAACGCGGATTTGGGAAAAATGATTTATTTTTGGGTCGGGGTTACGGTGACGGACTGGTCGAGGCGAAACTCGAGCAGGGTTTCGCTCGGGACGCGCACGGCCCGGCCGCGGGTTAGCACTTCGGCGCCTGCGCCTGCCGCGCCGCCGACCCCCGCGCCGATGGCTGCGCCGGTGCCGCCACCAGCAATGCCGCCAATGATTGCGCCGACAATTGCGCCACCGCCGACCTTTGCCGCGGTTTCTCCGCCGCGGCCACGGCCCTTCACGGTGTAAGCACCGCTGACGAGCGGAAACTCGCGGCCGTCGATGATGATCCGCGTGAGGTCAAGCTCAAGTTCAGAACTGCCGGAGAGGCCCTTGGCTTCCTTGGTGTAGGCGAGACGGCCGAATACGTCGCTGCCGCGGCGCGCGACGAGAACGTTGTTCACAACCAGATTTGTTTCCAGGGTGGCGCGAAAAACATCACCGACCTGGTTGTGACGGGAATCGACGGGATCAATCATGCGCACGAGCATGGGCTGGCCCGCAGGAATGGTGATGGCGGTTCCCGGAGCGGCGTAAACGTAGTCGTGCCGAGAATCGCGATCGCCGTACTGATCGCTGTCGGGTGGACCGGGAGGCGGATAATCACCGCGCCGCGACTGGTCCGGCGGCGGATTGTCATCGGGCCGCGATTGATCCTGCGGCAAAGGTCCACCTGGGCCCTGATCGGGAGGCGGTCCGGCGTCGGGACCGTTCTGTGGCGGAGGCGGGGCACTGTCCGGACCAGACTGATCGTTTGGCGGCGGTGGCGCACCGTTATCCTGCGGATCATAGCGGTGATGCCGATCGAACCTTACGGTCTGGACCTGAGAGACACGGAAGGTTTGTACATCGCCATTTATCTCGAACCGCAAGATGACCTGGGTACCTCCGAGATACTTACCGTCGAGGATGCGACCGTCTTTCAGTTCCAGGGTATCGGCGGAGGCGCCAACGGAAAAAAGTAAAGCCACCGCGCCGACGCCAAGAAGACGTCCAAAAGTGTTCATCTGAAATTTTCCTCTCAAGCCGGGAAGGCTCATGAAATTGAGCCGCTGAACCTGGGTGGCCGACGAAGCAGCAGCCGCTAATCCTATTGTATTGGATGAGCGGGGCAGGGTGTGGGGTTGTGTTTTTTTGGGTTACCGTGGTGTTTCTGTCCCGGCGTAAAGCTGGCGAGTGATTTCGGCCATGAGCGCGGCGCTATCTTTGCGGTCCGCGAGGCCGCGCACGAGAATGACCAGAATGAAGGGGCGCGGGGCGTAAACGATGGCCGCGTCGTGATGAATCTTGGTGATCTCCCCGGTCTTGTGAGCGACGGGCGTTCCGGGAGGAAGGCCGGCCGGGATGCCTTCATTGAAGGTCTGGCGCTGGAGAATTTCGACCATATGGCGGGAGGAGTCGGCGTCGACCGCGGTGCCATCGGCGATGGCGGTGAGCAAGGTGAGGAGGGCGTAGGCGGAGGTGGCGTTGTTGAGGCCCTGGTCGAAGGCTTTCTGATCATCGACGCCGCGCAGGACACACATTTCATCGGCGCCCAACTGATGGACAGTGGCGCGGATGTTTTCGACACCCAGTTTTTCGATGAGAAGATTCGCGGCGAAATTACTGCTTTTAGTAATCATTGCTTCGCACAACTGCGCGAGAGTTTGCGTTTGCCCTTCGAGCCTGTATAGAACGGCGTCGGAGTCATCACTGATGTCGAGTTTGTAGACGGAGCCGTCGACGATGCTGTGAAATTCGTTGTGAATGGTAAGCGGATCGTCGAGATTGAGCTTCCCTTCCCTGACCTGATGAAACAGCTCAATCATCACCGGAATTTTCATGGTGCTGGCGGCGTGAAACGATTCGTGTTCGCGGGAGAACCATTGGGACTTGCCGTCCAGGGTGCGAAACGCCACGGCGACGTCAGCACCAGATTTTTGTATGGCGGATTGGATGCCGGGGATGGCTTGGTCGAGTTGTTGGGCGTGCAGTACGAGTGTCGAGAGCCCGGTAAGTATGAGGATTGCGATGGCGATGCGGAGACGCAGGATCATGGGGCGGATATTGCATGAAGTTGTGGAGCAACACAACCCGGATGGTTGGGGGATGATTTCAGCTGCGGAGCGGTCGTGGCTTCGCGGTTAACGCGAAATTGCACGGAGCCGAGCATGAAGACGTGATTTCTGTGTGACTGCGGGCATTTCGTGGTTACTGGGAGCCACCGGCGGACGTATTGGCTTCTATGGTTTGGGGGGTGATGTTGAAGCCTTCGATTTGGAGGACGGGCGCATCGCCCGCTACGGCGGCAGTGGCGTAGGTGGCGGAGACTTCGCGCTGTTCACCGGGAAGCAGGGAGAAATAATTATCGTCCCAGAGGATGGGCGTGATGTCGGTGCCGGCGGTGTTGCGGGTAGCGCGTAGATGGACCATGAAGGCGACGCTGTTGCCGAGATTTTTCACCGTGACGCGGGTGACGTTATTGGAGGCGTCGGTCTTGGTGGTGGCGGTAACGTCGAGTTTGACTTCGGGCAAGGTTTGAAGCCCAGTAAGATCGGCGAATTCCACCTGGGGAGTGTAGACGGTATCGAGTTTATGGCTCCAGTCGAGAGTGTCGAGCTTGGTGGAGAGCCAGTAGAAATTGTCGCTGACCAATTTGCCGGCGTGGTCCTGCAACTGGAGGCGGAGGAAATAAGTGGCGCTCAGGCCTTGGACGTTGGGCACGGGGAAAGCGGTGGTGGAGCTGTCTGGCGCGAGATCGATGAGGGCGTCTCTACTTCCCTTCTCGGAGGCGTCGAGGTCATAGATTTTTGCGGTGACCTTCATGGCTTTGAGCGACGCGTAGGTGCTGTTGATGACCGCGACGGAATTATCGTCGTAGGAATATTGGACGTGGACCGGCTCGTTGGCTTTTTTGGTGCCGTAGTAGCCGCCGGCGGGAACCAGATAGTAATCGTAGAGATGCCAGATTAAGGAGGGCCAGGCGTTATCGAGCATCCACTGGATGACGCCGGTGGATTTGTATTTATTTCTGGCGTAGGCCTCGAACATGGCGCGCTCGCCGTCGTAGGTGACGGCCTGGGATTTGCGCTCGAAGTCGTCGAGCGAAGTGGCAGTGCCGTAACGGCGATTGAGACCATCGGCGAAAACATTAATGGTGGTGAAGCGTTCCTTTCCGGCGTGGTAATTCCAGAAATCATCGATGGGCCAGAGATGATCCTTGGGGATGAAACGCTCTAGAGATTCGCGTGGCGGAATGGCGGGTCCCGGACTGGTTTCAGTATTGTAGCCGTGGGCGCCGCCAGCTTGCTTGTCGGTGAGCCAGTACACGGGAGGAACGTATTCGTATGGGCCGGTCATTTTCACGCCGGATTTGCCGGTGACGGTGGTGGCGGTTTCGCTGGCGGAGGAGACGGAGGGGTTGGGCCAGTCAAGATCCTTCAGGATGCCGAGATACATCTCTTCCACGTCGGCGGGCGGCGGACCATCGCTGCCGTTGAGCCAGACGAACACGCTGGGATGCTTACGCAGAATGCGAATCTGGCTCTTCAGAGACTCGGCGGCGATTTCCCGTTGATCGGCCTGCCAATCTTTCCAGCGTTCCCAGGCATCGCAGCAGGTCCAGCCAGGCATGACGAGAATGCCGAGGCGATCCGTCTTTTCGTAAAACTCCTCGCGGTCCAGGCGGCCTTCGAGGCGCACGGTGTTCAGGCCCATATCGTGGACGTAGGAAAGGTCCGCATTGAGCTTGCCGGGGAACCAGCGGAATAATAGATCGGGCGCCCAAGCCGCGCCGCGGATGAGGATGTTGCGCCCGTTGATTTTGAAAAGGCGCGCACCCTGGTCGGTAAGCTCGGAAGTTACTTCGCGGACGCCGAAATCGGTAGAGGCGGAATCACTCGGGTGGCCGGCGATGTCGAGGGAGATTTTCGCATGGTAGAGATAAGGCTCGCCCATGGTATACGGCCACCACAGGCGGGGGTGCGCGAGTCTGAGAGCGGCGAATTTTTGCGGCGTGAAGCGGACGGTTTTGATTTCGCCGGCGGCCAGGGCCACATTCTGGCTGACTCTGATGCGGTCGATTTCAGCGCGGAGAATTCCGCGGACGGGCTGGCCGGAGACGTTTCGCAGATCGGCGGAGACGGTAAGTGCGGCGGTTTTGTAATCGGATCCTAACTTGGAGGAGACGAAGGGATTGCGGACGGACACGGCGGCGCTTTGCGTGAGGAAGACTTCTTTCCAGAGACCCATGTCTTTATCTGGAGGAGTCGGATTCCAGTCGACCCAGGTGATGCCGAGATCGTTTTTGCCGGGGGCGGTGACCTCGACGGCGAGAGCGTTGGGCGCGCCGCGCTTCAGAAGTTTGGTGACGTTAAATTCGAAGGTGCGGTAGGTTCCGGCGACATCCTTGGCGTCGGCAATTTTTTCGCCGTTGAGCCAGACGTTCGCGCGGTAATTGATGCCGTTGAAATGCAGCCAGTTTATTTTGCCCTCGG
>DASXLA010000087.1:0-66896 GCA_036496505.1 Candidatus Acidiferrum sp. | reverse complement strand
CATGGCCTCGCCGCCTAGCCGGCGAGCCACAAACTGCAGCCTTTCATCCATTACCGAACACTCCTTCCAAGGCATCACTCCCTCCCCTTTACGGGGAGAAAGTGTCACCCATGTGTCCGGTACAATGTGTTACCTATGTCTTAAGCCGCTCATCAGTAGGTTACCGGGTGTTGTCCGAAAATCTCAATCCACTCAACCCACATTCCAACCCACACTTCTCCGACTTCACTGCACCAACTGCGTAGCCACTCCCAGCGCGGGATTTGCTACATCCGCATGGCATGCAAGAGCTCGGTGCTATGTTCGCGACCTCGACCTTACCGTTAAATCCTTGCCATAACACGGCCGCAACAGCAATTCCTCATTCTGAATCTGCCGTCCCCTTCTTGGTGAAGACAAAGCGGATTGCCGACGGTGACGCGTATGTTCAGCACTGGGCATGCAGTTGCTTTTCACGCATAGCGCCAATTTCGAGGCTGTTAATTGAAACGGGAAGCCGAACCCGATCGGCGCCACGGCGCGGTTGTGTGGGGTTAAGAGGCCCTTCTCACTCAGTTTTGGACCTGAATTACTGGGCATTGTGGGCCGGCTACAAATTCTAGGAGGAACACAATCGTGGACGTATTTGGGGCAGCCTCAACGACAGAAGATGTCTTGTCCGGGATTAATCTAAGCGGCAAGCGGATTTTTGTTACCGGTGTTTTGGCTGGACTGGGCGTAGAGACGTCAAAACCATTGACTCTTGCTGTTGGCGTATTCGATCCGAATAGTCAGGCAAACAATTTGGCGACCAAGGCCTTCGATCGGGTGAACATTTATGGTTTTGCAATCTATTCATACAAAATCGGCGAGCTGCCGGGTCGGGCGTGGGCGCAGTTCAATTGGACCAACAAACCGAAGATCAATTTGGAAGCGCCGTTCGGGCAGTTACCATCTGGCCCGACTCCGGGAGCTGTCGGCCTGCTCCTAGGTGTTCCGCCCTCGCAAGCTCTGCCGACCAACTTCCGGTCAACTAGTTGGGTTACGATCGAAAACTTTTCGCAGTATATCTTTGTGAAGGATCACTCTGGAGCAGGCGATGAAAAGCTCGGGACCGGTCAGCCGCTTAGGGGAATTGGCGTGTTCGGACGTATTGGGTACGCGCCCGAGGAAACCAACCCGATCACACGCGATGCAAGCGCAGCGTTGATCGCCAATGGTCTCTCTGACGGCAGGCCCGATGACAGTTTCGGACTGGGAATCTATCATAATGGAATCAGTCAGCCCTTAAAGGGCGACCTCGCGCGGTTCACGGGAGCCACAGCCACTCCCAAGAACGAGAACGGGCTCGAAGTCTTTTACGATTTCGCGATTACTCCCGCAATTCGAGTCATTCCAAGTTATCAGCGCATTTGGAATCCGTCGACCGCCGCCGTTGTGAAGAAGGAAGGCGGCGCGGATGTATTTCTTGTTCGATTGAGTTTGACATGGTGAGGAAGCATCAAATGCGTAAAGAATCTCCGACGTTTTCAACAATTCGCACGCCGTCCGCCGCGGAAATCGCTAAAGTTTTTGCCGTCTGCAATCAGACGGGTCGCCGCATTTTCTAAGACGGCTACAGGAAAGACCGATGTATCATTCGACATCTAGCCCGCGTGCGTCACGTTCACGGTGCGAAGAATTATCGGGACCGAGGCGCGGAACTTCCGAGATTGGGTCATCCGCAAGTACACGAAATCCCATGGCAGATTGGCAAATGCAAGAAAAGCGGCCACTCCGAGGACCTCGGCCAGAGCCAGCGGGACCGACGCTCAAGAACTACATCACGCCCGCCGGATTGCAGCGGTTGAAAGACGAGCATGTGTTCCTACTGAGGCGCGAGCGGCCTGCGGTGGTAGAGGTCGTAGCCTGGGCCGCTAGTAATGGGGACCGCAGTGAAAACGCCGACTATCTCTACGGCAAGCGACGGCTAGGCCAGATTGATTCGCGGATTCGCTTTCTCGCGAAACGCATCGACGCTGCCGTGGTCACCGATCCCGCCGCTGCGCGGCAGGGGTCAGCCGCTACGCGCATCTTCTTCGGCGCAACCGTGACCTACAAGGACGCCGCCGGCTTGGAACACGTCGTCTCGATTGTCGGCATCGACGAGGTGGACCTCGACCGCGGCTACATCAGCTGGCGCTCGCCTCTCGCTAATGCACTGATGAAGGCGAGCCCCGGCGACCGCGTGGAACTGCGCGCGCCAGCGAAGACGGAGCATCTCGAGATCATCGAGATCGAGTACGCGCCGATTCCGATGGATCCTTTCCGCGAACCGCTAGGAGCTCAGTCGACGCCCAAGGTCGAACGCTCCTAGACCAAGCCGCCCTGCTTTGAGCATTTCCCGATCTTTGATTGGAACCCAGGATATTACCGAGAATGAGAATGTGGATTGTCACAAACTTCATGGGCTTTTTCTAACCCACAATCCAACCCACTTGTGCGTATGCATCTGACCTTGAAGAACGACCCAGACGAAGCCACCACACGGGCAGCTTGCCCAGGTTGAACAAGGCATATGCGGAAGCGAAGGGCACACCGATACATCATGAAATTGCGGCCATGAACGGCCAGAATTCATCCAGCCAGTATAGAGTGCGGTGTGTCGGCGGCCCGACCCGCCGACTCAGAACATTTACGAAGATCGGTCTACTCCTTGACGCCTTTTTCCGGGTCCCAGGAGCCTTGCTCCTTGCGCACGTAAATAATCTGGCCGATATGGTAGGCGTTGTGCGTGCCGATGTGGGCGATGCGCGAGGCATACTCCTGCAATTTGGCGTCATCGGCGCTTTCCACGGCGTTCTCCCATTCGGTCATTACGTCGTCCAGCGCTTTGACGGTGGCCGCCCAGGATTTGGCGTCGAAACTGTTAAAGGTCTCGTCATTGTTGGTGAACTTGGCGGGCTGCTCGCCTTTGAATCTCGCCAGCGACTGGCGATTCCAGAACACCAGGTGGTTGACGAGTTGCCCGACGGAATGATTGCCTTTGCCATCGGTCCAACTGGCTTGCTCGGCTGTCAAGCCTTCCACTGCTGTGTTCGCCGGCACAAACCATTCCTTCTTGTTATGAGTGGAGCGCAACTGCTCCAGCAGAATGCTCTTGAGGGTCACCGGCGGTTTTTTGTCGTCGGCATAAGCCGGTCCCAACGCTGCGCACCACATCGCCAGCAAAACAAGCACCACCATTCTCTTCTTCATATCGAGAAAACCTCCCTGGATGCTTTCGACGCCGGAAGCAGCACTCCGTTAGTTTGGGAGGCCCATCTGCGTCGAGCAAAAGCGCGTGATGAGGCGTCCCGTCAGAAAGACGTCAAAATGTATACCAGACGACGAGACGGAACCGGCAGCAGATTCGCTTGTGAGGATGAAATCGAAGCGGCGTCGCTCGGCCTGCAGGAGTACCGGCGCCGACAACTAATCGTGCAGCACCACGTTCAGCAATGAGCTGTGCACCTGGAGCCCTCCGTTGTAGTGAATAAATCCCAGCTTCCGGAATTTGTTCATGAAATAATTCACGCGGCTTCGAGTGGTGCCCACCAGTTCCGCCAGCGTCTCCTGCGATATTTTTGCCACCAGCGTTTCCGGCTCGCCTTCTTTTCCGTAGCGCGCGAGTATCAACAGGGCCCGTGCCAGCCGCTTTTCGCTCGAATTGAACAACTGGTCCACGAGGTCGGCTTCAATCTTGATGTTGCGCTCCAACATGTAATGGATGAATTTGTCGGCAAAATCTGGCTGCTGGTGAAGCATCCGCATCATTTCTTTGCGATCGATGATGGTGGCGCTTAAGGACCCCAGCGCCGTGGCCGTGGCCATGCGCACGGGATTCCCGATGATGCAGCCTTCGCCGACAAAATCACCGGCACCAAGAATGGCAAGGACCGCTTCCTTGCCATGCGGATTGACGATGGTCAACTTGGCGTTTCCGGATTGGATGTACCAAACTTCTTCACAGGCATCGTCCTGCGAAAAGAGCGCTTGGCCTTTCTTGTATTTGGCGACCCGCCGGGAGACGCCCGGGCTCGAAAGGTACTCTTCCGCGTCGAATTTTTTCATTTTCTTGCCTTTGCCGGGGCTTTTCTCAGTATTGGCCAAAGAAGCTGCGCCTCTAGAGTGATCATGTCACGAACCGTGTCAAAGGTAAATCGGGGGACCTACTGAGTCGTTCCACGCCAGTCCGGTATTGCGGCGACGCAGGGTTACGCGCGTTTAGGGGCGCGCGGCGGCGCCGGAGTTGGCGGCCGCTGCTGACGTTGAAGTTTTCACTGGTGGCGGGGAAGGGGCCGGAGGAATAGGCGCAGGCGACTTCTCCTTCGGGGAGTGCGGTTCGTCTTCCGTTGGCGCAGTGTCCGGCGTGTCCACGTGCACCTGGTGATCGGCGGCCTGCTGTTCCAGAGGCACGACATTCGCGAACTCGATGGCCGGTTTATCCGCCGAGGCCGCGCGCATGAATTGCATCCAGATGGGCAGCGCGGCGCGAGCTCCGGTTTCTTTCTTGCCCAGCGAAATTTGTTTGTCGTCGTAGCCCACCCACACTCCGGAAGTAATTTGCGGGGTGAAGCCGATGAACCAGGCGTCGGTGTAATCCTGCGTGGTGCCGGTTTTTCCGGCGGCGGGGCGGCCCAACTGTTTGGCCTGGATGCCGGTGCCGAACTGGATGACTTCCTCGAGCATGGCGGTCATGGTGCGCGCAACTTCCGGCGAAAGCACGTCGTGGACCTCCGGATGCGCTTCTTCCAGGAGAGCTCCGTCGTAGCTCGTGACCCGGCGAATCATGTGAGGATCGATGCGAATGCCGTCGTCGGGAAAAACCGTGAACGCGGAAACGTGTTCGAGCAGCCGCATATCTGCGGCACCCAACGCGAGCGGCAGGTACGGGGGCAGTGAAGTGGTGATGCCGAAGCGTCGGGTCATATTTACCACGCTGTTGATACCCATTTTTTCTGCCAGCTTGACCGCCGGGACGTTGCGCGAGCCGGCCAAGGCGCGGCGCAGCGTGATGTTGCCCTCGAATTTCTCATCGTAATTGCGTGGGGAATAGGATTGCCCGCCGCTGACGGTAGTGAAAGGTGCATCCAGAATGGTGTCGAAGGGCGTGGCGCCTTTTTCCAGCGCGTCGGCGTAGACATAAATCTTGAAAGAGCTGCCCACCTGCCGGTACGCCTGGGTGACGCGATTGAACTTCGAATCTTCGAAGCTGTAACCCCCAACCATGGCTTTGATCTCGCCGGTGGGATTGTCGATGGCCACCATGGCAGCCTGCGGGCCGGGTTGCTGTTCAAGTTGCACGCGCGCGGTGTTTTCGCGCAGTTCCTGAATGGAAAATTGCGCGAGGTCGCCGGTTTTGAGCAACTCCGACGCTTTCTTGCGGCCGGTCCAGGCAAAATCCGCCGGCGAAAGGATGGCGCGATAGTTGCCAATTTTGATGGTGGCGTTTTTGTCTTCCACCGATACGACCAGGCCCGTGGTGTAGCTGCCTTTTTCGATGGGACGGCGCCAATCGTCGTCTTCGTAAGACGCCAGCGTGCCGAGATTGTCGCGCAAGATGTTGGGCAGATTGCCGCGCCAGCCGTGGCGCCGGTCGTAACTGTGGAGACCGTCGCGGATGGCCTGGTTGGCGGCGCGCTGCATGGCGATATTCAGCGTGGTGTACACGCGCAAGCCGCGTTCATGAACGGCCTCCGTGCCGTAGGTGGCTTCCAGGTATTTGCGTATGTCTTCGAAGAAGTACGGCGCGAGATCGTTGCGCGGGTACTGGATGTGCAGGGCGAGCGGCGTCTTGCGCGCCTCGGTTTCTTCGGCGGTGCTGATTTTTCCTTCCTCGCCCATGCGATGAAGCACAAGATTGCGGCGAGCGAGCGCGGCCACGGGATTGTTCAACGGCGAGAATTTCGGTCCGTTGACCATACCGGCGAGCAGCGCCGCTTCCTGGAGCTTCAGATCCGTGACCGGCTTGCCAAAGTAAAATTGCGAAGCGGCGGCAAATCCGTAGTTGCCGTGCGCCAGGTAAACCTGGTTGGAATACATAGTAAAGATTTGCGGCTTGGTGTAGCGCCGTTCGATCTGCAGGGCGAGGAGGATTTCCTGCATCTTGCGCCGGAAGGTGCGATCGCTGCGGTCCAAGAAGAGATTGCCGGCGAGTTGCATGGTGATGGTGCTGGCGCCCCCGGTGATGCGGTGCTTCAAAACGTTGCGAAAAGCGGCGCCGGCGATGCGCGGAAAATCGACTCCCCAATGATCTTCGAAATGCTGGTCCTCGATGGCGGTCACGGCGTTGTAGAGGACCTTGGGGACCTGCTCGTAAGTCATGAGGATGCGGCGCTGCAGCGCAAAACTGCCGACCATCTGCCCGTCATCGGCGTAAATCTCGGTAACCACGGTGGGCCGGTAGGTTTCTAGTGCGCGAATTTCGGGGAGGTCGCTGGTGTAAACGAAGAGCAAGCCGCAGGCCGCGCCCAGCGCAATGGAGCAGAGCAGCAGGAAGGCCAGCGCAACGCGGTCGATCAGCTTGAAGCCGCGCAGGCGCAGGGTTATCGGCGGAAGACTTAGCATCGATAAGAAAGTTTAGCGCAGATGGAAGATGTTGCGCAGAGGCGAAGGGCCAGGCGGTTTCCAGATTTTCGATAAGAGGCAGAATTGGGCAATGCGCGCCGAACTGCCAAGCAGCCAAGGAGATATATCCGGCGGGACGCCGATTCTTGCGAGGGGCGGGATTCGAATCTGACGGTGGTTATGCGGTTGTAGCCGCGGATTGATCAAAGGATTTAATGCCCGCCGTCTCGTCATCGAGGACGTCGAAAACGGTATATAACTTGGTCATCTGCAGCAGGTCGTGGACTTTCTTCGTGAGGTATACGAGCTTCAGCTCGCCACCCTCGTTGCGCACGCTGGTGAACGCGCTAACCAGCGCACCCAGTCCGGAGCTGTCGATGTAATCAACGTCCGCAAGATTCAGCAGGATTTTTTTTCGGCCCTTCTCCAGCAGGTCGCGAATCATCTCGCGAATGGCGGCCGATCCTTCTCCGAGTTCAATCCGCCCGCTAATTTGTACCACGGTCACGCAGTCGATCAGTCGTGTGACGGATTTCATCTGCAATCTCCCAAGCGAATCCCTTACTCAAGAGAACTTTAGCTTGAATCGGAAACGCTTACAACCGCGGGTGCTGCGAGCAAAAGCTGGTCCAGGGGCTATCACTGCTGAGTCAGGAGATACAGGTCGGCGTGTCCGCTGGGGCGGGCGTAGACCACCGAGCTGAGATCCCGTGAAAAGTCATAGGCGTTCCCGCCGGCGATGAGCGGGAAGGCGAAGGGGAGATTCAATGCGACTTGAGGAGTGCCGATAGCTTTTCCTTCGGCCCACTTTTGCCGGTAGATGGTCACTTCTTTTTTCCCGGGAATCGCATACAGGAAGGATTTGTTGTCCTTTTCGATATTCAGTCCAAAGGTGATCACTCCCGGCACCAGCAGGGTGCAAGATCGATCCGCCAAAGAAAACGCGTAGATTCCAATCTTGTCGCCGGCGGCGATCAGGCTCATTAGAAATTTTCCGTCGGGGGACGCGTCGAAGGCGAAGCCACAATTCTCAGTAATCTTTTCCGGTTCCGATCCATCCGCGCTTTCGCGCCAGATGGACGCGCTCTTCGCGCCCTTCTCCCAGCCGTTGACGAACACCGACTTTTGATCCGCGGACCACCCCAGCGCCTGCACGGTAACGGCATTCATCCATTTCAGGGTTTTCAGCCCGCTGCCATCCGGATTCACCAAATAAAGTCTCGCTTCCTTCCCCGGCTCGTCTGTATTGAACGAGAGCTGCGAATCATCGGGCGACCAAAAGCCTGTCCCAATCGAAGCTGCCTGCGCCAGGCGGGCCTTGTTATTTCCGTCCAGGTCGGACACCCACAATTCGTTGCGATCATGCGACGGGATGGTGATGTACATCAACCTCTTGCCGTCCCTGGAGAACACCGGTTGCGTGGCGTTTTCCGCGGAGATATCCACGGATTGCTTCGTGCGTGTGTTGTAAACGGTCAGAAGTCCCGTCGACTTCCCGTTGATGAGATACAGGCCCTTGCCTGTTGGGTCGGGCATCGGCGAGTGGTCCGGGCCGGGTCCAAAGGTTACCTGTGTCAAGGATTTATCCGCCAGATTCATGCTCCAGATATTCGTGAGCCCGTTGAGGGTGCGGCTAAAGAGGATGCTTTTTCCCGGCTCCTGCCACACGACCTCGCGGGGATCCGCTTGAATCACGGAGAGTTCGTCCGCCGATTTTTTCTCGAGGTCAACGACGAACAGCTGGACCCCTTCACCCGTCGAGATTCCGCTCGCGGTCAGCAACAGCAAATGCTTGCCATCCGGATACGGCAGGATCCTGGAGATTCCCCAGGATTTGGGATCAAGCGTAAATACCGGTTCTTCTCCCATGCCGGTGCGGTCCGCCCGGAAGATTGTTCGGGTGCGCCCCTTGGAGTAATAGATTGAGTTCCCGTCTACCGACGGCGTTACTCCGTAACCTTCCACAATTCGCTTGGGACTTCCTCCCAGCGTGGGTACGGCCCAGGTTTCGTCCTTGCCAAATACACGGCGGTAGTAAATCTCGGTGCCGTCGGCGGAAAAATTGGTTACAAATTTGTCGGTCTCGTCGTTTGTGAGTTGGAGCGCTTCGCCGCCGGTGGCCAGTATCAGGAAAACCTGCTCGACCCCGGTCACCGGCGAACTGAAGGCCACGGCGTGGCCATCCGGCGAGAGCCGCGCCTGGTCCATGGGTTTGTCCCAATGGCTGATCTGCGCGATTTTTGCGGGACCATTTTGATGCTTCGATCCGGCTCCGAAGTGGTAGGCCGCAAACGCGACGGCGATGATGGCGACAATGGCCACCGCCAGCCCGAGCCAAAGTTTATTGTTGCCCGCCGGAGGCTGCGCCGTGTGTGCCAGTGCCGCACGCGCTTCGCTATCCGCGGCGGCCACGGCCTCCTGTGCCGCCGCTTTACCGGAGCCTGAGACTCTACCCGAATCGGTGTCTCTCCTGAGGCGCTTCAAGTCCGAGTGCATGTCCGCGGCGGACTGGTAGCGCAAACCGGCGTCTTTCTCGATGGCCTTATTAATGATGCGTTCCAGTTCCGCGGGCAATTCCGGATTGATTCGCGCCACCGGAGTTGGAGCGCCGTCCAGAATGGCTTTGAAGACCAATCCCGGGGTATCGCCGCGAAACGGCAGCTTGCCCGTGGACATCTCGTAAAGCACCGAGCCAAAGGAAAACAGGTCGGTCCGCGCATCGAGTTCTTTTCCGCGCACTTGTTCCGGCGACATGTACGCGACGGTGCCCAGGGTGCTTCCCGGACTGGTCAGTTGTTCCTCATCGCCGCCGAGTGTCGCCAGGCTGTTGGGGTTCGCCGAGGAATTTTTCGGCGTGCGCACCTTGGCGAGGCCGAAATCCAGAATTTTGGTGTGGCCCTTTTCGGTGACGAAAATATTCGCGGGCTTGATATCGCGGTGCACGATACCTTTGGAATGCGCCGCGTCCAGTCCGGCGGCAATGCCGATGGCCGCTTCGAGCAATTCCTCCATCTCCATGGGACGGCCGGAAATGGCGTGCTTCAGCGTTTTGCCTTCCAGAAATTCCATGGCGATGAAGGCTTTGCCGTTTTCTTCTCCGATATCATAAATCGTGCAGATGTTAGGATGGTTCAGCGCGGAGGCCGCCTGGGCCTCCCGCTTGAAACGCGCCAAGGCCTGTGCGTCCCCCACCACCGCCTCCGGCAGAAACTTGAGAGCGACGAAACGCAGGAGCCGCACGTCCTCAGCCTTGTACACCACCCCCATCCCGCCACCGCCGAGGCGTTCGAGGATGCGGTAGTGAGACAAGTTCTGACCAATCAGGGGCGAGGGATTATCCATGTAGGCGCTCATCTTAGGTTGAGAGTGGAAATCAGTCAACGAAGCGGAATGCGGTTTTGACGCATGGTGAACGAGCTAGCCGGCTAATAAGAGCCCGCTAGCTCTCAACTATTCCTGAAGCGCCTCAGAAGCTATATCAGTTTTGCGGACTCAGGCTTTGCGGAGATGAGGATGGGAAAACCGGTTCAGCATCTTTCCACAAGGCTTCATTTCGGCGATTCGTCTGCCTTCTTGATGTCATCGTCGAGACCCAGCAACTCCCACCGTTGCAATGACAGCGGCACGTTGCCGTTGGTCCAGACGTAATCGTGAAAATCGCGGAGGCTGAACCTATTGCCCAGCTGGAGGCGGCGGTCGGCGAGCATGCGCTCGATCTGTAGCTTGCCGATTTCATAGTCGATGGCCAGTCCGGGAGCGCTGGAAAAAGCGTCGGCTTCGCCTTCGGCGGTTTTACGGTCCATGGGCACGGTGCGGGCCAGGTAATCGGCGGCTTGCGGGATGGTGAACTGGCCGAGGGCCAGTTTTACATCAACCTCGACGCGCAAGGCGCGCAGGCGCATGAAATTGTAGATAATCTCGCGCGAGCGGGGGCTGTCGTCGAACAGCCCGGTGGCCAGCATCAACTCTTCGGAGTAAAAACCGATTCCTTCATTTACGCCCGAGTCGTAGTACTGGCGCCGAATGGGATCAGGATTTCGCCATGCCAAGGATAATTGGAAGAAATGTCCCGGCACGCCCTCGTGCACGCCGGTGGTGCGGGTGTCCAGGGCGTAGGCATTGTCAAAATACGGGAGGTCGTTGGACCGCGTCATGAGCCAGCGGACGCCATCCTGGCGCAGGCGCGAGGGCCCGGTGAAGTCGTCGAGCTCGCCGAAGCCGTCGAGGGCCGCGAGGTAGTCCGGGGCGAGGCGCATGGTCCAATGCGGCAAATCAGGAGGAACGGTGAGTACCTCGTGCTTCGCCAGGTAACCGCGAATGGCGGCGTCATCGCGGATCATGTGGGCGATTTCCTCGCCGGGCGTTGCAGGCATCTGCAATTCCAGCGTGCCCAAGTCGCGCTGGTGCTCGTAGCTTTCCATCGCGAGGACCCGATCGAAATCCTGCCGCGCCATGGTGAGCAACTGCTGCGGGGTGTAGGGCAAGAGCGCAACATGATGCAGGAAGAATGAGTACTTCTCGTCGCCAAGAGCGAAATCCTGACGCATGCCAGGCAGTTTTTGTTGCAGCCATTCACGATATTCGACGAGAGCCTCGCCGGCGGCTGCAATTGCAACGTGGAAGCGCGCGCGTTGATCGGCGCCGGTGAGCAGGGGTGAAACGCCACGGTCGACGCGCGCCAGACGCGGCTCAATGTCCGCGAGCATCGCGATGGTCAACTGGGCAAACGGCGCCACGGCCCGAAGATTTTCCTTGGCCTGTTCCAGAATTCTCGGAATGTTTTCCGCGCGGGTCACAAGCTCGCGACATCGTGCCTCGTCGAATGGCGGCGGGGGCAGCAGTTCCTCCTGCAAGGCGCCGACGGTCTGTTCGACATAAAACGCCGGGTCACTCTGCCATTGGGGATTTACATCCAATTCCCAGCGAAGGCGCGCAAGGGCCGAGCCCATCAGTCGATAGTCAACCATCTGCGCAACCGGCCAACCGTCGGCACCCAGACTTTTCCAGCGGCGCTCGAATTCGGAAAGCTCCTCGCGTTGCTTGGCGACCGCTGCGGCGGACCAATCGCGCACTCCACCGGGACGCTCCATGCGCGGAACATCGTCAAACGTGAAAGGGCGATAGTGTGCACGCCAGGTCCAGAAGTCTGAAGCCAATCTGTCCAACGAGTCTGCTCTAGCTGGCGCCAGCCAGGCGAACGATAGCAACAACAGACCAACAAATACTCTCCGCATAGGCGTGCCAGTATAGCAGCCGGCCAGTTGTCGCATGGACACATCGCGGCTGATTATGTAATTCAGTGTTTGAGAAGAGCGTCCAGGGTGAGGGCAAAATCCGCATCGAGAAAATGCACGTGGCTTTCTGAAGATTTAGTGGGGATCAGAAATAGGTGATGAGGCCGTCGACGACGTCATACTGGTCGTTGACGACGGCGATGAAGCGCCACTTGTCGAAGGCCGTACAGGGATGGGAGATGCCGCTGACGATCCTGTCGCCCACGCGCAAATCGGTATCGTGTGGAAAAGTCATATAGGCGTGCTGGTCATTCACCTTGGTCACTTCGCAGCCCGGCAGCTTCAATTCGTCCTGATTCGTGCGATAGCGCCTCAAAGGCGTAGGGAGAATGTAGTCGTACGGGCAATCTCTCTTTCCCATGGTTAAAATCGCCAAGCCTCTTTCCGGAACGGATTGGACATAGGACCAGATTTCAAAGGCGGGTTGAAATTGCGCTCCGTGCCAACCGCGGGTTAGCCTTCTTGCCTGGAACCTGCAGTACATACCTGAATCGTGTGTGAGGTAACAACCACTGCGCAGAACGATGCGCTTCGGCAAGAAGAAATCGACCTCATGAAAGGCTTTGGCGACAAGATCGAAGTACGCCGAGCCGCCGGCGGTGAGGATGAATTCGGCGGCGTTGGGCAAATCTTTCGGCGTGACTTGCGCGAGCAATTCGTTCAGTGAGCGCAGGAAAGAATTCACTTCGGCTTCGGACTTGGCGAGATCGTCGCCGAAGATCATGCCTTCAAAACCGGCGACGCCTGCGAGGGCCAGTGTGAGGCGCGCGTCGCGAATTTCCGCGAGAATGGCGCGCGCCTCGCCGGCGGTTCGGCAACCGGTGCGGCCGCCAACAAATCCGCCTTCCAGCAGAACTTTTAACGGCCGGGTTAGTCCAAATTGTTGCGCGAGAGAAGCGAGATGCCTGGCGCCGTCGACGGAATCCACGAAGCAGAAAAAGTCAAAGGCGGGGTCGCCGTTCAACTCTTCCACAATGTAACGGATATTCTGGCGGCCCACGAGCTGGTTGGCCAGCACGATGCGTTGCACTCCAAATTGCCGGAATACCTGCACCTGGCTTACGTTTCCGGCGGTGATTCCCCAAGCGCCGCTGGACAACTGCAAATCGATGAGTTGCGGCGACATGTGTGTTTTGGCATGAGGAGCAAGGAAAACACGGTTTTCCGCGAGAAAGGCATTCATCACTTCAATGTTGTTCAGTAACGCGGAACGCTTCAGGATCATCAGCGGGAAAGGAAGATCCTCGCGCATCACATTCCAGTTGCGATCGGCGATTTGCGACAGAGGAAACGGTTTTGTGCCGCCGGGAATACCTTTTACGGTGTGATCCAGTTGATAGGCTTCCGTTACAAAGGAACCGCGCTGTGTGGCAAGAGTCATGAGAGTCCTCGGCAATTGTGCCGCCATGCAGAGGCGAACGGCCGATCTGCCCGCCTTGGACGATAAAAACTCAGGTTGCAGCGTTCAGTGCGCAGCAGAGTCTTTCTTATTCCACGCAGGTCCGCGCAAGGGGCGTCCCGCGGTGACGCCTGTCAATTTGCCGTCTTCAAATTCGAGCTGGCCATTCACGAAGACGTATTTCACGCCTTGCGAGAGCAGGTCGGGATGCGTGTAGGTGGCTTCGTCCTTGATGGTGGCGGGATCGAAGACGGTGATGTCGGCGAAAAAGCCCACCTTGAGCAAGCCGCGACCGACGAGGCGCTCGCGTTGCGCGGCAAGGGAAGTCATCTTGCGAATGCCTTGCTCGAGCGGAAGGAGATGCTCGTCGCGGACGTAATGCCCGAGGAATCGCGGCATGGCGCCAAAAGCGCGCGGGTGGGTGTGCGGCTCGTACAGCGGGCCATCGAGAGAAAGTTCGCCGGCATCCAGGCAGAGGCTGGTCCAGGGCTGCTTGAGGCCGTACGTCAGGTCCTTTTCACTGGCCATGAAATAGAGAGCGCCGGTCTGTCCTTTGTCGGCGATGATGAAATCGAACAACGTATCGAGCTGGGATTTCTTCTGGATGGCGGCGATCTGCGCGATCGTTTTGCCGTCAAATTTTTTGAGGTCCGGATTCTCGACACCGGAGACCATTACGCCGGCACCATTTCCACTGTCGAAAAAGAGATTTTCCCAGGTGGGATGATCGGCGGCCATTTCCGCCTTAATTTTGGCGCGCGTGGCGGGATCGTGGAGACGCTCGAGAAGTTTTTCCATTCCACCGTCGGCAACCCATGGCGGGAGGCTGGATGCGAGAGCGGTGCCGCCGGCGACATACGGATACATGTCGGCGGTGACATCCTGACCTGCGTCGCGGGCGGCCTGGATCTGGGCGACGACTTTGGTCATATTGCCCCAACGGGTTTTGCCGGAAACTTTGAGGTGAAAAATTTCGACGGGCAGATGGGCTTCGCGGCCGATGCGCAGAGCCTCGGCGATGGCCTGCGGCTCGGTCTGGCCTTCACTGCGCATGTGCGTACCGTAGATGCCGCCATACTGCGAGGCGACTTTGGATAGCTCGATCAGCTCATCGGTTTTGGCGTAGTGCCCGGGAGGGTAGATGAGCGCGGTAGAAACGCCGAGCGCTCCGTCCTGCATGCCTTCGGCAACGAACGCTTTCATTTTTTCCAGCTCGGCGGCAGTGGGAGCGCGGTCGACATCTCCGAGGACCGCTTCGCGGACCTGGCCGAGGCCGATGTAGGTGCCGATGTTGAGGGGCGTGCCGGATTTTTCGAGGCGCTGAAAGTAACCGTCAAGGGTGGTCCAGTCCACTTTCAACTTATAATGATCGAGAGCCGGTTGCAGGGAGGCGAGAGTAAGAGCGGTTTGTGGCGCGATGGAACCGCCTTCGCCGGTAATCTCGGTGGTGATGCCTTGAGATAGCTTGCTGAGAGACCGATTATCGATGAGCAGCGATATTTCCGATTGTCCCAGCATATCGATGAAGCCCGGTGAAACGACCAGGCCCTTGGCGTCAATCACGCGTTTGGCGCGAGCGTTTTCGAGATTGCCGATGGAGACGATGCGATCGCCGCGAATGGCGAGGTCGCCGGAGACCCAGGGATTTCCAGAACCGTCGATGATGTGGCCGTTCTTGATGAGCACATCGTATTCACCGTCAGCGCTGGCCGCGGAGCTGGCTTGAGACGACGGCAAAGGCGCATCGTAAGCGGCCGCGGCGATGGCGCCGAGAGCTTCACCGGCGATTTTTTGGATGGCATCGGGATCGTCGAGGGTAACAGAAACCATGTTGACGTAAAGGGCGAGAACCAAGTGCCGGCCACTGGCGGTGTCCATATAGCCGGAAAGCCCTTTACCGGTGACCATCAATTTTTTGTTCAAGGCGTCATAAATGGCGTAAGTTCCGGTTTTTGCATGCACGTGACCGGCAGCGGGTGAATTCACCTGAATTTTTACCAACGTGCCGTCTTTTCCGAGGATGGGCAGGCCGCGATAGAAGTCCTCGTAGTCCTTCTGTTTGGACATGAAGAGGAGATATCGAACCATAAAATCGGGCGAGAAATAAGCGTTGCCGCCGGCGCCATCGCTCTGCGCGGCACCCGAAAGGTCGAGGCCGGCCTTGGTGAGGAATTGATTCTCGATGTCGAACCCGGCCTGGTCGATGTCGGTATCTTTGTGGGCAACGAGCGCGCCGAGGAGATAGGGCATGGAACTAGCGTGAAGATTCTGACTGACCTTCAGCGTGATTTTTACTTCTTCTTTTAATGGCGGAGACACGTGCTCGGCGACGACGTTTTCCGGCTTGTAGTTTGCGCCCAGCGCTTTGAAATTAATTTGATCCGTGGGAGCGGCGAGCGTCGCGGAAATGCCTTGTTCTTTGAGGGCTTCCATCAAGACGGTGGCAGCGAAACGACTCGGTTCCGGAACAGGGTAGGAATCCATGGTGGGCTTTCCGTCGAGGGGCAAGCTGCCGGTGAGGGTTACGGTGCGAGTGCCATCGGCGTTGAGCTTTTCGTCGTCATATTTGACGGTGGTTTTGGAGCCGGCTTTTCCGGTGGTGGCTTTGTTGGCGATGGTGACATACGCGGTTTGCGGAGCGATTTTCAATTGCACCGGGGAATTTTCGGTCGCACCGGGACTGATGACCACATCGATTACGTTATCGTTGACGACGATGGGGGAGACGACCACGCCGGTGCCCAGTTCGCGGTAACCCTCGGGAAAAAGCGAGGCGTCCACGAGCACGTGGCCCTTGATGCGCTTGATGCCCTTGGCGGCTACCTGTTTGGCAAAATCACGAATGACCGCCAAGGGGTCGCCCGGCAAACCTTTGCTGTCCGGGCCGCCGTAGGAGTGGTCTTCGTCTTCAAAAGCCAGGGTGCCATCGGGCTGAATGCGATTCGAAAGGTCCAGATCGCCGCTGGCGAGCAGCACGAGATCGCCATCCAGCGTGCCATCTTTCTGGATGGGTCCGGTGCGGTAAATTTTGGTGTGAAAGCGGTAATCGCCGCCCAAAGTTTCGAGCATGGTGCCTTCGCTGACGAGCTTGGTGGTGGAGCCGGGGACAAAGAGCTGGGCGGAATTCAGCTCGTAGAGGGTGTTGCCGGTTTCGGCGGAGATGAATTTGAGGCCGAAACGGGAATGTGCAAACTCCGGCCGGTCCATAACTTGCTTGATGCGCTGTTGCAGCGTGTCGCCGGACTGCGCGAGGAGTGGCCGGGCGCAACAAAGCAGCGCGACGGCGAGTGTGGCCATAACGAGAGTGCGAACGGCGTTTCTAGTGTCCATGTGAAGCCCCCCAAAATAATTCCTGTTGGCAAGTCGAGTTGCGCTTTGCAGAAAACTATCTCCCTGACGCCATCGCAGCGTGCTGCAGCTCCCTGGAACTGGAAGTGGACGCCAGCTTTTCGAAAGTGATGTTCAGGATTGGATATTTCTGCCAATCGGCGTAATCGAAATGCCACCATTCGAACTCGTAGACGAGAAATCCTTCGCTCTCCATCGCGTGACGAAGCAGTTCGCGATGCCAGTGTTGCAAGGAGGTGCCGCCGGGATAACCCGGATAGGAGCGCTCGGACATTTCGTCATAGACGCCGACCATTTCGACGGGCTTCCCGGTGGAGAGTTCATAGAGACTTAAATCCACGGCACAACCGCGATTGTGGCGGGAGCCCTGACTGGGGTCGGCGACGAAAATCTTTTTGTCGTCAGGAGTGGCGTCCCAAAATATTTTGGTTACATACCAGGGGCGATAGGCGTCGTGAATCAGGAGACCGTAGCCCAGGGCCATGAGTTTTTTGTGAGCGCGCAAGAGCGCTTCGGCCGCGGGGCGCTGCATGAAGGCGCGGGCCTGTGAATAGACGGGAGTGCTGAGGAAATTGTTGGTGGTGGCGTAGCGGATGTCGAGTTTGATTTTGGGGTCGAGTTTTGCGAGTTCCACGAGATCGGGCTTGCGAAAGTCGCCGGTCTCGACGGGCGGATGATCGGCGAGGGCGCGCGCGCGCAGCTCATCGAAGTTTTTAACGGGCGGAATGCGGAAGATACCGCCAGAAACTCCGCCGATGGAACGGCGCTTGAAGATGACTCCGCTAACCTGAACCTGCGTGGCATTGCCCGAGGAGTCGCGGGTGAAGGTAGCTTTTTCGCCGTCATATAATCCGTGCGAGGGGAAATCGAAAACGTCGTCGCTGACCTGCTTCAGCGCGTCAAATTCCAGCCATTCGATCAGAACGTTCAGCCGATGGTCTTTTTCGAAGACGTAGAGAATGTCGTGATCCCAGCCATATTCGCCGATCAGGCCGCGCCACTTTGCAGGAGCGCCGGTGGGCATGGGAACGGAAACTTTTTGCAACATCTTTGAGCCGACGCGGATTCCGTTGTCGGTCGGCGTGACTTGAGTGCCGTATCCCGTGGCACCGTCGGTAATCAAATCCTCGCCCAGAGTGCGTAGCTCGAATTGCTCGCCGCCAGCGACCTTGAGCATGTGGAGGCGGCCTTCGAGGTAGCTGAGATCGGTGGTGTCATCGCCTGTTCCGTAGCGGCCGGCAAGTCCGCGGCCAAGTCCCTCGGAAACGGCGCCTGTGGCTGGCGGCGGGGTGAGCGGTTTGCCGGCGCGGTGCGCAAGAACAAGGCGCAGCGCTTCTTCGCCAATGCGGTCGGTGACGGCGTTCACGGAATCGCTGGTGGCGAAGACAACCACGCCCACTTTGTCTTCGGGCAAAATGTCCAGCGTGGTGGCAAAACCGTAGATCGCGCCACCGTGTCCTACCAGGCGATGGCCATCGAGAGAACTCACGATAAAACCCAAACCAAAAACGCGGCCCCCGGGATTCGGAAACTGAGGCGACCACATCTGTTCCAGAGTTGCAGGCTTCAACAGCGTGCCGTTAGCGGTCTTCCCCTGGGCCATCAAGACGCTGGCGAAACGCCCTAGATCGTTGACGGTGGAATACATGCAGCCCGCCGGAGCCATCCCCAATTGGAAGGTCGGAGCTTCAAATTTGAGGCCGTCGTAGGTCCACATTTCCGCCTTGGCCAGGTTCTTTTCGATTGCGGGATCGGGCTCAAAGGAGCTGTGGGGCATGCCGATGGAATCGAGGACAGAGGATTTCAGAACTTGCGCGAAGGGCTGGTGCTGGCGCTCGTGCAGGAGATATCCCACGACGGCAATGGCCGCGTTCGAATACTTGGTGTGGGCGTTGGGCGCGTAGACCAGTTCGGTATCGTTCAAACTGTGAACGGTGGCGGCGAGCGTGGGTTGCGAGGTCTCAAAATAGTTTCCGACGGGAGGTTCGCGCAGCAAGCCTGAACGGTGCGACATCAGCTGGCGAAGAGTGATGGCGGTGCCAAACGGATTTTTGGGATGAAAATTGGGGAGGTAATCGGTGATCGGAGCGTCCAGGTTTAATTCGCCGCGCTCGACCATTTGCATGATGGCGATATCGGTAAACAGTTTGGAAACGGAGCCGATGCGATATACGGTGTCTGCCGTTGCGGGCGTTTTGCTTTTGGGGTCCGCGATGCCGAATCCCTGGGCCCATACAATCTGCTGGTCATCGATGATCGCAATCGAGAGTGCCGGCAATTCCTTTTCTGTCATTTGCCGCTGGATGAAGGGGCGAAGAGCGTCGACTACCTCGGTGTAGTCCTTGCGAACGGTGACGCTGTTGGCGGTCTGCGCTGTGGTGCGCGGGCACGTGACCGGAAATGCGACGAGAAGCGCCGCGAAAATTACCCAATTTCGCGGAAGCGCGATGGTTTTAACTCGCGGCATGTTTGGCCCTCCAGTCATTGCGACGCACAGTAATCTTATCGATGAGGGCGCGCCTCACGGCATAGCCCAGACCGGGTGCAGTCGACACGGGGATGGTGCCTCGCGCCGTGACCTCCACCGCGGGCTCGATGATGTCCTCATTCCAGTAGCGTCCGCTCGCGGAGACATCGCCGGGAAGTGTGAAACCGGGGAGCGTAGACATGGCGATGTTGTGGGCGCGTCCGATTCCAGATTCGAGCATCCCGCCACACCACACGGGAATGCCACGCTGGCGGCACGCCTCCTGCATCGATTGGGCTTCGGTGTGCCCGCTTACCCGGCCAAGCTTGATATTGATGATGCGGCAGGATTTCAATTCGATCGCGGTAAGCGCATGCCGAGTGTTGTAAATACATTCGTCCAGGCAAATGGCTGTTTTCACCTGCGCCTGTAGTTTCGAATGAGAGTAAATGTCGTCCCAACTCAAGGGCTGTTCCATCATCAGCAGGTTGAAGGCATCGAGACGCTGGAGATGTGCGACGTCGTCAAGGCTATACGCCGAATTCGCGTCCACGGACAGGCGAATATCGGGAAATTCCTTGCGGACCGCGGCTACAAACTCGTAATCCTTGCCCGGCTTTATTTTCAGCTTGATGCGCTGATAGCCGCTGCGCAGTTCCTCCTCTACTTTTTTGACCAGAGACTGCGGATTCTCCCGGATGCCCAGGGAAACGCCACAGGCGATTTCCGGCACGGCGCCGCCCAGCAGTTTGGATAGCGAGACGCCTTTTAGCAGTGCTTCGGCATGCCAAAGAGCGTTCTCTACACCGCTTTTGGCCATTTCGTTGCCGCGGATATGAGCCACCAGTGCCGGGAATTCCGATGCGGCGGTGAGGGTCTTTCCCACGACATGAGGGGCAATGAAATCAGAAATGATCAGCCATGCGGTGTCGGTGGTTTCCGCGTTATAGGCCGGGCTTTCACCCGCGGTCACTTCTCCCCAGCCGCTGACGCCGTCAACCACAACTTCCGCAAGCAGAATGCGGCGGTCCTGGATAATGCCAAAACTGGTTTCAAAGGGCGACTTCAGCCGCATGTGAATTTCGCGCAAAGCGATGGATTCAATCTTCATAAGGCTCCAGGAGGTAGCTTCCTCGCCAATCGTCAAGCTCAAACCCGATTGCGGCATAACCAGATGCGATGTGGGTTGCGAATTGTTCGCGAACGCGCGTTTGGATCTCTTCTGCCCTTGCCGGGTCATCGGCGCACATCTGGCGAATCGCCACCGGGATAGATATCCGTGCGCTGGACTTCGCAAGAGGAGTTTGGCCGGCGAGCGTGTCCTCCACATGTTTGGACTGAATCCACCATTCCGCGACGAGACGGTCGGTAGGCAACCCGGCATGCAAAGGGCTCGAGGTACGGCCATAGCAATTGGGAATATAGCGGCGGACAATCGTGCCCAAGCGAGCAAGATTGAAATGAGCGTTTTTTAACTGAAGCGGATCGAAGGTCCATTCAATCAAATCAAGACCGCGCGCGATGGCATCCTCGCGTTGTGCAAGCTTCAGCAGGCGGCCAACGCCTTGATTTTGAAATTCGGGAAGCACGCCCACCATGTGAGAGTGCAAATAGTGTGTCCCGTGATGTATGCCGGCGAATGCCAGGGCGAATCCTACAGGTCGGTCTTTGTGAAAGGCGGCCAGGACCTGGCCACCGCTTTCTTTTGCGACTACGAACATCTGCTCAGGAACAGTATCGATCTCACTGTAGCCCCATACACGATGTTGCAAGTCCACTCCAATGCGCATTTCCGCAACATCGTGAAGAGGTCTCACGACGATCCCGGGCTCTTTCACGGAGGCGATTGCTTCAGACATGGGCAATATCGTCCTTCAGAAGCAGCGTTGCGGAACGGCGCCAGAACAAGTACGCGGGAGCGCCAAGGAAAACGATTCCAAGCCCGACGACCGCTCGAAGAGGCTGGGTAACGATGGTATTGCCGACGAGCGCGAGCGCCGCAAGGATGAAAAGGATAGGCGTGAAAGGATATGCGGGAACGCGATAGGGCCGCGCAAGATCAGGCTGACGACGCCGGTAAACGAAAACACTGGCGGCGGAGAGCGCATAGAAAATCCATGCGACGAATACAACATAGGTCAGGAGTTGCTCATACGTTCCGCTGGCCGCGAGCACCGCGGACCAGATGCCCGCGGCGGCAACCGCCAAGGCAGGCGTTCCAAACCGGGGATGAACCTGAGACAGTGCGTGGAAGAACAGACCGTCTTTGGCCATCGCATAATAGATGCGCGGAGAATTAAGCATGACGGCGTTGGCGGCGCTGAACATGGAAACAAGAATGGCAAGCGTGACGAATTTCCCTGCGCCGTGACTCACTACCGAACTCAGTGCCGTCGCGGCCACGCGCGTGGAAGCGGAAACACCCGCGGGGCCGAGCGCCGCGAGGTAAGCGATATTTGCGAACAGGTAGATGACCACGAGCGCAGTGGTGCCTATGAGGAAAGCCCGCGGGAAGGTGCGCTGGGAATTCACCGTTTCGCCAGCGGCGTAGCTAATGTATTGCCACCCTTCATAAGCCCATAGAACACTGATCATCGCCAGGCCAAACCCCGGCAAATTGGAGGCGAAGTGATGCTGGCCACTGGATTGGCCAAAAACGGGAGTTTTACCGTAATAAAGCAGAACGGAACTAACGAGCAGGATGGCTGCTACCTTGATGGCGGTCGTCACGTTGACCAGATCGGCGCTTTGACGAGTGCCGCGGATATTCACCGCGGTGATGACGAGAATCATGAGGATGGCAACGATCTTGGTCGAAACTGGCGATAGCCGCACGAATTCTCCCAGATAGCTGCTGAAGGCAACCGCTAGCGTTGCGATGGAGCCTGAACTTATGACGAAAAACATGGTCCAGCCAAAAAGAAATGCCGGAAATGTTCCGAAGCAATCACGGATGTAAACGTAAAGGCCGCCGGCTCGCGGTTTCATCGCGCTTAATTCGCCGAACGTAAGCGCGCCGAGCAGGGAAAGAATTCCTCCAGCGAACCAGACACCCAGTGCCAATGGGACTGAATTGCCCACCGCGCGCAAAACTGCGCCAGGAACGAGAAAAATTCCGGAGCCTATGACCGTGCCGATAATCATCAACACTAGATCCCACATGCCAAGGATGCGACGGAGTTGATTTGGCGAATCCCCGGTCAAGGGAAGCATCATCTCGGGATCTGCAAGCACCGGGTTTTTTTCAATGGTTGCCACTCATTTCCTTCCTGCGTTCGTGAGCATTTTTCAACGCCACGACGGATCTTCGCCATTTGCAGGTGACCAATACCAGCGGTGATCGGCGCGGTCTTCTTCCTCGCTGCGGCGCAGCAGCGCCAATGTGCGCGCTGTTCGCGTGTGCGCACAGGCCACCAGGACTGTGCCTATTAGAGCCATGGGCGCCACGTAGGAATTGGCGAACGAAACGCTGCCAACGGGGGTGATGGACACGCTATCGCAAATGCGCGCGATGGGGGTGTCTTCGCTATCGGTAATTCCAAAAGTTGGGACCCCTTGCTTCTGAGCCCGGAGAGCGGCCTCGACGGTTTCCCGCAGACCCTGTTTATAACTGATGGCAATCAGCAAATCTTTCGGGGTGAGCGAGCGCACTCTTTTCTGAACATTTCCCGTGCCGCCTACGGGACTCTCCGCGGCAAATCCGAGGCTCATCAATCCGTAAGCCAGATGCCAACTCAGTGACGCGGCAAGATCAATGCCGATGACCAGGATGCGGCGGGCCCGTTTGACTAATTTGGAGAGAGCAATAATGCGCTGCGCGTTGAGGGTGGATTGCAAGCTTTGCAGATTGCGTAGATCCAGTTCCAGGCTGTTCTGGATACGGTCATGCAGCGAACGCTTTTCGCGCGAAGCGGCTTTCAGCAGTGTATATGGAGTGATACGCGTGATGAAATGAGAGCGCAGGTCGGCGGCAAACTCGGCAAATTTGCCATAACCCAGAGCTTGAATGGTGCGCACGATGGTGGCGGCATCCACCTTGTAGCGTTTGGCCAGTTCCCGGGACGACAGAAAGAAGGTATCCTCCGGATTTTCGAGAACAAGGCGCAAAAGTCTCTTCCGGCTGGCGCTGAGATCCCGCTCGGAGCGGGAGAAGCGGAGCTCCAGCGCGGTTTGCCCCGTTGCAGGAGCCTTTCTCAGAGAGGATCGCGACGGGAGAGTCGCACGTGAGCTTTTCCCTGATTTCATTTTCCCCGTAGCCTCAGGCGCAAGTACCCGGTGCATGGCCCAACATAAAAGAGCAGCGTCAGAGTGTGTCAGACAAAAAGTGAAGCCGCGCGGAAGTATTAAAAAACCGTACTGCAGTGGAGATACAACGAATGTTGCAGTCTGTCAAGAATATTCACTATTCGTTGCACGCGCCAAGGCATCACTTTTTTTAATGCGAAGCATTTATAGCGCAACACATGTTGCGTTTTAGATATTGTGTCTCTCAATCGCTAAAATGTTGTTGACTTTACCGTTCCCCGAACCTAGACTCGCGCGCATTATACACAACAAGGGTGCACGCAACGTGTGTTGCAAAAATGAAGGGGTGGAGACACCCGGAGTGTTTCCCTGAGGGGAGTCAACTGATGGTAAGGAGAACGAGCATGCATGAGGAAGATAGGCGCATTTGTGGGCAAAAAGCGAGCAAGATGCTTCGCCGCTTGTTGTGGATTCATTCCCGATGGACCGTTCTGATCTTCTTGGCCCTCGCGCCTTGCCTGCATGCGCAAACCACATCGACGATTGCAGGCACGGTGAAAGATAAGCAGGGCCTGGTGATATCCGGCGCGGTCATCGAAGTGACGAGCAGTGAACTCGGCATTGATCGGAGCGCGACCACGGAAAGCGAAGGCACATACACTCTGGCCGGAATTCCGCCAGGCATTTACGAGATTAAGGGGTCCAAGGACGGGTTCGAGACGGCGATCTTCAAAGACATCGAGGTGACGCTGAACCGAACGTTGACATATGACATAACTCTGCAAGTGGGCTCGATGGGACAAACGATCGAAGTGGATTCCGCGACGCCCTTGCTGGAGACGACCATCTCATCGACGGGCAGTACGATCACCCCTCAACAGATTGAGGATATGCCCATCAACGGCAGGAATTATCTCGACCTGCTGCAACTGGTTCCCGGCGTTTCATTGAACCGGCAGAACGATCCCGCGGGAGACAATTCAACGCCGATCCTGGGAGAGCGCGGCGGAAACGCACTTTACCTCATTGATGGCATGCCCAATCGTGACAACTTTAACGGTGGACCGTCTGCGCAATTCAACCAGGACTCAATTCTGGAGTTTCAAGTAATTACGGCGGGATACAAAGCGGAATTCGGCCATGCTTCCGGCGGCATTGTGAACGTTGTGACACGAGGCGGTACCAACGATTTGCACGGGGGCTTGTCGGTCTTCTATCGCAACAACGTTTTCGATTCGAACGACATTCCCAACGACAATAAGGGGGCGCCGTTTCTGTCGCGCTGGGATCCCACGGCATACCTGGGCGGACCAATTATCAAGGACAAGGTTTTTTTCTTCGGTTCAGCTGAAAGAATTTTGGAGAGCCGTGACCTGAATTTCATTTTCAATCCCGACTTGCCTTCGACCTTGGTGGCCTTCGAAGAGCCCTTCAACAAGCATTCGTTGACGTATTCCACTCGCGGCCGTTTCAAGTTGGACGAAAACCTCGGTCGCCATCGCCTGAGCGAACAGTTTAACTACACGAATAACCACATCACCGATTATCTGCCACTGACGGCGTCTTTAAACCTCCCCGACACACGCTATAACCTCGACGGCCGTACTCTGATGCTGGGTTTTTCGGACCTGTGGACCATCGGAGACACGGGTGATCCCTGGATCCTCAATTCGTATTTTCAATACCGCAACATTCCGACGCGGCAAAGCCCTTCACATCCCGATGCCGGAACTCCAAACACGCTCTTTAATCTCTTTTCTACTTATGACAGCGGAGACGAATTTGGAGACCTGGGGCAGACCTCGTTTGGACCCGGCTACAATTCCTTTACGTTCAAGCAAAAGTATTATTCCGCAGGCAGTAATCTCAGCAAACAGTTCGGACGCCACACGATCAAGTTTGGTTTGGAGTACGAGAACACCAAAGTCAACGGAACCGAACCCAACAATTTCTTTACCCAGCTCTTCGCCACTGTCGATGACTTCAACACCTTCGGTCCCATCAACTCCGGCCTCAATCTGATCACCTTGCAGGGTGGGAACACTCCGGCGGACGACGTAGTGAACATAAAAAATAACTACACCGGGCTGTTTGTGCAGGACGACTGGCGGCTTACCAATAAAATCACCGTGAATGCCGGCTTGCGCTGGGACTATGATTCGACCTTCCCGAACAAGACAGACTTCTCGCCGCGTGTCGGGGTTGCCTGGGCGCTGAATCCGAAGACGGTGATCAACGCCAGCTTTGGCGTCTTCTACGATCAATTCCGCGATGGCGTCGCGCGGGATATTCCCGGCTTCGGCGGCGCAAACATTCTGCGAGAACGGCTATTGTCTTTTCCTCGATTGTTCTACGGGAATCCCACCACGCTCACAAGCTTGTTTCAAACCTTGGGACGTCCCACGGTTTGCGTCGCGAATACCATGACCCAGGCGCAAGTAGCCGCTTCGGGCTCAACGTGTCCAAATGGGTTGGGAACGACGCTTTATGGCATCGATTACCTGAACAATGTTGTAACCCCGGGGCACGCGCCCATACCGGCAAATACTTTGGTCAACATGGCCAACATTGAATCGTTGAGCGGGCTGACGCCGGACCAATTCCTCGCGGCCGCTGATGCTGCGGTGGCCAACCTCGCCGGCACGGATGCAAGTATCACGGTGCCCGCAGATTACTGGTCATGGGATCCCTTCGGGAATTTGACCACCGTCGGAGGCATCAACGGAACGGCTGGAGACGTGCCGATTAGCGTGGATCCGGGATTCAAGGTTCCGCACACTTTCAACTACCATGTGGGTGTTCAGCGCCAACTTACCTCCGACATGGTCGTAACCGTTGACTACTACCATAAGGACATCGCCGACATCACCACCGTGCGTGCCACGAATCTTGCGTTCGAAGCGCGTATGGATGGTCTTGCAAACGAGCTTGTTCCGGGAACGGGGGCAAAACGCATTGAGAGCTTTGGGCCATGGGGAGCTGGAACCTATGATGGTTTCACCATCGGATTTCAAAAACGGATGACTCACCGAGTTACCGTGCAGGCCAACTACACCTATGCGCATGCGGTAGACGATGTGCTGAATTCGACTCTCACCAGTGAAATTCAGACCGGTGAAGGCGTAAACTTCCTGGCGATCGCAGGGCTTTCGGACAGTTTTGTGGGGAAGGTTCCTGCCGTAACGGATCCGGATACCGGCCAAACGAACGCGACGGGTGCATTTATTAACAGCATCGGAAATTTCGTTCCGAAGGCAGGCACCTTTTACAACGGGGCCAAGGTAGATAAAGGGCCGTCGGACCTGGCGCTGAATCATACCTTCCTGATCAATTCGATTATTCAACTGCCCTGGAAGTTTGAACTGGCTGGAATCTTCCGGGCGCAGAGCGGGTTCCATTACCTCGTATCGCCGGCGGACGGAGGGCCGGACTTCGATGGAGACGGACTGTTCAACGGCTCTGGCCTTTATATTGATGGACTGGGAAACCCGCTATACGCGAAAAACTCGCAGACCGCACCGCCTTTCGTAAATATGGACCTCCGTGTTTCGAAGCGCTTCAAGCTCGGGGAGCGTGTGAAGGCTCAGGTGCTTTTCGAAATGTTTAATCTGTTCAATCGGGACAACTCCGCCGCAGTGCAGCAGCTTGAAGGTGGTACACCGCCGCTCGGTTCTACGCTGCAATACTTGCCCGGCCGTGAAGGCCAAGTCGGGGTTCGCTTCGACTTTTAATAACTCGCCAAAAGTCCCGACGAATTTTCGGGCATTTCCGCATCTCGAACCAGACCAGCCTCGACCACGGGGTTGACGGAAGCCCTTTGAAATCATCTTCCGCAGCCACGGTATAAATTGCATACGCGCCGCCCGGAGCTGCGCACCGTCAAGACATTAAACTGAAGGAAAATTATTTCAGGCGCACATCTACGCGCGTGGCGTGGAGCACTCCCTTTTCGTCCACGTTCCCAAGTGCGATCACGAAGGACCCTTCGACGACGTCTTCGAAGTGGCCCGCTTTTCCGAGTTTCGTCCACTGGGTGGAGCTGTCGTAAGAAATGGTTCTCTGCGCTTCGGACGGGTGCGGTCCGCCATGAATCTCAATCGTCGACTGTTCCTTAGAAACTCGCGTGACCCGACCCTGCCACTTGGCCTCTTTCTTTGCCGTTTCCTTTTTTTCGGCGGCATCTTGTGTGGCGCCGGCGGGCAGTGCGGTAAGCATCCCACCTGCAAGCACAAACGAAAGCAAAGCTGCTGAAAGCTTCATCGCATCCTCCACATTGTAATTGGTAATTGTTGGCTCTCGCACGGCTCCGGAGAGGGTAGAAACTGACAGAGGATAATGCCGGAGGTGCGAAGTGTAAAGCAGAATCTGCTTCGCGCAGCGTCAAACGATGTAGTTGTTTAACACGACAGCGGGGCGTACAGTTTAGGCGATTTCTGGAGGAGCTCTCATGCCATCATTTTTCGGCCGCCTCGTGAAGCCTTTCTTGTTAATCCTGGTTTGCCTCATTCTGCCGCGGGCACCGCGAGCTGCGGACGAAGCCCCGCTGACCAGAGAACAGATCAAGCAGTTTCTGGAAACGGCGGACATTATCAAGAGTAAGGCCTCGGGCAAAGGCGTCACGCACCCCTGGAAGCTCACGCTCAGCAACGGCACGATTACTCACGACGCTTCATTTCAGTCTGTTGATGAGCACACCGCCCGAAAAGAATTGGGCGGAGGCCGAGTCGAACTGAACTTCGTGGACTCCTACAAATACAACATTGCGGCGTATCGCATTGCTGAATTAGTGGGGCTCGAAGATATGGTGCCGGTGTATGTCGAGCGGAAATGGGATGGCAAGAAAGGATCACTGAGTTGGTGGCTTCCCGTAAAGATGGACGGAGAAGACCGCTATCTGAAGAAAATCGAGCCTCCGGATGGCGATAAATGGAACAGGCAGATGTATCGCATTCGCGTGTTCGACGAACTTGTCTATGATTCCGATCCCAATCTTACGAACGTGTTGATCGGTGACGATTGGACGGTGTGGCGCGTCGATTTTAGCCGCGCTTTTCGCTCCAGCAAGGACTTGCGGAATAATAAAGATTTGGAGAAATGCGACCGCCAGCTTTTGGAGAAGCTGAAAGCCCTCCGGGTGAGTGACGTAGCCGAGAGAACCAAAGGTTATTTGACAAAAGATGAAGTGAGCGGCGTCATGGCACGGCGGGACAAAATCGTGGCGCGCTTCCAGACGTTGATCGCTGAAAAAGGTGAAAGGGAAATCCTTTACTAAGTCGCTTTACGCATTTCTGGTTGATCGAGCGATGGTAAGGAACGCCCCTGAATTTCGTTAAACGCTTTCGGGTTTTGCGGAGGCGGTCCAGGGGTGAGGTTTGCGCACTTCGATGTAGGCGAACACCGTCATCAGCACGGCGAGTATGGACATTCCGGCATCTTCCAGAACCTTTCTGAGATTAATAGGCTCGGGTGTGGCGAAGCATCCGCAGTTGATGTTCATGTGCAGCAGGTAGGCGCGCGTCACCACCAGAAAAAATCCCAGCATGATGGCAGAGAGCAGCGTGGCCCAGATGCGCAGCTTCCAGCCGATCAGCATGAGTACACCGAGTGCGATTTCTGCGAACGGAAGAGTGTACGCCACAAACTGCACTCCCCAATCGGGCAGCAACTTAAAGGCCTGCACCTGCAGGGCGAAATTGGCGAGGTTAGTGGAGATGGAGAACTTCAGGAAAAAGTAAGGCCACAAAGTGTGGTTCGGGAGAAAGGCCTTTGAGTAGCCAGCATAGATAAAAATCGGACCGAGCACCAGGCGCCCCAGCCACATCACCGCGCGTCGGGCATTGAGAGGGCTGGATTGCAGCAAGGTTATTAATCCTGACTGCCGTTCATCGTATCAGAAGAATGAAGAATGCTTGAGCGCTGCCGGCTCAAGACATTTTTTGACGCGACGGAGTTTCGCAGAAAACGACTATTTCTGCGCGAGCAATTGGTCCAGAAACTGGTGCAGCACCGCATAGCTTTGCACGCCGACCACCGGGTACGTCTGTCCGTGGTAGTGCACGATCGTGGTAGGAGTCTGGTTCACGTTATACATCTGGCCAAGGGATAGGTCTTTTTGGATCAGCGCGTCAAGCGTGCCGCCTTTTACCAGGGCGCGAACCTTGGTCATTTCCGCGGGGGTCAGGACAGCGGCGACGGTGCCGTCAACATCGCCGGTAGTCTCCCACTTCTCCTGATTCTCGAAGAGCGCTCGCTCCACGGATTCGGTCTTGCCAATGTGGGCTGCCGCCCGCGCATACTCTGCGGCAACCTTCGAGTAAGCGTGCATGGGCAGAGGGAAATCGCGATGAATCAGGTAAACTTTGCCGGTGCTCACGTAGTTATCCATGAGCTCCCGATTGGTGGTCGTGTACAGGGTCTTGCAAGCCGGACACTGAAAATCGCTGAAGACCTCAAGCTCCAGCGGGGCGCTCTTCGAGCCAAAGGCCTTGTGCGAATCAACATCGCTTACTGACCCGGGTGTCTGTGGCGGGGCCGCCATGGCCATGAGCACCACGCCGATCCCCAAGGCGCCCAGCACGCTCAGCAACGCAATGGTGGCTTTCCGCACCCCTGTTCGCTTGCGAATCAATTTTTTTCCTCCGTCAAACGTTGACGCGTGACAAGCAGCTTTTCGCGATTGCAGCTCAAATCCTATTATAAGGTTGGCAGGCCCGGATGGCCAAAAGTGATCCGGGTTTCCAGCGCTTACATATAGAACCCCAAACAAGCGAATAGGATGCGTGGAGGCATGTCACGACTTGCCCAGTTGCAGGAAGATATGAGTGACGGAGCGGGACAGCACCGTGGAATGTATGCTTAACATAATAAATAGCTTAGAATGGTGAATCAAATACTTGACAACAACTCACTCAATATATATAATCTGCTTCGAGCTGATTGAAAGCCGCGGCGCGCCCCTACGCGCGCTCCTTGAGCTACCGTGCTCTGCGGATCGGTCGGCTCTTAGCTAAATGGAGGCCAGAACGAGATGAGTAAGATTATTGGAATTGACCTCGGCACGACCAACTCTGTCGTTGCCGTTATGCAGGGCGGAGAGCCAGTCGTAATCCCTAACCAGGAGGGTGCGCGCACCACTCCCTCCGTGGTCGCGATCACTAAGGGCGGCGAGCGCTTGGTAGGACAAGTGGCCAAGCGTCAAGCGGTCACCAATCCTGAAAATACGGTGTATTCCATCAAGCGCTTTATGGGACGCCGCTTCGACGAAGTGAGCGAAGAGACCAAGCGCATTCCTTACAAGGTAGTGAAAGGCGATCACGACGACGCCCGCGTGGAAATCTCCGGCAAAGTGTATAGCCCACCGCAAATCTCCGCGATGATTCTGGGTAAATTGAAGTCCGCCGCGGAGGATTTCCTGGGTGAAAAAGTCAGCAAGGCGGTCATCACCGTTCCCGCGTACTTTAACGACGCGCAACGGCAGGCCACCAAGCAGGCAGGAGAAATTGCCGGCCTGGAGGTGGTTCGAATCATTAACGAGCCGACCGCTGCGGCGCTCGCTTACGGTTTGGACAAGAAGAGCGACGAAACCATCGCCGTGTACGACCTCGGCGGCGGCACCTTTGATATTTCCGTGCTGGAAGTCGGCGCCGGAGTGGTCGAAGTGAAGTCCACCAACGGAGATACCCACTTAGGCGGTGACGACGTCGACCAGCGCATCGTGGATTGGCTGATCGACGAATTCAAGAAGGAAAACAACATTGACCTCAGCAAGGACCGCATGGCACTGCAACGCCTGAAGGACGCGGCGGAAAAGGCCAAGATTGAGCTGTCACAGATGATGGAAACGGAGATCAACCTGCCATTCATCACTGCGGGCGCCAGCGGGCCAATTCACATGCAACTTAAACTGACGCGTACGCGGCTGGAGCAGTTGATGAATGATTTGCTCGACCGCTCCATGAAGCCGGTGAAGATGGCGCTGGAAGACGCGAAAATGTCGCCCAACGACATTCAGGAAGTGGTCCTGGTCGGCGGGTCGACGCGTATTCCGAAAGTGCAACAACTGGTCCGCACCTTCTTCGGCGGGAAAGAGCCCCACAAGGGCGTGAATCCCGACGAAGTTGTGGCGGTAGGCGCGGCCATTCAGGGCGCGGTGCTGGCGGGAGATGTGAAGGACATCCTGCTGCTGGACGTCACCCCACTCTCACTGGGAGTGGAGACTCTCGGCGGCGTCATGACCGTGCAGATTCCGCGCAACACCACCATCCCGACGCGCAAGGTGGAAACCTACTCGACTGCTGCGGACAATCAGCCTGGCGTGGAAATTCACGTCATGCAGGGCGAGCGCAAGTTCGCCAACGACAACCGCTCGTTGGGGAAATTCAAGCTGGACGGAATTCCGCCAGCCCCACGCGGAACTCCGCAAATCGAAGTGACCTTTGACATCGACGCCAACGGGATCTTGAACGTGAGCGCCAAGGATAAGGCCACCAATAAGGAGCAGAAGATCACCATCACGGCGTCGAGCGGCTTGACCAAGGAAGAAGCCGAAAAGATGCGCGTGGAGGCCGAATCTCACGCCGAAGACGATCGGCGCCGCATGGAAGAGGTCGAGGCGCGCAATCGCCTGGACGGCATTCTCTACCAGTCGGAAAAGATGATTCGCGAGAACCGCGAAAAACTGAACGAAGCCGACGTCAAGTCCGCGGAAGAAGCCATCGAGGACGCCAAGAAAGCCATCAACGAAGGCGGAGTCGCGAGACTGCGGGCGGCGACGGAAAATCTGGAACGCTCGCTTCACAAAATCGCCGAAGAACTCTACAAGACCTCGCAGGCGGCCGGCGGCGCGGAACAGGCTGGTGCGGCGGGTGCGGGCGCAGGTGCTTCCGGCGGTGCTGCTGGGCCCGGTGCCGGATCCACCGGCGGGCCGCAGGGCGGTAAGCCCGGCGACGTGATCGACGCCGAGTACGTGGATGTGGACGAGAACAAGCGTCCTAACTAAGTTGAGTAGCTGAGCGAAGAAGGGATGCGTGGGACGCGTAACTCCCCGCGGGCCGGACTTTCGCGAAAGCGAAGAAGACAACAACCGGCCTGCTTCGTCTGCGAGACGGGGTAGGCCGGATATTTTTTGCGAGGAGTATTTTGAGCAGCGCCAGTTTTTATTTTGCGGCGTGTAAGCAGGATTGGTAAGTTATGGCCACGACAGCTAAAACCGATTACTACGAATTGCTTGGCGTGCCGAAAAAGGCCAGCTCCAAGGACATTCGTACCGCTTTTCGCAAGCTCGCGCGCAAATACCATCCGGACCTGAATCCCGGCGATAAATCTTCCGAAGAGAAATTCAAGCAGCTGCAGGAAGCCTACGATGTCTTGTCTGACGCCAAAAAGCGCCAGATGTACGACCAATACGGGTTTTACAGCGAGAATCTTCCGGCGGGCGGCGGTCCGCCGTCGCATGGCGATGACCAGGACGATGCGCGGGTCAACTTTGATTTTGGCGGATTTGATTTCGGTGGCGGCTCTGGCGCCGGGCCGGCCGGTAGCGGTGGGAGTTTCCGCGATTTGTTCAGCCAGTTTTTCAAGGGCGGCCGCAGCGGCAGCATGGAACCGGAGCAGGAGCCCGGCGGCGACTTGGAATACCAGGTGGAGATTGATTTCTGGGATGCGGTGCGCGGCGCCGTGAAAAAACTTTCGATCACGCGCATGGATACCTGCGAAACCTGCCACGGAACGGGCGCGGTGGGTTCGCCACAAACTTGTCCGACCTGCGGCGGCACCGGCACCATTCAGCAGGCGGCGGGGAAGATGCGCTTCAACGTGCCGTGCACGCGCTGCGGGGGCACCGGCAAATTGCGCACCATGTGCCCCACCTGCCACGGCGAAGGCCGGGTGCGCCGCACGGAAACGGTGGACGTGCGCATTCCCGCGGGCGTGGCCAGCGGCACCCGTTTGCGCGTGCCCGGAAAAGGCAATGCCGGAACCATGGGCGCGCCCCCAGGAGATTTGTATCTGCGCGTGCTGGTCAAGCCGCATGAATTCTTTGAGCGGCGCGGCGATGATCTCTACACCAAAATTCCCGTGACCGTGGCGGAAGCTACGCTCGGCGCGAAGATTGAGGTGCCGACCATCGACGGACGCTCGCTGGTGCGCATTCCCCCGGGCACCAACAGCGGAAAGACCCTACGGCTGAAAGACAAAGGCGTGCCCGGGCCGCGCAATGGCGCGCGTGGCGATCAGTACGCGGAGATTCAGGTGGTGGTGCCGCAGCCCACCGACGAGCGCGTGCGCAACCTGATGAAGGAACTTGAAACGCTGGCGCCGGAGGATCCGCGCCAGGACATCTTCAGCAAGGCGGGTGTGTGAAAATCATGCCGCATCGAACCAAAAAACGGGCCAAGGCCGGTTACATGATCAGCGCCGTGGCGGAACTTTATAAATTGCATCCGCAAACCTTGCGACTCTACGAGCGCGTGGGATTGCTGAAGCCCTCGCGCTCGCAGGGCAACACGCGTCTCTACACCGACTCAGATCTCGAGCGCCTGGACGTCATCCTCACGCTGGCGCGGGACATGGGCGTGAACCTGGCGGGCATTGAAATTATTTTGAACATGCGCGAGAAAATGATCGAAATGGAACGCCAGATGGGGGAGTTCGCGCAGGTAGTGCAGCAGGAATTGGCACGGGTGTCGTCGCGCGGTCCGGAGCAAAATTCGCGCCATGCGATTGTGCCGGCAGTGCCTAGGATTGTCAGGAACTCATAACGAGAACTAGAGCGCTTATCTTCTTCTCCCCACCGCAGTTGTAACCTCACGACGAGAGCCGTCAGGCGCCGCCTCATTCTCTCCTTGACAGCTTAGGAGTGCGGTGTTAGCTTCCTAAGCATCTTAGGGGGCCCATTGACGGACCAAGCGCAGTTGCTTCCTGGCACTCTCGATCTACTTATTCTCCGCGCGGTATCCCTCGGCCCGCTTCACGGTTACGGCATTCTGCTGCGCATCGGACAGATATCCGGCAACGCGCTGTTGATTGAGCAGGGCGCGTTGTATCCCGGGTTGTTTCGGCTGGTGCGTCAGGGGCTGCTGAAGGCCAGCTGGGGAACTTCCGACAACAACCGGCGAGCCAAGTTTTACGAATTAACCGCGTCGGGCCGCAAGCGCCTGCGCCAGGAGACCGACAACTGGAACCGGTTGGTGAGCGCCATCGGCACGGCGCTGGGCACGCAAGCGGAGGAAGTATGAGGCTGCTCGACTCGCTGCGTTTTCGCATGGCCGGACTCTTTAAGCGTTCCAAGATGAGCGCGGACATAGAAGATGAGCTGAGCGCGCACGTGCAGTTTCGTGCCGACGATCTGGAGCGCAGCGGCGTTCCGCGAGCGGAGGCTGAACGGCGGGCGCGGATTGAATTCGGCGGGCACGTGAAATTCAAAGAAGAGACTCGCGAAGCGGCGGGTGGAACGCTGCTGGAGTCATTGTGGATGGATTTGCGCTTCGCGTTTCGGATGCTGCGCAAGTCGCCGGGTTTCGCGGTCGTGGCGGTGGCCACACTGGCATTGGGAATTGGCGCCAACGCGGTGGTGTTCGGAGTTTTGAATGCACTGATCATCCGGCCGCTGCACGTGCCGCACGCGGAGAGCCTCTGGGGAATCGAACGTGGCAAAGACAAAGCCATCAATCAGTCGTTTCCCGATTATCTGGACCTGCGCGATCGCAACCGCAGCTTCGAAGATTTGGCGGCATATAACGTTACGGCCGTCGGGCTGGACACCGGCCACAATCCCGCGAGCGCGTGGATCCTGGAAACCACCGGGAACTATTTCGATGCGCTGGGCATACAGCCGTACCTGGGGCGTTTTTTTCATGCCGCCGACGAGCACGGCCCCAATAGCGCTCCATATATCGTGCTGACCTACGCGTACTGGCACAGCCATTTCCAGGATGACCCAGAAGTGGTGGACCGCACCGTGCAACTCAACAAGCATCCTTTCACCATCCTGGGAGTTGCGCCGCCGGAGTTTCGCGGCACGCTGATGTTTGTTTTCCCCGACTTCTGGGTGCCCATCGTGAATCAGGAACAGATCGAAGGCACCAATGTTTTAGACGCGCGCGGAAACCGCGGCATTTTGATGGTCCTTGGACACTTGAAGCCCGGCGTCACCGCCACCCAGGCTGTGGCGGACCTCAACTCTATCGGGACCTATCTGGAAAAGACCTACCCTAAAGACGATGGGCAGATGACCTTTTCGCTGACCCGGCCCGGTTTGGCTGGAGACTGGATGGGAGATCCGCTGCGCGCCTTCTTGATGGGATTGTTGATGCTGGCGGGATTAATTCTGCTGGCGGCGTGCGCCAACCTGGGCAGTTTGTTTGCCGCGCGGGCCTCCGACCGTTCGAAGGAAATTGCGCTGCGGCTGGCCCTGGGCTCGAGCCCCGGGAGAATTCTGCGGCAACTGTTTACCGAGGCGGCGCTGATTTCGCTGATGGGAGGAGCCCTGGGGCTGTGGGGCAGCGTAGCGTTGCTGCGCGCGCTGAGTGTATGGCAGCCGCTGCCAACAGCGCCACTGCAAATTCCCGTATATGCGGATGCCAATGTTTATATCGTGGCGTTGCTGTTGAGCCTGGTGAGTGGATTGCTGTTCGGGGTGGTGCCGGTAAGACAGGTGTTGCACACCGATCCGTATCAAGTGATCAAGTCGGGATCCACCGCAAGTAAAGTGCGGCGCGTCACGATGCGGGACATCTTGCTGGTGGGGCAAGTGGCCATCTGCGCGCTGCTGGTGACTTCGTCACTCGTGGCCGTGCGCGGGTTGCTACGCTCACTACACAGCAATTTCGGATTCGAGCCGCGAAATGCAATTTTGGTAGAGACGTCGCTCAGCATGGCCGGCTATAGCGGCGAAGGATTACCGGCCATGCAGAAGCGCATGATCGAGGCGTTGGCGAGTGTTCCAGGCGTGCAATCCGTAGGCTCGGTGGATCGTTTGCCCTTGTATTATGGGGCCAACAGCACGCACGTGTTTCGGGATGACACTGGCGATCTGCGGCCGGCGAACGCCACGGCGGAAGTGATGGTGTACAGAATTTCTCCCGAATATTTCGACGCGTCACGGACCAGCTTGCTGGCGGGTCGCCCGTTGTCTTGGCATGACGACCAAAACTCGCCGCGGGTGGCGATTGTTAATCGAGAGTTCGCGAGCAAAATTTTTGGCTCGCCGAGTAAAGCGATCGGTAACTACTTCAAGGCGAAGGATGGGACTCGCATTCAAGTGGTAGGCATGGTGGAAGACGGAAAATACGCAAGCCTGGCGGAAGTTCCGCAGCCAGCGATGTTTTTTCCGTTCCTGCAAGCGCCTTCCAGCGATACATGTCTGGTAGTGCGGGCAAATGGTGATTCACAGCAAGTGGCGCCGGGCGTCAAGAGTACGTTGCAGGGCCTCGATGCGGGCATGCCGTTCACGATTCGCACATGGAACCAGGAATTGGAGAGCGCGCTGTTCCCCTCGCGTATGGCGACGTTGTCACTGGGCGTGTTGGGGGTGATGGGCGCGATGTTGTCGGTCACCGGAATATTTGGCATGGCGGCGTACTCGGTGAGCAAACGGCTGCGGGAGTTGGGGATTCGCATGGCTTTGGGAGCGCAGCGCAATGAAGTGCTGGGGGCCGCACTGGGCAGGGCACTGAAATTGTTGACCTTTGGTTCGACTGCGGGATTATTGCTGGGGATTCTGGCGAGCCGGGTGCTGGGCGCGATTGTGTATCAGGCGACTCCGCGTGATCCCGTTGTATTGGGTGGAGTGATCGCAGCAATGTTGCTGCTTGGGTTGGTCGCTACGTGGATTCCCGCGCAGCGGGCATTGTCAGTGAATCCGGTGATCTTGCTGAGGGAAGAGTGACGCGGGTCTGGCAGTTTTGGTGATGAGTAAAAACGGGTTGGCCTGTACATCGACGGTGAGCATGAGTGATGGGGCGCAAGCGTACAACGGGTACCCAAAGACCGAGGATCAGGCCAAGCCCGCAAAAATCGTGACGAGCAGCGCAGAGAAGGCTGGAACTTGCTGTGACGAGTGCGGGCTCGTATGCTGTTGCGATATGGCCATAGAAAATTGTCCGCTGTGCCGGGGAACCGGCTGGCGGTTGGAGCAGCGCGCCGGCGGCCCGCCAGGCAAAGTGGCTACGCCGTGCGATTGCGGCATGGAAGAACGCGCCAGCCGGGTGATGGAGCGCGCGAAAATTCCGAAGCGCTATGAGCATTGCGATTTCGAGAGTTATGTCGCGGATCTGACCGACGGCAAAACCTGGATGCCGCATCACGCGCAGTCCATGAAGCAGGCCAAGTTGCTGGCGCAGGGATTTGTGCGCGATTATCCGGGCGCGGCGGAAAAAGGCCTGCTGCTGATGGGACCTTCGGGCGTCGGCAAGACACACCTCGCTGTCGCCGCATTGAAGGAATTGATTCGCCGCGGGCATGGCGGACTCTTTTGCGATTACCGCGAATTGCTGAAGGAAATTCAGGCCAGCTACAACCCCGCAAGCGAGTCCACAGAGATGCGCATTCTGGAGCCGGTGCGCAACGTGGAAATTCTGGTGCTCGATGATCTGGGCGCGACCAAGCCGTCCGACTGGGTGCGTGACATTGTAGGCATCGTCCTGAATGCGCGCTACAACGAGAACCGCACTACCATCATCACCACGAACTATGTGGATAATCCCGTCTCGGAAGGCGAGCCCGCTCGGCTCCCGGGTGGACGCATCATTCCCGCGTCACGCGAGGATACCCTGGAGCAACGCATCGGAAGCAGAATGCGTTCGCGTCTTTACGAAATGTGCCGCACCATCGAAGTGACCGCTCCGGATTTCCGCCGCGAACGCACCCAAGCCGGCCGGGCGCAAAGCTAGCAAGTGGGAACTTGAACGTGAAGCGAGTTGGCACGCTGGTGGCTGGAATTGCGGTGGTGGCTCTGACGGCAGGTCACGGGTCGCAATCTGTGGATAAGCCGTCCGAGGCGGATCACTCCTCGATACGGCTTGCGGAAGCTCCGAAAAGGATTTACTCCGACAATCCCAACGATAGCTGGAACAGGATTTTCTATTACCTTTTTTCGCGGCGAGTGACGGCGTGCCTGTCGGCCGACTTTCCCGAAGCCGCTCCATTCGAAAAAGCGGTTGAAACGGGATTCATGCACTTGGAAAGGAGCACCCGCACGTTTGAGCGTGATGAGAGCGGGGACCGGGCGATCGATCCACTATACCCATCGTTTTTGTCGGACGCCGGGATACGCGTGGTGTTGAAAGGTCCGGCCTACGCCGGTTTCAAAAAAGCACTTGAAGATGGCCTGGCCGAAACGCCGACGCGCAGTGCGATAGCACGGGCCCTGATGCAGAGTGATCTGTGGTCGGCGTACGACATTTTTTTTCGATATCAGCACTATGAACAGCAAGGAGAGCACGAACTGGCGCAGCACAGACTGGAATTGCTGGATCTGCTGGGGCGCTTGATGCGCAAGGTTGCACTTACGCCGGACGAGATTCGAACTCTTCCCGATAATTATGCGATGAAGAAAGCGAAATATCCGCTGCCAGATTTGTTTGGAGATGCCGGATGGGTAGAAGTGAAGTGGTTCCCCTATCGACTGCATGACGCATCCGTCGATTACCGGCGGGTGACGCGAGTGTTCCTGAGACCTCGGCGCAGACCGAAGGACATGCGGAAGTTCCTGAATGATTTCCGACGAGAGGAACGGGATGCGGTCGGACAGTTGGACGGTGTGGCGCTGGTTATCCAGCCACTGGTGGTAGACACGCACGGCGACCTAGAGCCGGCGAAGATCGTAACCGACCTTCAGATGCGAGTGTTCCAGGACGAGACCATTGAGAAGACGCGAATCGAGGTCTACGAGGTTAGCCGGAGGTTATTGCGCGAGGCTGGGTCTGGATTTCTGGTCGAAGAAGCGGAGGACGAGGCGGTTTATTTTCCCTCAGCAGGCAATGACTACAGTTACGCGTCCGCGAACGAAATGGGCGGAGGCCTGGCGTTCGTTGTAAAGCAGAGGACGCGCTGCACGATGTGTCACGGCCATCACCTTACCGGCTTAATGACTTTTGCGATGGCGGTTCCTCCGAAGGAAGGCCTGGGGCCGCCGGTGCGACAACTGAACCCGGCGGCGCATGAGGCGGCTAATTTTGTGATGTTAAAAAAGATGGAACGCGAGGATTGGAAGAGGCTCCGACAATACTTTCCGAAGTGATTTTGTGAGAGAGGTGGAACCGGGTTCTCCTCCAGTCCCTGCATCGGCGATTCATTGACAGCGGGTTGATTCGGCGAGTATGCTTTTTCTGGGTTGCGGCGTTCCTCGTAACATTTCTGCTCCTTGGTAGTGCTTGCAGTGACGCCCGCGGCACCTTTTCCTAAGCGACCAACAGAACGGTCCACCTCCTTGCACAGCAATCCAGTAAGGATCTTGCGAGGAATCTTTTCGACTAAACAGGGATTTTATCCCGGAGGCCTCAACCATGTTTTCTGACCACGACAACCCGACATCAGCCGCAGCCGCGGCTCCTGCACCGGAAGCCGAAAATGCTGCAAAGGATTCGAACCCTGAGTCAGCAACACCGGAAACGCCCCAGCAGACAAACGAAGTAACCCAGGCGGCACGAGGCGACGCACTGTCGACCGTCCCGCAGGCCGTCGGCGATTCATCCCAACCTTCCGCCGGAAACTCGCCAGACTCCGCCTCGCAAACCGCGACGGGCGCTCCGACCGAGGCCGGTTCCTCTCCCGACGCCGCCCATGCGGCCGGCGGTGACGCCGCTGCTCACTCCTCAGACGTCGAAGCCGCCAGCGCGGCCGATGAAGCGGCAGGCTCGGAAGAGATGAGCAAGTTGATGGAGCAGTACGACGAGAAGCAGGAAGCCGCGTCGCAGAGCGAGATTATCGAAGTAACCGTGGTGGCTTACACCGAACACGGAGTAATAGTCGATACCGGCCAGAAGACCGAAGGATTGATCCCCGCCGCGGAATTTTCCGAAACGGAGATTCCACGTCCGGAACCCAACGCCAAAATCGAAGTGCAGCGCACCGGGGAACGCAAGGACGGCTTCGAGATCCTTTCGTATCAGAAAGTGCTGCGCCGCCGCATGTGGGAAAAGTTGGAAGCGGCGTTCAAGGCCAAGGAAACGGTTACCGGCAAAGTGGTGGATCGCATCAAGGGCGGCCTCGTCGTGGATATCGGCGTGCGCGCCTTCCTTCCAGGCTCGCAATACGATTTGCGTCCGACCGCGAACCTCGACGATTTGATGGGCCAGGATGTGGAAGTACGTATCACCAAGCTGAACCGCCGTCGCGGCAATGTGGTGGTCAGCCGCCGCGCCATCCTGGAAGAAGGCCAGCTCGCCAAGCGCGCTGAATTGATGGAGTCCTTGAAAGAAGGCCAGACCGTTCACGGGCACGTGAAAAACGTAACGGAATACGGCGCCTTCGTGGATCTCGGTGGCATCGATGGCCTGCTGCACCTCACCGACCTGAGCTGGGGCCGCGTGAAGCATCCTTCGGATGTGCTCAAGCCAGACCAGGAGCTGGACGTCGTCATCCTCAAATTCGATAAGGACAAACAGCGCATTTCGCTGGGCCTTAAGCAGCTGATGCCCGATCCCTGGGTGAACGCTTCGGAGAAATATCCCGCGGGCGGCAAGGTCAAGGGCAAGGTCGTCGGCGTAGTCGACTACGGCGTGTTCGTGGAGCTGGAACAGGGCATTGAGGGTCTCGTGCACGTTTCAGAAATGAGCTGGAACAAGAAGCCGGCGCATCCTTCTAAGCTGGTAAAAGTCGGCGATGAAGTCGATGTGGTGGTGCTGGACATCAAGCCCAGCGATCGCCGCGTTTCCCTCGGCATCAAACAGGCGCAGCCGGATCCGTGGATGGTCATCGCCGAGAAATATCCGGTTGGCACCGTGGTCACCGGAAAAATTCGGAACATTGCCGAGTTTGGCGCTTTTGTCGAGATCGAAGATGGCTTCGACGGGCTGGTGCATGTTGGCGACGTGAGCTGGACCGGCCGCGTCAAAAATCCTCACGAAGTCTTCAAGAAGGGCGACGAAGTCACCGCCAAAGTCCTGAAGATCGATCCCGAAAACCGCCGCGTCTCCCTGGGCATCAAGCAGGTTAATGACATCTGGGGTGACTGGTTCAAGCACCACAAGGTCGGTCAGATTGTGAAGGGCAAAGTTTCGCGCATCGCCACCTTCGGCGCATTCGTGGAGCTCGGCGAGAATATCGAGGCGCTCTGCCACAACACCGAAATCGAAGAACATAAGCGGCGGCGCGATGAAGGGCCCGTCCCCATGCACCGCACCTCCACGGGGCCGTTGAAGAGTGCCGGGCCGCTGGAGCCGGGCAAGGAGTACGATTTCAAAATTGTGAAAATCAGCCCGGAAACGCGGCGCATCGGGCTGAGTTACCGGGCGGCCGTGAAACAACAGGAGCGGCGCGAGATCGATCAGTACAAATCGACCTCCACCTCCAAGTCGTCATCGACGGCGACCATTGGCGACGCGCTGAAATCCAAGCTGGGACGCTAGCTGGTTCGCCACAGGAATTGCCGGGCCACATTCCATTTGGACAATTTCATTTACGTGGGGACCGTTTTAGTGATAGGAAGGGTGCTCTAGAGAGACGCGGTTGTCCCTCTAAACCGTTTCAAAACATCCATTTGAGGGCCGCAACGCGGTCAGAGACTTCGCAGCGGGTCCGCGAGGCCATGAGGCATAGGGATTATGACCAAGCATCCTACATTGACGAAGGCAGACCTCATCGAAGAGGTATTGCGTATCTCCGAGCTTCCGCGAAAAGAGTCCGAGACCATCGTGGAGACCATCTTCGAGAGCATCATCGATGCCCTGCAGAAGGGCGACAAAATCGAGATTCGCGGATTCGGCAGCTTTCGCACGCGCCAACGCCGTGGCCGCATTGGGCGAAATCCCAAGACCGGTGCCAAAGTGGAAGTGCCGCCTAAGAAAATTCCCTTCTTCAAACCCAGCAAAGAGCTGAAGGATTTTGTGAACAATTCGAACGGCGACGCCGCAGAAGGCGGCTCCTCAACCGCGCCGGCCGCTTCTGCTCCGGGCGACGTTACCCATTCCTAACAGTCGCCCAGGACTTCAGCTTCCCGGGGAAATCTCGTCGCGCAAATGGTCGGGGCCGGGTCCAAACAGATTGATCGAGGCCAGAGCCCGCACATAATCCGGGCGCGGTCGGCCTCCGGCTCGCGATTCTTTGGTGACGGTGGTTTCTTTTAAGCCTTGCCGTCCCAGCTTTATCAACTTCATTTGAGGATGCACGAATGGATTACATATGGTCGCCGTGGCGCTATGCGTACATCGTCCAGGTGCATGACGAAAAACAGCCGGAGTGCATCTTTTGCGATGCTCTGGCGCGCAACGATGACGCCCTGTCGCTGATCGTGTACCGCGGCAAAAAAGTCTTCGTCATCTTGAATCGCTACCCCTACACCTCCGGGCACGTGATGATCGTGCCGTACGCACACGTGGCGGAATTGAGCTCGTGCGATGCCGAAGCGCTTAGCGAAATGATGAAGCTGGCCGCCCGAGTGGAGCAGGCTTTCGGCGTGAACTACAAACCCGATGGCATCAACGTGGGCATGAACTTGGGAAAAGCAGCGGGCGCGGGAGTCGCTGGCCATTTGCACATGCACGCTTTGCCCCGTTGGTTCGGCGACACCAACTTTATGACGGTAACCGGAGAAACGCGCGTACATCCTGAAGATTTGCGTGTGACTTACGAGCGCTTGCGCAAAACGCTGGCGGCGAGCTGAGTGTCTTAACGCCCGGAGAAACATAAGTGGACCTGCGACTGACCGAAGAGCAATTGCTGCTGCAAAAAAGCGTTCGCGAGTTTGCGGAATCGGAAGTGCGGCCGTTTGCCAGAGAACTCGACGAGAGCGGCCATTTTCCCCGTGACATTTTCAGGAAAGCGGCGGAACTGGGTTTGACCGGCATAGCGCTGCCGGAAGAAGAAGGTGGTGCGGGGTTCGATCACATCGCCTACACCATCGTGATCGAGGAGATTTCCCGTTGTTGCGCCTCTACCGGCGTGATTTTGTCCGTCCAGAATTCGCTGTACTGCGATCCCGTTCATCGCTTCGGCACCCCCGAACAGAAGAAAAACTTCCTGCTGCCCTTCGCGCGCGGAGAAAAGATCGGTTGCTACGCGCTGACTGAGCCGCAAGCTGGCTCTAATGCCGCGGCTCTGCAAACGAAAGCCGTGTTGAAGGGCGATCGCTATATTGTGAACGGCACCAAAGCGTGGATTACCAACGGCGGTGCCGCGGATGCCGCCATCGTGTATGTGAACACCGATCCGGCCAGGGGAGAAAAGGGCATCACCGCGCTGGTGATTGAGAAAGGCACGCCCGGATTCCGCGTCGGCAAGGAAGAAAAAAAACTCAGCATCAGCGCCACCGCGTGCAGCGAACTGATTTTTGCCGATTGCGAAGTGCCGGCCGCCAATCGCATTGGCAATGAAGGCGAGGGCTACAGGGTCGCACTCTCGACGCTCGATGGCGGGCGGATTGGAATCGCTTCGCAGGCTACGGGAATTGCCCAGGGCGCGTTCGAGGCCGCTTTGAAATATTCGCAGGAGCGCATGGCCTTCGGGCATCCCATTTCGCAATTTCAGGCCATCCAATTCATGCTTGCGGATATGGCCACAGAAATCGATGCGGCGCGCCTGCTGATTCGCAAGGCCGCATGGAAGCAGGACAGCGGCGCACGCTTCAGCATGGAAGCGGCCGTGTGCAAATTATTTGCCAGCGAAATGGCCACGCGGGTCACGCACAAAGCGATCCAGATTCATGGCGGCAACGGTTACAGCCGCGAGTACCCGGTCGAGCGCCACTACCGCGACGCGCGCATCACGGAAATTTACGAAGGCACGAGCGAGATTCAGCGGCTTGTCATCGCCTCCTGGGTATTGAAAGGCTAGCCGCTCCGCATCGGGAGACCTCGCGGACTCGTAGTATTCTGGACTCGTGTTGGAACTTGATGTTTCCCTCGCATTTGACGCCGCCAACGATCAGGAGTTTTTCTCCGCCCTGCCCGACAAGCCGGCTGTTTGCCTCGTTGCCCTAAACGATGCCAACGCCGAGCCGCTGCTCATTCGCACGCAAGACTTGCGTCGGAGGCTGCAACGCTTGCTCGGCGTGCCGGATCCCGCCAGCAAGCGATTGAACCTTCGCCATCTTGCGCAGGCTGTGCGTTATCGGATCGTCGGATCCACTTTCGAGCAGACTTTCACCTATTATCAGCACGCTCGAAAATTGTTTCCGCAGCGTTACCGCGATCTCCTGCGCCTTCGCCCGCCCGCAGTGCTCAAGGTGAGCCTCCGTAATGCCTATCCGCGATGTTACGTGACTCGCCACATTTTCGTGGACAGCACCGGCGCTCCAAGCGCCGGAACATACTACGGCCCGTTTCCTTCGCGCGGCGCTGCGCTCGCTTTTGCCAACCGCGCGCTGGATTTTTTCAAGATTCGGCGCTGCCAGATAAAAATCCGCCGCGATCCGTCGTTCCCCGGTTGCCTGTATTCGGAGATGAAGATGTGCCTGGCGCCGTGCTTCGCGGGTTGCTCCAAGGAGGAATATGACGCCGAGGTTCAGCGCTTCGTAAAATTCTTGGAATCCAGCGGCGAATCGCTTCGCGCCGCCTTCGAGAGCGAACGCGAGCGTGCCAGCGACGATCTGGATTTCGAGCGCGCCGCTACACTGCACAAAAAAGTGGAAAAGCTCGACGAAGTCTTGCGTGGGCGGCCGGAGCTGGCCCGCCGCATTCAGGCTTTGGACGCCGTCATTTTGCAGAGGGGCGCGGAAGAACAAGTGGTGGCGGCCTACCGGGTGCAGGGTGGAAGGCTGTGCGAGCCGTTTTTTCTGCCATTCGGCGAAATTGCCAGCCAGCCGCGCTCTGCGGAGCACATCTTCCGGAATTACCTTGAGCTGGCGCCAGCGGACGGCGCCTCACAAATGGAGATAGGTTTCCAGGGCGAGACGGGTCCGCCAAATGCTCCAAGCGTGTCCGCCGGTGTCGTCGCGCCGAAGGCCGAGCTCAGCGAACACTTATGGCTGGTGGCGCGCTGGTTTTACAGTAATCCGCGTACCGGCGAGATTTTCTTTCGCGAGAAAAATGACTGGCCATATCGCCGCATTCTCCGCGCCTGCTCGCGTTTGCTGGCGGCGCCAGAGCCGCCCAAGGCCTCCGGCTCGAAGTGAGAACGTCGGCGGACTGTTATACTGCGTCGCTAGGAGCGCTGGAATTTCGATGACCACCTCGGCCACTCCAGAAGGAACTCGGCAGTACGCCGCGCGATATCCTGCGGCTGCGGAGGGCCACTTCCGCGAAGCGCAGCGCCTCGCGCTATCTTCGCTCGGGATTGGCACCTACCTGGGCAATGCCGACGAGGAAACCGACCGCGCCTATACCGCCGCCATCGTCGAAGCCGTGCAAAACGGCATTAACGTCATCGATACCGCCATCAATTACCGCTTCCAGCGCAGCGAACGCAACATCGGAGAAGCGCTCGTACAGTTACAGGCCGCCGGCATTACGCGCGATCAACTCGTGCTCTGCACCAAAGCCGGTTTTCTGACGCCCGAGGGTGGCATGCCTGCCGACCCCAACGAATATTTCTTCCGCGAATACATCCACCCGGGCGTGCTCGACGCGAAAGAAATCGTCGGCGGTGGCCATTGTATGTCGCCGCGCTTCCTGAAAAATCAGCTCGGACGCAGCCTGCAAAACATGGGCATAGACGTCGTGGATGTGTTTTATTTGCACAATCCGGAAACGCAACTTGCCGAGATCACCAAGGCGGATTTTCTCGGGCGCATACGTGAGGCTTTCACCTTTCTGGAATCGGCGGTGGTGGCCGGCGAAATTCAATATTACGGCGTGGCTACTTGGAACGCGTTTCGCCAGGATCCGCGCGCGCGAGACTCAATGCAGCTTGCCGATCTGGTGCAGATTGCCCAGGAGATTGCCGGTGGTATGCATCGCTTCCGTTTGGTGCAGCTTCCCTTCAATTTGGGAATGACCGAAGCGCTGACGCTGGGAAATCAAATCGTCGGCGGACACAAAAGAACCGTGATGGAAGCCGCGGATGAGCTGGACGTCGCCCTGGTCGCCAGCGCCTCTTTGTTGCAGGGCCAGGTGGCCGCCAATCTGCCGGGATTTGTGGCCGAAGCGCTGGGCTTGCAAAATGACGCGGAACGAGCATTGCAATTCGTGCGCTCAGCACCGGGAATTACCACCGCGCTGGTGGGAATGTCGCGCGCTGAGCACGCGCGGGCAAATGCGAAGCTTCTCAAGGTGCCCACCGCGACCGTCGATCAGTTCAGCAAACTTTTCTCGCGCGGAGAACGCGCCTGACGGCTGCGGCGCGCTCGTGCCAAAGGGAATGGCCTCCACTCTACCTTCCCGCATCGGGCAGCCGCCCGCTCAGCCAAGCGGTGATGGCCTGATCCAACTCCTGAAGTTTACCTCTGAAGAAGTGATCGACTCCCTGAACCACCACGAAACTGTTTTCTCCCGGTAGTGTGTTGACCAGCTCTTCGACTTTCTTGACGGCACCGTGTTCGTCCTCGCTGCCGTGCACGAACAGCTTGGGCTTGTGGCAGTTGAACAAAAACGAAACGTCTGCGTTATTCACTGGCAGCCCCAGCGAAATCAAATCTTTGACCTGCTTGTTTTCGCAACCCACCCGCAACCCGACCACCGATCCAAAACTGAATCCCGCCACCAGCAGAGGCACACCCGGGAATTCCTCGTCCAGAAAGTGCAATGCCGTCTGCACATCGTCCCGCTCGCCGACGCCACGGTCATGAACCCCTGCACTGAGCCCCGCGCCGCGAAAATTGAAGCGCAGAACCGGAACGCCCAACGCATCGATGGACTTGGCTGCCTGAAAAACAACTTTGTGGTGCATCGTGCCGCCAAAAAGCGGGTGTGGATGGCAAACCAGTGCGGCCAGCGGCGGCGGTGTCATGCCCCGCGGGGTCCAGAGTATGGCTTCCAGGCGTCCGACCGGGCCGGAAAGAAAAAAGTTCCGCGAATCGTGGTGCGGGCTCATTTCACTGTGCTGGCGTAGCACCATTGCGATTCATTTAACCGCAAGTGTGAGTGCTTGTCACGGGCAGGTCCCGGACTGAAACACCCAAGTTCTGAAATTGGCAAAAGCGAACGCCGAGTTTCAAGAACAAGTTTACAGCGCGGGAAATATCAAACTGATATACGCCGTCGCGCCAAAAAACTGCCTTTTTCGCATTGCAGTTTGTCTTGCTCGATGTTAGCGTTCCTGCTTTCCAGCCAGCCGAGGGGTCCTATGGATAATGGAGCGGAGCGTCGCGAAGCTCGTCGATTTACCATGAACCTTCCACTGAGCATCCTCCCCTGGGAACATAAAGGCCCGGAATTGACCGCGAATATGCGTGACGTCAGTTACCGGGGGCTTTATTTTTTTGCCGCCCAGCCCTTTGAAGCCGGCCGCGAAATTGCCTTCGTCATTACTTTGCCCCAGGATGTCTTGAAATCCGGCGATGTGAAGATACGTTGTCGCGGAATGGTTGTGCGCGTCGATCCCGGCGACAACGGTAAACTGGGCATCGCTGCCAGGATTGACCGCTACGAATTCATTCCCGCCGCCGCCGTGGCCTGATTCTCTCGCTCCTCCAAAAAATTCCACGGCTGCTAACATCCGCCCCGGTAACGAGTACAATGATTTACTGGACGTTGCGGAGACATTTATGTACCACTACGACGCCAAACTGGCTTTGGAAGAATTGCAGGAAGATGCGCTGCTTCCGCACCCGGTGAAATTACGCGACATGATTTTGCGTACCAAACTTGGACCCAATGAAGCACAGGAATTGAACCAGGAATTTCAAACCTATCTCACGCGCTTTGGCGAGCTTCAGAAAAACGCGCGAAGCGTGCTGGAAAAATTGGCCGCCGGCCAGCGCAAAGCCTCCTGATGCCGCTCCGGCCTGCCACGGAAGGAATCACACGGTAGAATCGGAATCATGCGACGACACACCCTTCTCATCGACGCAGACGACACCCTCTGGGAAAACAATGTGTTTTTCGAGCGGCTGATCGAGGATTTCATCACCATGGTGGAATCCTGCGGTTACACCCGCGCCTACATTCGCCACATTCTTAATGAAACGGAACGAAAAAATATCCGCCAGCATGGATACGGGGTGCGCTGTTTCGGCCGCTCGCTGGAAGAGACCTACATGAAACTGGCGGAGCAGATGGCCTGCCGCGAGACCGTGGCTACTATCAAGGAGCGCGTCCTGGAGCTGGAACGCACTCCGCCCAAGATTCTGGACGGCGTCCCCGAAACGCTCGCCTATCTCACGGAGCGGCACCGCCTCATTTTATTTACCAAAGGCGAACCCGCTGAGCAGGCCGCCAAGGTGGAACGTTCCGGCCTGCAGGGCTTTTTTGAATTTATCGAGATTGTGCCCGAAAAGGATCACGACACCTACGGCACGCTGATTCACAAGCATAAAATCGTGAAGTCTCACGGTTGGATGATTGGCAACAGCCCGCGCAGCGACATCAACCCGGCGATGAAGATTGGCCTGAACGCCGTGTACATCCCCCATCAGGATACCTGGCAACTGGAGCACGAGCCGGTGCTGGCGGGTACGGGAAAGCTGGTGATTCTGCCGGCGTTCCGCGAACTGCGCACCCACTTCTAATCCGCGTCCGGCGTGAGACTGCGTCGACGAGTCCTGCCCATATTGGCCCTTGCATCGTCAGGATCGCGCCCGCAATCTCATGGAAACACGCAAAAGGAGCATCCATGGCCACCGCAACGACAAGCCCCACTCAAACCAACTGGCGCGAAGAATGGTTTGAATTTGAAAACGCCACCTACCTCAATGTCGCGGGCAACGGGCCCTTGCCAAAAGCTTCAATCAAGGCCGCCCAAGCGGCCATCGAGTGGAAAAAGTTCCCGCAGCGCGTTCCCGACGAGGTCTACTTCGATTTGCCGAATCGCATTCGCGCTTCCATCGCGCAGTTGATTGGCGCCCGTCCAGAGGAAATCGCGCTGACCACCGGCGCGAGCACCGGTATGTCCGCGGTGGCGTACGGGATCTCCTGGAAACCGGGAGACAAGGTCATCACGGCCCAAGGCGAATTCCCGCTGCAATACACCACTTGGCGCCCCATGGAGCAGCGTGAAGGACTCGCGCTGAAAATCGTTGCCCCCAGCGATCGCTTCATCACTGCGGAGGATTTGATTGCCGCGCTCTCCCCCAAGACGAGACTGGTTTCCGTGAGCCTGACACGCTTCGATGATGGCTCCATGATTGACGCCGCGAAGCTCGCGGCCGCTTGTCACGCGCAAGGCGCATTGTTGTTGCTGGATGCGAGCCAGTGCTGCGGCGCGATTCCCATGAACGTCACGCAGCTCGGCGTCGACTTCGTCGTCAGCGCGGGCTACAAGTGGCTGTTTGGTCCGTACGGCACGGGATTTTTCTGGGCCAAGAGCGAGCATTCCACCAGGATGCGCCCCGGCCCTTTCTATTGGACCGCCGCGGAGGGTGCCAACCATTTTGGATCCTTGGTGTTCAGTGATCCAAGAGCGGCGCCGGGCGCGCGGCGCTGGGATTCCGCAGAAACCGCAAGCTATTTCAATCTGGCGCCGTGGGCGGTGTCCCTTGAATTTGTGCTTCGCATGAAACCGGAAACGGTGATGGCCCACAATCGCGCGTTGATGGAGATGATGTTTGACCGCCTGCCCAAGGATCGCTGCGTCCCGGCCAGTCCGCTGGATGCGGCGCGGCGTGGTCCTTACGCCTGCTTTACCGCAAGAACGCCGGAAAAATCGGCCGCGCTCTACGAGAAGCTGCGCGAGGCTAATGTGTTCGTAAGCCTGCGCGAAGGAAATCTGCGGGTATCACCGCACCTCTTCAATACCGAGCGCGACATCGACAAGCTCATCGCAGTCGTCACCGCGTAACAATACCCAAGACCGATCTACAAAAAATCGCCTAGCGATCCTCTGCCGGAGCGTGAAACGGTATGTGCACGATGGCTTCCAGGGCAACGGGTGCGCCCTGGCGCGAAGCCGGACGGAATTTCCACTGGCTTAGCGCTTCCATGGCGTTGGCATCCAGTTGTTCGTCGAGCCCGCGCACCAGTTCGACGCTGTCCACCGAACCATCCGCGCGAATCACTGCGTAGAGCACGACCTCGCCTTCCACATGCTCATTAATCAACATCGGCGGATATTTCGGATCGCTCTTTTTGAGCGGCGCGGGCCCGGCGAGGTCACCGAAGCTAACGTGCGGGCCGGAATTCGAACCGCGCAGTTCGGAAAAATGCAGAATCCAGCTGCCGGTCGCGCTGTTCAGGTTCGGCATATTGACCAGCAGCGTGTAAACCTTTTTCGACGCGAACACCTGTTCGGGTTTCGCGCCGGGCGGCAGCGCCGCAAAATTTGGCGGCCCGGTGCGCTCCGGCGCGTCCGCGATTCGCGCGTGCGTATCGATCTTGGAAGAAAAGCCGTGTGGAGCGGACGCGTCCATTTTCGGAACAGGGTTGCCGCCAAGGCCCGACATATTTTTCGGCGCCGGGTTGCCGCCGCTGATGCTCACCGCCATGGAACTTTTGGTGGCGGAATTTCCGGCCGCCGTTCCGCCGCGGCTTTTCGGTGTGCCGGCAGCGCCCCCATTGGCATTTACCGCAGCCGCGCTGCCCCCGGGCGTACCCGGCTGTTTACCTTCGGGCGAAATAGCCACGCGCGCGGCCAAATTTCCCTGCGGCGGCGCAGCCGGTGCGACAGGCCCCGGACTCGCCGAAAGCGCGATGAGCGTGGACGCGCTCGCGGAATTTTGACGCCCCAGCTCCGGCGCGGGGCCGGCGTCATTCGGTTGTGCGCGTTGTTGTGCAACCCGCGGCGCGGCACCGGCATTTAATTCCAGCTTCGGTCGTGCCGGCGCATTCGCTGACGGCGCCAGGGTGATGTCCGCGGGAGCGGCCTCAATCGACGGCACGTCCGGCAGCGGTGCGGTCTTCACCGTCGCAACCCGGTGCTCGCGCGGGTGCAGTTGTGCGAGTGTTTGCTCGTTGAGTTCTATGCGCGGTTTTGCAGGTGCCGCCACCGGCGCCAGCTCCACAATATTCGGCAAACTGGGCAGAATTTTTGGCGGCAAGGCCGGAGCAGCGGTATTAATAAGCGTTTGCCGCGGATGCGTCGGGTGCTCCGGGTCGGTGAAGATGCGCTGCCGCGGATGATACGCATCGGCGCCTTGTGTCGCCAGAGGTTTGGCGATATCGCCGCGCGGGCTCGGCTCGGCCACCGGGCCGGGAATGTTTAGTGCCGGCAGGTCGTTGATCGGTCCAGACCAGGTAAGCTGAAAATTTTCCAGCGCGGGATTTTTGCGCGCTGCCGGCAGCCCCGGCCAAGGCATCACCAGGAACACCACGTGCCAAAGCGCTGCGGCGATCACCGCTGCCCTTGGAATGCGCCCCTCAATCCAGCAATCACGAAAAAACTCGCCATTCAGGAATTTTCTGGGCGCGCGCGGCCCCACCAGCAACGTGCGCACGCTGCTTCCAAGGCTCTGGCGAAAACTGCCCCAGCGCACATCGAGCCGCGGGCCTTCCGTCGCAGGTGATGACACGAGGGGCGCAGCAGCGGTCTGCTGCCCGAAAAGACTGAGTGAATTGCTGGCCTGGCCAAATGACATGCAGTCTCGATTATAGCGTGCTGCCTGATCGATCCAGAATTCCCAATGCCCTCAAAAATCATTGAAACAGTGCTTCCGGAGATAGATGAGCCCGCCGGTTCAAGGGTTTTCCCTGAATTACGACTGATTTTGGCCGGCCTCATCTCGCCGGTAAAAACTCAGTGCCGCATCGCCTTGGCGCAACAAACGAACGCGCCTGAACGTGCCAAAAGATTCCGACGGGTCAAAAGTCTTGCGATGCTCTACGACGACAATTCCCCCGCTCGCCACCAGCGTCGCGGACGCCAGATAATTTAGAACGCGCAAATAATCCGCCTCCGCCGCATAAGGGGGGTCGATGAAAATGTAGTCGAAGGCACCGCCGCCCTTCCGCTTGCCTCTCAGTGATGTAAGTGCGCGCACCGCGTCCTCGCAAATGACGTTTATTCCGGTGTTCGCCTCGAGAGACGCGAGGTTCTTGCGAATAAGTGCGGCACTCGGCGCATGATTTTCGATGAAGGTCACTTCCATGGCGCCCCGGCTAAGCGCTTCAATGCCCACGGCGCCGGTTCCGGCGAATACATCTAGGAAGCGCGACCCGGCAATTCCCGCGCCCAGCACGTTGAAGAGCGTTTCGCGCAGCCGGTCGCTGGTTGGGCGCAGTGCCGAACCCTTCAGGCTCTTCAGGATGCGGCTGCGATAGGTTCCGGCGATGACGCGCATGTTTTTGTTGCTACCCAAAAAGCCCTAGCCGATTCGTGCCAGGTGATAGCGCTTTTGCCATTGTTGCGGCAGGGAATGCAATACCCCACGCAGTTCTTCTGTTCGCGCGGGATCATCCGCCAACCCGAACGCTTCGCGCCGTGCCAATTCCAGCAGCTCGCGGTCGCGCAAGGGATTGGCGATGTGGAATCCCATGTCCCCGGACTGGCGCGTGCCAAAAAATTCGCCCGGTCCCCGCAGCAGCAAGTCCGTTTCGGCAATCTCGAAGCCGTTGGCGGTGCGCACCATGGTATCTAGACGCGCGCGTGCCTCTTCGGTGAGGTACGGCGGCGCCACCAGGATGCAGTGAGATTTCGCCGCGCCGCGCCCGATGCGTCCGCGCAGTTGGTGCAATTGCGACAGCCCGAATCGCTCTGCATGCTCAATCACCATCACCGTCGCGTTGGGAACGTCCACCCCCACTTCCACCACCGTGGTTGCCACCAGGATGTGCACTTCGTTCCTGCGGAAGCGCTGCATCACATCATCTTTTTCTTCACTGGAAAGCCGCCCGTGCAGAATCCCCAGCTTTATTTTTGGAAATACCTCCCGTGACAGGCGTTTGAACTCCTCCATCGCGGCTTTCAACTCCAGTTTTGACTCCTCGATCACTGGATAAACCACATAGGCCTGGTGACCAGCAGCCACTTCACGACGCAGAAATTCCCAAATGCTTGGCAGGTGCGGCTCCGTGGTTTTGCGCGTTTCAATGGGCGTGCGGCCGGGAGGCAATTCGTCGATGATCGACACATCCAGGTCCCCAAATAACGTCAGCGACAGCGTCCGGGGAATGGGCGTCGCGGTAAGCACCAGCACGTGCGGCGCGTGGCCGTGAGCCAGCGATTTGTCCATCAGGCGTTTCCGCTGCAGCACGCCGAAGCGATGTTGCTCGTCGACCGCTACAAAACCCAATCGCGCGAACTCCACGTTATCTTCGATCAACGCGTGCGTGCCAATCACAAACTTGGCTTCGCCGGAGCGAATGCTCTCGAGCACCGTGGCTTTATCCCGACTCTTGAGTCCGCTGATCAGCAACTCCACGCGGTATCCCGCTGGCGCAAGAATTCTTTTCGCCGCCAGGTAGTGCTGCACCGCAAGAATTTCCGTCGGTGCCATCAGCGCGGCCTGCAGACCATTTTCGATGGCGATCACCGCGGCCTGCAACGCGATGATGGTCTTGCCGCTGCCCACGTCGCCTTGCAGCAGGCGATTCATCGGCGCGGCCTTCTCCAGGTCGGCGGCAATCTCCCCCAGAACGCGTTTCTGCGCCGCAGTGGGCTTGAATGGCAAAATTCGCTTCAATGCTTCGCGAATATTGTCCTCGCGCAGCCGAAAAGCGATGGCGTTTTCCTTGCGCGCGGCTTTGCGGTCCAGCCCCAGGCTCAGTTGATACAGGAAAAATTCTTCGAAGATCAGCCGCTGCTGCGCCGGCGAGCGAAAAGTATTCAGCGCGTCGATGGATTCTCCCGCCGGCGGAAAATGTGTATGCATCAGCGCTTCGCGCCGCCATGGATACGATAGGCGCGCGCGCAATTCCGCCGGCAACACATCCGGCATGTGCGGATCGAGCAACTCCAGCGCGGCGTAAATCGCCCTGCGAATGGCGCGCGAGCCGAACGATCCGATCGCTTCGTAAATCGGCACGATGCGCCCCACCTCGGTGGAATCCATCTGGTCGCTGCTCATCTCCATCTGCGGATTCACCATTTCCACCCGCGCCGGCCGCAGCTTGTCGATCTCCGCTTTGCCGTGCAGGATCAGCGATTGCCCCGGCTTGAGCCGGCCCTCCAGATATCCGCCGTGAAAAAATTTGCAGGGCAGTTGTCCGGTGGCGTCGCGCACCAGCAGGTGAAAAACGGCGTCGCGGCCGCGCATGGTACGCACCGCCTGTCCGCTCATCACCTGCACTCGAATGGTGTAAATGCCGTTGGGCTGAATATCCTTGATGTTCGAAAAGTGGATGCGATCTTCGTAGCGGAAAGGCAGGTACGTCAGCAGGTCTTCGAGCGTGTGGATGCCCCGCTTGGCCAGCAACTCCGCGCGTTGCGGGCCAACGCCCTTGATCATGCGGACTTCAGTGGTGAGGGTTTGTGTCGGCACAGTGGAAAGATATTTTCGCTTCCGAACTACGCGCTATCCCTGAAAATAGCAGCCGGCTTCTGAAACTACAGTATAAGTCTGATCTCTTTGCCTGGCCTGTTACGGCAATATCCGGCAATGTTCTTCCACCTTTATACCACCGCATTTCCAGGTTCCTCGTAGCCTGGAGCCTGCCCACTGATAAGCTGCGCTCGCCCCGAAACTTGCACCCATTCAGTGCGTATCCTAGAGTGAGAGCGCCGCTGCGTCCCTAAGGCGCTTTATCCGCTGTCAGAAAAAGATAAGATGTTCCCGCCCAAATTCCGGGAGGTTTCGTGTCCACCGATCGTCTGACGTCTGCCAACAAGCGCGCGCTGCTGCTCTGGGTGCTGGCGGGCATCGCGGGAGCCTTGTTCGCGCACAAATATTATTTTCGCGCCTTCCCCGAAGCTTCCGTGAATTTCAAGGTGTCGCGCAGTGAAGCGTTGACGCGCGCCAAAGAGTTTCTCTCCAGCATGGGAGAAGACGCCGCAAGTTATCAATCGGCCATTGTCTTTAACGTGGACGACGACGCGAAAACCTATCTCGAACGTCAGGTTGGGCTGGCGGAAGCCAATCACCTGATGTCTTCCGAATTGAACATCTGGTATTGGGACGTGCGTTTTTTCAAGCCCCAGCAGGAAGAGGAATTTCGCCTGCGCGTCAGTCCTGCCGGCCAGATTGTTGGCTTCGAGCATCACGTCGCGGAAGCGCAGGCAGGCGCCACGCTGAGTCGCGCTGCTGCGCAGAACACCGCCGAAAATTTTCTCGATACCAGGCTCGGCATAAAGTCGGGCTGGGATCTGCTTCCTGAAGAAATCAACTCCACAAAACGACCGAACCGGCTCGATTGGTCCTTCACCTGGGAAAAGCGGGGCTTTCGCGCCAAGGACGCGCCTTATCGCTTGAATGTGTTGGTTCAGGGTGACCAGATTGGCAACAGCAAAGAATTTTTGAAGATACCTGAAGCGTGGGAGCGTAGTTACAAACAACTGCGTTCAACGAACAATCTGTACAACGAAATTGCCATTATTCCGTATATCTTCCTGATGGGCAGCGCTCTCTGGATGGGCATTTCGCTGTGGCGCAAGGGCCAGGCCGATTGGATGGGCGCCATAAAACTGGGCGCTCTGGTCGCGGCCCTCTATTTCTTGATGCAGCTCAACCAGTGGCAATCGATTCGCGCCGGATATGATACGCACGATTCCTACGGCAGTTTCGTCACACTGCAGATTGCCGCCGCTATCCTGATGGCCATCGGCACTGCGCTCACCGTCACTTTAGTGCTGCCGGGCGCCGAGCCTCTGTATCGTGCGGCCCAGCCCAACCGCTTGCGCCTGAATAAGGCCTTTACTCTCCGCGGCCTGCAATCCAAGGAATTTTTCTCCGCCGCGGTCGTGGGCCTCTCGCTTGCCGCGGCGCACATCGGTTTCATCGTGGCCTTCTACATGTTCGGCAGCAAAGTAGGCATCTGGGCGCCACAGGATATTAATTATTCCGACGCAGTGAATACCGCTTTCCCCTGGATCGCCGGCGTGGCCATTGGGATGCTCGCAGCCACCAGCGAAGAATTTCTCTTCCGCATGTTCGCCATTCCTTTCGTAGAGCGTTTGACCAAATCGCGCGTTCTCGCAATTATTTTGCCGGCATTTTCCTGGAGCTTCCTGCACAGCGCATATCCGCAGGAGCCCGCCTACACCCGCGGCATCGAAGTGGGCATCATCGGTATCGTCGTCGGCATCGTAATGCTGCGCTGGGGCATTCTCGCCACGCTCATCTGGCACTACACCGTGGACGCTTCGCTCGTCGGCTTGCTGCTGGTGCGGTCCAACAGCCTCTATTTCAAAGTCTCCGGGATAATCGTGGGTGCGGCTGCGTTGGCTCCTTTGCTCTTCTCGGGGATCGCTTATCTGCGGCGAGGACATTTCGCGCCCGTTGATGATTTGTTGAACAGTGCGCAACCGCCTCCGCAGATTGATTTTGCGGCGGAACCCGTCCTCCCAGGCAATGTCGCTGTTCCACGTCACGGCTACCACGGCCAGAGCGACCTGGTGATTGGCTCGCTCGCAGTATGCTTGCTTGTCGGCGGCGCACTTGCCTGGCGCGTCAAACAGCCGGCGATTGGTGATTACCTCAGGCTTTCCGTTGACGCCCAAGGCGCGCGCAGTCGCGCCGACGATGTTCTTCGCCAGCGGGGCGTCGATCCCAATTCTTTCTATCACGCGGTGCTGCTCACCAACCGCACTGATCCGGTAACCAATGAATTCCTGCGGGAACGCGTCGGAGTTGCCGCAGCCAACAACATTTATAACCATCAAGTGCCCGGAGCACTCTGGACCGCTCGTTATTTTCGCGATAGCCAGCCCGAAGAATATCTCGTCGTTCTGAAACCGGACGGCTCGCTGCATTCCGTGCATCACACTCTCGCCGAGGATGCTCCGGGAGCTTCGCTCAGCAAAGACGATGCCGTGGCACGCGCGAAAAAATATCTTGAGGACACCAAAAAAGTTGATTTAGCTTCCTGGTCGCTCATTGAATCCAGGTCCGACAAGCGCCCCCATCGCGTGGATCACACTTTGACCTGGCAGCAAAATCGCCCGCTTGATACTGCCGCGCAGACGCAAGGAAATTCCAATTCGAATGCCTACGTCCGCATGGAATTGCAGGTTCTGGGTGACGAGGTATCCGACTACCGCACCTACATAAAAATTCCCGACGAGTGGCGTCGCCAGCAGGGCGAGTTGACGCTGCCGCGCGTCCTGCTCTCTATCGTGCTACCAGTTTTGGTTTTGGGCGGCCTGCTCGTGACCGCCGTGATTATCTTTCTCAGAAATTTGCGTTCCCCCGATGCGCAATCCATTCCGTGGAGGCGCCTTGGCGTGTGGGGAATGTGGGGCCTCGCAAGCTATGTGATTATTTTTGCCTTCAGCAACCGTATTGCCAGCTTCCTGAACGCCTACCAGACCGCCATTCCTTTCAGAACCATGCTTGCGGGCATCGGCATCGGCGCCCTGCTTGGCGCCCTGGTGTATTTCTCTGGCGTGGTGCTCCTCTTCGGCATGGCCTGGTTTTTTGCCAAGCGCGCGTTCGGCGAGGGTAACATTCCGGCGTGGACGCACATGCCTCGCCAGTATTATCGCGACGCCGTATGGATGGGCTTGGGCGGGTCGGCGGCGCTCGTGGGCCTCAGCCGTATCATCGCGTCCGTTTCCCTTTTCTGGCCCACCGCGCATCGTGCCGTCGAGGCTTCCTTTGCCGGCGATTTTGACGCTAGGCTCCCGGTCGCTTCAATTTTCGGCAACGTGTTGTTCCGCGCGCTGATGTATACCGGCATCGTGGCTCTTGCTGCTTCCTTTGTGGCCGTCTACGTCAAGCAGCCCTGGTTGAAATTGTTGCTTTTCCTCGTCGCCGCCGTGGCTACTGTCGGCTCCAACTGGGGCACGCCCGCCGATTTCCTCAAGCAGTTCCTCGCGGGCGCCATAGTCCTGGCCGTGCTCGTGCTCGGCGTCACCCGCGTCGTGCGCTTCAACATGATGGGCTACTTTTTGATCGCCGCCATCACCTCCTTGCTGGCAGGTGCGTCCAGGCTCGTCCCTCAACCGGCTCCCTTTTATCGTGCTAATGGCTACGCCGTCCTGGTCCTCCTGGCGATTCTACTGGCGTGGCCCCTGCTGGCTATGCGCAACCGCCGCGTGACCCCTCGCAGCCAGGGTCAGAGCCCATCAGACGCCCCTGCGTCCCCATAAATTCAGCGAAACAAAACCTGCTTCGCCAGCGTTCTTATCATGGGAAGCGATGCTCACCCATATGGTGGTAGCACGTCCAAACAGGGTGGTCACACGCGTGTTCCGTGTTGGCCGAATGAGGAATCTTGGTTTATCGTGTTGTGGCGCGCGCCACAGCACTTTTTCTCGCACCGCGGCACGCGAACAGAAAGCGAAACATGTCGCTTCCACGATGGGCTTTGGCTGTGGCCGGTGACGCCGGCGGGCCGGGCAGCGCCAATGCTGCCTTAGCTGCGGTGAGCTCTTTGCCGAACCTCGACGATCGGGCGCTCGTGGTGGAAGCTCAGGTCGGCAACCGCGCGGCCTTCGAGGAGCTTGTTCGCCGCTACGATCGCGATGTGTTGCGTCTGGCGTTGAATCTCATGAAGCGCCCTGAAGACGCCCGCGACGTTTACCAGGAAGCCTTCCTCAAGGTCTATCGCAATCTGCACCGCTTCCGCTTTGAGTGCAGCTTTTATACCTGGCTCTACCGCATTGTCACCAACGTGTGCCTCGACCATTTGCGCCGTCGCCAGGCGCGCCCCGAGGATCAGTCCCCGGAGCCGAATTACGGCCGTCACGAAGATGGCGTTACCGACTTTTTCGAGCGCCAACGCGAACACCGCCCCACGCTTGATCCTGAGCGCACCGTGTTTGGTCTCGAAATCAAGGCACGCATCGCTGTCGCCATGCTGCGTTTGTCGCCGCGAGAAAGAATCGTCTTCGAGATGAAGCATTATCAGGGATTGAAACTGCGTGCCATCGGTGACGCCCTGGGAACCACCGAAGAGACCGTGAAGAATTCGTTGTTCCGCGCCACCCGCAAGCTGCGCCATGAATTGGGAGAATTGCGGTGAGCGCCATGGAAAACAATCCGCGCTGCGCGGACATCGCGCCCTTTCTGGTATTTTACGCTTACGAGGAAGTCAGCGAAAAAGAGCGCAAGCTCATCGACGAGCATCTTGCGGTCTGTGCCTCCTGCACCGAGCAGCTTGCCGGAGATTTGGAGCTGTGGAAGACCATTGACGCTGCGCATCCCGTCGCCGGCGAAATCGACTCCGCCGATGCGCTGCTGGCGCAGTGCCGCAGCGAACTCGCGGAAACCCTCGACGATATGTCCGCCAGGCCCGCACAAGAGCACTGGCAGCCCTTCGGCTGGGTCCGCCGCTGGATGGCTCTGCGGCCCGCCTGGAGTGGAGCCCTGCTGGTTTTCTTCGGCGTCCTGCTCGGTGCCGAAGTCGTCCCTTGGCTGCAGAGTGGCTTGCCCGGAAACAATAATGGCCGCGCCGTAAACGTTTTGGCTTCGCCCAAGCTCACTGATGAGCAGCTTGCAAACATGGCCGTGGCCGGAATCAATCTTTCGCCCTGGCCCAACGCTGCGCCCGGCACCGTGCAACTGCAACTGCGCGCCGAGCAGCCCATGGTGCTTTCCGGCAACGCCGACGACAGCAACATGCGCCGCGTGCTGGCCTACGTGGTCGAAAATGGCGCGCGTTTCGACGCCGGAGTGCGTCTCGATTGCCTCGATGCCCTCAAGACCCAGGCGCGGGATCAGCGCGTGCGCCGCGCCCTCCTCGTCGCCGCGCGCAAGGATCCCAATCCCGCTGTGCGTATGAAAGCATTGGAAGCGCTTCGCGATTCAGGCTCCGATGACGCCGTCAGGCAAGTTTTGCTCGATGCCCTGATGCATGACTCCAATCCCGGCGTGCGCGTCGAAGTCGTCAACATGCTGGTGCGCTCGCTGGAGCGCCAGGAAAACGCCGCGGACGACTCCGCACCGGACCTTGCGGAAGCTCCTGAGAATTCCGAGGCCCTCGCCCAGGTCGCGCCTGTGGCTCCTTCCGCTGAAGCCGGCGCTTCCAACCCGTCTGTCGAAAAAGTGATTCGCACCCTGGAAGAATTGCAGAAGCGGGATCCCAACCGTTATGTGCGCTTGCGTAGCGCCGCTGCCTTGCGACAGATTGGGCCGCGAGATCTTCAGTAGTGACCAGCGGGGCAATTGTGCCGGCCATGAAATTTCGGTTCCATCGCAAGAGCGCAGGCACACGCGGTATGGATTTGCGCCGCTCCGCGCTCCTCGGCTCTTTGCCCGTCATAGCTTTCCTTCTCGCCTCCTCTGTGCAAACTTGGGCCTCTCCCGCGCGCACTCTCGGCCCCGATAGCGATCCCGCACTGGAATACTCCTGGCCCGGCGAACCCTCCACGCCTCATTACTCCGCAGACCGTACCGGCACGCTCGGAACAAAGAACGGGCTCACGCTGCATCTCAACGCCGATCTTGGCTCCGTGCACATCACCTCCCTCAAACCCGGCGACGCTCCCATGGTGCGCTACTCAGTGCACATCGAGACCGACGCGCGTAACCCTCTGGCGCAGGCTTTGCTCGATAAATACTCGCTGCGCGCCAGGGCCACCGCTGCCGGCGTTGAAATCGAAGGCGCGCTTCCGCCGCAGGGAATGCGTGCGTCGGCCTCCGGCGCGCAGTTCTGGGTGCAATTCGAAGTGGCCGTGCCCTCCGGATACAGCCTTGACGTGAAGACCGATGCCGGCGATATCGAAACTCAGGACGTCGGTGGCACCGCTGCACTAACAACTCAGGGCGGCAACATCTACACCGGGAGAATCGGCACAGGAGCTTTCCAGGAAGCCGCGCATACCGTGAGCGGCGCCGCCGAGTCTCACGCCATGTCCAGGCTGCGCACCGAAGGCGGTCATATTCAGGTGCTCGACGTTGCCGGAGATTTGAATGCCTTTACCGGCGGCGGCCACGTCAACGTCGGCAACGTTTCCGGTGATGCCACGCTGCGCAGTGGCGGCGGCCACATCCGTGTGGGCAAGATTGATGGCCGCGCGGACCTCGAAACCGACGGCGGAAATATTACCGTCGGACACGCGGGAAACTTTGTCAACGTGCGCACCGGTGGCGGCCAGATTGATTTCGGCGAAGTGCGCGGCTCCGTTCGCGCGCAGACGGGCGGCGGTGGCATTCGCATCATGTACGTCTCCGGGCCCATGGAAGTGGAATCCAGTGGCGGCAGCATTTGCCTCACGCGTGTGGCTGGCGCGGTGCGCGCTGCCACTGCCGATGGCACCATCACCGCGTGGATTAATCCTGAAGGATTGCCCGAGGATGAATCCGAGCGGCACTCTTACGGTGGCCCCGTCGTCCCGCGTGTCGCCACCGTGCAACTTGCGGGCGCCTCGCAGCTCGCCTCCGGAAACGGCGATATCGTGGTCTTCCTGCCGCGCAATCTCGCCGCCAACATCGATGCCATCGTCACCAATGGCGGCCAGCACCGCATCGAAGCCGACCCTGCTCTCCATCTGAATTTTCAATCCGACTCGACCGGCGGCCCCGGCCCTGTCCACGCTATCGGCGTGCTGAATGGTGGCGGCATTCCGCTCAAGCTGCGCACCACTGCCGGAAAAATCCGCTTGCAGTTTCTCGATTCGGACCCCTCGCTCCGCGAATCGCGCATTCGCGAACAGCAGGAGCGCCTGCGTGTTGTGGAAGTGGCACAGTCGGCGTGGGTCGCCGCGCCCCCCGCAGCCCCTGCAGCCAATGTCCAGCCTGAAGGCGCGCAAGCCGATGCGCAGCGCGATTGGCTCGAGAGTTGGGTCGGTAGGCTGGAAGTGGCCGTCACCGGCGGTCTGCGCGAAGACCCCGACGATTTTCGCAATCGCCTGACCTTTTCTCCCCATCCCGTTTATCCCGAGCTTGCGCAGCGCGTGGGCATTCAGGGCGTGGTCAAATTGCAGGTGCGCGTGGCCAAAGACGGGCGCGTAGAAGTTTTGAAATTGCTCCAGGGCGAGCCGGTGCTGGCCGATTCCGCGATTACCGCGGTCAAGCATTGGCGCGGGAAACCGGCGTGGATCAACGGCAAGCCTGTCGAAGTGATTTCCACGGTGACCTTTAATTTTCAGATGAACTGATTCGCGGCGTGGGGACGCCGCACGTTCTGGAAAGGGAAGTGTTGTTCGCGTTCAGGCCGTTTCGCTTTTCGGGTCCGGGTCAGTCACAAAACTCGAGGGGGGATAAATCCATGCTTCGTCACACGTTGCGCGCAGCTTTGGTTCTGGGTGTAGCGGCGGCCGCTTGCGCCGCTTCTGGTTTCGCCATCAGCAAGGATTTTGATCAGAGTTATCCGCTGCAGCCCGGCGGCTCCTTTGAATTGCAAAACGTGAACGGCACCGTGGAAGTCGACGGCTGGGATCGCGACGCCATCGAAGTTCACGCCGTCAAAACCGCCAAGGTCCGCGAATCGGACCTCGAGCGCGTCTCTATCGAGGTCGACGCGAAACCCCGCGCCGTTTCCGTAGTCACTCGCTATCCCCAGAATGAAGGCGTGGAGGTCGCCGTGGAATACGTCATTCACGTCCCCCATGGCGCGCGCGTCGAGCATCTCGGCACCGTGAATGGCACCTTGCGCATCGCCGGCGTCGATGCCATCGAAGATTTGCGCACCGTAAACGGCAACATCGAAGTCTATGATGGCGCCGGGGCCATCCATGCGCACACCACCAACGGCAACGTCCATCTGGAGCTCGTGCATATCGATGCCGCGCATGGCGACAAGGGCGAGGCCACCGCGGAGACCACCAACGGCTCGCTGTTGCTGGCCATCCCTTCCGATACCCAGGCCGACGTCGAGGCTCGCTGCCTCAACGGAAATTTTTATTCGGAATTGCCAATGGCCCTGGGCTCCACCCTGCACCCTCGCGAAATACACGGCAAGCTCGGCAGGGGCGGCCCACCCATCCATCTGCATACCGTGAACGGCGGGATTCGCCTTGCAGTGTTGCGCTCAACGGTTTAGATTTTCCCGCGTCTAAGTTCACTGGATGAGATTTTGTTTAGGAGCTCATCGCTCCGGGAGGAACACTGATGAATAAGAAGAATTGGACCATGGCCGGCGTTGCCGTGCTTGGCGCAGCCCTGATTGCCATACCGGGATACGCCGCTGCTCCTCGCCTGCAGGAAGTGCGCACCCAGGAATCAGGCAATCAGCAACAGGGCGAGACCCGGGAAATGCCTGGCCCGGATGCGCGTGTGTTTCATTTCGCCTTCGGAGATGAAGGCGGCAGCTATTTAGGCGTTGAAACCGAGGAAGTGAACGCCGAACGAGCCAAGGAACTAAAACTGCCTGCCGAACGTGGCGTCGTGCTCGGCACGATTGCCCCCGATAGCCCGGCGGCGAAAGCTGGCCTGAAGAAAAATGACGTGGTCACCGAAGTGAACGGCCAGCACGTCGAAGGCGCGGTGCAATTCCGCCGCATGATTCGTGAGATTCCCGCGGGGCGCGAAGTGAAACTCGCCGTCTGGCGGGACGCACACTCGCAGACCCTCACCGCCACGCTCGGCAAGTCGGAGGGAATGCGTCGCGGCATGATGACCGCCAGGCCGGGCAACTTTGCCTATCGCCTTCCGGAATTGCCCGAGATGCCGGATATGCCCGATCTGCCGGAAGTAGCCGAAGTGCCGGGCGTACCCTCCATTGACATGGATGGCCCGGTTCTTTTCGCCGCCCGCCCGCGACTGGGCATCGACGCCGAAGACCTCAATGGGCAACTGGGAAATTTCTTTGGCGCCCCTGAAGGTGAAGGCATTCTGGTGCGTTCGGTCAGTTCCGGTTCCGCCGCGGACAAGGCCGGTCTCAAGGCCGGCGATGTGATTACCTCCTTGAACGGCGAACGCATTCGCTCCGTCGGTGACCTGCGCCAGAAGCTTTCTGCGCGAGATGACGATAAGGATAAGGACAAGGATACCAGCGCCAAGAACCGCACCGTGAAACTTGGCGTTCTCCGCGATAAACACGAAGTGTCGCTCAGCGTGGAGTTACCCGCGCCCGCGGCAAGAACCAAGCGCCTGATCAGCCGCCGCACCAATATCTAGCCGGCAGTCTTCGAGTTAAGCAAAAAAGCCCGGTCGCGAAAGCGCCCGGGCTTTTATCATTGAAAGCTCGCGGGAAAATTTACTTTCTCTCGCCGGACCAGCTTACCGTTCCTTTTCTCCGCTGCGATATTTTTTCGCCAGTCGCATCGGTCTCCGCAACGACGCGAAACCTGCTCCGCTCGTTCGCCCGTCGGCTCCGGACCAATCCTCCTGCGTCGGCGAGAACGTGAGCCGCAACAGGTACCCCAGTCCCGAAGCTGCGCTACCCCTCATGCGCATCCGAAACAGCGCTCGCGCAAACAGGCCTGGAAGCTGCTGGCCTGCCGCAGGCAGCCAGCCGGCAATTTGCTCTGCCAGGTGCACAGCCGCTGCGTCAGCTTCCACACGCTGGCCGATTCCCCGAGGCACCGGAGTTTCAAGCAGATTCCGCGCCAGCAGCAATCCCGTGTTCAACATGCATTCCGCGCCGATACTCCGCGCCGTCGCAAAGCCGCGCTCCCAGTCCAGGCCGCTCTGCCGGCTCACATATCCCGCCACGTCTGCAACCAGCGTTAACCGCTCCCACAGATGTTTGGCGCCGTGAATGCAAATCAGCACCAGCTCATCCTCCAGCGATAGAGCCGGAATTTCATGATCGTCGATCCTCACGTGTTGCCGCCTCGCAAAAAAATCCTCGATCGGCAAGCCTCGAGGAAAATATCGCATGGTGCGCTCGGTGTGAAACTCGATCAGCAGCGGCGCGGCGGTTCGCACGAATAGATATTGCCCGGGAATTTTCTCCGCGCGGATGGCCTCCGCGGGAATCTCCGGACGGTATCCGGCGGAGATCATCAGTTCCGTGGCGCGCAGAATATCTTTCTGGCGCACTAGAAAATCCAGGTCGCCGTAATGTCGCGCTCCGGTGTCGCCGTAAGCGCGCAGCGCGAGCGTGGGACCCTTGAGCAGCACGCTGTCCAATCTGGCACCGCGAGCCAAATCCACCAGGCGAAATAACTCCGCAGTCATTTTCAACGTGGAAAGTACTTGCGCGCGATGCAGCTCACGAATCTGTTGCGCCGCATCCGCCGGCACTACACTCGGCTCCGCGGCGCCCACCTCTTCGACGCGCCGCACCGCTCCGGCCAGCAGCGCGATCACGCTGTGGTCCTCGGCCAGCCTCACCAGCGCCGGCCAGGACACCCTGCGAAAAAGCTCGCGCAACCGCAACACATCAACCTGCGGCAAAACGCACTCCAGCAGCGCCGCCCATTCCGCGGAAGGCTCCCCACCCAATTTATTTTTTGTGCCGTGGATCGGACGCGAGTCTGACAGTGTGGGCTCCAAGTCTCCGCGCCTGCCGTGCAAGGATCAGAATGAACTGCAGCCGATAACACAATATAGCCGGGTCTCCTTGGGTTGCATCCCATTAATTTTCTCCGCGCGCGTTTGTGTTCGGCCTGGAGACAAGCTATAAATTGCTGCGTGCGAGAGATCGCCATCGCTGTTGAACGGCTCGAAAAATCGTTTCCTCCTCCCGGCAGCGGATGGCGCGCGATGTTGCAGCCCTTCGCCAAGCCTACTTCCCGTGCTCTCGCCGGCGTCTCCTTTGAAGTTCGCGAAGGCGAAGCGCTCGGCCTTCTGGGCGTAAACGGCGCCGGGAAATCCACGCTGTTGCGCATTATCGCCACCTTGCTGCTGCCCACCAGCGGGGCTGCGCGCGTTGCCGGCTTCGATTCCACCAAGGAATCTCGCGAAGTACGCCGCAGGCTCGGCTATCACGCCGGTTCCGACAGCGGCTTCTATCCGCGATTGACTGCTCGCCAGAATCTTCGCTTCTTCGGCCGCCTGAATCTGATGACCCCCGCCGCTGCGGAACAGCGCATCTCCGAACTCGCCGCGCAATTCCGCATTCAGGAATCTCTGGATCGCCAGGTGCGTACCCTGTCCACCGGCACTGTGCAGCGACTCAGCCTGGTGCGCGCGCTGCTGCACCGCCCGCCCGTGGTGCTGCTCGATGAGCCTACCCGCAGCCTGGACGCCATCGGCGCGCTGGAATTTCGCCGCTTCCTCAAATCCGAAATTCTCCGCGGCGGCGAAACTTCTTTGCTCTTCGCTTCGCACACCCTCGCGGAAATTGAGTTTCTCGCCGATCGCATCGCCGTCATTGACTCCGGCTGCCTGCTTGCTTGCGACACGCCGTCCGAATTAAAACGCCAAACCGGGACCTCAAATCTCGAAGAGGTCTTTCTCCGCCTCACCGGAATCAGTGCCCCGGCCGCAGACCTGGACTCCGGAGGCCCGAGCGCATGAGCCGGGTCCTTC